>NZ_JBVJKQ010000017.1:0-231172 GCF_055585205.1 Streptosporangium sp. NPDC053982
GTGGACCCGTCCGAACCCGGGGAAACGTCCAGAGACGCGAAAGCCCCAGGCCCGAAGAGGGCCGGAACACCCACCCACCGCAGCGCGCGCCACCGGCCAACCCGACAAGCGTGGACCCCCCGAACCCGGGAAACCGCCCCAAGACGCGAAAAGCCCCAGCGCGAAAGAAGGGACCCGGTTAGTCCGCCTGTTCCGGGGTGGCCGTCGAGTCGCAGGTCAGGTTGGTCTCGGGTTTGTAGACGACCTTCCTGGTCTCACGCTTGACCTCCCGGCCGTCCTGCTTGAAGATCCGGGTCACGTCGATCGTGAACCCCTGCTGGCCGGTCATCGGCATGCAGTCGGGCCCGCTGCCGGTCGCGTTCTCGAAGGGCGTGAGGTCGTAGCGGTCGGAGGAGACCGACTCGATGTCGTACCGTCTGGTGCTCCAGAAGGAGACCGTGACCGAGGTGGCGGTCGTCGAGGTCTTCACCAGCACGCCGTACTTGGAGTCGTTCTTCCAGCGGAAGTCCGGCGCGGGCCAGGAGACCGTGGACTCCCGTCCCGCGGGGTAACGCGAGATGTAGAACTCGTGCGGTACGTGCTGGACGTCCTCCAGGCCGCCGAAGAACACCGCGTTGTACATGGTGGTGACGAACTGGGAGATGCCGCCGCCCACGGAGTCGACCAGCCGGCCGTTCTGGATCATGGGAGCCGGGACGAAACCCCGTGCCGTGTCGCGCTGACCGATGACGCCGTTGAGGGAGAAGGTCTCTCCGGGCTTGACGAGGTAGCCGTCCAGGAGCTTGGCGATCGTGCGGATGTTGGTCACCCGGGGCTGACAGCAGGGGAAGTTCGTGGTGAACTCGCTGATCTTCTGTTTGATGCCGAGCCCCCGCGCCTCCGCCTCGGAGATCCGCGGCCGGACGGTCGTCAGCGTGACGGGGATCGTACGGCTGCCGCCCTCGGCGACCATCCGGGTGACCGCCCGGGCGAGCCGCTGGTCGTCGATGCCCTTGCCCTTGCGGCCGGGAACCAGCCGGGGCTTGCCCCCGACGATCTCGAAGGTGGGGTCGCGGGGGGCCGACGCCGGATCGACCAGCTTCCTCTCGACGGTCGCGACCGCGCCGGCGGCGTCGAACACCGGGCGCATGCCCCCCTTGCCGTCGGGCTCGAAGGACAGGTGGGCGGCGAGGATCCCGGTGTCGAGCCGGACCTGCCTGCCGGAGTGGGTGAGGATGACCGGGCCGGACACGGCCTTGTCCGCGTCGGCCGCGACCCGCTTGACGGTGTCGGCCGTGACCTCGGGCCTGATCGTCGATACGGGCAGCTCGACCTCCCGGGCGGGCCCGAGGAACGCCTTCTCGATGGCACCGGCGGCGGCCTCACGGTCCAGTTTCCGGCCGGACGCCGGGGTGACGGCCACGGGCTTGAGGCCCTCGAAGGTGACGGCCCCCTCCCGCACCTCGACGTCGACCTTCCTGGCCAGGGCCTCGACGGTGGAGTTGAGGAGCTCGGGCTCGACGCTGACCTCGGGCTTCAGGTCGGTGGTGGCGGTCAGCGCCCGCCAGACCTGGGGCGGGCTGGGAAAACCGCTGGACGCCTGGTCGATGGTCGAGACGACGTCGAACTCCAGCCCGGCCTTGTCGGGGTCGATCGCGTACTTCTTGCCCGCGGCCCGGACGACGACGTCCTTGGTCTCCTCGTCGGCCAGTTCGCCCCTGAGCCGGTCGGCGGCCTCGGTCGCGGTCAGCCCGCCGATGGGGACGCCGCGGACCCGGGTGCCGGGCAGCATCTTCCCGGACATGAGGATCGCGGCGCCGGCGTAGGCGGCGCCGGCCAGCACCATCAGGGCCAGTACCGCGGCGATGATCCGGCGGAGGCGGCGCGGAGGCGGGTCCTCCTCACCGGAGGGGGACGGCTCGGGCCTCGCCGGGCCGCCGGGCATCAGGGACGGTTCGTCCCGCAGGGTCCGCTGCTGCAGGGAGCTCTCGGGCTGGGCGGCCACCCGCCAGGGCTGGGCGGCCGGGGTCACGGGCGGCAGGCCGGTCCCCCCGGCGGTGCCGGAGGGCCGTGCGGAGGCGGGGGTCGGGACGGGAGATCCGAAGATGTCGGGTGAGACGCCCGGTGGCAGGCGCGAGCCGTTCCCGGAGCCGTCTCCGGAGACCGGGGCGATGCCGCGGGCTCCCGGGCGGACGGGCCGGGTGGGAAGGGGCACCGCCGCGAACGGGTCGGTCGGCGGGTCCGTCGGTGATCCGGCGTTCCCCACAGCCCCGGCTCCTCCTGCGTCCCGCGTCCGGCTCTTCCCTGCCGCAACCCTAAACCAGAACCCCCGGCGAAGCCCCGGAAAGACGTAACAATTGGTCTTTCACGTGCCTCTCCATGCCGTTCACCGCCGGGACGCCCCGGCCGGCTCCGGGGCTCCGGGGAGTGCTCCCCGGAGCCCCGGAGGGGCACTACTCGGAGACGCCGAGCTTCTCCAGGATGAGCTCGCGGGCTCGGCCCGCGTCGGCCTTGCCGCGGCTGGCCTTCATGACACCACCGACCAGCGCGCCGACCGCGGCGATCTTGCCGCCCCGGACCTTGTCGGCCGCGTCGGCGTTGCCCGCCAGCACCTGATCGATGATCGCCGACAGCTCGCCCTCGTCGTTGACGATCTGCAGGCCGCGCGCGGCCACCACCTCGTCGGGGGTGCCCTCGCCGTTCAGCACGCCCTCCAGCACCTGGCGAGCCAGCTTGTCGTTCAGCGCGCCGCCGGCGACCATCGCGCACACCCGGGCGATCTCGTCGGGGGTGATGCGCAGCTCCCGCAGCGGCGTCCCGGCCTCGTTGGCGCGACGGGCCAGCTCGCCCATCCACCACTTGCGGGCGTCCGCCGGCGGGGCGCCGGCCGCGACCGTCGCCTCGACCAGGTCGATGGCGTCGGCGTTGTGCATGGACTGCATGTCGAGGTCGGAGACGCCCCATTCCTGCTGCAGCCGCTTGCGCCGCGCGCCGGGCAGCTCGGGCAGCGTGGCCTTGAGCTCGGCGACCCAGGCGGGGTCGGGGGCGATCGGCACGAGGTCGGGCTCGGGGAAGTAGCGGTAGTCCTGCGCCTCCTCCTTGGACCGTCCGGACGTGGTGGAGCCGGTGTCCTCGTGGAAGTGGCGGGTCTCCTGGACGATCCGGCCGCCGCCGGCCAGGACGGCCGCCTGGCGCTCGATCTCGCCTCGGACGGCGCGCTCGACGCTGCGCAGCGAGTTGACGTTCTTGGTCTCGGTACGGGTGCCCCACTCCGAGGATCCGCGCGGCATGAGGGAGACGTTCACATCGAACCGCATGGAGCCCTCCTCCATGCGCACGTCCGAGACACCGAGGCCGCGGACGAGCTCGCGCAGCTCGGTGCCGTAGGCGCGGGCGACCTCGGGGGCGAGCCGGTCGGTGCCGGGGATCGGCTTGGTGACGATCTCCACCAGCGGGATGCCGGCCCGGTTGTAGTCGACGATCGAGTAGTCGGCGCCGTGGATGCGGCCGGTCGCGCCACCCACGTGGGTGGATTTGCCGGTGTCCTCTTCCAGGTGGACCCGCTCGATCTCGACCCGTACGACCTCGCCGTTCACCTCGACGTCAAGGTAGCCGTCGAAGCAGAGCGGCTCGTCGTACTGGCTGATCTGGTAGTTCTTCGGCATGTCCGGATAGAAGTAGTTCTTCCGGGCGAAGCGGCACCACTCGGCGATCGAGCAGTTGAGGGCCAGGCCGATGCGGATCGTCGCCTCGATGGCCGCGGCGTTGGCCGTCGGCAGCGCGCCGGGCAGGGCCAGGCAGACCGGGCACACGTGCGTGTTCGGCGGGGCGCCGAACGTGGTCGGGCAACCGCAGAACATCTTCGACGCCGTGCCGAGCTCGACGTGCGTCTCCAGGCCGAGCACCGGCTCGAAGCGCTCCAGCGCCTCGTCGTACGGCATCAGCGTTTCCGTGCTCACTGGTCGTTCACCATTTCTTCCTTAGTCGCTGAGGGCGGCCGTGCCGCTCACAGGTACCCGAGTCCTTTCAATGCGTTCCGCGTCTCGGCCACCCAGTCCGCGTAGGCGGGCACCTGGGCCAGCACGCCGAGATCGATGTTGCGTCCGATGTACTGGAAGTAGTCGCGCAGGGGCTTGCCCCGCCGGGGGACGG
This sequence comes from Streptosporangium sp. NPDC053982, assembly GCF_055585205.1. Classification (NCBI taxonomy): domain Bacteria; kingdom Bacillati; phylum Actinomycetota; class Actinomycetes; order Streptosporangiales; family Streptosporangiaceae; genus Streptosporangium; species Streptosporangium sp. NPDC053982. Next base: position 4,132 of record NZ_JBVJKQ010000017.1, read on the forward strand.
TCGCGGCCAGGACCTCGCCGGGGTCGGTGATCCTGGCGACGTCGCGCGGCCGGGTGGGCAGCCGGCTGAGGTCGCTCCCCTCCAGTCTCGCCCACACTCCGGGGTCGGCGAGCAGCCACGCCTCGGTGTCACCCAGGCTGACCACCGGAACCAGGTAGTGGGAGTGGTATCGGACGCCGTCGGCCCGTCCGCCGATCTTGCCGCGCTCCCACTCGACGTTGTGGGTGAACAGCAGGTGGCAGTCGGCCGCGAGCTCCTGCATCGCGGCCACCACGCGGTCACGGCCGCAGTTCACGACCTCCGTGGCCTCGACGTCGACCACGTGGGGCGACATCCAGGTCAGCTCCCGGAGCTGCCGGGAGATCACGATGCCGAGGAAGCTCTCGGCGGCCTCCCCCTCCGCGATCAGACCGGGGACCAGCGAGCGGGGCGTCATGCCGCCGCGCCGAGGTACTCGCGGACCTGCCGGGGCGAGACGAACGTGCCCGGCTCGCCGTACGGCTGGACCGACTTCGCCACGGTCACCCGCGACACCCGGTCGTTGTCGGGGTCGACGCGGACGGCGGTGTCGAGGAAGGTCAGCGCGTCCGGATCGGTGCGGTAGGTCTCGGCCACCACCGCCGGGGAGTGGCTGGTGACGATCACCTGCCGGAACGGCTCCGCGCCTCCGGGCATGGCGACCCGCTGCCGGACGCGCCGGAGCAGCTCGCCGACGCGGGCGGGGTGCACGCCGTTCTCGATCTCCTCCACCAGGAGGGTGCAGGGGTGGCCGGGGTCGTGCAGGGCCGCCAGCAGGGCGAGGACCCGCAGGGTGCCGTCCGACAGCAGCGCGGCCGGCACCGGCCCCTGGCCGTCGAGGACCAGGTCGAAGGAGCACTCTCCCCGCTCGACGCGGGACACCAGGTCGGCCACGCCGGGCAGGATCCCGGCGAGGTCGGCCATCAGGTCGGCCAGCGCCGCCGTCCCGGCCATCCGGGCGAGCACCGCGGCGAGGTTGGCGCCGTCGCCGGTGAGCGGCCCGGTGTCGGCCGGGACGCTCCTGCGACGCATGGTCCGCGGCGAGGGCGCGTGCCTGCGCCAGGCCCGCACCGTACGGCGGGGCGTGCTCTCCGGCTCCGGGTCCTCCACCACCAGCTCCAGCAGCTCCTCCGGGATCTGGCGGACCGCGTGGCTGACGACCGGGCCGCTGGCCCGGGGGATCCGCAGCACCATCTCCGCGCCCGCGTCGATCCGGATCGGCAGCAGCGCGCCGGGTTCCGGGGCGACCAGGGCCTCCACCGAGACGACGAAGCCCGGCACCGGGGTGCCGCGCGCCACCCGGTGGAACTGCTCGGCGGGCAGCCCGCGGGTCGCGCCCATCAGCCCGCCGGCCCCGGTGACCTCGTCGGCGACGAACCCCAGGGCGTCGAGCAGGTTCGACTTGCCGCTGGCGTTGGGACCGACCAGCACCAGGAAGGGCGGCACGTCGAGGTCGAAGTTCAAGAATGACTTGAACCCGTCGATCTCGATCCGAGTGATCATGCCGCCGCTCCCCCCTGTCGCGTCCGTCGCCGTGTCTGCCCGGGTGCCCTTACAGCGCCGGGGCCTTGGACAGCAGGGTCCCGCCCCAGCGGGACTCCAGGGCGTTCTCCACCGCGGCGGCGACCCGGTAGCAGCGGTCGTCGCCGAGCACCGGGGCCATGATCTGCAGGCCGACCGGCAGGCCGTCCTCGTCGGCCAGGCCGCACGGCACCGAGATCGCCGCGTTGCCGGCCATGTTGGCCGGGATGGTGCACAGGTCGGCGAGGTACATCGCCATCGGGTCGTCGGCGCGCTCGCCGATCGGGAACGCCGTGGTCGGCGTGGTGGGCGAGATGAGCACGTCCACCTGGCCGAAGGCGGCCTCGAAGTCGCGGGCGATCAGCGTGCGGACCTTCTGCGCCTGGCCGTAGTAGGCGTCGTAGTAGCCGCTGGACAGCGCGTAGGTGCCGAGGATGATGCGCCGCTTGACCTCGGGGCCGAAGCCGGCGGCCCGGGTCAGCGCCATGACCTCCTCGGCGCTGCGCGTGCCGTCGTCACCGACGCGCAGGCCGTACCGCATGGCGTCGAAGCGGGCGAGGTTGGACGAGCACTCCGACGGCGCGATGAGGTAGTACGCCGGCAGGGCGACGGTGAACGACGGGCAGGAGACCTCGACGACCTTGGCGCCGAGCGACTCCAGCAGCTCCACCGTCTCGCGGAAGCGGGCGAGCACGCCCGGCTGGTAGCCGCCGCCGCCGAACTCCTTGACCACGCCGATGCGCAGCCCCGCCACGTCGCCCTGGCGGGCGGCCTCGACGACGCTCGGCACCGGGGCGTCGATGGACGTCGAGTCGAGCGGGTCGTGGCCGGAGAACGCCTCCTGCAGCAGCGCGGCGTCCATGACGTTGCGTGCGAACGGGCCCGGGGTGTCCAGGGAGCTCGCGAAGGCGATCAGGCCGTAGCGGGAGGAACCGCCGTAGGTCGGCTTCATACCGACGATGCCGGTGACCGCGGCGGGCTGGCGGATCGAGCCGCCGGTGTCGGTGCCGGTGGACAGCGGGGCCTCGTAGGCGGCGACCGCGGCCGAGGAGCCGCCGGAGGAGCCGCCCGGGATCCGCGTCAGGTCCCACGGGTTGTGCGTGGGGCCGTAGGCGGAGTTCTCGGTGGAGGAGCCCATCGCGAACTCGTCGAGGTTGGTCTTGCCGAGGATCACCAGACCGGCTTCGCGCAGCCGCCGCGTCACCGTCGCGTCGTACGGCGGGCGCCAGCCTTCGAGGATCTTCGAGCCGGCGGTGGTCGGCATGTCGGCGGTGGTGAAGACGTCCTTGTGCGCGATCGGCACGCCCGCGAGCGGGCCGAGGCGCTCCCCGGCGGCCCGGCGGGCGTCGACGGCGCGGGCCTGCTCCAGGGTCGTCTCGGCGTCGACGTGGAGGAAGGCGTTGACCTGCGGCTCCACCGCGGCGATCCGGTCGAGGTGGGCCTGGGCGACCTCGACGGCCGAGACCTCGCCCGAGGCGATCAGGGCGCCGAGCTCGGCGGCGGTCTTGTGAGTGAGACTCATGCTTCCTCCCCGAGGATGCGCGGAACGCGGAAGCGGTCGTCCTCGACCGCGGGGGCGCCGGCCAGGGCCTGCTCGGGTGTGAGGCCGGGCCGTACCTCGTCGGGGCGGTAGACGTTGGTGAGCGGGAGCGCGTGCGAGGACGGCGGGATGTCGTCGGCCGCCACCTCGGCGACGCGGGCGACCGCACCGATGATCACATCGAGCTGGGCGGCGAAGTGGTCGAGTTCCTCGTCGGCCAGCGCCAGCCGGGACAGCCGGGCGAGGTGAGCGACCTCGTCGCGGGTTATGGCGGACATGAGTCGTTGAACCCGTCTCGTGGAATGGCAATTGGACACTGTCATCTTAGGGCGCGTGACTCGACGTGCCTGACCGCTCGCCCCCCACGACCCGCCCGCGGGAGCCGGTGTCACGCCGTCCGGACGTCGAGGACCTCTCCGGAACGCAGCAGGGTCAGGCCGGGCAGGGCGCGGCCGCGGTGCTCGTGCAGCCAGGCGGTGGCCTCGGCGGCGGGCATCGGCGCGGCGAACAGCCGGCCCTGGGCGAGGTCGCATCCCATGGCGGTCAGCCGGTCGGCCACCTCGGCGGACTCGACGCCCTCGGCGACCGAGCGCAGGCCCAGGGAGCGGACCAGGTCGACGATGGAGCGGACGATCCGCTCGTCGTCGGAGGACTGGCCGATCCGGTGGACGAACGAGGAGTCGATCTTCACCTCGGCGACCGGCAGCCGCTGCAGGCGCACCAGCGAGGAGTAGCCGGTGCCGAAGTCGTCCAGTGCCAGCGGCACGCCCAGCGAGACCAGGGCGCGTACGGCGTCGGCGGTGTAGGACTGGTCGGTCATCAGGACGCGCTCGGTCACCTCCAGCTGGATCGCCTTGGGCGGCAGCCGGTGGTAGGCCAGGCCGGCCTCCAGGCGGTCGGGCAGCGCCGAGTCGAGCAGGTCGCGGGCGGAGACGTTGACGGAGATCTGCTCGTGCAGGCCGGCGCGCCACCAGTGCGCGGCCTGCTCCAGGGCCGCGTCCACGACGTACTGGGTGAGGTGCCGCATGAGGTAGGACTGCTCGGCCATGGGCACGAACTCCCCGGGCGAGATCATCCCCCGCTCCGGGTGACGCCAGCGCAGCAGCGCCTCCACGCCCCGCACCTCACCGACGGCCAGGTCCAGCTTGGGCTGGTAGTGCAGCCGCAGTTCGGAGCGGTCGATGGCCCGGCGCAGGTCGCCCAGGAGGTTGAGCCGGTCGGGGCTGTTGCGGTCCTTCTCCGCGACGTAGACCTCGACGCCCGTCCGCCCCTCCTTGGCGAGGTACATCGCCACGTCGGAGCGCTGCATCAGCAGCTCGAAGTCGGGGGCGTGGTCGGGGTGGAGCGCGATGCCGACCGAGGCGTCGAGGTCGAAGGTCATCCCCTCCAGCCGGACCGGCTCGGTGAGGGCCACCCGCAGCCGCGCGGCGACCTCGCGGGCGGCGACGGCGTCGCGCACCGAGGGCAGCAGCACGGCGAACTCGTCGCCGCCGAGCCGGGCCACCACGTCGCCCGGCCGCACGCTGTGGGTCAGCCGGTGCGCCACGATCTGCAGCAGCCGGTCGCCCACCGGGTGGCCGAGGGTGTCGTTGACCTCCTTGAACCGGTCGAGGTCGAGCAGGAACAGGCCGACCCGCTCACCCGGCCGGGCCTCTGCAAGCGCTTCCTCGGTGCGCAGCACGAGCAGCTTGCGGTTGGGCAGCCCGGTCAGCCCGTCGTGCATCGCCTGGTGGTCGCGGCGGAGCGACAGGGTGGCGGTGAAGTAGACGGCGGCCATCGGCGCGACGAACAGCGGGACCAGCGCCGGGGAGTGGTTCATCACCACCACGACCGGCGGCGCCAGCCCGATCAGCCCGGCGTAGACCAGGCTCTGGTGGCCGATCGCCGCCCGGACCACCCGGTGGACCGAGCGGCGCTCGTGCAGTGCCACCGCCCCGGAGACCAGCAGCCCCCGCACCGTGAAGTAGGCGAGCCCGGCCAGGGCGATCGCGAGCAGGTCGGAGCCGGCGGGCGTCCGCCCGCCCGCCGTGACGGGCTGGTGGCCGAGCGTCTCCAGCACCGCGCCGGCGGCGGCGCAGGCCAGCGTCGTCTGCGCGATGTTGAACATGACCCGGTGCCACGCCCGGCGGGTGACGGCCGCGTTGACGACGATGCCGACCGCCTGGATCAGCACGGCGACCGGCATGCCGTAGTGCAGGAGCGCGGCGAAGATGAACATCGTCGACGGGTAGGTGCCGCCCACGGACGTCGACGACGACAGCAGGACCGGTCGCAGTTCCCCGAGCACGACCAGAACGGTGAGCATCCAGAACATCGGGCTGCGGGCGAGGACGAGCGTCTCCGCCGGGCCGAGTCGCCACTGCGCCGCCGCGAGGACGGCGGCCCCGAGCGTGATCACGACGGTGAGGTAGGTCCACAGTGGTGAGCCCGCACGTGGGCCGGTGTCGCGAGTGTCATTCGGGTCAGCCATGAATAACAAAACCCCCATTAGTTCCCTATGGGAGAGTACGGCCTTTGGGCCACTTCGCGAAACCGGTTGGGCACGTTCCGTTACGAGTGGGTTTGAGTGGTTACCCCGTTTTCCCCGCCGTCTCTCCCCGTCTTCCCGTCCTCCGGCTCGTCGTCCGTTTTCCCGTCCGCCTCGCCGGCCGCCCTCCCGTTCCCCGTCTTCCCGCCGTCTTCCCGCCGTGCCCGGCCGTCCCCGTCCTCGCCCCCGGCCGCCTCCCGGCCGCGTCCGGTCGCCCTCGTTCCCCGGCCGCCTCCCGGCCCGCCGATCATTCTGCCGCCCTCGGCCCACCGCCCGGCCCGTCGCCCGGCCGACCGGCCACCCGTTCCACCGTTCTCCGCCCGCCGTACGGCCCGTGCCCCGGCGGAGACCATGAGACGGCCCCGTCCCGGCATGTCCGGGGCGGGGCCGTCCCGGTCACGCCTCGGGCGTGACCGTCAGCCCGGCCGCGGCCTCGGGCCCGTCCTCCAGGAGGACCTTCAGGCCCTCCTCGTCGAGGATCGGCACGCCCAGCTTGACCGCCTTGTCGAACTTGGACCCGGCGTTCTCGCCCACGATCACGAAGGACGTCTTCTTGGAGACCGAGGACGCCACCTTGCCGCCCCGGCTCGCCAGGGCCGTGCCGGCCTCGTCACGGGTGAGGCCGGCCAGCGTGCCGGTCACCACGAAGGTGAGCCCGGCGAGAGTCTGCGGGGGCAGGTCGGCGGGCGCCTCGTCCTCCATCCGCACCCCGGCGGCCCTCCACCGGTCGACGATCTCCCGGTGCCAGTCGACCTGGAACCAGTCGTGGATCGCGGCGGCCACCCGCGGGCCGACGCCCTCGACCGCGGCGAGCTCCTCCTCGGAGGCGGCGGCGATCGCGTCGATCGAACGGAACTCGGCGGCGACGGCCTGGGCGGTGGGCGGGCCGACATGCCGGATGGAGAGCGCGACCAGGACCCGCGCCACGGTCGTCTCCTCCTTCGTCTTGGCCCGCTCCAGCTCCTGGAGCATCTTCTCGGCGTTCTTGCTCAGCCCGCCGCTCTGGTTGGCGAAGAAGGAGACGATCCTCGGCTCGCCGGTCTCCGGGTCGGTCTTAGGCAGCCCGGTGTCGGGGTCGCGGACCACCGAGCGGATCGGCAGGAGCTGCTCGGCGGTCAGGTCGAACAGGTCGGCCTCGGTGCGGATCAGCGGCTGCTGCGGGGGCAGCGGCTGGGTCAGCGCGGTGGCCGCGACGTAGCCCAGGCCCTCGATGTCGAAGGCCCTGCGACCGGCCGCGAAGAAGATCCGCTCACGGAGCTGGGCGGGACAGGACCTGGTGTTGGGGCAGCGCAGGTCGGCGTCGCCCTCCTTCTCGTAGGCCAGCTCGGTGCCGCACTCCGGGCAGTGCGCCGGCATCACGAACTCCCGCTCGGTGCCGTCGCGCAGCTCCTCGACCGGCTTGACGATCTCCGGGATCACGTCGCCGGCCTTGCGCAGCACCACCGTGTCACCGATCCGCACGCCCTTGCGCACGACCTCGGAGGCGTTGTGCAGGGTGGCGCGCTCGACCGTGGAGCCGGACACGACGACCGGCTCCATGACGCCGAACGGGGTGACCCTGCCGGTGCGGCCGACGCCCACCTGGATGTCGAGGAGCCTGGTGTTGACCTCCTCCGGCGGGTACTTGTAGGCGATCGCCCAGCGCGGCGCCCGGCTGGTGGAGCCGAGCTCGCGCTGGAGGTCGACCCCGTCGATCTTCACCACGACGCCGTCGATCTCGTAGGCGGGGTCGTGGCGGTGCTCGCGGTAGTACTCGATGTAGGCGTTGATCTCGTCGAGGCCGCCGACGACCCGGTAGAGGTCGCTCACCGGCAGCCCGAACTCGCGCAACCTCTCGTAGATCTGCGACTGCGAGGCGGGCATCGGGGCGCCGCCCTCCCAGGGGCCGACCCCGTGGACGATCATCCGCAGAGGTCGCCGCGCGGTCTCCCGCGGGTCCTTCATCCGCAGCGAGCCGGCGGCGGAGTTGCGCGGGTTGGCGAACGGCTGCCTGCCCGCCTCGACCAGCTGCTCGTTGAGCCGCCCGAACCCCTCGACGGGCATGTAGACCTCGCCCCGGACCTCCAGCAGGTCGGGGACGCCGTCGCCGGTCAGGCGCTGCGGCACGTCGGCGAGGGTCCGGACGTTCGCCGTCACGTCCTCGCCGACCCGGCCGTCGCCGCGGGTGGCCCCGCGCACCAGGCGGCCCTTCTCGTACACCAGCGCGATCGCCAGGCCGTCGATCTTCAGCTCGCACAGGTAGGGGGCCGGGTCGCGCTCGGCCAGCCGCTCGGCCCGCGCCTGCCAGGCGGCCGTCTCCTCGGCGCTGAACGCGTTGTCCAGGCTCTCCATCCGCCGCAGGTGGGCCACCGAGGCGAAGTCGCTGGTGATCGGCGCGCCGACCCTCTGGGTCGGGGAGTCGGGCGTGCGCAGGGCGGGGTGCTCCTCCTCCAGCCCCTGCAGCTCGCGCATCCACGTGTCGTACTGGGCGTCGCTCACGGTGGGCGCGTCGAGCACGTAGTAACGCCAGTTGGCCTCGTCGACCAGCTCGGCCAGCTCGGCGTGCCGTTTCCTCGCCGACGCCGGCGCGACCCCGGACTCCGTCTCAGCGCCCATCACCCAAGATCTCCCCTCGTCACCGCGAACCGGCCGGCCGGCGACCCCGGCCGGGGGCCGCAGAAGCAGCGAACTCCCAAGTGGAACGCTATCGCCGCGCACCGACAATGCGGGGACCGCCTCGGCCCCCGGAAAGGACGGTCCGGACGGGTCACTCGCCGGGATCCTCCCGCAGCACCAGCGCCGCGCCGCGCACCTTCGCCAGGGCGGCCCTGGCGTAGGCGGGCGAGGCCCCGGCCAGCCCGCAGGAGGGGGTCAGGACGACCTGCGAGGCGAGCGTCGCGGCGGGGAAGCCGAGGCGGCGCCAGAGCTCGACGGCGGGCCGGGCGACCACCCCCACGTCGGGCAGCGGGGCGTCGGTCCCGGGCACCACGCCGAGGAACAGGGCCGTCCCGGCCTCGATCGCCTCACCGATCGCGTCCTCGTCACGCCGCCGCAGCAGGGCGGCGTCCAGCGAGATCCCCCGGGCGCCCGCCGTACGGAGGAGCCTGAGGGGAACGTCCGGGGCGCAGCAGTGCACGACCGGGAACGCCCCGGCGGGCAGCACCGCGCCCAGCCGTTCGGCGGCGACCTGGGCGTCGACGGCCGGCAGCCGCCCGAAGCCCGAGGCGGTCGGCACCGTGCCGGCCAGGACGCCCGGCAGCCCCGGCTCGTCGAGCTGCAGGACGATCTCCGTGGCCCCGGGCACCCTGCGCCGCACGTCGGCGAGGTGGGCGGCGAGCCCCTCGGCGAGGGAGGCGGTCAGGTCGCGCACCGCGCCGGGGTCGGCGAGCGTCTTGTCGCCGTGCCGCAGCTCGATCGCCCCGGCCATCGTCCACGGCCCGGCCGCCTGGATCTTCAGCGGGCCCTCGTACCCCTGCGCCGCCTCCTCCAGCGCGTCGAGGTCGCGCCGCAGGTGGTCACGGGCCCGTCTCAGGTCGCGTCCCGGCCGGTCGGTGAACCGCCACCCGGACGGCTGCACCTCCACCGGCAGCTCCACCAGCAGCGAGGCGGTCCTGCCGACCATGTCGGCGCCGACTCCGCGCGCGGGCAGCTCCGGGAGGTAGGGCAGGGCGGGCAGTTCCCCGAAGACGACCCTGATCGCCTCCTCGTGCTCCTCCCCCGGGTGGGATCCGACCCCGGTGGCGGTCGCCTCGCCCCACGGATACTCGCTCATGCCGCTCCTCGCCGCGTTCCTCCGCGAACCGGACGGCCGCCGTCGCGTCCGGCGGCCCGTCCTCGCACGACAGCAGCTTAGGGCGGCCCGGTGGCGTCCCCCGACCGCCCGGCGGTGCCGCCGCGCGAGAACGGGCCGGCCCGCGACGGTCCACCGGCCGCCCGGCCACCTCCCCGGGCCGCCCGGTCGTGTCCCGGGGCGCTCCCCGGGACACGACCGGGGATTCGGGCGTCGGCATGACGCCCCTTGATCGGGTTGAGTAGTGTTTCGCCCGGTATTCACCCAGCCCGGGGGGACACATGGTGATCAGCCGGACACTAGCCGTCGTGTCGCTGCTGGCGGCGGCCGCGGCGGCCCTGGGGCCGCCCGCAGCGGCGCGGGCGGTCCCGGCACCCGAGAGGCCGCCCGCCGCGCGGGCGGCCGAGCCCAGGCAGTGCGCGCCGAAGCCCGGCACGAAGAGCATCGCCGAGCCCTGGGGCCAGCGGCGGCTCAGCCTGCGGGACGTGTGGCGGCTGACCAAGGGCGCCGGGATCACCGTCGCGGTCGTCGACAGCGGGCTGGACACCACGCATCCCCAGCTCGCCGGGGCCGCCGTGTACGACGTCACCGGCACCGGGACGCGCGACTGCGACGGCCACGGCACGGCGGTGGCGGGCATCGTCGCCGGGCGGCAGCGGAAGGAGTCCCCGTTCTCCGGGGTCGCGCCGCAGGTCAGGCTGATCTCCGTCAAGCACACGGACGGCGACGAGGGCGAGGTGGGCAACCTGGCCCGGGCCATCGCGCGGGCCGCCGACCTCGGCGCCGACGTGATCAACGTGTCGGTCCGGGCGAGCGACCAGCCCGACCTTCGCACCGCGGTCACCTACGCCCAGGCCAAGGGGGCGGTGATCGTGGCCGCGGCGGGCAACTCCGAGAACAACGACTCCACACCGGCCTACCCGGCCTCCTACCCCGGCGTGCTGTCGGTCGGCGCGGCGGGCCCCGACGGGCGCCGTACCGACTTCTCCAACACCGGTTCCCCGGTCTCCGTCCTGGCCCCCGGCGAGGGGATCACGAGCACCTGGCCGTGGGTCACCTACCGGGAGGACCTGCGGGGCACCAGCTTCGCCGCGCCGTACGTGGCGGGGGTGGCGGCGCTGGTCCGCGCGTACCACCCGGAGCTGAGCGCCGAGGCGACGGTACGGCGCATCGCGATGACCGCCGACGGCGGCACCGGGGCGGGCGTCGGCGCCGGGATGGTCAACCCGCTGCTGGCCGTCACGGCCGTGCTGCCCTCGGAGGCCGTCGCGCTCGCGCCGCCGCCGCCCGTCCCGTTGCCGCCCGGCGCGATACGGCCGGCGCCGGTGAAGGACGTCCGGAGCATGTCGATCGCCGGGTGGGTCGCGCTCGGCTCGTTCGCCGCGGCGGGCGTGGTCGTCGTGGCCGGCGTCGCGATCCCGGCGGGGCGCCGCCGGAGGTGGCGGGCGGGGGCGCTGGAGAACGGGGCGTGAAAGAGATGTGAATTATGTGAATTTCGTGACGCACGTTTGGTTCGATAGTACTAGACCGCCAATCAGCGGTTTTGATGGCAAGTTGAGCCAGAAGGAGTGAAATGGGCGATTTAAACCCATTACTGGCTGAAGATCCAGAGCGTATAGGTCCATACGTTCTCGTCGGCCGTCTCGGCCGCCTTCAGCCCCCCGTTCATCTGGGTCACCTGCCGGACGAGGACACCCTGCGCGCGATCCGGATCCTGCCTCCGCGGCCCGGGATCGACCCCGGCGCGCGAGCGCAGATCACCGACGGCCTGGAGGCCGTCAGGCGGGTCTCCGGCGCGCACACCGCGAAGCTGATCGAGGTCGGCTGGGACGGCGACACCCCCTATGTCGTGCGCGAGCACATCGAAGGACGCTCGCTGCGCGAGGCCGTGACCGCCGACGGTCCCCTGACCGGCGACGCGCTGGAGCGGCTCGCCGTCGCCACCCTCACCGCGCTGACCGCCGTCCACCTCTCCGGCATGACCCACGGGGGCCTCAGCCCCGACACCGTGCTCCTCGGCCCCGACGGGCCGCTCGTCTGCGACATCGGCCTCGGCGTCATCGGCCCCGAGCCCGACTACCGCGCCCCCGAGCACATCCAGGCCGAGCTCACCCCGGGGACCGGCGCCGTCCCCGGCAGGCCGGCCGACGTCTTCTCCTGGGCCGCCACCGTCCTGTACGCGGCCACCGGACGTTCCCCGTTCGGCGGACAGCTGGACAGGCTCATGAACGGCCCGGCCAACCTGGTCGGCCTGCCCGCCGACCTGGCCGGCCTCCTCGCCGTCTGCCTGAGCAAGCGCCCCCAGGAGCGGCCGGACACCAAGGCCGCCATGCTCCGCCTGCTCGGCGAGCAGCAGGTGCCCCAGATCACCGGGGACGACTGGCTGCCCGAGGCGCCGCAGGCCCCCGTACCGGGCCGCCCTGAGGCCACCCTCCCGCAGCCGGCGGTCCCCTCCGGCTGGGGCGCGCCGCCGCTCCCCAGCGACCCGCCTCCGCCGGACCCGCAGGGGCCCGTCGTGATGCAGCTGGCCCCCGAGCCCGAGAAGCGGCCCAGGAACGGCAAGCTCTCCGTGGCGCTGGCCGCCTGCGTGGGCGGGGCCGTCCTGCTGTCCGGCGCCGGGATCTGGGCTGCCGGGCAGTACACCTCGCTCGGCAGCACGGAACAGGTCGCGGCCCAGGGCGGCGACGGCCACTCCGGCCTGTCCAGGGTCGCGCAGGGAAACGGCCAGGGCCAGAGCCAGGACCAGGGTCAGGGTGACGGCGGCGGCGACACCGGCGGGTACGGCGACCAGGGCGGGATCGGCGACCAGCCGACGGCCAAGGTGACCGTGCCGTGGAACGCCACGGTCGATCCCCAGGTCCCGGACGTCTCGCCGATGAAGCTGGCCACGGAGACCCCGCTCCCCCCGCCGATCCCTTCGATCACGGCCTATCCCACCGCGCCGCCCGTGCCGGTGCCCACGGCCCCGGCCCAGCCCACGGCACAGCCGACGGCCCCGGCCCAGCCGACGGCACAGCCCACCGACGGCAATGGGAACGGCAACGGCCACGGCAGAGGGAGGAACCACAACAAGCCGGAGGTCGACCCGACACCGGCCCCCACGCCGCCGCCGAGCGGTCCCGCGACGCCCCAGCCGACCGACGGGGGTTCCCCGGCGCCCACGGCTCCGGAGACGCCCCAGCCGAGCGGACCCGCCACCCCGGTGCCCACGGCCCCGACGACGCCCCAGCCGAGCGTGAGCCCGACGTGGATCCCCACGCCGGTGCCCACGGCGACCGCCACGCGGGCGCCCAGGCCGACGCACACGCCGAGGCCGACCTGGTCGCCGAGGCCGACGCGCACGGCGGAGCCGAAGCCCACCAGGACCTGGTCGCCCAGGCCCACCTCGTCGCCGAAGCCGACCCGTACGGTGGAGCCGACACAGCCGCCCAAACCGACGTGGTCGCCGAAGCCGACCCGTACGGCGGTGCCGACGGTGATCCCGCCGGCCCCGACGAGCCGGCCGTCGACGAGCGCCCCGGAGAGGCCGACGCCGCCGACCCGTACGAACCCGTACTCCCCCGAGAAGGTCTGCGGGGCGGGCTTCTACGTGCAGCGGTCGGTCCCGTTCGCCGGTGGGACCGCCTACCAGCTCTACAACTCCTCCAACGGCCTCAACTGCGCGGTCACGATGAAGACCGCCAACGTGGGCGTCGCCAGCCCGGTCTGGGCGACCCTGGAGGTCCAGAACGGCGAGAGCAAGACCGACCGGGGCAGCTACGAGTTCTACGCCGGGCCGGTGATCCTGTCCGGCAAGGGGAAGTGCGTCCGCGTCAGCGGCGGCTCCTCCACCGGTGACACGAGCTCCGGCTGGGCCAACTGCGGCTGACACCCGCGGACGCCGTGACCGCCGGCTCCCGGCGGTCACGGCGGACCTCCCGGCCCCGGGCATGAAGAGGCCCGCCTCCCCTCCACCACGGTTCGGTGGAGGGGAGGCGGGCCTCGCCGGTTCCGGAGGCGGACGGAGAGGCGACCCGCCGGTTCCGGGGCCGGGGTCACGGCGGGGCCGGGGTCACGGTGGGGCCGGGGTCACGGTGGGGCCGGGGTCACCACTTCTCCGTCAGGTCGCGCAGGGTGCGCGCCAGGTCCGCGCCGATCGCCTCGAACTCCCGGCGGGCGCGCTCCATGTCCAGGGCGACCGGCGCGCCGCCCGTCGCCGCCCTGAGCAGCTCGTCGTTGCGGCGCGCCGCCTCCTCCTGCGCCGCCCGTACCGCCTCCGTCGCCGCCTCGGCCAGCTCCGCGGTACCCATCCGCGCCGCACGCGCGTCGAAGGCGATCCGCCGGATCCGGCCGGCGCCGTCCACCTCCGCGCGGACCATGCCGTCGGCGGCGGTCCCCTCGCCCGTCACGGCCGCGAGCTCCCGCTGGGCCTCCGCCAGCCCGGCCATCACCCGCTCGCTGTGCCGTACGACCTCGTCGAGGTCCTCCGGGCTCTCCACGCGCGGGTTCTCGGGGTCGAATCTCGTCATCTGGCCGGCTCCGGAGTCTCTTGCCTGGGGGAAAGCCACTGGAAGCCCGCACTCGGCGGGAGGCCGGGCACGTTCCCGGCCGGTGGCGGGGGCTGGGGCGCGTTCCCGGGCGCGCCTCCGGGCGTCTTCCCGGCCGACGGCGGGGGCTGGGGCGTGTTCCCGGGGGACGGCGGCTTCTGGAAGGACGGCAGGTCGCCGATCCTGATCTCGGCCTGGGTGAAGTCGATCCGCGCCGCGCCGGTGGGTTCGAGGTTGTACATCTGGAAGATGGCCTTGCCGCCGAAGTAGACCGCGAAGCCGCTGGCCACCACCTCGACGAGCTTCCACAGCGCTCCTGTGGAGACGCCGATGATCTGGGTGGCCAGGGTGCCGAGCATCCGGAGGTTGAGGGCCGCCGACCCCGCCCAGGGCGTCAGGAGCATGGCGGCGGCGATCGTCGCGAGGAGCAGGAACGTCGCGGCCAGCCGGGCGATCGCCACCCAGTAGGCGCGGTAGGCGTCGCCGATCTCGTCGACGATGCCCGCGATGGTCTTGATGTAGCCGCGCATGCTCTCCAGGCCCTCCTGGAAGTGCCGCACGGCGTCCTCGTACGCGTCGCGGTCGTCCGCGATCCAGCCCTGGGAGCCCGTGGTGAGCAGGGCCGCCGAGTAACTCTTGACGGCGGTGTCCAGCCGTGAGTGCAGGGACTCCCAGTTGTTGTAGACGTCGGCCATCCCGGGCACGTTGGCCACCGCGGTCGCCGCGATCACCACACCCGCGTACAGGGTGGGCGCCAGCCGCGACCCCTTCTGCAGGCTACTGATGATCTTGGAGGCGTCGGTCATCACGGTCTTGGCGTTCTTCGCGGCCACGCCGGGGGACGGCCGGTAGGGCGACGGGGCCCGGTGCCGCCCGCCCCCGGACGGCCACCGGTGGGCACCCCCGCCGGACGCCTGGGGCGGCCGTGACCGCTGCGGCTGCTGCGGCGTCCAGGTCGCGTGGGAGGGCTGCGGCGGCGGCCAGGCCGGCGGCTGCGGGGGCGGCGTCCAAGTCGTCGGCTGCGGTGTGGCCGGCTGCCAGCCCGGCGGCAGCGGAGGGACGCCCGCGGCGCGCGCCGACGGTGGGATGTCGTTCATCTCGCGGGCCCCGTCACCGGTAGACGACGACGCTGTGCGACTCGGCGGTCCACCAGTTCCGCTCGGCCCGCTCCAGCAGTTCCAGCCACGTGTCCAGCACCTCCAGTGCCTCGTCGAACTTCTGGACGACGTCCCGCCGGATGTCCCGGTAGCGGATCCCGACGACCACCTCGCCGCCCGCGCCCCAGCCGAAGGGACGGAGGGCCTCCGGGCCGGTGTCCCGCAGGTCGGTGCTGTGCACCATGTCCCGCATCTCCCTGATCTCGGGGATCAGGTCGTCGCGGATCTCGGTGCGGACGCTCCGGATCGCCGCCGACGTGACGTGTATCTCCTGCCCCATGACCCCTCCCCGTGATCAACGCCGTTCCGGGACATCTCTACCACCCGCCCCGCGCCCTTCCGGAGGTCACGACGGCCTGTTCAGGAGGCTTTAGGCACTCCGAAACCCCGGGGCCACAGGGCGTTCACCGGCCCCGCCGGTGATGCCGTGCACCTGATCGCGCTTCTATGCTGTCGGCTACCGTCACACCGCGACGCGGAGGTGGAATGCAGACCCGTCGTGATCTCTACCAGGCGTACAAGCTGATGACCCAGCGCCTGAGCATGGCCCTGCTCCAGGGCGAGCCGGACCTGCCGGAGACGCCCACGCGCCGGCACAACGTGGCCATGTTCGGCTCCGCGCTGGTCGCGGTGGTCGTGGCGGCGATCTTCGGCATCCTGGGGCTGCTCCGACCCGGCAGCGCGACCGCGCTCACCGCCCCCGGGACGGTGCTCGTGGAGGAGGAGTCGGGCGCGGTCTTCGTCTACAGCGCCCCCAAGGAGAAGCTGATCCCGGTCGACAACGTGACCTCCGCCCGGCTGCTGCTCGGCGAGCAGCAGGTGAAGGTCCGCGCGGTCAGCGCG
The DNA here is from genome assembly GCF_055585205.1 of Streptosporangium sp. NPDC053982. Lineage (NCBI taxonomy): Bacteria > Bacillati > Actinomycetota > Actinomycetes > Streptosporangiales > Streptosporangiaceae > Streptosporangium > Streptosporangium sp. NPDC053982. Next base: position 20,033 of record NZ_JBVJKQ010000017.1, read on the forward strand.
GCCTCGCTCGCGAAGTTCCGGCGCGACGCGATGGTCGGCATCGTCGGCGCCCCCAAGTCGCTGCCCGCCCCCGACCGCCTGGTCCGCGGCCCCTGGACGGCGTGCGTGGCCGACGGCGTGGACACCGGCAACGAGCGCAGGCCGTACACCACGCTGCTCGGCGGCATCGACGTCGGCGGCGCCCCGATCGAACAGGGTTCGGCCGTGGTCGTGGAGGAGGGCGGCCAGGCCTGGATGCTCTGGTCGAACCGGCGGATGCGGGTCCCGGCAGAGGCGGTGCGGACGATGACCCCCGGGCGGCCCCGGCAGGTCCCGGCGGCCTGGCTCAACGCGCTGCCCGAGGGGCCCGCCTTCCGCGGCCCGGACATCCCCGGCCTCGGCCGCGCCGTGGCCGGGCCGGACGGGAAGCGCTACCGGGCCGGCACGGTGTTCACGGTGCCGCCGGTGGCCGGCATGACCGTCCGCTGGTACGTCCTGCTCCCCGACGGCCTGGCGTCCCTCACCCCGGCGCAGGCCGCCCTGCTGCTGCAGAGCCCGGTCATCAAGCAGAAGGCGTACCGCGGCGCGTCCGCCCGGCCGATCGAGCTGGACGCCGCGACGGTGAACGCGACGAAGGCGTCCGCCACCGATCTCGGCACCTCCGACCTGCCCTCGGCCATGCCCAAGATCACCACGGTGTCCGGCTCGACCCCGCTCTGCGCCGTCTACTCCGGCACCGAGAAGGGATCGACCCGGGCGGTGCTGACGACGGGCGCCGCCAAGCCCATCCCGCAGCCGCCGAAGGGCTGGTTCAACCAGGAGCTGGCCGACCAGGTGCTGCTCACCCCCGGCTCGGCCGCCCTGGTGGGCGTCCTGCCCGGGGAGGGGAGGCTGGACGCCGTCGGGCCGCTCTACCTCATCGGCGACCAGGGACGCCGGCACGCGATCCCGTCCGCCGACCTGCTGCCCAACCTCGGGTACGGCCAGCAGAACATCGCGCCGCTGCCGGCCCACCTGCTGCACCTCATCCCCGAGGGGCCTGCGCTCGACCCGGAGGCGGCCAGGAACCCGATCCAGGCCGCCCCGCCGGTGACGGCCCCGCCGCAGCAGTGAGCACGGCGTCCGCCCCGGCCTTCCGAACGTGCTTCCGGGCGTCGCGGTCCTCCGGACCGGGACGCCCGGGGCGGGCGGCGGCAAGGGGGACCCGGAGGGCGGTCAGACCTCGGCGCCGGTCGGCAGCGGGGGCGTGCCGCCGGGCGGGCTCCCCTGTCCCGGCTTCGGGGTGAGGCCGAGCCCCTTCTGGTACTGCAGGCCCGCCTGGGTGAAGTCCGGGGCCTGGCCGGGAGCGGTCTTCATGCCGAAGAACAGCGCCCGGTGGCTGCTCTGCAGAGAGTTGACCGCGGCGAAGATGGAGGCGGCGGCGGTCGCGAGCACCATCTTCCGCTTGACCACGGCGTTGACCACGGCGTTGATCTTGCCGACGATCTGGAGGATCGCGAACTGCACGGTCGCCATCAGGACCGGGGGGAGGAGCCTGGCGGCCTGGAAGGCCACCCCGAGCCCGAGCATCACCGCGGCGACGTTGCCGGCGAACACGGCCGCGGCGTGGTAGGCGTTCCCGGTCTGGTCGGCGCACTCGCCCGCGGCGTGGCGGTACCTCTTGTTGTCGTCCAGCGCCGCGAGGAAGGAGTCCGCGGCGGTGTTGAAGGTCTCCGCGGCCTCGCCCTCCCAGTGCTTGTTCTCCTTGACCTGTTTCTTCAGGTTCTTGATGTCGGCCACGATCCGGTCGAGGTTCTCCGGCGAGCCCTCCTTGCCCTGGTCGCGCCAGCCCTCGGCGGCCTTCTTCATGCTGCCGGGGTTGGAGACCAGGAGGCCGAGCGCGACGGGGACGGCCAGCGCCTGCTTGCTCCTGATCAGCCCGGCGGCGACGACCGTCGCCGCCACGGACGCCGTGAACAACCGGACGTCGTTCTCATACGCCACGAGGCGCTCCTTCTTCCGCCCTGCCGACTCTCACCGTCACGCCTCGTGACTGATGACCGAGGGGGCGATGTCCATGTCGTCCTCCCAGTCCTGCTCGCTCCCGCGCAGCAGCCCCGAGGGCTCCCTCTCCTCGTCCTTGCCGCCGGGTGCGCCGCCTCCCATGGGAGGCATCATCGGCATGCCGCCCATGCCCGGTGCGCCGGGCGCTCCGGTCACGCTGGGACGCACCGCCTGCGACAGGGAACTCCCGCCGTAACCGCCGCCCTGGCTGCCGCGGTTCTGGTTGCCCTGGTTCCCCTGGTTGTTCTGGTTCTCCTGGGAGTTGCCGGGGGGCTGGCCCTGCCCTCCCGGGTCGCCCGGCCAGTTCGGCGGCACCGCGTTCTGGAGCTGCTGGGCCTGCCGGGCCTGCTGGGCGAGCAGGTCGTTCGGGTCGTAGCCCGCCAGATGCGTGGTGTTCGGGGTGTAGCGGGAGGGGTCGACCTGGTCGCGGCCGGGGAGCGCGCCGTTGAGGTCCGGCACGTTCGGCGTGGGCACGTTCGGAGTAGACGTGTTCGGGACGGGCACGTTCGGGACGGTCGTGTTCGGGTCGGGGATGTGCGGACGGGGAAGGTCGGCGCCGGGCATGTTCGTCCCGGGGGCGCCGGGGCCGGCCTTCGACGGATCCGTTCCGGGCGGGACGCCGTCCAGACCGGGAACACCGGAGCCGGGGCCCGGCAGCCCGCCGTTCAGGTGCGGCGCGGGCAGCCCGCCGCCCGGCAGTCCGCCGCCCGGCCCCATCGACCCGGGGCCGGTGGGAGAGCCACCGGAGGGCGAGCCGTTCAGCAGGGATTCGATGTCGGGCCGGCCGGAGGGGGATCCCGGGCCGGGGTCCTTGTCCTTGCCGCCCCCGCCGGGGTCCTTGATCTTGCTGTGCTCGTCGGCGTCCTTGTAGAACTTGTCCGATTCGGCCAGGGAGTGCTGCCACGACTCCAGCGTCGCCGCGGCGGCGTCGAGCGCCGTCGCGCCCTCGTTGCACGCCTGCGAGTGGGCGCTGTCGATGCCGATGCCCAGCACGCCGCAGCCGGGCCAGTCGAAGGTGAAGCCCTTGGTCCGGGTGGAGAGGTCCTTGAGAGGCTGGACGTGCTGCCCCATGGAGCCGCCCAGCTCCTTCACCTTGCCCTCGGTGAAGCCGACCTCCCGGGGGGCGCCGCCGCGCGCGGCCTTCTCACCGTTATCGGCCATGACCACCGTCCTCTTCCGTGCGGCTTTCCGGATGGTCTCCCCGGAACCTCCGGGTAAGCGATCACCCTACCCGCGTCGGATCTTCGGTGCCCGCCGTACGGCCCGCTGCCCGCCTGCGCCGCCAGACGGGCTCCGGCGGCGTCCGCGGCCGCCGTCAGGGCGGTGGTCTCCAGGGCCGGATCACGGCGGACGGCGACGCCTCAGCAGAGCAGCGAGGGCCCCCCGCCTTCGGCGGAGCCCCAGACGTCGTCGACCTCCGAGATGGGGATGCCGGAGCTCCGCTCCTCCTGCTCCCCCTCGGCTCCGGCGCCGCCGCCCATGAAGGGCGGGATCATCCCGGGGCCACCCGTCGTGCCCCGGGACAGCACGGCGGAGGTCACTCCGTTCGGGTTCGAGCCCCAGCCGGAGCCGTTCCCGGGGCCGAACCCGCTCCCCGGGCCGTTTCCGGTGCCGGGGCCGCCGAGGATCGGCGGGACGTTGGTCGTGACGTTGGGGAAGGCGGTCACGTTCGGGTTCGGGGTCACGGTGTTGCCGATCACCGGGTTGGGGTGCCCGAACGAGTTGTACGGCGAGACGGTGTTCGGGGGCGTCTGCGGGTTGAAGTTCGCCATCTCGGTGGTGCGGTCGTACCGGGAGCCGTTCTCCCCGCCGATCACGGACGGCACGGTGCCGTCGCCGTCCCGGCCGGTGCCGTTCGCCCCGGGCCCGTTCGCGCCGGCGCCGTTCCCGCCCGGGTCGTTCGCACCCGGGGCGTTCGTCCCCGTGTCGCCGGGCGCGTGGGAGCCGGAACCGTCCGTGCCGGCGCCACCGGAGCCGTCCGTGCCCGAACCGCCGGAACCGGAGCCGCCGCCGTTCGTCCCGTTGCCGCCGTTCCCTCCGTTGCCGCCCGAACCCGAGGCGTCAGAGCCCGAGCCGCCGGAACCGTGGGAACCGGAACCCGAACCGGAGGAACCCGAACCGCCGGACCCCCCGGGCCACGAGGAACCGCTCGGGTCGTACCCGCCGCCCGAGCCGTTCCCGGAGAAGATCGATCCGTTGTTCGGCGAGCCGTCCGAGTAGCGGGTGGTCCGGTAGTCGCCGGGCCCGCCCGGCAGTTCCACGACCGGCAGCTCGTACGACACGTGCGGGGGGACGTACGAGGTGTAGAGGTCGACGATCTTCTCGTTGAGCTCCTTCAGCACCTCGCGCGCCGCCCGGTCGGCCTCCTCCGGCGTCAGGATCGTCTCCCCGGAGGGAGTCGTGCCGGGAGCGGGCGTGGTCGTCGGGGTGGGGGTGGCGGTCGGCGACGGCGACGAGGTCGCGCGGGGCGTCCCCCCGGGACTCGGGGAGGGACCCGGGGTGGGGGTCGGCAGCTTCGGGTCGGGGATCTTCTCGATCTTCGCGATGGCCTGGGGGAGGTACTCGCCGCCGTAGAGCCGCAGGGTGGTGGACATCTGGTTCATCTTCGAGGACAGCTCGGCGCCGGTGGCGTGCAGCATCTGCAGCGCCTTCTGCACCTCCTTGGCCGCGTCCCCGCCCCACACCCGCGACAGCTCGGCCGCGTTGCGCTGCAGGGCGCCGCAGACGGTGTCGATGGTGCCGGCGGCCTTCCCGTAGGCGAACCCCGCGTCGTTGACGGCGGTCGCGGAGGTGTCGTTCAGCAGCCTCTGGATCTCGCTCTTGCCTGCGGAGACCGTCCCCGCGTCCGGAACCGCGCTATAGGACCGGATCAGCAGAACCTTGGTTTCGCTTCCCACAGCACCTTCCCCTGCCCGCTTATGCCCCGTGTCCCGCCTCAGCCGCCGTTGGCGTGGCGGGCCCCGTCGTACTCGTCGGCGTTCGCCCTGATCGCCTTGATGGCCTCGTCCAGCCGCTGGGCCAGGAGGCCGTACACCTTCCACAGGGCCTGTGCGCCCTCGTCGCCACTGGACTTGCCGACCGTGTGGGCGAAGGCCTGCGCCGCGCTCCAGGAGCCGATCTCCTTGGAGGTCAGCTCACCGTTCTCGCTGACGCCCTGCACCGTCCCCGTGGTGTAGCCCTCGGAGTAGGCCGGGCCCTTGAGCATCCGGGCGTACTCCTCCAGATCGCTGGCGATCGCCCGCATCTTGGAAGCGCTGAACTCCGCGCCGGGAGAGCCGTCCAGACCGGGCCAGTTGGGGTCGACCCAGAGCGCGCGGTCGTTGCCGCCGTCCATGGCGTCCTTGCTGGTCATGATCACCCCTTGTGGAGAGGCCGGGTCGCGGGCCGCGTGCCCGCGACCGGAGACGGACTGTCCCGGTCACCGCCGCCGCGGTGACCGGGCGGAGACCGGTGTGCCGGTCGCGTCAGTGGCTGGACCAGATCGCCTTGTTGCGCGCCTCGGCGGCCCGGTAGTTGTCGTTGGCGACGCCGAGGGCCACCGCGGCCTCGTGGAGCTGACGGCCCATCTCCTGCTCCGCCCGGTCCCACTTGGCCCGGTGCTCCTCGAAGAACTGCGAGGCCCCACCGGACCAGGCCTGCTCGCCCAGGGTCTGCCGGAGCTTGGTGACCAGGTCGTCGGTGGCCTTGTCCATGTCGGTGACGACCTTGAGGAGCTGCTCCTGGACCCGCTCCATGTGGCCGAAGTCGACCTTGGTGTAGTCACCCGCGTTGCTGGACATTCGACTCTCCTTATTCTGACCGTGTACGGGGACGCGCTACCGGGGGGGAAGGTTGATGAGCGAGTCGACCCGGTTCATACCGGACTGCACATCCTGGTCGGCCCCGCTGTAGGTGACGGCGTTCTGGCCCATCCGGTCGGCGATGTCCTCCAGGTCACGCCGGATGATGAGAGCCTGCTCGTCCCACTTGGTCATGGCCTGCTGGAACTTGACGGCCGCCGCACCGAGCCAGCCCGAGGCCGTGAGCTCCTGGGTCGTGGTCGCGACGCCCCTGCGCAGACCCTCGACGAACTGCGCGGTGTCGACGACCTGGGTCGCACCCAAGTTGATCTTCTCTGGGCTCGCACCGTAAAAATCCACCGGTCACCTCCGTGACATGGGGCTACCTCTTCGTCACGGCGCCGCGTCCTCGCGCCGGCCCCGTGGCGCATTGGTCACACAGAGCGACAAAAGGAACTACCCCCGCGAACATCATCGAATGGCATGCTAGCGATCTAGAGCCCCACAAATAACTCGCGAATATATTACGGCCTCATAACATTTCCGCGTCTTCGAAACAAACGCCCAGGTCAAAGGGCGTTTATACCGTTAATGACCGCCCGGCGGCGCCGATCGCCTCCTGGGCGAATAGTTGATGCTTCATCCACTTCTGTACCGTCCAAACGCAGGTGGGCTACTGTTGGCGATCACTGCGTGCCGCGACGGGAGGGTGAAGGTGGCCGAGGGTCCTGACATCGAACGCCTGCTCAACTGGGGCGAGACTTCGGCTCCGCCCACCACCGGCCCGGTGGAGATCATCCGCCCCGCCGACGACGGCGCGGAAGCGGCGCAACCGTCCGCGGAGTCCGGCTTCTCCGGCATCACCGGCTACGAGGGCCCGATCGACCTGGCCACGGCCCCCGCGTCGTCCGCCCTCGGCGCCGACGCTTCCGGAACAGGCGGCGTCGCACCCGGCGGATCCCCCGCCGACGGCGCCAAGCAGGAGATCATCACGGACCCGTACGGCGAGGCCGGCCGCGGCGGCGCGGGAGCCGGTGACGGTACCGGTACAGGGGGGACGGCGAACGACGGCGGGACCGTGGATGACAGCGGGACCGTGAACGACGGCGGTACGGACGCGGACGACCCGCGCGGTTCCGGCGACGACTCCGGTGCCGACGGATCCGACACCCCGGACGGCGGCGCCGGGGTCCCCGAGGGCGAGGCTCACGACCCGGGCGACACCGGGGACGGCGGATCCGGCGACGAGCCCGGATACGTCGAGCCGAGCGGACCGGACGACGACGCCGCCGGATCCGGCGACGGAGGCGGCTCCGACGACCCGGACGGGCCGGACGGGGAGATCTACCCCGACGACCCGAACGGCGACGTGACCGAGGACCCGAATCCGCCGGCGGCCGACGGCCGGTCGGACTCCGGCGAGGGGGGCGGCTCCGGCGACCAGGGGAACCCCGGAGACTCCGGAAACCAGGGCGACCAGGGAAACCCCGGCGGCTCCGACGGTTCCGGGACGGGTGACCAGGGCGGCTCCGGAACGGGCGACACCGGCGGCCCGGGGACCGGTGACCAGGGCGGCTCCGGCACCGGTGACCAGGGCGGTCCGGGGGCCGGTGATCCGACCGTCCCCATCGAGCCCGGCACCCCGCAGACCCCGGGCGACCCCGGCACCGGGAACCCGGCCGACTCCTCCGCCCCTCCCACCCCGGAGAACCCGGCGGATCCCACGCTCCCGGGCCAGCCGGAGACCCCGAGCGCGGAGCTGCCGGGAGCCTCGCTGCCCGGCACGGGCGCCCCCGGCGCCGAGACTCCCGGATCCGGGACGCCGGGGGCGGAGACCCCGGCGGTGCCGGGCGGATCACCCGGCGGCGGGGACCCGGGCGGTGGCGGGATGCCCGGGGGCGGCCTGCCCGGAGGCGGCGCGGGGCCGGGTGGATCACCCGGCGGCGGTGCCGGCGGCCCGAACCTGGCAGAGCAGAAGAAGAAAGCCGCCGAGGAGCAGAAGAAGCAGGCGGCCCAGCAGCGCGAGCAGTACCTCGCCACGAACGGCGTGGGCGACCAATGGCGCAAGGCCGACACCGGCTCGCTGACCAAGCTCAGCGGCAGGCTCAAGGCCATCGGCGACGAGGGCGGAGAGGCCGCCACCGCCCACTCCAACGCCACCGGCATCGACCTGGGCGGCTTCCCCGGACTGGGCGTGCTCGGCCTGATGGGGCTCAACTCCGCGCACAACGGAACCCGCGACAACATGGTCAGATACCTGGAGTCGGCCAGGACGCACCTGAACACCACGATGAGCGGGCAGCTGAAAGAGGGATCGACGGTCATCAAGGCCGCCGAGGACGCCAACACACTCAAGGGAGCCTGAGCGGACATGGACGCCTACAGCGCTGGGACGGGCCTCTACACGACGGCGCTCGCCCTGTGCGTGGCCAGCGCCGCGATCCCCAACAGCCCGATGTTCACCTACGCCAGCCGGACGGCCGCGGCGGCGATCGGCGTCCTGTACTCCAGCCCGAGCGACATCCAGGGGTGCGGGGACGGGTGGAAGGGCCTGAACCCGCACATCGAAAACACGAAGGCCGCCATCGACAAGGCGGCGAAAGCCGTGTCGGACGACGAGTGGAAGAAGATGGGCCGCGAGGAGTTCGACGCGGCCTACAAGAAGTTCTGCGCCGAGCTGGACAAGTGCAAGCAGATGAACGACTCCGTCGGGGGCTGCATGGACGGAGCCGCGAAGATGTCGTACGCCGGGGCGATCGTCTCGACGCTCGGAGCCCAGGTCCTGTTCGGGCTCGCCCTCGCGGCGATGGCCGGGAAGTTCATCCCCGTCGTCGGGCAGGCCGTCTCCCTGGCGACCCAGACCGCCGGGATCACGTACGCCAACGCCTTCCAGATAGGCCTGAAGAACATGGCGAGGAAGAACCTCATGGTCCTGGGAACCGCCGCGACGATCGCCGTGATGGCCGGCCAGTTCTTCTCCCAGTCCACCCAGCAGAAACTGTCCACGGCGACGACCCCGACCAACGGCGACATCCCCGCCTTCGAGCAGGTGACGATCGAGGGCCTTCCCGTGTCCACCAAGGGGATGCCGGGGGCGTCCGGCATGCCCGGGGCATCGGGCATGCCGAAGATTCCGGGAATGCCGGAGGCCTGATCCGCCGCCCGCGCCCCGGAGCGGCACCGGTCCGGTCAGAGGTCCAGACGGCGGCGGATGCGGTCGAGCTCGCCCATGACGTCCTCGAACGTCCGGTTGTAGGCCGCCTCGGCGCTCTTGAGCTGCTGGAGCGCCGCATCCGGGTCCTGGACGAACCGCATCGGGTTGTCGTCCTCGCCGAACGCCTCGGCCATGGCGGCGTTGACCTGGTCCTGGAGGTCCCGCGTGGCGGCGTGCAGGACCTCCTTGATCCGCTCGGCCAGCTCGCCGGAGCTGAGCCGCATCGCCTTGGGGTGGAGCTGGAGCTCCTGCAACCCCTCGGCGGCGTACTCCACGATGACCAGGCCGTCCTCGTCCTGGGCGCGGCCGACCAGCGTCGCCAGGGACTTCTGGAGCTCTTCCATCCGGGCGAACTGGCTGTCGGCCCCATTCAGAAGCTTGTCAACATCAATGTTCGCGAAATCCCCGAACTCCGCCGTCATCGGTCGTCCCCTCTTGCCCCGCACTCACTCATCCGGACTGCTACAAAGGTCCGTTTCCGCGGAAAGCTAACCGCACCTGATCACACCTCCGCAATCCACTCGGCGACATTCCGCCCACGCCGCCGCTTCGCACCCGCCGCGGGAACCGCAGGCGTTCCCGGGAACGGAGGCGCTCCCGGGAACGGAGCCGCCCCGGTTCAGCCGGCCAGGCCGCGCACCCAGGCGTAGACGTCCAGTACGCCGAGGGCCAGTGGGAACAGCGTGATGATCAGCAGGATCTCCAGGATGTCCCCGGCCCGCCCCCAGAACGGGGACGGCTTGCCCTGACGCAGCCACAGCCCCATCCCCGCCGCGACCGCCGCCGCGCACATCAGCCCCATCACCGCGATGATCGCCGCCACCCCGCCCGCGCCGGCGACCCGGGCGAGCGCGAAGAAGACGAGGCCGGCGAGGCCCGCCGTGACCAGCCAGAGCCGCTGGCCGAGCCCACGGAAGACCCGCGAGCGCAGCAGCAGGGTCAGCGCCAGCGTCACCGTCGCCGTCATGGCGACCCAGTCGTTCACCAGCGCCAGGTAGAGCTCCGCCCCCAGGGCGACCATCCCGAGCCCGGCGACCATGCCGGTGGCGTAGGACTGCGCCCGGAGCGTGCGCTCCCGGACCGACGGCCCGTCGACCCGCTGGTTGTCGCCACGCAGTTCCTCGGCGTTGGTGGGCATCGAGGGCATCGGCATGCCGGCGGCCCGGAACGCCACCGTCGGGATCAGGGAGCTGAACGCCAGCAGCACCGTGAGCGTCACCGCGGCGACCCCGGCCGGGGAGGCGTCCGAGACCATCACGACGCCGGAGCTCACCGCCCCGGCCATCGCGGCGATGGCCGTGCCGAGGAACCCCTGCACGCCGTCGGAGATCGCGATCAACGCCACCGTCGCCACGAGGCCGACGGTGGCGAACGCGGCGAGCAGGTGTGCCGCCCCCAGCCCGGTCAGCCCGCCGTTCCCGGCGGGCGCCAGCAGCCCGGCGATGAAGCCGTACGGCAGGGCCGCGTGGCCGACCAGCGCGCCCGCGAAGGAGTCGCCCACCACCCGGGACACCAGGGCCCCGGCCACGACCAGCAGCAGGGCGATCACCCCGGCGACCACGGCGGAGGCCGTCCACGGCGGTCCGGCGAACACCAGCGTCACCGCCCCGGCGGCCAGCAGGGCCAGGGCCGAGCTCACCCCGGCCAGGCGGGTGTGCGAGGAGGTCCAGTTGCCGGCGCTCTCCTTGACGCCGGTGGCGACCACGTCGGCCACGTCGTCGAACATGGCGGGGGGCGCCGCGGCCTCGCGCGGCCGCAGGTAGAGCACCTCGCCGTCGAGCACGCCGAGCGCCCCCAGGCTCTGGGCGACGTCGAGGGGCGGTCCGCCGGGGCGCTGGAGCACCCACCCGGGGGCCGCCGCCGCCTCTCCCCCGATCTCGCCCATCGCGCGCAGCAGGCCGGGCAGCACGTGCGGGAGCGGGATGTCGGCGGGCAGCGCCAGGTCGGCCTTCTTGCGGGGTCCGACGATCGTGACGTGGCACAGGGCGGGGAGCGGCGCGGCGAACTGGGCGAGCGCGCCCTGCGGCGCCGGGATCGGGACGGGCGGCTGGGCCAGCGACCTCACAGTTGTCCTCCTTTTCCCACATCCATCACGGACATCAGGGATATGCCGGATACGGTAGCGCTGAGAAGAGGGATCATGTGCGATGGCCGTACCCGAACGGCGCCGGACGGACGGCGCCGCGGACGGCGAGGAACGACCAGGAAGGCATCCGCAGGGTGAGCATCGTCGTCGTACGGCGCCCCGAGCGCCGGCCCCCGCCCAAGCCACCGCGCGGCGAGATCCTGCTCGAATCCCCGCCCGAGGTCCCCGAGGTGCAGTCGCAGGGCATGATGGCCGTGCTGACCTACCTTCCGATGGTGGCGGGCGCGGCCGCGATGGGCCTGATGTTCACCGCGGGCGGCAACGCCAACCCGATCATGTACGTGGCCAGCGGCCTGTTCGGCGTCTCCATGCTCGGCATGACGATGGGGCAGCTCGGCCGCCAGTCCGGGGAACGCCGGCAGCGGCTGAACGGCCTGCGCCGCGACTACTTCCGCTATCTGTCGCAGATCCGCAAGCGGGCGCGGCGGGCGGCGGTCCAGCAGCGCGAGGCGCTGGAGTGGAGCGGCCCCGACCCCGAGTCGCTGTGGTGGGTCGCGATGAGCCAGCGGCTGTGGGAGCGCCGCCCCCGCGACGACGACTTCGGCACCGTACGGCTCGGCACCGGCGTCCAGAAGCTCGCCATCCAGCTCGTCCCGCCGGACTCCCGGCCGGTCGAGGACCTGGACGCGCTGACCTCCGGCGCGCTGCGCAGGTTCGTCCGGGCGCACTCGACGGTCGCCGGGCTGCCCGTCGCGGTGGCCCTGCACTCCTTCGCCCGGATCAACCTCACCGGCGACCCGGTGGCCGTGCGCGAACTGGTGCGGGCGATGATCGCGCAGATCACCGTGTTCCACTCCCCCGACGACATGCGGATCATGGTGTGCGCGAGCAAGGAGTGGATGGCCCAGTGGGACTGGGTCAAGTGGCTGCCGCACGCCCTGCACCCGGAGGAGACCGACGCCGCCGGCCCGGTGCGGCTCATGGCCGAGAACCTCGCCGAGCTGGACCGGCTCGTCGGCGGGGAGCTGAAGGAGCGGGCGCGGTTCCGGCCCGGCGCCTCCGCCGACGCCCTGCCGTACCACGTGCTGATCCTGGACGGCGGGCACGTGCCGCACGACTCCCAGCTCGGCACCGACGCCATCCAGGGCGTCACCGTGATCGACCTGTCGGGGTCGGCGGGGGTGATCGAGGAGAAGAGCACGCTGCGGCTGGACGTCCAGCCGGACGGCTTCCACATGATCAAGGTGGACCACGCGGGCAAACGCAGCTCGACCCGGCTCGGCGACCCCGACCGGCTGGACTTCCTGCGGACCGAGGGCCTGGCCCGGCAGCTCGCACCGCTGCGCGCGTCCACCTCCAAGGGAGGCGGGGAGGCCCAGGACGTCCTGGCGGTCAACACCTCGCTGACCGACCTGCTCGGCGTCGGCGACCCGGCACGACTCGACGCGGGGGTGACCTGGCGTCCCAGGGCCGGGCGCAACCGGCTGCGGGTGCCGATCGGCCTCGGCGTGGACGGCCGGCTGGTCGAGCTGGACATCAAGGAGTCGGCGCAGGGCGGGATGGGGCCGCACGGCCTGGTCATCGGCGCCACCGGCTCGGGCAAGAGCGAGCTGCTGCGCACCCTGGTCCTCGGCCTGGCGATCACCCACTCCTCGGAGATCCTGAACTTCGTCCTGGTCGACTTCAAGGGCGGCGCGACCTTCCTGGGCCTGGACACGCTCTCCCACGTCTCGGCGGTCATCACCAACCTGGAGGACGAGCTCCCCCTGGTCGACCGCATGTACGACGCCCTGCACGGCGAGATGATCCGCCGCCAGGAGCTGCTGCGCGCGGCCGGCAACTACGCCTCCCTGCGCGACTACGAGCGCGCCCGCGAGCAGGGCGCCGACCTGCGCCCGATGCCCACGCTGTTCGTCGTGATCGACGAGTTCAGCGAGCTGCTGACCGCCAAGCCGGAGTTCATCGAGCTGTTCGTGATGATCGGCCGGCTCGGCCGGTCGCTCGGCGTGCACCTGCTGCTGGCCTCCCAGCGCCTGGAGGAGGGCCGGCTGCGCGGCCTGGACACCCACCTGTCCTACCGGGTGGGCCTGCGGACCTTCTCGGCGATGGAGAGCCGGGTCGTGCTGGGCGTCGCCGACGCCTACGAGCTGCCGCCCGCGCCGGGCAACGGCTACCTGAAGTTCGACACCACCGGGATGACCCGGTTCAAGGCCGCCTACGTGTCGGGCGCCTACCAGGCCGACCCCCACCGCGCGGCCTCCGCGGACGGCGGCGCGGCGCCGTGGGAGATCGTGGAGTACGGGCCGGAGTTCGCGCCGGTGCCGGTCCCGGCCGAACCCCCCAAGAAGGAGCTGACCCCCGCGGAGAGCTCCCCCGCCAAGGGCAACTCCAGCAGCCTGCTGGACATCGTCGTCGAGCGGCTGAGGGGCCAGGGGCCGCCCGCCCACCGGATCTGGCTGCCCCCGCTGGCCGACGCGCCGACCCTCGCCCACCTGCTGCCGCCGCTGTCGGTCACTCCCGAGCTGGGCCTGACCACGACCGGGTGGGCGGGACGGGGGCAGCTGCACGCGGTCATCGGCATCATCGACAAGCCGTTCGAGCAGCGCAGCGACCCGTTCTGGCTGGACGTCTCCGGCGCGGCCGGGCACGTCGGCGTCGCCGGCGGCACCCAGAGCGGCAAGAGCACGATCCTGCGCACCTTCGTCACCAGCATGGCGCTCACGCACACCCCCCGCGAGGTGCAGTTCTACTGCCTGGACTTCGGCGGCGGCTCGCTCGGCTCGCTGGAGGGCCTGCCCCACGTGGGCGGCGTCGCCACCCGCCTGGACACCGACCGGGTCCGCCGTACGGTGGCCGAGGTCTCCACCCTGCTGGAGCAGCGGGAACGCGACTTCGCCGAGCAGGGCATCGACTCGATCGCCGTCTACCGGCGGCAGGTGGCCGACGGCACGATCGAGGGCGACCGGTTCGGTGACGTCTTCCTGGTGGTGGACGGCTGGCTGACCGTCCGGCAGGACTTCGAGTCGCTGGAGCCGGTCATCACCGACCTGGCCGCGCGCGGTCTCGGGTACGGCATCCACGTCGTGGCCGCCACCAACAAGTGGTCGGAGTTCCGGCCCGGCATCCGCGACCTGTTCGGCACCCGGGTGGAGCTGAAACTGGGCGACGCCTACGAGTCCGAGGTCAACCGCAAGGCGTCGCTGGCCGTGCCCGAGGGCACCCCGGGCCGCGGCCTCACCCGGGAGGGCCTGCACTTCCTGGGGGCGCTGCCGCGGATCGACGGCGTCCGCAAGGCCGACGACCTGACGGTCGGCGTGCGCGCCCTCGTCGACGCGGTCCGGGAGGCCTGGCAGGGCCTCCCCGCCCCCGGCGTGCGACTCCTGCCGCCGGTGCTGCCGTCCGAGACCCTGCCCGGCATCGAGCAGACCGGCCCCGGCCGGATCCCGATCGGCATCGACGAGGCGACCCTGTCGCCCGTCATGCTCGACTTCGACACCGACCCGCACTTCATCGTGGTCGGCGACACTGAGAGCGGGAAGTCCAACCTGCTGCGTCTGATCACCGAGGGCCTGGTCGCCCGGCGCACGCCGCGCGAGGCCATGATGATCGTGATCGACTACCGGCGGACCCTGCTGGACTCGGCCGCCACCGAGCACCGCATCGGCTACGCCGCCTCCAGCGCGGCGGCGGCCGGCCTGATCGGCGACGCGCGCGCCGCGCTGCTCAAACGGCTCCCCCCGGCCGACCTGACGCCCGAGCAGCTCCGCAGCAGGAGCTGGTGGCAGGGTTCGGACCTGTACATCGTCGTCGACGACTACGATCTCGTCGCGACCTCGTCCAACCCGCTGCAGCCGCTGGCGGAGCTGCTGCCCCAGGCCCGCGACATCGGGTTGCACCTGATCGTGTCCCGCGCGATGGGCGGCATGGGACGGGCGATGTTCGACCCGATCGTCCAGCGGCTCAAGGACATGGCCAGCCCCGCGGTCGTCCTGTCGGGCAACAAGGACGAGGGCTTCCTGTTCGGCAACGTGCGCCCGCATCCGCTGCCGCCGGGCCGCGGCTACTACGTCGACCGCAAGTTCGGCGCGCGGCTGGTCCAGACGGCGTTCATGCCGCCGCAGGAGCCGGTGGAGGACTGACACGCGGGACCTCCGGGGGCCGTCTCCCCGAGCCGCGGGAGACGGCCCCGGAGGTGACCGGCCGTCGTGGGACGGCGGCGTCTCAGCCGGAGGGGCGGGGGTCGTCCGGCGGCCCCGCACCGAACCACGACCTGATCCGCTCCCATGTCGGGGGCGGGATCACGTCGTCGGGCAGCGGGCCCGGTTCGTTGAGGACGAGCTCGGCGAACCGGTCGGCGTCGAGCACGTGATGACCGATCCCCACCCTCCGCGGGTTCCCGTGGAGAACGAAGGACACTGCGCCGTCGACGTCGGGCATCGAGTGGAGGTCACACGTCGCGCGAGGAGGGGCGGGTGCCCGCTCCTTCGGCTCCCTCGTACGTCGCGGCGCCCGCGCTCAGCCGCTCCCGGACGCCCCCGATCTCGTCGATGTACGCGTCGAACGCCGTGAAGAGCCCGTCCATGATGCCGGGCAGCCGCTTCTCCAGTTCCGCGCCGTACTGGTCGTCGCCCAGCGGGGGGCTCTCCCGCAGGAACGCCTGCCACAGCTCATCCCGCCGCTCGCGCAGGAAGTCGCGCTCCTCGCCGTACTGCGACGCCCTGCGACGCAGGTCCGCCCACTCGGCGTAGTAGCCGTCACCGGACGCCGTCATCCACGGCCCTCCGGTTCCACGGGCGACAGCGTCACCGGCTGAGGGAGGAACGACTCGAAGCTCGCCCCCTCACCGAAGACCTCCTCGTACGGCAGGCCCTCCGGCAGGAACGGAGCCATGAGCTCCTTCGTCTGGTCGGCCACCGCACCCGTCGCCGCGCCGATCTGTTCCATGATCGCCCGGGCCAGCTCCGTGGGGGACAGCTTGCGGTAGACGCGGGGGTCGAGCGTGAGGTCCCGCACCTGGCCCCGCGGACCGACCGTCACCGACACCATTCCGTCGTCGGACCGCGCGGTCACGTTCAGCTCGTTGAGCTTGCCGTACGTCTCGCGGAGCTGCGTCGCCTGCCGGTTGTACTCCTCGGCGAGCTCTTCCATGGTCCTGCGGAACTCGTCGCTCATCCTCTTCACCTCCCGGGATCAGGGAAACCATACGCCACAGGAATCCCAACAGACCCAGACATACCATTCGCAGTCCGGCTAAATCGAGTAAAACCGTCATGCCTCTGGCCGGACCCGCTGCCGGGACGCCGCGGGACCGCGAGGACCGCGGCGGGACCTCGGGCTGGATCACATGCCGCCGGCGGACCGGAGCGCGGTCAGGAGTCCCCGTCCCCGCTCGGCGGCGGCGGCCCGCCGCATCTCGTCGAGGACGGCGAACTCCTCGGGTGTGAGGTCGGGGGAGACACTCAAGCTCCCCGCGGACGTCTCACTCATACGGGAGCCCTCATCGACGAACCGGGAATGAAGCGGTGACGGACCCATCCCGCCGGAACGCGGACGGCCGCCGTCAGGCCGGGCGGCGCTTCCCATGACACCGCCCCCGGAAGATCTATGTCCCCTATGATCGGCATTCGGTGGCTTTGTTCCTACACGGGAGGGGGGCCGGGCTCGGTGGCCGACGTCGACATCCATTTCCAGGCGCTCGATCAGTGCCGCACGACCGCGAGGACGCTGGCCGGGAAGTTCGAGGAGATCGGCGACAAGTACCCGGCCAAGACGGCCGACTCCTCCGTCTTCGGCAAGCTGACCGACTCCTCCGGTCTCGCCACAGCCCTCGACACGGTCGAGAAGACGCTCGACGACCAGCTCGGCCGCGTCGCCAAGAAGCTCAGGCTCGTGGAGCGGGCCCTCGACCAGGTGCAGGACAACGTGCGCGGCGCGAACCGGGCCGGAGGAGGTCGCTGATGGGCTCGGAACAGGTCCGCCAGCTCCCCGGCGGCGGCACACTGGCCGGCTACCTGGACCAGGTCAGCGGCGACCCCGAGGCGATCCGCGCCGTCGCGAAACGCTGGCGCGGCGCCAGCGGGAAGACGAACGAGCACCTCGGCGCCCTCGGCGCCGCCGTACGGAACGTGGACGACGCCTGGCAGGGCGCCTCCGCCGACGGCTTCGTCACCTACATGAGCAAGTACGGCAGAGCGGGCGAGGAGCTGGACATCGCGGTGTCGAGCTGCGCGAACTCCCTGGACGACGCCGCCGGCGCGCTGGAGGACGCGAAGGCGAAGATCGGCAGGATCGCCGACACGCTCCTGACCGACGTGTCCGCCTACCGCAGCAGCAGCCGCGGCGACACCCCGCGGGAAACCTCGGCGACCATCTCGCAGATGGCCTCCTCCGCCGCCGAGAAGGCCAAGCCCCACGTCGACGAGGCCGACAAAGCCGTCAGCAAGGCCATGAAGGAGATCAACAAGTACCTCGGCGAGCGGAAGATCACCTTCACCTCGATCGACGACCCCGGCGACCAGCCGTTCGTCCCCGGAGCCGGCCACACCGTGAACTGGGAGCGGACCGTCGGCTACCACCCCGCGGGAGGACCGGGCGGGGGCGGCCCCGGAGGCGGTTCCGGCGGCAACGGAGCCGGCGGCAACGGGTCCGGCGGTGGCTTCGGCGGCTACGGGCCCAGCGGCCCGCCCCCGCCCGGCGGCGGTCCCGCCCCCGAGGGCAGGGTCAAGGAGTGGATCGACCAGGCGATCGAGATCCTCAAGGAGCAGGGCGTCCCGGTCGGCAAGATGAACCCCAACGACATCTGGATGATCATTCAGCACGAGTCGGGCGGGAACCCGCACGCGATCAACAACTGGGACTCCAACGCGGCCGCCGGACATCCGTCCAAGGGGCTGATGCAGACCATCGACCCGACCTTCAACTCCTACAAGCTGCCGGGCCACGGCGACATCTACAACCCGGTGGACAACATCATCGCCGGGGTCCGCTACGCCATCAGCCGGTACGGGTCGGTCTCCAACGTGCCCGGCGTGGTCGGCAGCAAGACCGGCAGCGGCTACGTCGGCTACTGACCGCCCCACGGCCCGCGTACCCGGCGGCGCTCTCGCCCGCGTGCCCGGCCGGCGCGCGCCGTCAGCGTGCCCGCCGTACCCGGGGGCAGGTGGACGCGGGCGGGTGGCGTCCCGGGGCCGTGGCTAGGCTGGGACGATGAAGCTGACGAAGTTCGGGCACGCGTGCGTCCGTCTGGAGAAGGACGGCTCGGCCCTGGTCATCGACCCCGGCACCCTCAGTGAGGAGTCCGCGCTGGAGGGCGCGCGCGCCGTGCTCATCACCCACGAGCACTTCGACCACGTCGACGCCGAGCGGCTGCGCCGGGCGGCCGAGGCCGACCCGTCGCTGGAGATCTGGACGAACGAGGCGGTGGCCGCCACACTGACCGGCCTCCCCGCCGAGGTACGGACCGTACGGCACGGCGACGCGTTCGACACGGCCGGTTTCGGGGTGAGGGCGGTCGGCGAGTGGCACGCCCCCAACCACCCCGACATCCCGGCCGTGCGCAATGTCGGGTTCCTGGTCGACGAGGAGGTCTTCTACCCCGGTGACGCGTTCACCCCGCCCGGCGCGGAGGTCCCCACCCTCCTGGTGCCGACCAACGCGCCCTGGATGAGGATGGCGGAGGCGATCGAGTATCTGCGCCGCGTCCGCCCGGCCCGCGCCTTCTCCACCCACGACGGCCTGCTCAACGACGTCGGGCTCCGCCTGGTCGACGGCTGGCTCGAACGGGAGAGCGAGGAGCAGAAGGCCGAGATACGACGCCTCAAGCCGGGCGAGTCCGTCACCCTGCCCTGAGCTCCTCCCCGGCCCGAAGGCCGGAGCGCCGGCCCGCGCTCCGGTGAACGGGCGCCCCTGGAGGGCGGTCCGTCACGTCATCGGGGAAACGGCCTCCGTGGCCGGACAGGCCCGCCGTGCACCGCGGGCGCGGGCCCGCCCCGGCGGGACGGGCCCGCCGGCGCGGACGGTCACGCGGCGGTGGCGATGGTGGCCGAGCCGATCACGGTGTCGCCCACGTAGAGCACCGCCGCCTGGCCCGCCGCGACCCCGGTGGCCGGGGCGTCGAGCGTGATGTGCACCTCGTCGCCGGAGAGCTGGGCGCGGCAGCCGTACACCTCGCCGTGCGCGCGGAGCTGGACGGTGCAGGCCAGCGGCTCGCGCGGCTCGGCGACCGGGCCGTTCCAGACCGGCCGGACGGCCACGATGGCGGTGACCTCCAGGGCTGAGCGGGGGCCGACCGTGACGGTGTTGGAGACCGGCTCGATGGACAGCACGTAGCGCGGCCGGCCGTCGGGGGCCGGGCGGTCGACGCGCAGGCCCTTGCGCTGGCCGACGGTGAAGCCGTACGCGCCCTCGTGGGTGCCGACGACCTCGCCCGAGACGTCGACGATCGGGCCGGGGGCCGCGCCGAGGCGGTCGGCGAGGAAGCCCCGGGTGTCGCCGTCGGCGATGAAGCAGATGTCGTGGCTGTCGGGCTTGTCGGCCACGGTGAGCCCGCGCCGGGCGGCCTCCTCGCGGACCTGCGCCTTGGTGGAGTCGCCCAGCGGGAAGATCGCGTGCCTGAGCTGGTCCCTGGTGAGGACGCCGAGGACGTAGGACTGGTCCTTGGCCGCGTCGGGGCTGCGGCTCAGCACGCCGTCGGCGAGCCGGGCGTGGTGGCCGGTGGCCACCGCGTCGAAGCCGAGGGCGAGGGCCCGGGTGAGGACCGCCTCGAACTTGATCTTCTCGTTGCACCGCAGGCACGGGTTGGGCGTACGGCCGGCGGCGTACTCGCTGACGAAGTCCTCCACCACGTCGCGGTGGAAGCGCTCGGCCATGTCCCAGATGTAGAAGGGGATGCCGATGACGTCGGCGGCCCGGCGGGCGTCACGGGAGTCCTCGACCGTGCAGCAACCGCGGGCGCCGGTCCGGTAGGACTGCGGGTTGGCCGAGAGTGCCAGGTGCACCCCGGTGACGTCGTGGCCGGCCTCGGCGATGCGGGCGGCGGCCACGGCGGAGTCGACGCCGCCGGACATGGCGGCAAGCACGCGAAGTGTCATAGCCCCTTGAGCGTACCGTCGCGACGGGGTACGCCGTCAGCTCGGGCCGCGCCGTGCCCCGGCGCGCGGGCGGCCACCGTACGGCCGCGCGGACGCCCCGGCTCCGGTACGGCCGGGCGGTCCCGGGTCCCGGTCACCGTACGGCCGCGCGGCGCGGGTCAGCTCAGGCCGGCCCGGCGGGCGCGTTCGACGACCGTGCCGATGACGGCGGCCACCCGGTCCACGTCGTCCCGGGTCGAGGTGTGGCCCAGGGAGAAGCGGAGCGAGCCGCGCGCCCGTACCGCGTCGGCGCCCATGGCCAGCAGGACGTGGGAGGGCTGCGCCACCCCGGCGGAGCACGCCGAGCCGGTCGAGCACTCCACGCCCTTGGCGTCCAGGAGCATCAGCAGCGCGTCGCCCTCGCATCCGGGGAAGGAGAAGTGCGCGTTGCCGGGCAGCCGGTTCACCGGGTCGCCGTTGAGGATCACGTCGGGGACGGCCTCGCGGACCCGGCGGATCAGCTCGTCGCGGAGCGCGGTCAGCCTGGCCGCGGTCTCGGCCCGGCGGCCCACGGCGACCCGTACGGCCGCCGCGAACCCGGCGATCGCCGGGGTGTCGAGCGTGCCGGAGCGCACGTCGCGCTCCTGTCCGCCGCCGTGCAGCACCGGCACCGGGTCGACGCCCCGGACCAGCAGCAGCGCGCCGGCGCCGATCGGGCCGCCGACCTTGTGGCCGGAGACGGTCATGGCGTCCACGCCGGAGGCGGCGAACTCGACCGGGAGCTGGCCGACGGCCTGCACCGCGTCGGTGTGGAAGGGGATGCCGTGGTCGTGGGCGACGGCGGCGAGCACGCGGACCGGTTGGACGGTGCCGACCTCGTTGTTGGCCCACATCACGCTCACCAGGGCGACGCTCTCCGGGTCGCGCTCGACGGCGTCGCGGAGGGTCTGCGGGTGCACCCGGCCGAGCTCGTCCACCTCCAGCAGCTCCACCTTCGCGTCCTGGTGGTCGCCCAGCCAGTGCGCGGGGTCGAGGGCCGCGTGGTGCTCGGCCGCACTCATCAGGATCCGGGTCGCGCCCCTGGCGCGGCGGGCCCAGTACAGGCCCTTGACGGCCAGGTTGTCGGCCTCGGTGCCGCCGGAGGTGAAGACCACCTCGCTCGGCCGGGCGTCCAGCGCTTCCGCGATGCTCTCCCGCGACTCCTCCACGACCCGGCGGGCCCGGCGGCCCGCGGCGTGCAGCGACGAGGCGTTGCCGACCACGCCGAGCTGGGCGGTCATCGCCTCGATCGCCTCGGGCAGCATCGGCGTGGTCGCCGCGTGATCGAGATAGGCAGACTCCACGACCGCACTTCCTTCCCCGGCCGCTTTCCTCCGGCCCTTCCAAGCGTATCCGCGCCCGGACGGACGCCGTCGCCGTGGTCCCGGGGGCACCGGGGCACCGGGGCGGCACGGGTGTCACGCGCGTCACAGCCGCCGCGCTTGCCGCTGTACCGTCCGGACGGTACAGTAAATGTCATGCGACGAGAAGAGCTACTGGACGCGGCGGAGGACCTCCTCTGCGACCAGGGTTCCGCGGCCCTCACCCTGGCCGCCGTCGCGGAGCGGGCCGGATGCAGCAAGGGCGGTCTGCTCTACCACTTCAACTCCAAAGAAGCCCTGATCAAAGGCATGGTCGAGCGCCTCATCGAGGACTTCGACCAGCTCGTCGCCACCCAGGGCCACGACACCTACACCAAGAACTACCTGGCCGCCACGTTCGAGGCCGTGCGGACCGGCAGGCTGCGGCGCTGGGCCGTGGTCACCGGCGCGTCCGGCAACCTCTTCCTCCTCGCCCCGTTGCGCGAGGCGATGGCCAGGTGGCACCGCGAAGGGCTGGACGACGAGCCCGACCCGGCCGCCGCGCAGATCGTACGGCTCGCCTGCGAGGGGCTGTGGGACGTGGCCAGCCACGACCCCGCCCTGTACGACGACGAGCGTTACGACGAGCTGAAACGGCGCCTGCTGGCGCTGCTGCCCGCCTGAGCGAACCGCTCCCGCGGCCCCTGCGCAACCCCTCCGACCGATCGCACCCGCGGTCGTCTCCGCCCACGCGGAGGCGGCCCGCTCGTGCGTGCCCGATCGACGTTCAACGATTTTCGTTTGAGTTCATCTGAAGGAGCCAGTGATGACCCGCGCCCTGAGGATGGCCCGTACCGGTGCCGTTCTCACCTTCGTGCTCGCCGGACTGATGTGCGGATCGATGACCGTGCGCATCCCCGCGCTGTCCGACAAACTCGGCCTGTCCGAGGCGTCGGTCGGCGTGACGCTGCTGGTGTGGGGCCTCGGCGCCCTCGTCACCATGCAGTCCATGCGCCGGGTGATGACCCGCTTCGGCAGCCGGAGCGTACTGCGGGTCGGCGCCCCCCTCTGCGCGGCGACGCTCGCCCTGCTGGCGTTCGCGCCGACGTATCCTCTGCTGCTGGTGACCGCAGGGCTCTTCGGCATGGCGTTCGGCGCCGTGGACGTCGCGATGAACGCCCAGGGTTCGGCCGTCGAACGCACCTACGGACGTCCGCTGATGAACGGCATGCACGCCGGCTGGTGCGTCGGAGCGATCTCCGCCGGCCTGCTCGGCACCGCGGCCATCGCCGCGGGGCTGTCGTCCACGGCGCACCTGGCCATCGTGGCCCTGGTCTCGCTGCCCCTGCTGGTCGCCATCAGCCGCACCTACCTGCCCGATCCGGTCGTCACCGAGGACGGCCGGGCCGGGTCGCGCCGCCGGATGCCGCCGGTGGTCTACCTGCTCGGTGTGATCGCGTTCTGCGCCTTCATGGTGGAGGGCACGGTCGCCGACTGGAACGGTCTGTACCTGCGCGACGTGCTCGGCGCCCCCGAGGCGCTGGCCGCGCTGGGCTACCCGGTCCTGGAGGCCGGCATGCTGTTCGGCCGTCTGGGCGGCGACCGGATCCGGGCCCGCTTCGGCGCCCGCGGCATGCTCATGGTCTCCGGGCTGGTGACCGCCGCGATGTTCGCCGTCGTCCTCACCGCCTCGACGGCCATGGTCGCCATCGCCGTCATGTTCCTCGTGGGCATCGGGGTGGCGACGATCTCCCCGATGGCCCTGTCCCTGGCGGGCGGCGCCGTCGCCAACCCCGGTCCGGCCATCGCCCAGACCGGTGCGATGGGGTACGCGGGGCTGCTGCTCGGCCCGGTCGTCATCGGCTTCATCTCCGATGTCGCCACCCTGCGGGCCGCGCTCGGCATCGCCGTGGTGCTGGGCCTGCTGATCGCCGTGGCCGCGCGGTTCCTGCCGCGCACCGGCACACAGGCCCCCGCCGCCCCGGCCGAGACCCCCGGCCGCGAACTCTCCATGGCCGCCTGACCGGCCACCACACCCGCCCGGCTCGGTGCCACGCTCCGTCAAGGTGGCCTGAGCCGGTCGAGGGGGATGACATCCGTACCGGTGAGCACGGGGAGGCCCGGACTACCGGCGCGCTCGGGTCTCCCTGCATCATCGGGTCATGCCCAGGACGCCGACCCCCCTCGTCACCGCCGCGGCCGTCGCGGTCACGGCGGTGCCCAGCCTGCTCCAGTTCGTCCTTCCGGCGTTGGAACCGGCGCTGCGACGTGATCCGGCGGCCGTCGCCGGCGGCCAGTGGTGGCGGCTGCTCACCTCGCTGGTGACCCAGGACGGCGGGATCGCGGGCACGGCCTTCAACCTGGTCACGCTCGCCGTGGTCGGCTGCCTCGCCGAACGGGCCCTGGGACCGTGGCGATGGCTCGCCCTGTACGGCGCGGGCGCGGTGTGCGGCCAGGTGGCCGGGATGCTGTGGGGCACCGTCGGCGCCGGGAACTCGATCGCCGTCTGCGGCCTGGCGGGCGGCCTCGCGATCGCCGCGCTGCGGGAACGGGCAGGGGCCACGCGCACCGAGAACACGCGGCCCGAAAGCACGCGGGCCGGGAGCCCGGAAGCCGGAACACCGCCGGCCGGAACCTCACGGACCGGAGCCTCTCGCGCCGGGGCCCTGGCGGGCTCGGTGGCCGCCTTCTACGCGTTGATCCTCACGGCCGCCGGGCTCCTGGGCGGCTCGACGGCCGGGACCGTCGCCCTCGTCGTGCTCTGCGCGGCGGGCGCCCAGCTCGTCGTCCACCGCGAACGGATGCCCCGGTGGGTCTTCCCCGCGGTCGTCACGGCCGGCGGGGCGCTCCTCGCGGCGTTCTCCGATCTGCACGGCCCGGCCCTGCTGGGCGGCCTCGTCTGCGGCCTGGCCGTCGCGGGGCGGCCCGCCGCACCGGCGCGGGAGGTCTGATCGCGCGAAGGCGCGAGCCGTCCGAGCGCGGAAGGTCTGAGCGCGGGAGGAGACGGGCCGTCCGAGCGCGAGGGGGCACGGGCCGCCCGAACGCGCGGAGGACGCGGGCCGTCCGAAAGCACGAGGGCGCCGCACGCGTGTGCGGCGCCCTCCGGCGTTCCGTGCCCGCCTCGCGGGCCGCGCGTCACTTGCGCTTGGCGATCTCCTCGGTCAGCTGCGGGACGATCTGGTGCAGGTCGCCCACGACACCGAAGTCCGCCAGCTCGAAGATCGGCGCCTCGGGGTCCTTGTTGATCGCGACGATCGTCTTGGCGGTCTGCATGCCGGCCCGGTGCTGGATGGCTCCGGAGATGCCCGCGGCGATGTAGAGCTGCGGCGAGACGGTCTTGCCGGTCTGGCCGACCTGGAACTGGTGGGGGTACCAGCCGGCGTCGGTGGCGGCGCGGGAGGCGCCGACCGCCGCGCCGAGGGAGTCGGCGAGCTTCTCGATGATCGAGAAGTTCTCGGCCGAGCCCACGCCTCGCCCGCCGGAGACCACGATCGCGGCCTCGGTGAGCTCGGGACGGGCCCCCTTCTCCTCCTTGACGCGCTCGACGACCCGGACGGCCTTGGCCGCGTCGGAGACGGCCACCGAGATCCGCTCCTCGGCGCCCGCGCCCGCGGCGGCCTCGACCGGCGTGGAGTTGGGGCGGACGGCGATGATCGGGAGGCCCTTGGTCACCCGGGCCCGGACGTTGACGCCGCCGCCGAAGATCGAGTGCTCGGCGACCATGCCGTCCTGGATCCCGACGACGTCGGTGAGGATGCCGGCGTCGAGCTTGATCGCCAGGCGGGCCGCGATCTCCTTGGCCTCGGCCGTGGCGGCGACGAGCACCGCGGCGGCGGACTTCTCCGTGGCGAGCTGGGCCAGCAGCTCGGCCTTGGGCGCGACGACGTGGTCGGCGATGTCGGCCGAGTCGGCGACGTAGACCTTCTCGGCGCCGTACTCGGCCAGCCGGGCCTGGGCCTCGGCGGTGTATCCGGGGCCGGCCCAGACGGCCGACGGCGCGCCCAGCCTGCGGGCGAGCGTCAGCAGTTCGAGCGTGACCTTCTTGACCTGGCCCTCGACGTGCTCGACGAGAACGAGAATCTCAGACATTTCGGTTGACCCCCCGTCCTCAGACGAACTTCTTCGACGCGAGGAAGTCGGCGGTCTTCGCGCCGCCGTCGCCCTCGTCCTTGACGATGGTGCCGGCCGCGCGGGGCGGGGCGGCGGCGAAGTCGACGACCTCGCTCCAGGAGTTGGCCAGGCCCACCTGGGAGGCGTCGATCTCCGCGTCGGCGATGCCGAACGTGGTGACCGGCTTCTTCTTGGCGGCCATGATCCCCTTGAAGGAGGGGTAGCGCGGCTCGTTGATCTTCTCGACCACGGAGACCACGGCGGGCAGCGACGCCTCGACCCGGTCGTAGCCGTAGTCGGTGACGCGCTGGGCGGTGATGGTCTCGCCGTTCACCTCGACCTTGTTGGAGAAGGTGAGCTGCGGAACGCCGAGGCGCTCGGCCAGCATGGCGGCGAGGACGCCGGTGCGGGCGTCGGTCGACTCCGAGCCCAGCACGACCAGGTCGAAGCCGATCTTCCTGAGGGTCTGCGCCAGGGCGTAGGAGGTGCCCAGGGCGTCGGAGCCGTGCAGCGCGTCGTCCACCAGGTGGACCGCCTTGTCGGCGCCCATGGCCAGGGCCTTGCGGATGGTGTCGGTGGCCTTGCCGGGACCCATGGTGAGGACGGTCACCTCACCGCCGTGGGCCTCCTTCAGGCGCAGCGCCTCCTCGACCGCGTATTCACACAGCTCGTTGATGACGCCGTCGGCGGCGTCGCGGTCGAGCGTCTTGTCATCGGACCTCAGCTTGCGCTCGGTCGCCGTGTCGGGGACCTGCTTCACGCAGACGACGATGTTCATGGCCGGTGGCCGACCTCCCGTGTTCGCGTACGCCACCGCGTCGTTGCGGTTGGCGCCGGATGTGCGGTACGCGCACGCGGGGCACGTGCACGTGATGCCAAGACTGCCAGGTGCCCGAAGGGGGCGTGACAGTGGGATGTCCGGTCCGGCGCGCGCCCGCCGGCTCCCGACATCATGTTACCCATCGGTAGCTTAGGTGCAAACCGCCAGGCAGTATGGCATTCACCCGGCGATCCACCCCCGTTCCGACCGGTTCCCCCACCCTAACCGAACTATGTTCCACCCACGCGGGAGCCTCACCCGGGATTCGCCCGCGGCGAAAAGACGCCCCGCGGGCCCGGCGGGTGACGGCCCGTGAGGCGAACCGCCGGAGGTCTCCCGCTCCCCGGAACCGGCGGGCTCAGGGCTCCGCGGGTCCAGAGCCCTACGGGTTCGAAGTCCCCCGGGTTCAGGAGCCCAGGAGGATCGCCGCCACGACGAAGACGACGGTTCCCAGGGCCAGCGCGAGGGTCAGGGTGCTGAAGAACGCGCCGAGCACGGCCCACAGCGCGAGCGTCCCGGCGACGCAGCCCAGGTCGAGGATCGCCCGCCCGCGGTTCTTCCGGGCGAACATCGCGACCCCCGCGTCGACGGTCACCGTCAGCGTGTACGCCGACAGCAGCAGCAGCGACACCTCGGGCAACGGGTTCCGCGCCGTCGCCGCGGCCAGCCCGGTCAGCAGCCCGGTGCCGATCACCCAGCGGCGGTGCAGCACGGCGCGACGGCGCTCGCGCAGTTCCTCCGGCGAGGGCCTGCCGGGTGGCCGTTTCCGCCCGGGACGCCACTCGCGGGTGACCAGGCCGTGCAGCCCGCTCCCACCCACGCCACCGGTCCCGGTCCCGGCCGCGCCGTCCCCCGGCTCTCGGAAGGCGATGCCGGTCTCCGCGGCCCGCGCCTCCGCCGCCCGCGCCTCCGCGGCCCGCGCCTCCGCGATCCCGGCGGCGGGCCCGGCTACGGCGCTCCCCGCCCCACCGGATCCCCCGGCGTCGTCGGCCGGCTCGGCCGTGGCGACGGCGGCGAGGAGCGGGCGGACCGGCCGGGCGGCGCCGGCCTTCCCGGCGGGCAGCGCGGCCACCCGCGGCTCGGCTGAAAGGGCCGCCAGCAGCTCGGGCGCCGAGGGACGGGCGGACGGGTCGCGCCGCAGGCACGCGGCGAGCCGCGGCGCGAGCCAGCCGGGCACGCCCTCCAGGTCGGGATCGTGGTGGACGACGCGGTAGCCGACCGCCGAGGCCGGGCCGACGCCGTACGGCGGGCGGCCGGTCGCGGCGTGGGCCAGCGTCGCGCCGAGCGAGAACAGGTCGGCCGCGGGACCGGCGTCCGCGCCCTCCAGCACCTCGGGCGCGAGGTAGCCGGGTGTGCCCAGGACCGCGCCGGACACCGTGACCGAGACGGAGTCGAGTGCGCAGGCGATGCCGAAGTCGATCACCACCGGCTCGCCGTCGCTCAGGATCACGTTGGCCGGCTTGAGGTCGCGGTGGACGACGCCTGCGGCGTGGATCGCCACCAGCGCCCCGGCCAGGCCGCGCGCCAGACGCGCCAGGCCGTCCCCCTCGACGGCCCCGGCCGCGATGACCGCGCTGAGCGGGCGGCCCTGCGCGTAACGGGTGACGAGGTAGGGGCGGGGGGCCGCCATGGAGGCGTCGAGCACCTCGGCGACGTACGGCCCCTGGACGCGCCGCATGGTCTCGACCTCGCGGGCCAGCCGGGCCAGGGCCGTCGCGTCGGCCGCGACGTGCGGGTGCAGGATCTTGACCGCGACCGTGCGCCCCTCGGGGTCCAGCGCGAGGTGGACCTCGCCGAAGCCGCCCGCGCCGAGCGTGGACAGCAGGCGGTAGGGGCCCAGGCTCTCGCCGTCCGGTGCTCCCATGCGAACTCCCTCCGGCGTCGGCGTCCCCCCATCGTGCCCCAGGGGGACGATCACTTCCAGAAGGTGACGAAACCCAGACCCAGGCTGTTCAGCAGGTCGTCGACGAGACCGCCGACGAGGTCGAGAACGCCCATCTTCCCGCGGTTCACCTGGTTCTGCCATTCCAGCGTGAGCTGGTCGATGACCTGGGTCGGCGGCTTCCAGGGCGCGAAGGACGGGTGCATGGTGAACACGGCCATCACCGCGAAGAACGCCAGCGTGCCCAGGACGATCGTGGTCACCATCGCCGCGCCGGGGCTGCGGATGGAGGCGGTGAGCGTGCGGGCGACGGCCTTGCGCGGCTTGCCCCCGCCGGGCAGCACGAACAGCCCGGCCACGAACCCCCCGGCGGCGTAGGCGGCGGCCGTGTTGGGCCCAAGGTTCGCGCCGAACCGCAGCGCGCCCCACACGCACATTCCGAACATCGCGGCCAGCGGGGTGGTGAGAACGGTGGCGAACACCGCCTTGACCAGCGCCCACGGCGTGCCCAGCACCGCCAGCAGCGGATCGGCGGCGCTACCGCCGCGTACCGAGCGGCGCTCGGCGAGGTCCCCGAAGAGGTACTCGCCCACCCGCAGGCACAGCACCGCGACCAGCGCGACGGCGCTCACCATGACCGGGCGCACGCAGGCCAGCCCGACGAGGATCGTCAGCAGCAGCGCCGCGGCCAGCGGGTGGCCGGTGCGGTAGGGGGCGCGCTCCTGCGGCCGGGGCCGGGCCTCCGGCGGGGTGTGCGGCCGGGCCTGGGCCGGCGGGGCGTACGGCTGGGGCTGCCCGGTCGGCGGGGGCGGCGGGTAGCCGGCGACCCGCTGGTCGGGGTAGGGAGGCGGAGGGGACGCGCCCCGCCGCGTCGGGGCCGCGGCGTAGGGGGGCGGCGTGGCCGGCACGTACGGGGCGATCCCCTCGGGGGTCAGGCTCGGCTCGGGGCGGGCCGGCCGGGTCCGCCGTTCGGGCCTGGCGTACTCCACCGGCGGCAGCAGGTCCGCGTAGTCGTCGCCGCGCGGAAGCGTGCGGGTGCCGCCCGGCGGGGACCCCGGCCCGCCGGGCAGGGTCGAGGTGCCGTCGGCGTCGAGGACCCGGGTCCCGCCGTCGTCGAGGACGCGGGTGCCGTCGGCGTCGATGACGCGGGTGCCGCCGTCGGCGGGCGGCGGCGTCTCGTGCAGGACCGTGGCCGTGGGGTCGAGCTCGCGGGCCATCCGGAGGAGTTCCTGGGCGCTCGGCCGGGCGTCCGCGTCGACCGCCAGCGCCCGGCGGAGCCAGCCGCGCAGCCAGGCGGGGGCCTGGTCGATGTTGGCCCGGCCCTCCATGATGTTGAAGCAGACGACCTCGAAGCTGCCGGTGCCGAACGGCGGTTTGCCGGTCGCGGCGAAGAACACCGTCGAGGCCAGCGCGTGCACGTCGGCCGCCTGGGTGATCTCGGAGTCACGGATGATCTCCGGGGCGAGGTAGCCGGGCGTGCCGACGAACATGCCGGTCTGGGTCAGCCGGGTGGCGTTGACCAGGTGCGCGATGCCGAAGTCGATGACCAGCGGCTCACCGTCGACGATCATCACGTTGGCCGGCTTGAGGTCGCGGTGGACGACGTCGGCGGCGTGGATCGCCACCAGCGCCGCGCACAGGCCCCGGGCGAGCCTGATCACCCCGTCCGCGTCGAGCGGCCCGTCGGTGAGGACGATGTCCTCCAGCGTGCGGCCTGGCGCGAAGCGGGTGACGATGTAGGGCTGCCTGCCGGTCAGCTCGGCGTCGACGACCTCGGCGACCTGTGGGCTGCGCACCCGCCGCATGGTCTCGACCTCGCGGGTGAGGCGGTCGCGGGCCTTGAGGTCGGCGGCCACGTGGGGGTGGAGCACCTTGACCGCCACCTCGCGGCCGTCCTCGTCGAGCCCCAGGTGGACGACCCCCATCCCGCCCTCACCGATCTGCCTGAGCAGCCGGTAAGGGCCCAGCCTCTCGGGCGCCTGCGTCTCCCCCGTCATCGCCCCGCCCTCTCCCGTAGCTCGTCCAGTCTGCTCACCACCGTCTTGACACCGACCGGCGTCCACCTCGCCTCCCGTGCCCCGTCGCGCACGGTTCCGGCCGCCATGACGACCGCCAGCACCGCCGCCGCCCCCAGCGCCACAGCCGTGATCACGGCCGCGCCGCGCGAAGGCAGCAATGATGCCAGCGTACGTCGCATCTGGCGGCTGGGGCCCTCAACCCCCGGTCCCGCGCAGATCGCCCACAGCGCCACCGCCGCCCCCCAGCTCAGCGCGTTCGTCACCGGCATGCCGGTGACCAGCACGGTCAGCAGGAGCGTCACCGGCAGGCCGAGGATCAGCGCGTACGGCAGGAGCGCGATCGTGACGCCCACCGCCTTCAGCAGCGCGGCGGGGTCGCCGAGCACCCGCAGGACGTCGGCCGCCGCCGCGCCGGCCGGACGGCGGGCGCCGAGGCCGGGCTGGGCGATGTCGGCCGCGCGCAGCAGGATCACGGCGGGCACGACCACGACGGCGGCGAGGACCGGCGCCAGGACGGCCACCGCCGCGACGGCGACCAGCGCCATCGTCGCGGCGACGCCGTGCGCCCGGGAACGCTGCAACAGGTGACCCGCCTGAGCCCCGGGCGGCCGGGGGTGAGGGTAGGGGTAGGGCGGCGGCGCGGAGTGCCGGTCGGGCCGCAGGTTCGGTGTGTGCTCGAACGGGTCCGCCGGCGCGGGCCACCGGTCACGCGGCCCCCCGGAGGGCACCGGCGGCGGGTACGGCGCCGCCGGGCGGGCGGTCCCGGGCCCCGAGCCGGGCCGGGCCTGGTGGTCGCGGGCGTACTCCTGCAACTCCTGGGGACGGACCCGCTGCGTCGGGATGTCGCCGTCCGGCACCCGCGGTGCGGGCCGTGACCGATCGGAGACACCGGGCCGGGCACCGTCGCCGGACATACCCGATATGCCGGACCGCTCGGATCCGGTCCACGCGCCCGGACCGGACCCGCCCGGCCCGAACGCGCCCGGCCGCGACGTGCCGGGGGCGGACACGCCCGGCCCCGACGCGCCCGGTGCGGGCATGCCCGGCCCTGATGCGCCCGATCCCGGTGCGCCCGGCCCGGACATGCCCGGCCTCGATGCGCCCGGCCCCGATGCGCCGGGGATGCCGGACGGACCGGTGGGCACGCGGCCGGTCGGGAGGTCCTCCGGCCCGAGCGCGCCGGTGGGCAGGTCGTGGGCGTCCTCCACGGCGGCGCGGCGCAG
Organism: Streptosporangium sp. NPDC053982; assembly: GCF_055585205.1. Lineage (NCBI taxonomy): Bacteria > Bacillati > Actinomycetota > Actinomycetes > Streptosporangiales > Streptosporangiaceae > Streptosporangium > Streptosporangium sp. NPDC053982. The sequence continues at coordinate 51,595 of NZ_JBVJKQ010000017.1, forward strand.
CTCATCGGGCGTCACCCTGCGGGTGGGCCAGGGATCGGACCGGTCGGCCGAACGCTCGGCCGGCCGACCGGCGGACCACTGCTCGCCGGAGCGCTGCCCGCCGGGCCCCTGCCCGTCAGCGCGCCGCTCACCGGCTCGCTCGCCGGACCGCTCATCGGGCCGCCGCTCCCCTGGCCCCTCGTCGGACCGCCGTCCCTCGGGCCGCCACCCATCGGGCCGCTGTTCGCCGAGCAGCGAGACGTACTCGTGCGCCGGGGACGCCGGAGAAGACGGAACGACCGGGGACGGCTGGGTCGGCTGGGGCGGCGGCCACGGCCCGGCACCCGGGCGGGGCGTCGCCGGGATCGGCACCTCACCGGGGTCGCCCGGCCGGCCCGCGCCTCCGGAATCGCCCGGCCGGCCGGGGAAGCCGTCCCCGCCGGGGATCCCCCGGCCTCCGGAGCCGTCCGGCCCGCCGGGAAAGCCGCCGCCCGCCGGGCCCGTGACACCGGAGCCGGCCACGCCGAGGCCGCCGGGACCGCTGTGACCTCCGGGGCCACCAGCGCCGGGGCCTCCGGGGCCCGTGTCGCCGAAGCGCGGGACCGTCGCGATCTCGTCGGGCGCCCAGGGCCGGCCGCCCCTGGCCATCAGACGCCCCACCTGCTCGGCCAGCTCGGCCGCCGTGGGACGCCTGGCCGGGTCGCGCTGGAGCGCGGCCCGCAGCAGCGGCCGCAGCGGCTCGGGGGCCGAGTCCACGTCGGCCTTGCCCGCCGTGATGTTGTAGAAGATCATCTCCAGCGTGCCCTTGCCGAAGGGCGGACGACCGGTGGCCGCGAAGACCAGCGTGCCGCCCCAGGCGTGCACGTCCACCTCGGGTCCGGCCTCGTGTCCCTCGATGATCTCGGGGGCGAGGTAGCCGGGCGTGCCGATGAACATGCCGGTCTGGGTGAGCCGGGTGGCGTCCACGGCCTGCGCGATGCCGAAGTCGATGAGGACGGGACGGCCTTCCAGGATGAGCACGTTGCCCGGCTTGAGGTCACGATGGATCACCCCGACGGAGTGCACGGCGGCCAGCGCCACCGCCACCCCGTGGGCGAGCTGGAGCAGGCCGGACAGCTCCAGCGGGCCGTCCTGCTTGACCAGTTCCTCCAGCGAGCGGCCGGGGACGTATCGCGTCACGATGTAGGGGCGGTGGCCGGTCACGTCGGCGTCGACGACCTCGGCGATGTACTCGCTGCGCACTCGGCGCATGGTCTCGACCTCGCGGGAGAGCCTGCGACGCGCCACGTCGTCTCCGGCGACCTCGCCGCGCAGGACCTTCACCGCCACCTGGCGGCCGCGGGGGTCGGTGGCGAGATGGACCACGCCCATGCCGCCCTCGCCGAGCCGCCTGAGCAGCCGGTAAGGACCCAATCGGTCGTCCTGATTCATGGCATGTAGCACCATATCCGGTTAAACACCGCCCGTGAGCTGAACCATCAGGCCATACTCCCCGAACAAACAACGTCCGCCAGGCTTCAACGGTTTCCCAAAGGCAGGCAACACTCAATCTCTTTTCGGCGACGGTTCGCCCATTTTCCCCGGCTCCTCACCGGGCGTTCAGCTCACCGGCCGGACCACCCCGACGTTCACCGGCCCGGCCCCGGTTCCGCGGCCCGGCCTCGCCGCGCCTCCGGCCCGGCCCGGCTCCACACCCCGGCCCCCGCGCCTCCGATCCCGGTTCCCCGGTCCCGATCCCGCAGCCCGGCCCCGGTCCGATGGCCCCGCCGCCCCCGCCCCTCCGGTCGGGCCCCGGTTCCACGGCCCGGTGTCGGCCCGGCCTCCCCGCGCGGCTCCGGCGCCGGCCTCAGCCCGCCAGCCGGAGCACCTCGGCGTTCTCCAGCCCGGCCAGCAGCGAACCGGCCACCGCCAGCTTGGAGCGGCGGACGCCGCTGCCGATCACGACCTCCGGGTGCGCCGCCACGGCCTCGTCCACCAGCACCGGCCACTCGGCGGGCAGCCCCAGCGGGGTGATCCCGCCGTACTCCATCCCGGTCAGCCCGACCGCGTCGTCCTGCGGGGCGAAGGAGATCTTCCGGGCGTCCAGGTGCCGCCGGACCACGCCGTTGACGTCCGCCCGCGTCGTGGCGAGCACCAGGCAGGCGGCGTAACGGACCTCCCCGGCGCGTTTGGCCGCCACGATCACGCAGTTGGCCGACTCCGACAGGGCGACGCCGTACCGCTCGCAGAACGCCGCCGTGTCGGCCAGCTCCGGGTCGATCGGGGCCACGAGGACCCCGTCGAGACCCGCCGCGGCCCGCGCCACGGGCTCCGCGAGCAGGTCGGGGCGCTCGCCGGCCTTGACCCATTCCAGCGTTCCGATCGCCATCGCCGTTCTTCCCCTCCGTCATGTGTCCCGCCGTCGCCGGGACCCCTCTTCTCGTCTTCTCGCCGTTCCCGGGACCGTCCCGTCGTTCCCCGGGAACCGCCCCGCCGTTATCTGAGACCGCCCCGCCGTTCCCTGAGACTGTACGGCCGCGCGGCACGGCCCCCGGACACCGCGCGCCCGGCCGCGCTCAGGACGGCGTGCTCAGGACGGCCTGCTCAGGACGGCGTGCTCAGGACCCGCTCGTGGATCGCGGTGACCGCCTTCCTGGCCGACTCCATCGCCCCGGCCTGCCAGGCGATCAGGTGGGTGAGCCAGTCGCCGGCGAAGTAGACCCGCCCGGCCGGGCGTTGCAGGAGGGTGAAGGCCCCCTGGTACGTGGGCCAGCGGACCCATCCCCCCTCGATGTGCGGCTGGCGGTGCCAGGCGATCGAGACGCTGGAGCGCAGCTCGGCGCGGTACTTCTCACCGTGGATCTTCTTGCCCTGGGTGAGCGCCCGGTTGCGGCGCTCCGCCGGGGAGAGCCGGCCGTACAGCTCGGCCTCCTTCTCGGTGTTGTAGTAGCCGACGAGCAGGCCGGTCGGCGCGTGGTAGCCGTAGGAGGGGTACCAGATGTGGGTGATGTCCAGGTCGGTCTCGGTGATGCCGCCGTAGATGCGGTCCTCGATCTCCCACCAGCGCCTGCCGTACTCCAGGCCGATCTTGCCGGCGGCGACCGGCACGGGGGTGCGGAGCGCGGCGGTGACCTGGGCGCCGAGGTTGTGCGGCAGCCGGGCGAGCAGGTTCGGCGGCAGCGCGGCCACGCAGTAGTCGGCGCGGACCGAGCCGCCCGGATGGGTCACCTCGACGCCGTCGGGCAGGTTCCTGATCCCGGTGACGGGCGTGCCCGTCCTGATCCGGTCGCGGCCGACCGCCTCGGCCAGCGCGGTCACGATCGCGTCCATCCCGCCCACCGGCTGGAACATCGGCGCCGCCTGCTCGAAGCCGAAGTCCATGGTGACCGCCCGGCCGGTGCCCGCGGAGAGCACCTCCGCCAGTGAGGCGGGCGGGTCGAGCGGCACGCCGCCGCCGGTCGCCGGGTAGGTCGCGAACCCGCGGCGGTCGGAGCCGCGGTAGGACAGGTCGGGCCCGAGGTCGCCGAACCGGCGCAGGAACTCCGAGAGCCGCTCCCGGTCCTCGGCGGTGAGGCGGCGGTTCAGCGCGCCCGCGTGGGAGACCTTGGCCAGCAGCTCGGCGACGTAACCGTACAGGTCGGCGCGGGCCGTACGGGCCCGGACCGGGGCCTTCATGCCGCGCGTGTGGACGTACGCCGAGGCGTTGTTGTTGACGAACACCTCAAGGGGCACGCCCAGCTCGCGGCAGTAGTCCATGGTGACCATCCACTGCGCGATCCGCCCCGGGCCGGCGTTGAAGTAGACGCCCTCGCCGAAGCCGGCCGTCTGGGCGGGCCCGTCCTTCTCGGACAGCCGGTCGCCTCCGCGCAGCGTGAGGTTGCGCCCGCCGACCCGGTCGGACGCCTCCAGGACGGTGCAGTCGTAGCCCGCCTTGCCCAGCTCGTATGCGCAGGTCAGACCGGCGACGCCGGCCCCCAGGACCACGACCTTCGCCGCGCCCCTCCCCTTGAGGGAGAAGTCGGACGGCTGCGGCGGGACGTAGTCGGACGGCTGGGAGTCGGGGGCCAGGCCCAGCGCCCCCATGGCGGCGAACATGGCCCCGGCGCCGCCGGCCGCGCCCACGCCCACCAGCAGTGCCCTGCGCGTCATCGTCGTACGTTCGGTCACTGTCTTCTCGGGGGTCTTCTCGGGGGTCTCTCGGTCTCGGTCTCGGGGGGCGGACGGCGGCCTCAGCCGTACGCGCCGCTGTCGCAGGCGACCTGGCCGCCGATGCCGGCCAGCAGACCCATCACCGCCATGATCTGGGCGAAGTCGTCGGTGGTGAACTCGGTGTGCCGGGGCCCGACGGAGCGCACCCCGGGGATGAGGGCGCACCCGGCGGCGATGGCGGTGGAGTTCCACTCGACGCCGAGGGTGAACGGCGGCTCCGGCGCGTAGGGGCGGAAGTCCGCGAGGCGGCCGAGCGCGCGGACGGCGGCCTCGCGGATGCGGGCCTGGGCCACCGAGGGTGGCAGCAGCTCGGCGGAGAACTTGTTGATGCCCTTCTTGACCGCGACGGTCTCGACGTCGCCGAGCAGTTCCCTGGCCTCCTCGCAGACCGCCTCGTCCCCGGTCACCAGGGCCACCGGGACGCCGAGCGACCCGGCGAACGACGCCACCAGGCGGGTCTCGCCGCAGATCTCGCCGTTGAGGTAGAGGTTCTGGATCTCCCTGCCCATCCACGTGTGGTTGAGCACCCCGTGCTCGACCCCGGCCCGCGCGTGGTAGCCGACGAAGCAGGCGGCCCGGTGACCGGCGTCGAGGCCCTGGCCCATCCGCAGCGGCTTGCCCGGCCCCCTGATCAGGGTGGCGCGCGGGTCGAGCAGGTCGATCCTGAGGTTCTTCGTCGAGCCGTGGGCGTCGTTGACGCACACCGCCTCGGCCCCCGCGTCGAAGGCTCCCTGGACGGCGGCGTTGGCGTCGGCGGTCATCAGCTCGCAGCCGCGCTCGTAGCCCCGGCCCCCGGCGCCCATCTCCTCGGGGTCGGTCAGGCCGGTGACGCCCTCCATGTCCACCGACACGTACACCCTCACGACAACCCCCAGGTCTCGACGCGACGCGCCTCGTCATCGTTCATGAACCCGACCTCCGCGGCGACGAAGTCGCGGACCGTCGCCCGCCACGGCTCGGGGATCTCCTCGATCGCGGGAGGGTAGCAGCGGTCCAGCCAGGCGGTCGAGGCCTCGGTCGCGCCGAGGAACTCCGCGGCCTTGGCGAAGACCGTGTCCTCGATGCCCGGGATCCGGGCGCAGCCGTACTCGATCATCTCCTGCCCGCCGTACGGCGGGGGCTCGCTCCACTTACGGGCGACCGGCCGGTCCGGGCCGACGGCGGTGCGCAGCGGGCGGCGTTCGACGGCGGCCTGGATGAGCTCCTTGTACAGGCACTTGCCGCAGGTGCCACAGGGGCCGTCCACGCCGCGTAGGCACCAGCGGACGCACTCCTTCAGGGGGGAGTCCAGGGCGAGCCGCATGGTGACGGCCTCGCTCACCCCGCCGACGGGCAGCACGATGTGCACGCCCGCCGCGGCGAAGGCGCGGCCCCAGGCGCCGTGCGGGGCCCACATCGGGTTGTCCGGGGTGTACCGCAGCAGGTAGCGGTCGCCGCCCAGCCAGCGCGAGCCCAGCTCGTAGCCGAACGCCAGGCCGCCGAGATCCAGCTCGTCGGCCATCAGCAGCGCCCCGGCGGCCACCGCGTGATGCTCGGGGTAGCCGGGCCGGGGCTCGGCGAGCGTGAACTCCAGGTCGGAGCGGACGACGGTCAGCTCGCGGCCGGTGCGCGCGGCCAGCTTCGCCAGCACGTCGGAGCGGTAGTGGGTCCAGCGGTTGGGCACGCGCGGGTGGGACACCCGCTGGAAGTGGACGAACGGCGCGTCGGGCAGCATGGCCGCCGCGGCCACCGAGTCGGCGCCGCCGCTGTAGGAGATCGCCAGCCGGCGACCGGACCGCGGCGGCGCGCCCACCGGGCCCGCCTCGATCCCCCAGCCGTCGTGGATCGCCCCGGCCAGCTCCGCGGAGATCGGCCGGTCGAAGACGACCGCGCGCCGGGTCCAGGGGGCGACGACGGTCCAGGCCGCCAGTGCCTCGAGGTCGGGGTGGACCTCGAGGGGCTCACGGGGCAGCTCGACCCGGCAGGAGTTGGTGGCCATCTTCAGGGGCTGGCCGTCGGCGCAGTGCCCGGTGATGCCGTCCTCGGGGTCGAGCCGGAAGGTCAGGTGCCGGACGGCCCCGCCGGAGAACCGGTCGGAGGACCGCTCGGGGGTCCGCTCGGGGGTCCGCTCGGAGGTCCAGGAGACCCTCACCCGGCGCTCCCGGCGGCGCGGTCCAGGGCCGCCCCGGCGGCGCGGCCGGTCCCGGCGCTCCCGGGCGTACGGCCGGCGTTCCCGGTGGCGCGTCCGGAACCGGCGGAACGGCTCTCAGGGGTCTCCGGGGCCCCGGGGGCACGGCCGGTGGCGCGGTCCACGGCCTGCCAGAGCAGCACCTCGTTCTGCAGCACCCGCTCCATCGCGGCGGCCGTCTCCGTGGCCAGCCGGTGGGCGTCGTCCCAGCGCCGCGCCCGAGCCTCGTCCACGGTCCGGCCGGCGGGAGCGGCCGGACCGGCGGGGGCCTTGGCGGTGCGGGCCTGGAGCCTCTCGACCTCGGCGCGCAGCGTGGTGACCTCCCGGCGCAGCACCTGGACCTCCCACAGCGCGTCCTTGATGTCCTGGCGGTGCTCGGCCAGGGAGATGTACCGGGAGTCGAACCAGCCGCGCACCGCACTCCGCAGCCGGGCGGGCACCAGAGCCCGCTTCGCCAATCGCGCCATAGCCCGGCACGATACCGGCAAATACCGTGATATCCGGACGGTCCCAGGAATCGGCGCAGCTCGGTGCGGCCCTCACATTCCAGCGCGGCCGGTCCCCGGCCCGGCTCGTCTGTGGCCCGGCCCTTCCGGGCCCCTCCCGGCCTCGGGTCCCGGTGCCCGGCCGGCCGTCCCGGTGCCCGGTCAGCCCCGCTCCGCCGTTCCGCCCGGCCCGAGGATCGTCTCGGCCATCGCCCATGCCGCCAGCGCCGGATGCGCGCCGGGGCGGGTGACGGCGTGGGCGAGCACCCCGTCGACGAGCACCAGGATCTGGTCGGCGCCGAACTCCGGGTCCGGGTGGCCGTGGCGGGTCAGCTCGGCGGTGAAGATCCGGTGCAGCTCCTCCTTGTGGGCGCGGACCTCCGCGTGGGCCGGGTGGTCCGGGTCGGCGAGGGCGAGCTCGGCGGCGGTGTAGCGGCAGCCGCGGAACCCGGGCCGCGTGGTGACCCGCTCCAGCTCGTCGAAGACGGCCAGGACGCGCTCGCGGGGGTCGTCGCCGGCCGCGTCCATGGTCTCCCGGTAGCGGTCGGTGGTGGCGTGGGTGCGCAGCATCTCGGCGATGAGCCCGTCCTTGCCGCCGAAGTGCTGGTAGAGCGAGCGGCGGGCGACGTCGGCCCGGCCGAGGATGGCGTCCACGCCGACGTGGACGCCATGGGTGTAGGTGAGCTCGCGGGCGGCTTCGATCAGCCGCTCGCGCGGTCCGGGTCTCGTGGTCGTGGTCACGGCTTCGATCCTCGCACGCGGTTGACAGTAGACCAACCATTCTATCTAATGAGGCGCTGTATACCGACCGTTCTATCTATCCCTCGGAGCCCTCATGCCACGCCGGGGCACGCTGCCCACCGTCCTGACCGGTGTCTTCATCACGATCCTCGACTTCTTCATCGTCAACGTGGCCATCCCCACCACCCAGCGCGACCTGCACGCCGGAGCCACGGCCGTCGAATGGGTGGTCGCCGGGTACGGCCTCGCCTACGGCTCCGGACTGGTCCTCGGCGGCCGGCTCGGCGACCTCTTCGGCCGCCGCCGCATGTTCGCCCTCGGGCTGGTCCTCTTCACGCTGGCCTCGGTCGTCTGCGGCCTGGCCCCCGACGCCGGCACGCTGATCGCCGCCCGCGTCGCGCAGGGCGCGGCGGCCGCACTGCTCTCCCCGCAGGTCCTGGCGATCCTGCGCACCGCCTACCACGGGGCGGCCCAGGCCAGGGCGCTCGGCGCCTACGCGTTGACCATGGGCATGGCGGCGGTGTTCGGCCAGCTCATCGGGGGCGTGCTCATCCAGGCCGACCTGTTCGGGCTCGGCTGGCGCACCTGCTTCCTGATCAACGTGCCGATCGGCGTCGCCGCCCTGGTGATGACCGGCCGCGTGGTGCCCGAGAGCCGGTCCGCCGACGCCGTACGGCTCGACGCCGGCGGGGCCGTGCTCATCACGCTCGGCCTGGCCGCCACGCTGCTGCCGCTGATCGAGGGTCGCGAGCAGAGCTGGCCGCTGTGGACCTGGCTGTCCTTCGCCGCCGCCGCCGCCCTCTTCACCGCGTACGGCAGGCGGCGGCACGAGTCGCCGCTGATCGACCTCGCCCTGTTCCGCGAGCGGGCCTTCACCGCGGGGCTGCTCACCCAGCTCGCCTTCACCATGGGCATGGCCGCCTACTTCCTGGTCTTCGCCCTGTACGTCCAGGAGGGCCGGGGCCTGGACGCGCTCCAGGCCGGACTGATCTTCGCCCCGATCGGCGCGGGCTACCTCGCGGCCTCGCTGCTCGCACCCCGGCTGGCCGCCCGCCTCGGCCGCCAGACGATCGCCCTGGGCGGGCTGACCAGGGCCGCAGGACTGACCGCCCTGCTCGTCGCCGTCGCCTGGGACGCGCCGATCGGCTGGCTGGTGCCGATGCTGGTCGCCGACGGGGTCGGCATGGGTCTGGCGCTCGCCCCCATCATGGGCACCGTCCTGGCCAGGGTCGCCCCGCGGCACGCCGGCGCCGCCGCCGGGATCCTCACCACGACCCAGCAGGTCGGCTCGGCCATCGGCGTCGGCGTCGTCGGCATCGTGTTCTACGGCGATCTGTCGGCCGGGGTCGCGGGGGCGTTCCGGCACGGGCTGGTCTACCTGATCGTGGTCACCCTGGCCGTCGCGGCGTTGGTCCAGGCCGTGCCGCGCACCGCCGCCCCGGCCGGGACCCCGGCCCCGGCCGCCGCCTGACGGTCCGGCGCGGCCGGTCAGCGGCCGGTGAAGGCGGCCTTGGTCTTCTCGGCGAAGGCCCGCATGCCGTTGCGGGCGTCCTCGGTGGCGAACAGGCCGGAGAACTGGAGGCGCTCGATCTCCAGACCGGTGGCCAGGTCGGCCTCCAGACCGCGGTCCACGGCCTGCTTGGCCGCCCGCACGGCCAGCGCGGGGCCGCCCTGGAACCGCGCGGCGTAGGCCAGTGCCTCGGTGTGGACGTCGGCGTCCGGGACGACCCGGTCGACCAGACCGATCTGCAGGGCCTCGGCGGCGGAGACGTGGCGGCCGGTGAAGATGAGGTCCTTGGCCCGCGACGGGCCGACCAGCCGCGGCAGGCGCTGGGTGCCCCCGGCGCCGGGGATGATGCCGAGCAGGATCTCCGGCTGGCCCAGCTTGGCCGACTCGCCCGCGATCCGGATGTCCGCGCACAGCGCCAGCTCGCACCCGCCGCCCAGGGCGTAGCCGGTCACCGCCGCGATGACCGGCTTGCCGATCTCGGCGACCGCGGTGAAGCACGCCTGCAGCGTCGCCGAGTGGACGGCCATGTCGGCGTAGGACATGCCGGCCATCTCCTTGACGTCGGCGCCCGCCGCGAAGACCTTCTCGCCGCCGTAGAGCACCACCGCGTACACCCCGGGGTCGGCGTCCACCTGGCGGGCGCAGTCGCGGATCTCCTCCTGGACCTGCCGGTTGAGCGCGTTCATCTTCGGCCGGTCGAGCCGGATCGTCGCGATCCCGTCGGCCGTCTCCACCCGCACGAACTCACCCATGGCCGTCCTTCCTTCCGAGCATCCCGTCCCCCGCACCCTAGAGGAGCGCCTCGCCGCCCCAGTAGCCCGCTCGCCGTACGCCCGGAAGCGGCGGCCGGATCACAGGCGGCCGGGTTTCGGGAGGCCGGAAATTGACCTCTTCCTCTGCAAGATCTCAACAGGTATGGTCGAGCCGGTCATCGAAGGAAAGTTTCACCAATGGAGGAACATTGGGCAAGAAGCTTCAGATGCTGGCGATCCCCGTAGCGGCCGTCGCGCTGACCGCGCTGACGGGCGCCCCCGCCCAGGCCGCCACCGGCTACGACCGCTGCCACGACGGGTACTACTGCATGTTCTCCGGCCTCGACGGCACCGGCGACATGGTCGAGATCAAGAACGACACGCCGGACCTCGCCGCGCTCGGCATGGCGGGCCGCGCCAAGTCCGACTGGAACCGTACGGCCTCCTACATCCACCTGTACTCCGCGGCCGGCTACGGCGGCTGCTCCGCCGTGACCTCCCCCTGGGGCAAGGGCAACTTCTACACCCCGTTCCGCGACTTCTTCCACTCGGTCCGCTTCGACGGCGCCAACGGCCCGTCCTGCCTCACCACCTTCACCGGCTCCCCGGCCGACTCCCACGGCTGACCGGGCCCCGGCGGGCCGGGTGTCGTGCGGAAAGCCGCAGGTGACACCTGGCCCCCGGTCTCCCGGCACACGATGACCCGGCGGCGTGGACGCGGGATCAGTTCAGCGGCATCAGGCCCCGGGTCCCGCCGGCGGGCTCGGACCGGCCGGCGGCCCCGGCGAGCACCCTGCGGTAGACGCGCTCGTAGCCCTCGGCCATCGCCTCGACCCCGAAGTGGTCCGCCACGTGGGACCGGCAGGCGTTCGGGTCGATCTTCCCGGCCGCCTCGATCGCCTCCGGCAGCTCCTCGGGCCGGTCCAGGACGAACCCGGTCACCCCGTCGGCGACGACCTCGGGCACCGCTCCCCTGCCGAACGCCACCACGGGCGTGCCGCAGGCCATCGCCTCGATCATCACCATGCCGAACGGCTCCTCCCACAGGACGGGGAAGAGCAGGCAGCGGGCCGCCGCGAGCAGCTCGCGCTTGCCGACGGCGTCGGCCTCGCCGACGTACTCGGCGTCGGCGCCGAGCCTGGGCGCGACGTGCTCGGCGAAGTAGGCGCGCTCCACCGGCTCGGTGAGCTTGCCGGCCAGCAGGATCCGCCGGCCGGCCGCGCGGGCGGCGTCGACGGCCAGGTGCGCGCCCTTGTCCTCGTTGAACCGGCCGAGCCACAGCACCCAGTCCTCCTTGTCCTCTCGGAAGGGGAAGGAGGCGATGTCCACGGCGTTGTGGACGACCCCGGCCCAGGGCAGCCCGGGGGCGCTGCGCCGCTGCGCCCGGGAGATGCCGACCATCGCCACGCCCGTGCCGAGCGAGCGGTAGTAGTCGCCGAACTCGCCGTCCATCGTGAGGTGGCAGGTGATCACCGTCGGGACGGCCCGGCATCCGGCGTGCAGCGGCCCGGCCAGCGAGTGGTCGTGGACGATGTCCGTCTCCAGGCCGGAGAGCATGCCGTGTGCCCTGGCCGCGTGCAGCACCTCCGGCATCGCCTCGCCGATCCGCTCCGACGGCGGCACGGCGTAGGTCGCCAGGAACCGGGCCGACGTGCCGGGCTTGCCCGCGCCGATCAGGGTGACCTCGTGCCCGCGCCGTGACAGCCCCGCGACGAGGTCGGCCACCATCGACTCGATGCCGCCGTACGCCGCGGGAGGCACGTCGTACCAGGGGGGAGCGATCATCGCGACGCGCAGCCCCCCGCCGGGCCACCCGGCCGGCTCCTCTTCAGTGATCATCCCCGCCCCCGCTCACGGCCTCGCGGCCTGTCGACGTCCTTCCCCGGGTCCGGTCCTCCCGCCCCGAGCCGCCCCAGACCGCTCCAGACCGTCCCGGACCGCTCTGGACCCCCGCCGTCATCGCGTCCGCCCCGAGGCCCCGGCGGTGAAGCCCTCTCCCGGGTCCGGCACCGGTGGGCGCGGCTCGTCGTGCAGGATGATCCCCTCGGGCAGCCCGGTCACGGAGAGCTTCCCGCCGCTGACCTCGATCGTGATCCGGGATCCGGCCAGCGGCATCCCCTCGACCCGGATGTCCTCCATCGGCACGGGGTCCAGCCACACCTGCCCGTAGGGCACCCAGGGGGCGAAGCGGAGCAGGTTGCGCAGCAGGTGGATCGGCGACGCGGCGGCCCACGCCTGCGGGGTGCAGGAGGTGGGGTAGGGCACCGGTGGGGAGAAGTCGCCCCGGGCGAAGCCGCAGAACAGCTCGGGCAGCCGCCAGCCGAACGCCTCCGCCGCGTCCATCAGGCCGGAGGCGATCCGCCGCCCCTCGTCCACGAAGCCGTACCGGATCAGCCCGGCCACGATGAGGGAGTTGTCGTGCGGCCAGACCGAGCCGTTGTGGTAGCTCATCGGGTTGTAGGCGTCCATGTCGGAGGCCAGGGTGCGCACGCCGTACCCGGTGAACATGCTCGGCGAGAGCAGGTGCTCGGCGACGGACGCGGCGCGGTCCTCGTCGACGATGCCGGTCCACAGGCAGTGGCCGGGGTTGGAGGCGACGGAGTCGATGCGGCGCCCCTCGCCGTCGAGGCCGATGGCGTAGTAGCCGCGTTCCGGCATCCAGAACCGGTCGTTGAACGCCTCCCGCAGCCGCGCCGCCCGCCTCTTCCACTCCTCCTCCACGGTGGTGTCGCCGGCCTCGTGGGCGAAGTGGGCGCGCGCCTTGTAGGCGGCGTAGACGTAGCCCTGCACCTCGGCCAGCGCGATGGGCGGCCGGGCCAGGGTGCCGTCGGCGAAGGCGACGCCGTCGAAGGAGTCCTTCCATCCCTGGTTGACCAGGCCGTGGTCGGTCCTGCGGCGGTAGGACAGGAACGGGTCCGCGGACCTGGTGATCCAGCCGAGCGCCTCGTCGGCGTACGGCAGGAGTTCCTCGACCTCCGCGCACAGCAGGCCCCACCGGCGCAGCTCGCCCAGCAGCATCACGAACAGCGGGGTGGAGTCCACCGAGCCGTAGTAGGCGAGGCCACCGGCCTGGGCGCCGAAGCGCAGCTCGTGCAGGATCTTGCCCGGCTCCTCCTCGGTGAGGGGATCATCGACCTTGCCCTGCAGCCTGGCCAGGCGGCGCAGTGTGCCGAGCGCCAGCGACTGGTCCATCGGCAGGGCCATCCAGGAGGTCAGCAGCGAGTCGCGGCCGAACAGCGTCATGAACCACGGCGCGCCCGCGGCGACCGTCGGCGGCTCCTCCGGCCGGTCGGGGTCGAACAGCCGCAGTGCCCCGAGGTCCTCCAGGGAATGGCGCAGGACGCGGGTCAGGGTGCGGTCGGCGGTGATGACGGTCGGGCTGAGCCGGCCCCAGTCGGCCCGGCGCAGGACGGGCTCGGCGTGCTCCAGCGGGTGACGGGTGGAGAACCGGGTGGGCAGCTCCTCGCCGTCCAGGATCGGGTTGACCTGGACGGTGGCGGTCCACTCCCCCCGGGCGGGCACGACGATCCGGAAGGCGAGGATGCCGGGCATGGAGATCGGCTGCGGATCGGCCACCACCCGGGTCCCCCGGCAGCGGATGGCAGAGAAGATCATCATGCCCGTCCGGTCGGGCGTCGTCTCCACGTCGGGCACGTGCCGGACCCGCCCCGCCTTGACCTCGAACAGGTCGGCCAGATCACCGGCCAGATGGATGTCGACCAGGCATCCGGCCGGCTCGTCGGACAGGTTGCGCAGCGTCAGGTCCTCGCGCAGGCCGCCGCTGATGTAGCGGTCCCTGACCACCAGCAGGGTGCTCTCCGCCCGCCCCGGCCGCGGCGCCGCCCGGCCGACGAACGTCGCGTGGTACGGCTCGGCGACGAACACGTTGAGCGGCTCCACCCCGGCGTCGTCGATCCGCAGCTCCCAGCGCGACAGCAGCCGGGTGTCGGCGGTGTAGATCCCCTGCGCCCCGCCCGGCACGATGTCCCCGCCGCGCCCGGACACGCAGAAGGAACCGCTCTCCACCAGGGTCACCGCGCTGTCGCCCAGTGCGCCGGGCTGGCCCTCGAAAGTCCACCCGTTCACTTCTTCTCTCCAGTGCGTACGGCTCGCCGGCCTTCGCCTCCAACCCGTTCCCTTTCCGCCCCACCCGGGAGAAGAACCGCAAATCGAACCCCCATGCGCAGGTTTTACCTGCTCAGCGCCTTCATCTCTGTCCGTTCTGCGTAACGGCCGCCTTGCGAGCGGATTGCTCGTCCGAGGCATCCGCTCCGCGCTGCGGGACCGGGGACGTGCCCGCGACCGTCATTAGCCACGGAAGCGGTCGAGGCGGGAGGCCACCGCGCTGACAGGGTGAAGAAATTCTTCGCTAGGTGTCGGCAAAATGAAGAATGTTATTGACATCGTGGGCTCGGCTTCGCAGGCTTTCTCGCATCGGATTCCCCCAGCCGAGGAGCGTTCGTGCGACGATCGTCCCCCCTCCGCCTGGCGGCCGCGGCCATCGTGGCCGCAGGCAGCCTCTCCCTTGCGCAACCGGCCTCCGCCACGCGGACGGCCGCTCCCGACGACCGGCAGGCGGCCTTCACCGAGGCCGCCAAGGCGTACGGCGTGCCCGAGAGCGTCCTGCTCGGCGTCTCCTACCTGGAGTCACGCTGGGACGCCAACGCGGGCAAGCCGAGCAACTCCGCCGGGTACGGCCCGATGCACCTCACCGACGCGGCCGGGTTCACCGGCGGGAACCACCACGCCGAGGGCACCGAGGACGCCCGGGGCGACGACGGCCGCCCGCTGCCGGCCCCCCAGGCCGCGCCGGCGCCCGCCGAGATCCCCGCCTCGCTCAGGACCCTGGAGAAGGCGGCCGATCTCACCGGCGCGAGCCGCGAGGAGCTGCGCGGCGACCCGGCCGCCAACATCCGCGGCGGCGCCGCCCTGCTCGCCGACTACCAGAAGACGCTCGGCGCGCCGCTCAGCGACGACCCGGGCGAGTGGTACGGCGCGGTGGCCCGCTACTCCGGCGCCGAGGAGGCCGAGGCGGCGAAGTTCTTCGCCGACGAGGTCTACGCCACGATCGAGTCCGGCGCCCAGCGCGTCACCGACGACGGGCAGAAGGTCGAGCTGCGCGCCAGGCCCGGCCTGCGGAAGATGGACCGCTGGCTGGAGAAGCTGGGGCTGCGCCGGCCCCAGCGCGGCGAGGCCGAATGCCCGCCCACCGTCTCGTGCGAGTGGATCCCCGCGCCCTACCAGGAACTGCCCGGCGACGACTACGGCAACCACGACAAATCGAACCGGCCGGTCAACCAGAAGGTCGACTACATCGTCATCCACGACATGGAGGGCTACTTCGATCCCTCCGTGCGGCTGGTGCAGGACCCCGCGCGCCCGGCGAGCTGGCACTACTCGGTGCGTTCCGTGGACGGGCACATCGCCCAGCACGTGAAGACCAAGGACGTCGCCTGGCAGGCGGGCAACTGGTACGTCAACGCCAAGTCGATCGGCATCGAGCACGAGGGGTTCCTCGCCGAGGGCGCCTTCTGGTACACCGAGGCGATGTACCGCAGCTCGGCCCGCCTGGTGCGCTACCTGGCCCTGCGCCACGGCGTCCCGCTCGACCGGGCGCACATCCTCGGCCACGACAACGTGCCCGGGACGATCGCCTCCACGGTGCGGGGCATGCACGAGGACCCGGGCCCCTTCTGGGACTGGGCGCACTACTTCCAGCTCCTCGGCCACCCGCTGCACGGCACCGGCGGCCCGCGGACCGAGTCGGTGATGATCCTGCCCGACTACGAGAGGAACCAGCCGTACTACTACGGCTGCGACCGCAAGAACCCCGACGCCGGCTGCGCCCCGCACGGCTCGGCGTCGGTCTGGCTGCGCACCGAGCCGCGTGAGGACGCCCCGCTGGTCAAGGACGTCGGCAAGCACCCGACCGGTGACTCGCTCTACAGCGTCTACGACCACAGCGCCCGCGCCGTCACCGGCCAGCGCTACGCCGTCGCCGACCGCCAGGGCGACTGGACCGCGATCTGGTACCTCGGTCAGAAGGCGTGGTTCCACAACCCCGCGTCCCAGCCCACCGCGGTGCCGTCCAAGGGCCTGGTGGTGACGCCCAAGCCGGGCCTGGCGAGCGTGCCGGTGTACGGCAGGGCGTACCCGGAGGAGGCGGCGTACCCGGAGGGCGTGCCGTACCAGACGATCAGCCCGCTGCAGTACACCTTCGCCGTGGGCCAGCGCTACACCGTCGGCCTGGCCGCGGTCGGCGAGTACTACCGGGCGGTGACCTTCGACACGTCGAACCACCAGGTGATCCGCGGGAAGCAGAAGTACTACCAGATCCAGTTCGGCCACCGCGTGATGTTCGTCAAGGCCGAGGACGTGGTGGTGTCCGCCACCTGATCCCCGCGGCGCCGGAGGACGCCTGACCGCCGGTGTGCCGGAGGACGCCTGGTCCCGGCACGCCGGAGGACACGGCGCGGACATGAGAGAAGGACGTGAGAAGGAGGGGGCCGGGGCGCGCGGCCCCGGCCCCCTCCCCCGTTCCTCTCCGCTCCTCCCGCCGGCCGGTCAGGGCGGGCGGGAGGCGGGCGGCGGGATCAGCGCAGGGTGCCGTTGGTCATCCCCGCCGGCTCCTCCGGCACGGTGACCAGGCCCAGCTCGGCGGGCGTGTCCATGAGCGGGTGGTCGGGGACGACCCGGACGCTGTAGCCGAACGCGCCGGTGCGGTCCAGCGGGACGGTCCCGGCGAAGACGGCCCTGCCGTCGTCGCCGTCGGACTCCAGGGTCAGGGTCGTGTAGGCGGGCCGTACCAGCTCGTCGTGGAGCCCGACCGGGCCGTAGGCGGCCTGGACGCGGACGTCCTCGGGGTGCAGCTCGCCCAGGGCGATGGTGGCCCGCACCTCCAGCGCCGCGCCCACCTCGGGGGTGTCGCCGAGGTTGGAGGTCTCCACGTGCTCTACCCGCACCCCGGGCCACGCCTGGGCGAGGCGCAGCTTCCAGGCGGCGAAGCCCCTGGCCGGCTCGTAGCCGTCCTTGAGCAGCTCGCGGCCCGACTTCGCGGCCGGGGTGTAGAGGTCGACGACGTAGTCGCGGAGCATCCGCCCGGCCAGGACCTTGGGACCGAGGGAGGTCAGGGTGTGGCGGACCATCTCCAGCCAGCGCATCGGCAGGCCGTCGGCCGCCCGGTCGTAGAAGCGGTCGGCCACCTCGTGCTCGACCAGGTCGTACAGCGCCCCGGCCTCCAGCTCGTCGCGGCGGTCGGGGTCACTGACGCCGTCGGCGGTGGGGACGGCCCAGCCGTTGGTGCCGTCGTACCACTCGTCCCACCAGCCGTCCCGGATGGACAGGTTGAGCCCGCCGTTCAGGGCGGCCTTCATCCCGGAGGTGCCGCACGCCTCCAGCGGGCGCAGCGGGTTGTTCATCCACACGTCGGCGCCCTGGACCATGAGCTGGCCGAGGGCCATGTCGTAGTCGGGCAGGAAGACGATGCGGTGCCGCACGTCCTCGGCGTCGGCGAACTTCACGATCTGCTGGATGAGCTTCTTACCGCCCTCGTCGGCCGGGTGCGCCTTGCCGGCGATCACGATCTGGACCGGCTTGTCGGGGTCGAGGAGGAGCCGGCGGAGCCGGTCGGGGTCCTTCAGCATCAGCGTGAGCCGCTTGTAGGAGGGGACCCGGCGGGCGAAGCCGATGGTCAGCACGTCGGGGTCGAGGGCGTCGTCGATCCAGCCCAGTTCGGCGCGGGAGGCGCCCCGGGCGAGCCAGGAGCGGCGCAGCCGCTCGCGCGCCCCCTCGACCAGCCGGGCGCGCAGCCGGCCGCGGATGGCCCAGACGTCGGCGTCGGAGATCTTGTTGACGCCCTCCCAGCCCTGGGCCCGCTCGACGAGCGAGGGCAGCTCCCGCCCGGCCAGCTCCATGATCTCCCGGCCGACCCAGGTGGGCGCGTGCACGCCGTTGGTGATCGACCCGATCGGGACGTCGGCCGCGTCGAAGCCCGGCCACAGGTCCTGGAACATCTCCCGGCTCACCTCGCCGTGCAGCTCGGAGACGCCGTTGACCCGCTGGGCCAGCCGCATGCCCATCGCGGCCATGTTGAACCTGCCGGGCTCCTTCTCCGCGCCGAGCGCGAGGATGCGCTCCACCGGGACGGTGGGCCAGGCGTTGCCCTCGCCGAACTGGCGGGCGATCATCTCCGCCGGGAAGCGGTCGATGCCGGCGGGGACGGGCGTGTGGGTGGTGAAGACCGTGCCGGCGCGGACCGCCTCCAGCGCCTCGTCGAAGGAGAGCCTGCTCTCGGTCAGCTCGCGGATGCGCTCCAGGCCGAGGAAGCCCGCGTGGCCCTCGTTGGTGTGGAACACCTCCGGCTCGGGGTGGCCGGTGACCCGGCAGTAGGCGCGGATGGCGCGGACGCCGCCGATGCCGAGCAGCAGCTCCTGCATCAGGCGGTGGTCGCCGCCGCCGCCGTAGAGGCGGTCGGTGACGTCGCGGGCGGCGGTGTCGTTCTCGGCCACGTCGGAGTCGAGCAGCAGCAGCGGGACCCGGCCCACCTGGGCGATCCAGATCTGGGCGTGCAGGGTGCGGCCCTCGGGCAGGCCGATCGCGATCCGCACCGGCGCGCCGTCCTCCTCCCGCAGCAGGGTCAGCGGCAGGCCGCCCGGGTCGAGGGAGGGGTAGTGCTCCAGCTGCCAGCCCTCGGGCGACAGCGACTGGGTGAAGTAGCCGTGCCGGTACAGCAGGCCGACCGCCAGGATCGGCACGCCCAGGTCGCTGGCGGCCTTGAGGTGGTCGCCCGCCAGGATGCCCAGGCCGCCGGAGTACTGCGGCAGGGCGGCGGCGATGCCGTACTCGGGGGAGAAATAGGCGATGGCCCGGGGCGCGTCGGGGACCGTCTGGTACCAGCCGGGCGCGGTCGTGTACTCATGGAGGTCGTCCGCGGCGTCGGCGACCCGCCGCAGGAAGCGGCGGTCGGCGGCGAGCTCGCGCAGCCGCGCCGGATCGACGGCTCCGAGCAGTGCGACGGGGTCGTGGCCGACCCTCTCCCACACCTCCGGATCGACCTCGGCGAAGAGGTCGAGCGTCTCGGGATGCCATGACCAGCGCAGATTGCGCACAAGCTCGCCAAGCGAGGCCAGCTCCGGAGGAAGAACGGTGCGGACGGTGAACCTGCGGATTGCTCTCACGCTGCCAGACCCTAATTACTCAGCGCCACTGGTGGCGACCTCGACACTCACGCGTCTCCCCCTCACCGCTATCAATCGCCCCCAAACCACATCAAAGAAGGGTCGATCACGGGGCGGTCGTTCACCGCCCCAACTCGCCCGGGAAAGCGGGGGTTCCCCGGTCTTTCCCTCACAGGTATGAAGATGGACTATTGGGGCAGGCATCTAGGGGCCGACCGCTCCATCCCCTCGGGAACCGGTCTCCCGCGCGAGTTGTGGTCGAGCGTGGTCACGCCCCCGGAGGCCGGTCACGGGGTTGTTTGATAAAACGAAGATCTTTTCTGGCCGACTTCTCCGGCGGCACCGGTGTGCCGTCGCTACCGTGAGATGCGATGATCGGACGAATTCCCATCCTTGACGTGCACCCGACGGTCGAGTGCGGGCGTTACCCCGCCAAGGCCGCCGCGGGCGAGACCTTCGAGATCTCCGCCACCGTGTTCCGGGAGGGACACGACGCGGTGGCGGCCGGCGTGGTGCTCACCGACCCCGACGGCACCCGCGGCCGGTTGCTGCCCATGGCCGAGCTGGCCCCGGGCACCGACCGGTGGGGGGTGGAGGTGGCCCTGCCCGACGAGGGCGCGTGGCACTTCCGCGTCGAGGCGTGGAGCGACCCGATCGCGACCTGGCTGCACGACGCGGGCATCAAGATCCCGCGGGACATGGACGCCGAGCTGATGTGCGAGGAGGGCGCCCGGCTCTTCGAGCGGGCCGCCCGTGCCGTACGGCCCGCCGACTGCCCCTCCGCCCCCGTGGCGTCCAAGGGCGCGAAGGGCGCCCGGAACGCGAAGACGGCCGGCCGTACGGCGGGGCGGGCCTCCTCGGGCGCGGCGGCGGCCTGCGGGCACCGCGCCGCGCTGCTGGAGGTCGCCTCCCGGCTGCGCGACCAGGCGGTGGACCCGCGCGCCCGGTTCGCGGCGGCCCAGTCGGCGGAGACGGCCGCGCTGCTGCGCGCGCACCCGCTGCGCGACCTGGTGACCCGTACCGGCAAGCGGGTGGTCAGGGTCGAGCGGCGCCGGGCGCTGTTCGGGTCGTGGTACGAGTTCTTCCCGCGGTCGGAGGGCGCGATCGTCCAGGAGGGCGTCGCGCCCAAGTCCGGGACGTTCAAGACCGCGGCCCTGCGGCTGCCGGCCGTCGCCAAGATGGGCTTCGACGTCGTCTACCTGCCGCCGGTCCACCCGATCGGGCACAGCTTCCGCAAGGGCCGCAACAACACGCTGACGCCCGAGCCGTACGACCCGGGCTCGCCGTGGGCGATCGGCTCGGAGGAGGGCGGCCACGACGCGATCCACCCCGACCTCGGCACCTTCGAGGACTTCGACGAGTTCGTGGCCAAGACCCGCGAGCTGGGCATGGAGGTCGCGCTCGACCTGGCGCTGCAGTGCTCGCCGGACCACCCGTGGGTCAGGGAGCACCCTGAGTGGTTCAACGTCCGCGCCGACGGCTCCATCGCCTACGCCGAGAACCCGCCGAAGAAGTACCAGGACATCTACCCGCTGAACTTCGACAAGGACCCCGAGGGGATCTACGCCGAGGTGAAGCGGGTGGTGCGGCTGTGGATGGACCACGGGGTGCGGATCTTCCGGGTGGACAACCCGCACACCAAGCCGGTGGCGTTCTGGGAGCGGCTGATCGCCGACGTCAACTCGACCGATCCGGACGTGCTGTTCCTGGCCGAGGCGTTCACCCGGCCGGCGATGATGCGCACCCTGGGCAAGGTCGGCTTCCAGCAGTCCTACACCTACTTCACGTGGCGCAATACGCGGGAGGAGGTGGAGAGCTACTTCACCGAGCTGTCCCACGAGACGTCGCACTACATGCGGCCCAACATCTTCGTCAACACTCCGGACATCCTTCACGAGTACCTCCAGCACGGGGGAGTCCCGGCATTCCGCATCAGAGCGATCCTCGCGGCGATGGCGATGCCGACCTGGGGCGTCTACGCCGGCTATGAGCTCGCGGAGAACGTCCCGGTTCGTCCAGGCAGTGAGGAATACCTCGATAGCGAGAAATATCAGTACAGACCTCGCGACTGGGCCGAGGCCGAGCGCGAGGGCCGTAGCCTGGCCCCGCTCATCACGCAACTCAATTTGTTGCGAAGAGCTCACCCGGCGCTCCAGGAACTGCGTAACCTACGGTTCCACAGCGTCGACCATCCGGACCTGGTCTGCTTCTCCAAGCGGCTGCCCGGTGCCTACGACACGGCCACACGACGGCACGGCCTGGGCGACGTGGTGCTGACGGTTGTGAATCTCGACCCATACCACACCCATGAGGCCACGGTGTCGCTCGACATGCCCGCCCTCGGTCTCGGCTGGAACGACGAGTTCGTCGTCGACGACGAACTGTCGGGCGAGTCGTACCACTGGCGGCAGGACAACTACGTGCGCCTCGATCCTCATGTCCGACCAGCACACATCTTCACTCTGCGTGCCCCGGCGAACCAGCGGTGAGCGGGCCGGAACACGCGGTACCGGTTGAAGAAGCGGGGAGTCCACTGGTGAGTCAGCCAACCGAGCCGATCCCGAACACCTTCGACGAGGAGAAGCCTCGGGACCCGTACTGGTTCAAGCGCGCGGTCTTCTACGAGGTGCTGATCCGGGGCTTCGCCGACTCCAACGGCGACGGCACCGGAGACATCCGCGGCCTGATCGAGAAACTGGACTACCTCCAGTGGCTCGGCGTCGACTGCCTGTGGCTGCTGCCGCTGTACGAGTCGCCGCTGCGCGACGGCGGCTACGACATCGCGGACTTCATGAAGATCCTGCCGGAGTTCGGCGACCTCGGCGACTTCGTGAAGCTGGTGGACGAGGCCCACAAGCGCGGCATGCGGGTCATCGCCGACCTGGTGATGAACCACACCAGCGACCAGCACCCGTGGTTCCAGGCGTCCCGCCACGACCCCGAGGGCCCGTTCGGCGACTTCTACGTCTGGAACGACACCGACGAGCGCTACCAGGACGCCCGGATCATCTTCATCGACACCGAGGCGTCCAACTGGACCTACGACCCGGTGCGCGGCCAGTACTACTGGCACCGTTTCTTCTCCCACCAGCCGGACCTCAACTACGAGAACCCCGACGTCCAGGAGGCCATGCTGGAGGTGCTGCGGTTCTGGCTGGACCTCGGCATCGACGGGTTCCGGATGGACGCCATCCCCTACCTGTTCGAGCAGGACGGCACCAACTGCGAGAACCTGCCCAGGACGCACGCCTACCTCAAGCGGGTCCGGGCCGAGGTGGACCGCCTCTACCCCGACCGGGTGCTGCTGGCCGAGGCCAACCAGTGGCCGGCCGACGTGGTGGAGTACTTCGGCGACCCGGCCACCGGCGGCGACGAGTGCCATATGGCGTTCCACTTCCCGCTGATGCCGCGCATCTTCATGGCCGTGCGTCGGGAGTCGCGCTACCCCATCTCGGAGATCCTGGCCCAGACGCCGAAGATCCCCGAGCACTGCCAGTGGGGCATCTTCCTGCGCAACCACGACGAGCTGACGCTGGAGATGGTCACCGACGACGAGCGCGACTACATGTACTCCGAGTACGCCAAGGACCCCCGGATGCGGGCCAACGTCGGCATCCGGCGGCGCCTGGCGCCGCTGCTGGAGAACGACCGCAACCAGATCGAGCTGTTCACCGCGCTGCTGCTGTCGCTGCCCGGCTCCCCCGTGCTCTACTACGGCGACGAGATCGGCATGGGCGACAACATCTGGCTCGGCGACCGCGACGGCGTCCGCACCCCGATGCAGTGGAGCCCCGACCGCAACGCCGGGTTCTCCAACTGCGACCCGGGCCGGCTGTACCTCCCGCTCATCATGGACCCGATCTACGGCTTCCAGGCGATCAACGTCGAGGCCCAGCAGAAGAACTCCGGTTCACTGCTGCACTGGACCAAGCGCATGATCGACATCCGCAAGCGGCACCCGGTGTTCGGCCTCGGCGACTTCACCGAGCTGAACTCCTCCAACCCCAGCGTCCTCGCCTACGTGCGGGAACTGGGCGACGACCGGATGCTGTGCGTCAACAACCTCTCGCGGTTCCCGCAGCCGGTGGAGCTCGACCTGCGCCGGTTCGAGGGCTCGGTGCCCGTGGAGACGATGGGCGGAGTTCCTTTCCCCCCGATCGGCGAACTTCCGTATCTTTTGACGCTTCCTGGGCATGGGTTCTACTGGTTCACCCTGCCGCCCGTACCCCAGGAGGCGTAAGGCCGTGTTGACGGAGCTCCTTGCCGGATGGATAGCGCATCAGCGATGGTTCGCCGGTAAGGGGCGGCCGATAGACGAGCTCGACGTCGAGTCCGACGTCGAGCTCGCCCCCCGCCTCCGTCACCTCATCCTCCGCGTCCGCCAGGGCGACGACGTCGACCGCTACCAGCTCCTGCTCGGCACCGACGGCGACACCTCCGGCCGGTTCGGCCACGTCCGGATCGGCGAGGGCTACTACGACGCGGCCCACGACGCCGACCTCACCTGCGTCCTGCTGGACGGGATGGCCGAGGACCGCGACACCGGCCCGCTGCGCATGCGGCACCTGCCGGGCACCGACATCGACACCTCGCTGCGCAGCCTGGTGCTGGGCGCCGAACAGTCCAACACCTCCCTGGTGTACGGCGAGACCTACATCTGCAAGCTGTTCCGCCGGCTGATCCCCGGCGTCAACCCCGAGCTGGAGATCGTCCGCGCCCTGGCCGCCCGCGACGCCCGGCACATCGCGCGGCCGTACGGCTGGATCGAGGCCGACCTGGACGGCGAGCCGACCACGCTTGCGATCACGCAGGAGTTCCTGGCGACCGCCAACGACGGCTGGGCCCTGGCGCTGGCCAGCGTCCGCGACCTCTACGCCGGCCTCACCTCCTCGGCCTCGGAGGCGGGCGGCGACTTCAGCGCCGAGTCCTACCGTCTCGGCGTGGCCACCGCCGAGGTCCACCGGGAGCTGGCCGAGACCTTCCCGACCTCGGTGATGGAGGCCCACGAGGTCAAGCAGCTCATCGAGGACCAGCGCCGCCGCCTGGCCCAGATGGTCGAGGAGGTGCCCGAGCTGGGCCGCCACGCCCACGTGGTCCAGGAGGCCTACCAGCGGGTCGCCGACACCGCCCGCGAGATCCCGGTCCAGCGGGTCCACGGCGACTACCACCTGGGCCAGGTCATGCGCACCCCGACCGACTGGATCGTCCTCGACTTCGAGGGCGAGCCCGGCCAGCCCCTGGAGGAGCGCCGGGCCCTGTCCTCGCCGCTGCGGGACGTGGCGGGCATGCTGCGCTCGTTCGACTACGCCGCCCGCCACCTGCTGGCCGGCCGGCCGCGGGCCGAGGAGCTCTACCCCCGGGCCGTGGAGTGGGCCGAGCTGAACCGCTCGTCCTTCCTCGCCGGATACTCCGCGGGCGGCGGGCGTCTCCAGGCCCAGGACGCGGTCCTGCTGCGGGCCCTGGAGATGATGAAGGCGGTCTACGAGGTCGGCTACGAGGCGCGCAACCGCCCCGCCTGGCTGCCCATCCCGATGGCCGCCTTCCAGACCGGGCGCTGACCACCGGGCCTCTCCGGAAATCCCTTCCAGGAATCCCTCGAACACCTCGGAAATCATCCCGAACTCACCGCCCCGGGCGGTCGTCTCACCAGTGGGTGACGACGTGAGCCGGACCTCCCGGCTCACGTCGCGGATGAGAATCGCTCAGGCGAGAACGGGGTGGCAGGAATGGGAAAGAACCGCTTACTCGGCGTCGTCGCGGCCTCGGCGGTCATCGCGTCGGGACTCGCGCTCATGTCCGCGCCCGCGGACGCGTCGGCCGTACGGGGGTCGGCCGCGAACGCGTCGATCACGCAGGCGGCGGGCGCGAACGCGACGGCCGCGCGACTGGCGGGCGCCAAGCGGATCCAGATGGTCGAGTTCAACCTGTGCCTCGACGTCAAGGACTTCAACACGGGCAACGGCGCGAGGGTCCAGCTGTGGAGCTGCAACAGCAACGCCAACCAGCTCTGGACCAGGTACGGCGACGGCACGATCCGCAGCGCGCTCAACGGCAAGTGCCTCGACGTCAAGGACTTCAACCCCAGGGTGGGCGCGGTGGTGCAGATGTGGAGCTGCAGCGCCGCCTCGAACCAGCGCTGGTACTCGGGCGGCTCGAAGTACGGCAGGGGCGGCTACCAGACCATCCGCAGCAGCCTGAACGGCTTCTGCCTCGACGCCAAGGGCAAGGGGCACCGCCTGGGCACGCCCATCCAGATGTGGAGCTGCAGCTCCGAGTGGAACCAGTCCTTCCGCTGGATCTGACCGCCTTCTCCGGTGCCCGTGGCGCCGCGCTCGCGGCATCACGGGCACCGGGCTCACCGGTGGTCAGGCGCGGGCGCGGCGCCACGGGCACCGGGCTCACCGGTGGTCAGGCGTGGGCGCGCAGCGCCGCGGCGAACCACTCGAATGCCGCGACCTGGGACGGAAACGGCGGGCGGCCGTGGAGGACGCCCATCAGCTCCCAGTACCGCTCCACCCGCCGGTCGGTGAACAGCTCCACCTGCTCGGCCAGCCGGATCCACTCCGCCGCGGGCACGTCCACGCCGGCGATCCGCTCCAGCACGGCCCGGCCCCCGGCCGAGGCGGGATCGATCCCCGCCTCGGCGGCGGCCCCGGCGTGCTCCGCCACCGACGCGGCGTCGTAGGACGGGGACTGCTCCGCCGCCGCGCCCGCCGTGGCCATCTCCCGGACGCGACGCCGGAAGTCCTCGTCCCCGGCGAGCGTGGCGAGTTCGACCCAGGCGTCCACCTGCTCGTCGGTCGGGTCGTCCGGCAGCTCCGCCGGCAGCTGCCGCATCGCCCCCGCGATGCCCGCCCCCGGCGCGTCGGCGGGGACGCCGGCGAAGGCGCCGTCGACGAACTCGTCGATGATCCGCTGCCGTTCCCCCGCCGACAGCCGTGCCATGTCGTTCATGAGCCTCATCTCCTCGATCGTGCTTCCTCTGCGCGCGACCGACCGCAGCACCGCGCGCCGCAGGCGCAGGATGCGGATCTCCGCGTCCAGCGCCTCGGCGTGGGCCCTGGCGACGTCGGCGACGCCGCCCTGCCGGGCCAGCACCGACCGGACCGTCTCCAGGTCCAGCCCCAGCTCGCGGAGCGTCCGCACCAGGTCCAGCCGGGCCACCGCCTCGGCGTCGTAGAGCCGGTACCCGCCGGTCGAGCGGCCGGTCGGCGGCACGACGTCGATGTCGGACCAGAAGCGGATGGTGCGCACCGGCAGGCCGGTACGGCGGGCGAGCTGTCCGATGGTGAACAGCTCCTCGTGGTCGTTCACAGGATCAGCCTGGACCTTCCAGTGACTGGAGACTCAAGCCGATTCTCCACCGCTCAGAGCGCCCCGGCGTCCCGGGCGGTGTGGACGGTCGGGTGGATCGGGCGGAAGCCCAGCTCGCGCCGGATCTTCGCGGTGTCGACGATTCCCTCCCACGGGTCGTCCAGCGCCCGGTCCGCCATCCCCTCCGGGATCGGCTCGCCGTTGAGCCGGAGCAGCTCCAGCGCGGTGACGGGCGCGTCGTCGGCCACGTTGAACGTCTCGCCGTCCACACCGCGCGCCGAAAGCGCCAGGATCAGCGCCTGGGCGACGTCGGCGTGGTGGACCATGTGCAGGCGCTTGTGCGCGGCCCAGCCGCGCGCCCAGTGGAGCGACTCGGCGAGATGCGGGTCGCCGTCGCCGTAGACGAAGGACAGGCGGAGGACGCGCAGCGGCAGCCCCTCGGCCCGGTGCATCTCGCCGAGCACCCTCTCGGCCTCGGCCTTGCTGCGGGGGTAGGCCCCGGCGGGGCCGGAGATCTCGTCGGTCTCGGCGGCGGGCCGGCCCCGGCCCGCGGCCCTGTCGGGACCCGCGCCGTGGATGGAGTCCGAGCCGTAGACGAGGTTGGTGCTGGCGTGGACGAACCGGCCGACGCCGGCCCGGAGCGCGGCGGCGGCCAGTTCGACCGTGGCGGCGTGGTTGACCGCGACGGCCTCCTCGTCGGGGACGCCCCGGAAGGCCGCGCCCAGGTGGACGACCGCCTCGGCGCCCTTGAGCGCGGCGGTCAGGTCGCCGGTGTCCCGCAGGTCGCCGACGGCCACCTCGGCGCCGAGCCGGGCGAGCGGCTCGGCCCGTACGGCGTCGCGGACCAGCACGCGGACGGCTCGGGTCCGCTGGAGCAGCCGGGGGACGAACCTGCTGCCGACCCGGCCGGTCGCTCCGGTGACGAGAACGGTCATGGGGGGCTCCTCGCTGTGAGTCTCGCTGTGGGTGTCGCTGTGGGTGTGGGTGGTCGCTCCGCGGGTGTTCCGCCGCGTCGCCGGGCGTCCCGACGCACCCGAACGTCCGGCGACGCGGCGGGCGTCCCGACGTGCCGGGGCGTTCTCGCCGGCGCTCGGGGAGCGCCGGAGGCACCGCTCGAAGCTCCGCCGTCCCGAACGATAACAGATAGTTTGATACATCCAACATTGTCATGCATCCAACATTTGGATGCATGCCATGGACGTACCATGGTCGCCATGGAACGACGGGACCCTGAGCAGGACGAACAGCTCAGGTCGGAGATCTGGGAAGCCCTGTACGACTTCTTCATGGCTGAGCACGAGCGCACCCTGGAGGCCGTCGCCGGGCTGGGCGTCAGCCCGGGAGACCTCAAGGCCCTCATCCGGCTGGCCCCGGGCCCCGGAGAGCCGATGCGCGCGCTCGCCGACATGTGGCGGTGCGACGCCTCGACCGTGACCTGGATCGTCGACCGGCTGCAGAAACAGGGCTACGTCGAGCGCCGCCCCCACCCGACCGACCGGCGCGTCAAGGTCGTGGCGCTGAGCGACGCGGGCGAGGAACTGCGCGACCGGATCCTCCGCCGCTTCTACCGGCCGCCCGCCGTCCTGTCGGAGCTCTCCCCCGGTGAGCTGGCGGCACTGCACCGGGTGGCGGCCCGTCTGGCTCCGCCCGAGGACCGGGAAAGCACATAAGCGAAAAATCACCGCAATATCGACTGATATCTGAAAACAGTCTCCTCTTTGACGAGCATTCGTCACACTCTGGTTGTCATCGCGCACGGAACGCTTCCTCCCCCCACCCCGGTCTCCGCCGTACAGGGGCCTGGTCGACCGTCCCGCGTGGTGGCCACCGAGCCGTTCTCCGCCGCGCAGGCGGCACGAAGGAGGAGACATGTCCCCCCAGACAGGCGTCGCGCCGGGCCGTACCCGCCGGACACCCCTGTTGGCAGGCGTCCTGCTGGCGCTGCTGGCCGCCACCGTCCTGACCGGCCCGCGGGCCGCGGCCGCCGCCACGACCACCATCGGGCAGCCGGGGCACATCACGCTCACCGCCCCGACGACGGTCGACGCCGGCGGCGAGGCCCTGCTGGATCTCAACTACACCAACGTCTCCGGTCTCCCGGTCGACTCGGCCACGGTGACCGTCACCTTCGCCCCCGAGGCCGACGGCAGCCTCAGCGCGGGCAGCTTCTCCTGGTGGTCGCCCGACCCCGAGCACCACACCGACACGGTCGTCGGGAACGCCGCGAACCGCACGATCACCGTCACCCTGCGCGACCTCGCGCCCGGCGCCGCGAACCGCACCGTGGTCTACGTCCCGTTCAAGAGCACCGCGGCCGGCCAGGCGCCCCTGAGCGCCACCCTCGTGGAGACCACTCCGGAAGTGCCCGCCACCACCGACCTCGGCGGCCTGACGATCGCCGCCGTCTCCTCCGCGAACCTCTCCGTCTCGCTGGACGCCTCTCCCAAGGGGCTGGGCGTCTCCCACGCCACCTTCACCGCGACCGTCACGAACCGGGGTCCCGCCGCCACGACCGCGGCGCGGCTGCGCTTCACCTACCCCTCCGCGTTCACCGGGCCGAGCGCCCAGGGCTGCGCCGTGGACACCGCGGCGCGCACCGTCACCTGTGACCTCGGCGCCATCCCCGCGGGCGGCTCGGTGACCAGGTCCATGGGCCTCTACACCCGGCTCCTCGTCATCAGCGGCCGCCTCACCGTGACCGCCTCCCGCCTCGACAGCGCACCCGCCGACCCCCAGCCGTCCGACGACACGGCGTCGGCCACCTGCACCGCCCTCACCGGTCTCCTCGTCCGCTGCTGACCCCGCCCGCTCCTGCGGCGTGCCCGCCCCGTACGGCGGGCACGCCGCGTCCACCCCCCGGTCACATGCGGAAACATGGTCGTCACATTACGCAACCGTCCGTGAAGATCGTGGTTGGCTGGCCGCCATGATGTTGACCAAGGGTCTTGCCGCGATCGGAGTGGCGGTCGCGGTCGCCGGGGCACCGGCGTGGACGGGTACGCAGGCACGGACAGGCGAGCAGGCGTGGACGGACGTCCGGGCGTCGACGAGCGCGCCGGAGCGGACGGACGCGCAGGCGCTGGAGAACGCGTCGGCGAACGCGGCGGCGCAGCCGGGCGCGCAGGCGTTGACGAGCGCGCCGACGTGGACGAGCGCGCCGACGTGGACGGACGCGCAGGCCGCGGGCGACGCACCCGACACGATCGCGCGGGTCGAGGCCTACCTCGACAGCGTCCGCCACGAGCCCGGCAGGCTCGGGGAGTTCGTCGCCGACCTGCCCAAGGGCGCCGACCTGCACACGCACCTGTCGGGCGCCGTGCCCACCGGATATCTGCTCAACTCCGCCGTGCGGGGCGACCTGTGCGTCGACACCGCGTCCCTCACCGCGTCGGCGCCGCCGTGCCGCGACGGGCAGCGGCCGGCGCGCGACGCGGTCACCGACCCGCGTTTCGCCGACGACATCGTGCGCGCCTGGTCCATGCGCGGCTTCACCCCCGGCAAGGAGTCGGGCCACGACCACTTCTTCTCGGCGTTCGGCAGGTTCGGGGCCGCGACCTCCGACAAGGGGGAGATGCTCGCGCTGCTCGCCGCGCGGGCCGCCGCCCAGCAGGAGTTCACGCTGGAGGTCATGCTGTCCCGCCAGTCGGGGGCCGTCCAGGACCTCGTCAAGAAGGCCGGCGGCAGCGCCTCCGACCTGGCCGGCCTGCGCGACCGGCTGCTCGCCGACGGCGCGATGGCGGGCATCGTCAAGGCGGCCCGCGCCGACGCCGACACCGACATCGCCCGGATGCGCAAGGACCTGCGCTGCGACGACGGGGACGCCGATCCCGGCTGCGCGCTGCCTCTGCGTTTCCTCCTCCAGGTCACCCGCACCGCCCCGCCCGAGGTGGTCTTCGCCCAGATGCTGCTGGGCTTCGAACTGGCCAAGGCCGACGAGCGCTACGTCGGCGTCAACCTCGTCGCCCCCGAGGACGACCCGGTCGCGCTGCGCGACTACCGGCTGCACATGCGCATGCTCGACTACCTGCGCGGCCTCTACCCGGAGGCGCACATCAGCCTGCACGCCGGTGAGCTGACCCCCGGCCTGGCTCCGGACGCGGACCTGAGGTTCCACATCCGCGAGGCCGTGAAGACCGGCCACGCCGAGCGCATCGGGCACGGCGCCGGCATCGGCGGCGAGGACGACCCGGCCGGGCTCATGGCCGACATGGCCCGCGGGCACGTCCTCGTCGAGATCGCCCTCACCAGCAACTGCCAGATCCTCAAGGTCTGCGATGACGCGCACCCGTTCGCGGAGTACCGCAGGGCGGGCGTGCCCGTCGCCCTCGTCACCGACGACGCGGGCATCGAGCACACCGACCTGAACGGCGAGTACCTCCGGGCGATCACCCAGTACGGCCTGCGCTACGCCGACCTGAAGACCCTGGCCCGCACCGCCCTCGACCACAGCTTCCTCCAGGGCGCGAGCCTCTGGCGGGCTCCGGACGACCACACCCCGGTGCCGGAGTGCGCGGGCTCCCCGCTCGGCGGGGAGCCGGCTCCGTCATGCCTGGCCGTACTGAAGAAGAGCCCCAAGGCGGCGGCCGAGTGGCGGCAGGAGGGCGCCTTCACCGCCTTCGAGGACCGCTACGACGGCTGACCCGTCCACCCCGCCGATCCCACGCGCGCCGCCCACCGGGCATCCATGCGATGCCCGGTGGGCGGCCCTTTCCGTGTAGGCCGTCCACGGAGCCGCCTCCAGCCGGTTCCCCTGATCGGATCCGCTCTCGATCGCCTTGCGCCGGTTCGTCGCCTCCATCGCGTCGGAGGCAAAGGCAGAAAACCACCTCCTTGCTGCTGACTTAATGCCAGGGTTAAGCTATGGATGGGGGCTGGATGGCAGATCGTACTGGTTGCCGAGGTCGCCGAATGGTACGACCGGTTGTGCCAGGACGACTGGGAGAGTGCCGAGCAGGTGGAGAACGCCGTGGACATGCTGGCGCAGGTCGGGCCGACACTCGGCCGGCCACTGGCCGATCGCGTCAAGGGGGCCGACAACCACCACCTCAAGGAGCTGCGGCCCGGTTCATCGCGGAGAAGTGAGATCCGCATCCTGTTCGCCTTTGATCCGACACGCCGAGCGGCGCTACTTGCGGCAGGCGACAAGGCCGGTAATTGGGATCATTGGTATTACGTAAATGTGCCGCTGGCGGAGAAACGGTACGCCGAGCATGTAGCAGAGTTAGCGACCAGGGAGTACGAATGAGCACGGTCGACTGGGACGAGGTGAAGCGACGGGCACGGGAGCGGCGCCAGGCCGCGGGGCTGCCCGTGCAGTCGGAGGCCGAGAAGTCGGCCGCGATGGAACGTCTCACCGCGGAGGTCAGGGCGTACAGGCTCGCGGAGATACGGCGCGAGCAGGATCTGACGCAACGCGACGTCGCTGACACCATGGGGGTCTCCGGTCCACGGGTCTCGGCCATCGAGCACGGTGAAGTCGACCGCGTCGAGGTGGCGACTCTGCGGTCCTATGTCGAGGCCCTCGGTGGACGGCTCCGTGTGGTCGCGGACTTCGACGACACCGAGTACACCGTCGCCTAGCTTCTGAGGAAGCCATGGTCGGCCGGGGATATATCGGTGGATATCCCGGCGTCGGCGCGGCAGGATCCTTCCTGCCCCCGGGAACGACCCTCGGGGGACGGCCCTCCGGCCGCCGCACTGCACGACCCCGGCGAGGACGGCGGAACCTCGCCCGGGGCCCCGAGGAGATCCCCCATGGAAGCGATCCTGCGCGCGGCGAGCGAGGCGGCGGGCGTCGAGCTGTCCGATCCGGTCGATCTGGGCGGCAACCCCCGCAGCACAGTGCTGCGCTGCCGTACGGCCGGCGGGGGGAGCGTGGTCGTCAAGGCGTACGCCGCCGAACCCGACGCGCT
Source organism: Streptosporangium sp. NPDC053982 (assembly GCF_055585205.1). Taxonomy (NCBI): domain Bacteria; kingdom Bacillati; phylum Actinomycetota; class Actinomycetes; order Streptosporangiales; family Streptosporangiaceae; genus Streptosporangium; species Streptosporangium sp. NPDC053982. The sequence goes on from NZ_JBVJKQ010000017.1 coordinate 83,819, forward strand.
GTACGGCTTCACCGCGGAGGCCGCCGGGCTCTCGCTGGGCCTGGCCGGTCCCGAACTGCTGGGCGTGGACCCCGCCGTCCCGCTCGTGGTGATGTCCGACCTTGGGACCGCGCCGACCCTCGCCGACGTGCTCCTCGGAGACGACCCCGAGGACGCCGCCGACGGGCTGCTGGCCTGGTCGGGCGGGCTCGGCCGGCTCGCCGCCGCGTCGGTGCCCCGTCGGGCCGACTTCACGGAGCTGCGGGCCCGGTACGGCGGGCTCATGGCGGACCGGGCCCGGCACGGCGCGCCCCCGGTGGAGGACGAGCCGTGGATTCCGGCGCTCGCCCCCCGGCTGTCCGAGCTGCTCGACGAGCTCGGCCTCGCCGCTCCGCCCGGGCTGGCCGAGGACCTGGCGCTGGCCGGGACGGTGGAGCACGACGAGTACCCGGCCTTCACCCCGGGTGACACCTGCCCCGACAACAACCTGCTCACCGACGACGGTCTCCGGCTGATCGACTTCGAGTCGGCGGCCTACGAGTCGGTCTTCCTGACCGCCGCGTACTGCCGGATGCCCTTCTCCTCCTGCTGGTGCGTCTTCACCCTGCCGGACGGCATGGCCGAGAAGATCGAGGAGACGTACCGGGCGGAGGTCGTCACGATCTACCCGGCGCTGGCCGACGACGCGGTGTGGAACGCCGGGGTCCGCCGGGCCGTCGCCGTCTGGACGGCGCACACGACGACGTTCCTGCTGCCCCGGGTGACGGAGGAGGACCGGCTCATGCACCGGACCCGGCGGCCGGTGGCGACGATGCGGCAGGTGATCCGGCACCGCTGGGAGACGGCGAGCGCGCTGACGGAGTTCCCGGCGTTCGCCGAGACGATGCGCCTGCTGCTGCGCGAGGTGGCCGGCTCGTGGAAGGTGACCCCGCTGCCGGGCTATCCGGCGTTCGGCGGCTGAGCCGGCCCGCCGGGAGGGGGCTTCCCTCCCTGCCCGGCCCGCCCTGCCCGGCCCGCTGAGTCGGCCCGCCGGGGGCTTCCCGCTCCGCCCGGCCCCACGACCGGCGCCGTCGCGGTCGGACCGGCCGCGATCGGGCCGGTACGACCGCTCGGGGCGGGTCGCCGTCGCGTCGTCAGCGGGTCCTCGCCACCTCGGCGGCGATCGCGCGGAACGCCGTCAGGGTCTCGCCCTGGTCCGCCGGCTGGGACAGTCCGCCGTCCCCCTCGCCCGGGGAGCCGGAGGCGGACGACTTGACGATGACGACCCGCTTCCCGGGCGAGACGTAGATGTACTGCCCGCCGAAGCCCGCGGCCATGAAGTCGCCCTCGCCGCCATCTCCGAGCCACCAGTGCAGGCCGTAGCCGGGGTTGAAGGAGGCGGAGGGCCTGGTCGACTCCCTGACCCAGGAGGCCGGCACCACCTGGCGGCCGTGCGCCTTGCCGCCGTTCATGTAGAGCAGGCCGAACCGGGCGAAGTCGCGGTCGGTCGCGTAGTAGCAGCAGTAGCCGAGGCTGTCGCCGTCGCCGTCATGGGTGAGGCGGGCGGTGGACTCCATGCCGGCGGGCTTCCAGATCTTCTTCTCGACGTAGTCGTGGTACGGCACGCCCGTCGCCCGGCTCACCAGCCTGGCGAGCACGAAGGAGTTCATGCTGGTGTACTCGAACCTGGTGCCGGGCTTCCAGCCGTTCACCCGCCGCGCCGCCAGATCCTTGACCGACCGGCCACGCAGGGCCGCCAGATGCACCTTCGGCACGTCGGTCTTCTCGTCCCACTCGATCCCCGACGACATCCGCAGGAGGTCGCGGATGGACACGCCGTCGTAGCCCGAGCCCTTCAGCTCGGGAAGATACCTGGTCACCGGGTCGTCGATCGAGCGGATGCGCCTCTCCCGCAGGGCGATGCCGACCGCGGCCGAGGTGAAGGACTTCCCGACCGACCATGACTGGAAGCGCGTGTCGCGGCCGGCGTCCCTGTACCGCTCGTACACGATCTTCTGGTTGTCGAGCACGACGAATCCGTCGGCCTTCGAGCGGGTGAGGAAGTCGTCGAGGGTGTACGTCCTCCCGTCGAAGGTGTAGCTGACGGAGAGCTTCCGGGGCGCGCTGCGCAGCGTGACCGGTTTCCCCGACGGCCACACGAGGTCGGACGCGGCCGGCGGCTCGGCGGGGGCCTGCCGTACGGATGACGGAACCGGCACCGCGGGCGCCTGCCGTACGGACGACGGAGGAACCGGCGCCGCCAGCGCGGGGGCCGCCGGGACGGCGAACGCCAGGGCGGCCGCGGCCGCGCAGACGGCGAGGAGTCTCTTGGGCATTCCAGCGCTCCAGGGGAATGGTCGGATCAGGATACGGAGACACAGAGGGAGCGGACTCGGAATGCCCGGCTCCCGGCCGGACATGATGGCGGGGTTTCATGGCAGTTCTCTGGCAAGCCTTCCGACGAGCCGCGCACGCGCGGTCCCGCCTCGTCATCGGCGGCGCGTACCCCCGGTACGGCGAGCCGTGCACGCGAGGTCCCATCCGGGTCCGGGCGTCTCCACCGGCCGGCCGTCACTCCAGCCAGGACCGGGTTCCGGCCGTCCCCGTCGTCCCCGTCGTCCCTGTCGTCTTCACCGTCCTCGCCGTCTCCGCCGGACCGCCGTGGCTCATCGGAAGCCGTACCTCGATCCGGGTCCCGGAGGTGGAACCCGGTTCGGCCACGGCGGCGGTGCCGCCGTGCAGCGCCGCCTGCTGGCGGACCAGGGTGAGGCCGAGCCCGGAGCCGGGACTGCCCGCGCGGCGGTGGAAGCGGGTGAAGACCCGCTCCCGGTCGGCCGGGGCGATCCCGGGCCCGCCGTCCCGGACGGAGAGCACGGCGGTACCGCCGTCGGCGGACAGGGTGACCGTGACCTCGGCGCGGCCGTGGCCGTCGGCGCCGTGGACCGCGGCGTTGTCGAGCAGGTTGTCGGCGATCACCCGGAGCCCCTCCGCCCATCCCCGCACGGGCACGTCGTCCGCCGTCGAGACGGTGATCACGGCATGGGGGTGCCGCCGCCGGGCGTCCTCGGTCGCGGCCGTCACGACCTCGGTCAGCTCCACGTCGGTGAAGGTCGCGGGATCCAGCAGTTCCCCCTGCGCCAGCCGCCGCAGCATCGTGATCAGCCGGTGCGTCCGGCCGTGCTCCGCGGCCAGGTCCGCGACGATCTCGGACCGCTCCCGCGGGTCGAGTCCGGGGTGTCCGAGGAGGGAGAGATTGGTGCCCATGCTGGTCAGCGGGGTGCGCAGCTCGTGCGCCGCGGTGGCCGCGAAGGCGCGGGCGGCCTCCAGCGCCTCACCGGTACGCGCGACCGCCGCGTCACGCCGGTCCAGCAGCCGGTTGAGCACCTGGGCCAGCTCGTCGATCTCGGCGACCCCGGAGGTGGTCGCCAGCCGGGTCCCCGCCCGCGGCGGCAGGTCGATCGTCCGGGCCTGCCGGTGCAGCGCCGCCAGCGGCCGCACCGCGAACCTGCCGAGGCCGAACCCCGCGACGGCGCCCGCCGCCGCCGCGAGCAGCGTGGTGACCGCCAGCCGCCGTCGGAGCAGCGCGAGCTGTCCGGCGAGGCGCTCGTCCGGCTCGAAGACCGACAGCCGGGCGCTGCGGCCCTCCACCCCCAGGGCGGCGGTCACGAACCGCCATCGCCGCCCGTCGGCGACGAGGTCGGCCGGGCCGGCCGTACCCGTGCCCGTGCCCGGCGGCGCGGCCGTACCGGTACCGGTGCCCGGCGGCGCGGTCGGCGCGTCCCCGATGACGAGCGGCTCGGCGCCGGCGACGTCGAGGCGGATACCGCCCACGCCCTCGGCTCCGGCCGCGGCGGCGGCGAGCCGCTGCCTGAGGAAGTCGGGGGGAAGCTCGGGCAGGACCCGGGCCCGCCACGAGTACGCGGAGGCCGTCGGCTCCAGCGCCCGCAGCCGGGCCGTGAGCTGTCTGTCCCGCTCGGCGCGCAGGTCACCGGAGACCAGGTTCAGCACGAGCACCCCGGCCAGCAGCACCAGGAGCGGCACCAGGACGGCGAAGAGGAGGGCGAACCGCGTGGACAGCTTCTTGGGGACGGGTCGTACGGCAGGGAATCTCACGGGACGGATCGTGCTGCACGACACCCCGTGGAGGCGAGCCGTACGGCGCGGAATCCCACCACGTTCCGCGCGGCGCGGGACCTCATGGCGTTCCGCGCGACACGGGACCTCATCGCGTTCCGCGCGACACGGGACTCACGGGGACGGGTCGCGCAGTACGAAGCCGACGCCGCGCACCGTGTGCACCATGCGCGGCTCGCCCCCGGCCTCCAGTTTGCGCCGCAGGTATCCGACGAAGGTGTCCACGGCGTTGCCGGTCACCTCGAACTCGTATCCCCAGACCCGCTCCAGCAGCACCGGCCGGGACAGCACGATGCCGGCGTTGAGCGCCAGCACCTCCAGCAGGTCGAACTCGCGTCTGGTCAGCCCGACCTCGCGGCCGTTCACGGTGACCCGGCGGGCCTGCGGATCGACGGTCAGCGGGCCCACCCGGACCGCCGTACCGGGGAGGCGACCGGCCCGGCGCAGCAGGGCGCGCAGCCGCAGCACCAGCTCCTCCAGCTCGAACGGCTTGACGACGTAGTCGTCTGCTCCGGCCGCCAGCCCGGCGACCCGGTCGGTCACCTCGTCCATGGCCGACAGCATCAGCACCGGTGTCTGCCAGTCCCGGGTCCGCAGGCGGGCGCACACCTCGATGCCCGACAGGCCGGGCATCGACACGTCGAGGACGACCGCGTCCGGCGCGGCGTCGCGGGCGAGCTCCAGTGCCCGTTCCCCCGAGTCCGCGGTCTCCACGTCGAAGCCCTCCAGGGTCAGGCCACGCCGGAGGGAACGCAGGATCGCCGGGTCGTCGTCGACGACGAGGATTCGGTATCGGGCCATCGGAACGCTCTCGTACGCGGTGTCGGGGGCGGCGCGCGGGTTCACCGAGGGCCGGACCTCCCGGAACCTCGCGATGCCCCGGGGTCCTCCCGGCCGAACCGCACGCGAACGGCCGCCACCCGGTCGTCCGAAGTCCAGGAGGAACCTCAAGAACCGCGTGGGGCCCGTGATCGACAGCGTAGGCCCTGACGCCCTCATCCGGGCGTCAACGGACTGAAAGGGCTCAGTCGCCGGTGGAGCCGTTGACGGTGTAGTTGAACGCGACGTCGCCGGGTGTCGTGACCTTCTCCTCCGGAGGGGAGACGATGGGGGTCTGGGTGCCCCAGTCGGTCAGGCGGGCGTCGCTGACGTGGACGACGTCGCCGGTGACGCCCTTGCGGCGCGGCTCGGTCCACGAGCTCCACGCGCGGCGCACGAGGTGGTCCTGCCCGAGCCAGACCCGCCACGAGAGCTTGGCCTTCAGACGGGCGGCGTCGAGGGGCGCGCCGGAGGCGAGGCGCAGGCCGGGGAGTGCCTTGCGCAGCCCGGCGAAGGTGATCTTCCCCTGGTAGAGGGTGGTGCGGACGCCGTCGTAAGTCCCGCCGGAGTGCTTGGACACGGCGGTGGCGAGCAGGGCCCTGACCACGGCCGGGTCGTCGAGCGCCAGGCTGCCGGACGCGAGCCTGGGGCGGGCCGCGTCCGCGGAGACGACCCACTCCTTGCCCGCGGGCAGGGTCGGGAAGAGCGCCCCGGTGCCGTAGGCGCGGTCGGCGAAGGAGATCCACCGCGTGGTGCCGTCCGTCGAGTCGGTGGCGACGATCCGCCCGCCGCCGAACCGGGCGACGCCCTCGGTCCGCGAGACGGTCCTGCGGCCGCGGTCCGACCCGGAGACGACCGTGTCGGTGAGGGTCTCGGCGAACTCCACGCCGCGGCTGCCGGCGAGCTGGCGCTTGAGCGCGTCGGCCGCGCCGGAGGCGGTGGAGGCGGTGGCGGCACCGGAGACGGTGGCGACGGTGGAAACAGCGGCGGAGGCGGTGGGGGCTGGGACGGCCTGGGCGTTCGCGACGCCTCCGAGTCCGATGGCGAGAACCGGGGCCGTCAGCGCGGCGGCCGTCACGGCGAGTCGCCGTCCCCTCGAAGTGGCCTTCATCGAAAGCGCCCTTTCCTATTGTCAACTACCGTCGTCCGGCGAAACCGGCGCTTGATCTTCCCAATCAAAGATCACAATACGGTCACGGCAGGTTTAACCTTTCCGTCACGTGACATCCCGTCGAAACCTCGTCACGCCTCATGTCCGTAGATCCGCGCCAGATCGACCAGGACGACGTCGTCCGCCTCCCGGGCCACCTCGTGCAGCCCATCGTTGAAGCCCGCGCCACTGAAGCAGATCAGGCGGGTGCCGGCGGTGTCGTAGCGGCCGGATTCGGCGACGAGAGAACGGATGCGCCGGAGCCGGTCGATGTGTCCCATGCCCATCGTGTCGTTCAGCTTGGCCTCGCCGATGGCCAGCAACGGGGCCTTTCGCCCGTCCGCGATGCCGACGACCGCGACGTCGATCTCGTGACCGGTACGGGATCGGGGATCGTGGACGACCCCCTGGCCGACACGGGCGGGCAGGCCGCCGAACAGATCGGGATCGGCGTGGTGCAGCGCCCATTCCCGGCAGATCTGCTCGAAGTGCGGCCCGAGGACGTTACTGGCGAAACGCCGACGGCTGGCCTGCCAGACCCGCTCCGCCGATCCAGGGCGTTCGAGCTGGTCCCAGACCGGGCGCATGATCGCGTGGTGGAAGGCGATCAGCGGCTCCGCGATGCGGTAGGTGGATCGGTTCTCCCGGAAGACGTCCGCCTCCCGGCGCAGCAGACCGGCGTCCTCCAGGACGTTGATGGGGTGGGCGATGTCGACCGCCTTGCGCTCCAGATATCCCGCCATCCCTCCCCGGGTGGTGTTGCCGTCCGCCACCGCGGCGAGAACCGACAGGTACAGGGCGGTGTCCCGCAGGTCGGGCTCCTCTGCCAGCAGGTAACGGGCCTCGCGGAACAATGGCGTCTCCGGATTCAGGACCGTCCGCACCACCCAGGCGTCGAAGTCCTCAGGACCTCTCGGGGAGTCGCCGCGGGCGAACTCGCGCCGGTAGGCGGGGGTGCCGCCCACCACCGCGTTGACCTTCAGGGCCAGGAGCGGATCCGAGATGCCCCAGAACTCGGCGGCGAGCCGGTGGTCGAGGGTGCGCACGACCAGTTCCAGACCCGCCCGGCCGCGCAGCGGGGCGTTGCCGGACAGCAGCCTGCCCATGAAGGACAGCGCGGACCCGCACAGCAGCAGGCGTGTGCGCGAGGCGGTGCGCTGCTCGCGTAGCGGCCGGAACGCCTCCTGGATCAGGGAGGGTAGTTCCGGATTGGCGCGGGCGAGGTAGGGGAACTCGTCGATCACCACGGGGGTGGGCCGCTCCCGGCCCAGATCGAGCAGGACGTCGATCGCCTCACCCCAGTTCGCGAAGTGGAACGGACTCGCCGGCCGTACATGCTCGGTCAGCGCGGCACCGATCCGTCGCAGCGACTCGGCGTCCGTGGCCTCCGTCGCCCCGAAGTAGAACCCTCCGGCGGCCCGGCACGCCGCGTCGAGCAGGAAGGTCTTGCCCTGGCGGCGGCGCCCGGAGACGACTCCGAGGGTGGCGCCGGGCTGCGGGTCGGCGATGAACCGTGTCAGCGCCGCCCATTCGTGCACCCGGTCGAACATCTCCACCGGTCTGTCCATCTCCACCCGCCATTTTGTAGGGGTTCAGTTTATAGAACTGTACCCCTACAAAATTGTGAGACGCGGAAGACACGGCGATCCCAGTACGGCATGAGATGGTCCTGCCGCCCGGGTCGCCCGGGTCGCCCGGTTCAGGTCCGGCGGGCGATGGTGACGATCACGCGGCTGTCGCCGGCGACGGGGCCGCGGAACCAGTCGCCGTACTGCTCCTCCACGGCGAGACCCGCCTCGGCCAGGAAGACGTTCAGAGTCGGCACGTCCAGGAAGCGCAGGCTCGTCCGGTCGACGCGCAGGACGGCGCCGTCCGGCTCGGCGGTCGTCTCGGTGAACGTCACGACGTCGCCGGCCACCGACTCGACCTCGTGCCACACGCGCAGGGCCCGACCCGAGGCGTCCACGACGTCGGCGGGATTGCCGGGGTTCCAGTCCTCCCAGGCCCGCGCCTGCGGGTGACGCGTCTCGAACGCGAACCGGCCGCCGTCGCGCAGCGCCGTACGGATCGCGGTCAGCGACGCGCGCAGTTCGTCGTCGTCCACGAGGCACTGGAACGCGTTGCTCGTCATCGTCGCCAGGTCGAACTCCCGGTCCCAGGAGATGTCGGCGGCGGTGCCCTCGTGCCACTCGACGTCGGTCCGCCGCCGGGCCCGCTCCAGCGCGGCGCGGTCCGGGTCGATCCCGGCGAGCCGTCCGGAGTGCCCGCTCTCGCGGGCGTGGCGCAGCATCGAACCGGTGCCGCAGCCGACGTCGAGCACGGCGTCGGCCGCCATCACGAGGTCGTCGTAGAAGGCGTCGGAAGGGTACTTGGCGGCGTCCCAGGGATTCGTCAGGTCGTACAGCGCGGCGGCGTCTGCGTCGGAGAACATCCGGGCAGTATTCACCGGCCGCGACCCGCGGCCAACCGGTTATCCGCCGTACGGCCCGGCTCCCGGGGTGCGGCTCTCGGCTCCCGGGGCTTGACTCCCGGGGCTCGGCTCCCGGGGCTCGGCTCCCGGGGCTCGGCTCCCGGGGCTCGGCTCCCGGGGCTTGACTCCCGGGGCTCGGCTCCCGGAACCCGCGGGGCGGGATACGGGAGGTAACGCGTCCGGTCATGGTCGCCCGGCGGGAAGCGGCGGACCATGCGAGAGAGACCGTCCGGCAGCGGCCGCTGAACGCACAAAACCAGCAATACCGATCAACAGGACAATGCGCCGTCCGGCCCGACCGGAGGCGTCACATCGATTACCCTTCGCAGTTACAGGTCAACAATCCGTAAAGAAGGCGCTCATGGGACGACGACGGACCACCGTGGCGGTCGCCGCCGCGGGGCTGGTGTCCGCCGCGGTGGCGGCGGTGCTGTTCCTGCCCGGCGAGCAGGGGTCGCAGGCCGCGCGGACGGCGGTGCGGACGCCCGCCCCCGGAGACCCGCTGACCGGTCAGGAGGTCGCGCTGGCGAGCGCGGTGGCCTCGGCCGGCTCGCGGGCCCACATGGCCGCCGGCCGGGTCGATCTGCTCTACGTCGAACGCGACGACGACAAGGACGCCGAGGAGCGACGCCAGGCCGACGCCTACCTGTACGACTACGGGTCCGACCGGCTCATCGTGCGGAAGGTGGACATCGGCCTGCGGAAGGTCGTGGAGGAGACGGTGAAGCAGGGTGTGCAGCCGCCTCCCTCCAAGGTCGAGGAGTCACGGGCCGTCGGGCTGCTGCTGGCCGACCCCCGGTACGGCCCCGTCGTACGGCGGTCCTTCGCCCAGGCGGGTGGCCGTGAGCTGCGGTCGCCGTCCGACCTGGGCGTGCGGGGGCTGATCTTCACCCCGGCGCAGGAGGAGGCCGGCGGGGCCGCGCAGTGCGACACGCACCGGTGCGTACGGCTGTTCGTCCGGCTTCCCGACGGCACCTGGCTGGACACCAGCCGGATCGTCGTCGACCTGTCCGCCAAGAAGATCCACACCCTGGAATGGTGACCGTGCCCCTCCCCCCGGCCCTCCCCCGTCTCCTCACCCTCCCGGCGCCCCGGCCCCTCACCCGCGGGGCGTCCGGGCTCCTCACCCGCGGGGCGTCCGGGCTCCTCACCCGCGCGGCGTCCGGGCTCCTCACCCGCGCGGCGATCCGGTCACCGCTCCGGCGGAAGCCTGGGGCCTCGTCCCGGCGGGCGTTCCGGTCCGGCGTGCTCGGGGCACTGCTCCTCCCCCTCGCGCTGCTTCCCGTCACCGGCGGGCGGACCGGCGCGCAGGCGGCGGTCACCCGGACACCGGCCGCCGCGCAGGCTCCGGCCGCGCAGTGCGGCACGCCGTACCGGATCGACCAGGCCCTGCCGAACGGCGCGCGCTGGCAGATGTGCTGGGAGATGCGCAACGTCGAGGGGCTGACGCTGAACAAGGTCGTCTACACGCCCAGGGGCGGCCGGCAGGTCAGCGTGCTGCGCACCGCCGCGCTGGCCCAGATCCACGTGCCCTACGACAGCGGCACCCCGCGCTACCACGACATCGGCGCCCTCGGCGCCACCGCCGTCCCGCTCCAGGCCGCCGACTGCCCCGGCGGCGAGCGGCGCGGGCAGTTCGTCTGCGTGACGACCCGGCCTCGCGGCCACGCCTACCTCAAGGGCGGCGACGGGGAGCCGGCCAGGACGGCCCAGGGGCGCGAGCTGGTGGTGTTCTCCGCCTTCCAGGTCGGCTGGTACACCTACCTCGTCGAGTGGGGCTTCTCCGACGACGGCGCGATCACCCCCCGGGTGGGCGCGACCGGCGCGCTGTCGGGGTTCACCACCACCCCCGAGCACGGCTGGCCCATCGGGGTGGGCCGCGCGACGTTCGAGGAGAGCCACAGCCACAACATCTTCTGGCGCCTCGACTTCGACATCCAGGGCAGGCAGGACGACGTCGTCGAGCAGTACGACTTCTCCGGGTCCGGCACGGCCAAGCGGAAGATCTCCCACACCGCGTTCACCCGGGAGGGCAAGGCCGTCAACAGCCCGATGCGCTGGTGGCGGGTGGTCGATCCCCAGGTCCGCAACGCCGACGGGCACCCCGTCTCCTGGGAGATCAACAACACCGAGAGCTCCCAGTACCGCGGTCCGGCGAACGAGAAGTTCACCCAGGCCGACCTCTACGTCACCCAGTACCGCGCCTGCGAACGGCTGGCGACCACCAACCCCTCACCCGGCTGCGCCACGTCCGTGGACCGCTACGTCAACGGGGAGCGGATCACCGACCCGGTGGTCTGGGTCAACGTCGACTACCACCACGTCGCCCGCGACGAGGACGGCGACACCATGCCGACCCACTGGCAGGGCTTCCGCATCACACCCCGCGACGTGACGGCCAAGAACCCCTACTGAGCACCGCTTCCCCGAACCGGGCGGTTCCCGCCGAGACGACGCGAACCGCCCCGGCACGTCGGCCGAGAGCGCGGCCGGGACGGCGGGAGCCGCTCCGGCACGTCGGCCGAGGGTGCCGCCGAGACGACGTGAATCGCTCCGGCGCACCAACCGGCGGTGCGGCGAGGACGACGCGAACCGCCCGGCGCGTCAGCCGAGGGTACGGCCGTGGCGGTCTCGGGCCTTGAGGCGGACGGTGGGCATCACCGGCGCCGGGAGCGGATCGTCGTCACAACCGTCCACCGTGCCGAATCGGCGGTCGCCCCGCATCCACTCGTCGCGGGCCCGGAGGATCTCCTCGTGGGTGCGTCCCACGAAGTTCCACCACATCACCAGCGGTTCCTCGAACGGCTCGCCGCCGATCAGGAACAGCCTGGTCTCCCCGGCGGCCTCGACGGAGATCTCGGAGCGTCCCCGCCCGAGATACAGCAGCGAACCGGGCGCGAGGGCCGTTCCGGGTTCCGCAGATACAGGGGGTTCCGGGACCGTGCCGGGTTCCGAGGACACGCGGGGTTCCAGAGAGCCGCGGAGTTCCGGGGCCGTGCCGGGTTGCGAGGACGCGCGGGGTTCCGGGGCCGTGCCGGTGACGGTCGCGGCGCCGGACATGACCAGGACGGCGTTCTCGAACGCCGGGTCCAGCGGGATCCGGCACCGTCCGCCGGCGGGCAGCAGCACCTCCGCGCCGACCAGCGGGGTGTGCACCAGCGCGGGCGACCGTACGCCGCCCAGCTCGCCCGCCACGACGGTGACGGTCGCGTCCCCGTCGCGCAGCGTCGGCAGGGCAGGGTGGTGCTCGAAGCGGGCCTCGCCGTGGCGGGCGTCCTCGGGCAGCGCGATCCACAGCTGGAGCCCGTGCATGACCGGCGGATGGTCGGGGGGCGACTGTTCGGAGTGGGCGATGCCGTGGCCCGCCGTCATCAGGTTGAGCTGTCCCGGCGTGATCGGCTGGGCGCTGCCGAGGCTGTCGCGGTGCATGATCTCGCCCTCGACCAGCCAGGTGACGGTCTGCAGGCCGGTGTGCGGGTGCGGGGCGATCTGCATGCCGGGCCGGCCCGCGACGTCGTCCGGACCGAAGTGGTCGACGAAGCACCAGGCTCCGACCATGCGGCGCGGACGCTGCGGCAGCAGCCGCCGCACCGTGGTGTAGCGGCCCAGCGGCACGTCATGCCCGGGAAGGAGGACGCTCTCCGGCTCGGGCACCTCGGCGACCGCGCAGCCGTACACCGCCTGGTCCGCGTCTCGACCGGGATCGCTCATCTCGGGTTCGGTCCTTCCGGCTGTGGGGTCGGGCGCCGGGCCGGAACCCCGCGCATCGACGCGAGGTTCTCCGTTCGGCACCGAGGGGAGGTCACGGGCGAACCCTACGGCGCGGCCGGCCGGTCCGGCTCATCGGCGGGGAGGCCGAAGCGGGCCCGCTGGTCTGAGGGCACGAGGTCCAGGTAGTCCGGGTGGCGCTCGATGTAGCGGCGGACGAACGGGCAGAACGGCAGCACCGACAGCCCGGCGGCGCGGGTGGCGTCGAGGGCTCCGCGCACCAGGACCGAGCCGAGGCCGCGTCCCTCGAAGCGCGGGTCCACCTCCGTGTGGGTGAAGGACCGCCTGTCCCCGGCCCGCCGGTACTCGGCGAACCCGGCGACCTCCCCGTCCACGACGACCTCGAAGCGGCCGGCCTCCGGGTTGTCGGCGACCCGCGGTTCTGTCTGCTCCATGTTCACGGCGTTCACGGCTCCCCTGCTCGGTGTTCACTCATCATCCCGCTCCGTCCGGCGCGTCGCGATCCGGGACCGGCCGACCCGGGACGGCGGTCCCGGGTCCGGTCGTTCGGGCGGCTCAGGCGCCCGGTGGCTCAGGGCACCCGGCGGCTCAGGCGGCGAGGGCCGCGTGCATCTCCCACACCAGGATCTCCGCGGGCTCCACGGCCGTGACCCGCTGCCCGCCGGTCGCGGTGAAGCGGACGGCGTCGCCCTGGCCGAGGGCTCCGGCGCCTTCGAGGGTGACCGTTCCTCTGGGCACGAACAGGTGCAGGAACGGCGCCTCGGGGAGTTCGACGCTCCGGCCGGGCTCCAGGCGGGCGGCGTGCAGGGCGGCATAGCGGTTCTTGATACGGATGGCCGTGGCCCCTTCGTGCTGGGGCATGCCCGAGGCGACCGGGACCAGGCCGCCGGCCAGCAGTTCGCCCTCGATCTCCAGCTGCTCGTAGCCGGGGGCGATGCCGGGCTCGTCGGGCACCACCCACATCTGCACGAAGTGCACCGGCTCGTCGTGGACGTCGCCGGAGAGCCGCCAGGAGTCGTTCTTCTCCGAGTGCAGGATGCCGGTGCCCGCGCTCATCCGCTGGGCCAGCCCCGGATAGATGACGCCGTTGTGGCCCTCGGAGTCCTGGTGGACGAGGGAGCCGCGCAGCACCCAGGTGACGATCTCCATGTCACGGTGCGGATGGGTGTCGAACCCGGTGCCCGGGTGCACGACGTCGTCGTTGTTGACCAGCAGCACCCCGTGGTGGGTGTTGGCCTCGTCGTAGTGCCCGCCGAAGGAGAACGAGTGCTTGGAGTCCAGCCAGCTGATCTTGGTGGCGAACCGCTCGTCGGCGCGGCGGATGTCCACGGCCGGGGTGGGCGGGGTGATGGTCATGGTTTCCCCTTTCCGGGACGGATTGTGCTGCTGATCTCGGGAGACTCGGCGAGATGGGGCGGGCGCCGTGCGGTTCTCCGGCGCGTCGGCCCTGGACGGCCTGCCGGGGCGCGGCGAGCGGCGGAGGGTTCTCCAGGGCGCCGGAGGCCGGGGTGTCAGGCGTTCTTGATGGCGGAGATCTCGAACTCCAGGACGATCTTGTCGCCGACCAGCACGCCGCCGGTCTCCAGGGCGGCGTTCCAGGTGACGCCGTAGTCCTTGCGGTTGATCGTCACCGAGCCCTCGAAGCCGACGCGCAGGTTGCCGAACGGGTCGGCCGCCGTGCCCTCGTAGGTGAAGGGGATCGTCACCTGGTTGGTGAGGCCCTTGATGGTGAGGTCGCCGGTCAGGTCGAACTCGGTCTCGCCGGTCTGGCGGACGGCGGTGGAGACGAAGGTGATCTCCGGGTACTCCTCCATGGCCAGGAAGTCGTTGCTCCGCAAGTGCTCGTCGCGCTGGGCGTTGCGGGTGTCGATGCTGGCGGCCTTGATGACGACCCTGGCGGACGAGGCGGACGGGTCCTCGCCGTTGATCACGGCGGTGCCGTCGAACTCGTTGAACGCGCCGCGGACCTTCGTCACCATCGCGTGCCGGGCGACGAACCCGATGCGGCTGTGGGCCGGGTCGATGGTGTAGGTGCCGGTGAGCTTGGCGAAGTCGGTGGTGGTGACGGTCATGGCTCTGTCTCCTTCTGGATCCGCCATCCGGTTGGATGACGTGTCATTCACACGCCCACAACGTACATGACACATCATTCATTCCGCAATCCTGATGACATGTCATCCACTTGGGTAGGGTGGGACGCATGGACAGCCCTCAATGGCTCCGCGAGGACGAGCAGCGCGCCTGGCGGGCGTACATCCGGATGCACGGGCAGCTGACGGCCCTGCTCAACCGGCAGTTGCAGGCCGACTCCGGCCTCTCCCTGGCCGACTACGGCGTGCTCGTCGAGCTCACCGACACCCCGGACGGACGGCTGCGGCCCTTCGAGCTCCAGCGCGAGCTGCAGTGGGAGCAGAGCCGCCTGTCGCACCACCTGACCCGGATGCAGCGCCGCGGCCTGATCGGCCGCGAGGAGTGCCCCGAGGACGGCCGGGGGGCGTTCGTCGTGCTCACCGACGCCGGCCGCGAGGCCATCACCACCGCGGCCCCCGGGCACGTCGAGGCGGTCCGGAGCCTGTTCTTCGAGGGGCTCACCCCCGAGCAGGTCACCGCGCTCGAACGACTGTCGACCCAGGTGACGGCCCGGATCGAGACCGCGGCCGGAGACTGCGCCGAGCCCGCCTGAGGGGTGCCGGCCGTACCTCCTGAGGACGCCGGCCGTACCCCGGTGGCGGCGCCCGCCGTACGGCGGACCCGGCGAAGTGCGCGGCGGAGACCGGGAAGTACGCGGTGGACGTCGTGAAGGGCGCGGCGGGTTTTGCGGGCGGCGTCCGCCGGGTGGGACGCTACGACCAGGCAGTGGGCAGCCGGCAACGGACGAACGGACTTCCCCGCCTGCGTCTCCCACGTTTATCCGACACGCATGGTGATAGCGGACAAGGGCATGGGTTGAGGTGCCCGGGGAGGGCAGGGTAGGGGACACCGAGCTACGGGAGTGATCCATGAACGCGCACCTGGACCTGAACCGCCTGGCGGGAGGGGCACACCACGACCCGCACTCGATCCTCGGGGCGCATCCCGGGCCGAAAGGCGTGACGGTCCGGGCGCTGCGTCCCCTGGCGCAGAAGGTCCAGCTCGTACTGGACGACCAGGTCCACGACATGGAGCACGTGGCGTACGGGGTCTTCGAGGTGACGCTCCCCGGGCTGGACAAGGTCCCCGACTACCGGTTCCGGGTCTCCTACGCCGGGGCCGAGCCGTACGAGATGACCGATCCCTACCGGCACTGGCCCACGCTGGGCGAGGTGGACCTGCACCTGATCGGCGAGGGGCGTCACGAACGGCTGTGGGAGGTGCTCGGCGCCCGGATCATGCGGCACGAGGACACCGACGGCGTGGCCTTCGCCGTGTGGGCGCCGAACGCGCGGGGCGTCCGGGTGATCGGCGACTTCAACCACTGGGACGGCTCGGGCCACCCGATGCGGTCGCTGGGCTCCTCAGGGGTGTGGGAGCTGTTCGTCCCCGGCCTGGGTGAGGGCGAGCGGTACAAGTTCTCCGTCCTGGGCGCCGACAGCGTCTGGCGGGCCAAGGCCGACCCGATGGCCCGGCGCACCGAGGTGCCGCCCGCGACGGCCTCGGTGGTCGACGCCTCGTACCACGAGTGGCAGGACGCCGAGTGGATGCGCCGCCGGGACGGGCGCGTCGCGGTGAAGGAGCCGATGAGCGTCTACGAGGTGCACCTCGGGTCGTGGCGGCCGGGCCTGTCCTACCGCGAACTGGCCACCCAGCTGGTCGACTACGTGTCGGACATGGGGTTCACGCACGTGGAGCTCATGCCGGTGGCCGAGCACCCGTTCGGCGGCTCGTGGGGCTACCAGGTGACGTCCTACTACGCGCCGACCTCCCGGTTCGGCACGCCCGACGAGTTCCGCCACCTGGTGGACAGCCTGCACCGGGCGGGCATCGGGGTGCTGGTCGACTGGGTGCCCGCGCACTTCCCGAAGGACGAGTGGGCGCTGGCGCGGTTCGACGGGACGCCGCTGTACGAGCACGGCGACCCGCACAGGGGCGAGCACCCCGACTGGGGCACCTACGTCTTCGACTTCGGCCGCCGGGAGGTGCGCAACTTCCTGGTCGCCAATGCGCTGTACTGGCTGCGCGAGTTCCACATCGACGGGCTGCGGGTGGACGCGGTCGCCTCCATGCTCTACCTCGACTACTCGCGGCGCGAGGGCGAGTGGACGCCCAACCAGTACGGCGGGCGGGAGAACCTCGACGCGGTGGAGTTCCTCAAGGAGATGAACGCGGTCGTCTACCGCGACCAGCCGGGGATCGTCACCATCGCCGAGGAGTCGACGGCCTGGCCCGGCGTCTCGCGGCCGGCGCACCTGGGCGGCCTCGGGTTCGGGTTCAAGTGGAACATGGGCTGGATGCACGACAGCCTCGCCTACCTCGCGCACGAGCCGGTCTTCCGGCAGTACCACCACCACCAGATGACGTTCTCCCTGATGTACGCCTACTCGGAGAACTTCGTGCTGCCGCTGTCGCACGACGAGGTGGTCCACGGCAAGGGGTCGCTCCTCGGCAAGATGCCCGGCGACGAGTGGCAGCGGTTCGCCAACCTGCGCGCGCTGTTCGCCTACATGTGGGCCCACCCCGGCAAGCAGCTGCTGTTCATGGGCGGGGAGTTCGGCCAGGGCTCGGAGTGGTCGGAGACGCGCGGGCTCGACTGGTGGATGCTCGACTTCGACCTGCACCGGGGCGTGCAGCGGCTGGTGCGCGACCTGAACCGCGTCTACCGGGAGACCCCGGCGCTGTGGACGCAGGACGTCTCCCCCGACGGCTTCCGCTGGATCGACGCCGACGACGCGCAGGGCAACGCGCTGTCGTTCCTCCGCCTGGCGCCGGACGGCTCGGCCGTCGCCTGCGTGGTCAACTTCTCCGGCGCGCCGCACGACGACTACCGTCTCGGCCTGCCGTGGGGAGGCGCGTGGGAGGAGGTGCTCAACACCGACGCCTACGAGTACGCCGGCAGCGGGGTGGGGAACTTCGGCACGGTGGAGGCGGTCGAGGAGTCCTGGCACGGCCAGCCGTACTCGGCACGGCTGCGCGTCCCGCCGCTGGGCGCCGTCTGGCTCCGGCACGCCGGGGAACGCGTCGAGGATCCGGCCGGCGAGGCCGCGGCCGCGCTGACCGCGGCGGCGGCCGTGGTGGAGGAGGTGGCCGAGGAGGTCCTGGCCGAGGAGACCGCCATCGGCGACGTCCCGCCTCCGGACGCGGAGCCCGCGGCGTCGGAGACCGTCGCGGAATCGGTGGCGTCGGAGACCGTCGCGGAGCCGGCGGCTTCGGAGGTCGCCGCGGAGCCGGCGGTTCCGGAGACCGTCGCGGTCACCGGGGGCGGCGAGGGCGTGATCATGGAAGCCCCGGCCGGGACCCCGGAGGCGGCCGCGGGGCCGGCGGTCCCGGAGACCGCGAGCCGGCCCGACAGCGGCCGGTAAGTTTTTCCGACTCTCTTCTCACCGTCTCCGGCGGCCCCGGCCGCCGCCCCCGTGGCGCGAACGGGCCGGTCACACAGGTTGTGGCCGGCCCGTTCGGCGTTTCCGGACGGTCCCCGGCAGGCCGCACCCGGCCACGAGGATGCGAACAGGGCATTGACCCCGGGGCAACGGGAACCTACGCTCTGTTAATCAATAGGAAACTTTCCTATATGTACGGGGGCTAGGAACTCTCTGACCTGGAGCGACCCTTGCGAAGACTCACCATCGGCTCCTTCATCGCCGCGGCCGCGCTGCTCGTCCCCGTTGGGATCGGCACAGCGACGGCCGCCACCCCGGCCACCGCCACCTACGTGACCGCCTCGGACTGGGGCACCGGTTTCGAGGGCAAGGTCACCGTCAAGGCGGGCACGAGCCCCCTGACCAGCTGGAAGGTCGAGTTCGACCTGCCGGCCGCCAACTCGATCTCCTCGGCCTGGGACGCCGACATGGCGAAGAGCGGCAGCCACTACACCTTCGTCAACAAGTCGTGGAACGGCGCCCTGGCCGCGGGCGCCTCGGTGAGCTTCGGCTTCAACGGCGCGCCGGGCGGGCTGTCCGGCGTGCTGAACTGCAAGCTCAACGGCGCCCCCTGCGGCGGCGGCCCCGTGGACCCCTCCCCCACGGCGACCCCGACGGTCACCCCGACCGCGACGCCCACGGCGACCCCCACCGCCACCCCGACCGCGACCCCCACGGTCACCCCGACCGACGACCCCGGCACCCCGGGGAGCAAGAAGCTCGTCGGCTACTTCACCCAGTGGGGCGTCTACGGCCGCAATTACCACGTGAAGAACATCGCCACCAGCGGCACCGCGGCGAAGCTGACCCACATCCTGTACGCGTTCGGCAACACCACGGGCGGCCGGTGCACGATCGGCGACTCCTACGCCGACTACGACAAGGCGTACACCGCCGACCAGAGCGTGGACGGCGTCGCCGACACCTGGGACCAGCCGCTGCGCGGCAACTTCAACCAGCTCCGCAAGCTCAAGAAGGCCTACCCGCACCTGAAGGTCATCTGGTCGTTCGGCGGCTGGACCTGGTCCGGCGGGTTCACCCAGGCGGCGGCCAACCCGGCGGCGTTCGCCGAGTCCTGCTACAACCTGGTGGAGGACCCGCGCTGGGCCGACGTCTTCGACGGCATCGACCTCGACTGGGAGTACCCCAACGCCTGTGGCCTGACCTGTGACACCAGCGGCCCGAACGCCTTCAAGAACGTGGTCTCCGCGGTGCGGGCCAAGTTCGGCTCCAGCGCGCTGGTCACCGCGGCGATCACCGCCGACGGCTCCTCCGGCGGCAAGCTCGACGTCGCCGACTACGCGGGCGCGGCGTCGAACCTCAACTGGATCATGCCGATGACCTACGACTACTTCGGTGCCTGGGACGCGAAGGGCCCGACGGCTCCGCACTCGCCGCTCACCTCCTACACCGGCATCCCCAAGGAGGGCTTCAACTCCGACGCCGCGATCCAGAAGCTGAAGGCCAAGGGCGTCCCGGCCTCCAAGCTCCTCCTCGGCGTCGGCTTCTACGGCCGCGGCTGGACCGGCGTGACCCAGGCCGCGCCCGGCGGCACCGCCACCGGGGCCGCCCCCGGCACCTACGAGGCGGGCATCGAGGACTACAAGGTCCTCAAGAGCAAGTGCCCGGTCACCGGCACCGTCGCCGGCACCGCCTACGGCTTCTGCAGCGGCCAGTGGTGGAGCTACGACACTCCGACCACCATCGCCGGCAAGATGAGCTACGCCAAGAACCAGGGTCTGGGCGGCGCCTTCTTCTGGGAGACCAGCGGCGACACCACCAACGGTGAGCTGGTCACCGCGATGGCGAACGGCCTCCGGTAAAGTCTCGATCGCTCGGCCCTCCGTGCGCCCAAGGCCGCGGGGGGTCGAGCCATGTCGGCACCTGCCTCACGGCCCGACCGGCGGGATCACCCCGGCCGCCTGTTCCGGTGTTCGGCACCGGGACCCCGGCGGGCATCTCACCGGCTCCTCCCGAAACGATCATCGCCTCGGCCTGGCTGCCCGGGAGAACAGGTGGGCCTCGCCTCCGCCGGGACGCGGTCGTCCCGGCGGAGGCGGGTCAGCGTGTCGCGCCGGTCAGGCGCGGGTCCATTTCTGGTTGTTCTGGCCGTTGCACGACCAGATCTGCGCCTTCGTGCCGTTGGCGGTGCCGTTGTTCGACACGTCCAGGCACTTGTTCGCGCCGACGGCCGTGATGGTGCCGTCGGAGTTGAAGCGCCACTTCTGGTTGCTCTGGCCGTTGCAGTCCCAGATGATCACGCCGGTGCCGTCCGCGGTGCCCGCGCCGTTGACGTCGAGGCACTTGTTCCCGTAGACGCGCAGCTCGCCGGAGCCGGTCGCGGCCCACTGCTGGTTGCTCTGGCCGTTGCAGTCCCAGATCTGCACCTGCGCGCCGTTGGCCTGGGAGACGCCGTTGACGTCCAGGCACCTGCCGGAGGCCACACCCCGGATCGTGCCCGGCGCGGGAACGGTGGGGGTGGCCGTGGGCGAGGCGGTGGTCCCGGCGACGGTGATCAGAACCGCCTCACGGGCGGGCACGGAAATCGTGTAGCTTCCGGTGAAGGTGCCCGCGTCGGCGCCGGTCCACAGATTCCGTACGGTGGCCGCCCCGCTCAGGCCGAGGTCGGACCAGCGGGCGGTGACGGACGCGGCGGACGTGGTGCGGTTCAGCAGGAGCACCGCGCGCCGGCCGTTCCCCGACAGCACCTTGCTGTACACCTGACGGCCGCTCTGGTCCTCGGCCACCTTCACGCCCTGCCGTCCGAGGGGGTCCTGGTCGACGGCCAGCACCTCCCTGTTGGTGAGGATCGCCCTGGTGTCGGCGCTCATCGTGGCGAGGTTGTTGCCGGCCAGCAGCGGAGCTCCGGAGATCGCCCACAGCCCCATGTGCGTACGGTTCTGCGCGGCCGAGAAGCCGTTCATGCCGACGACGAGCATGTCGGGGTCGTTGTAGTGGCCCGGACTCTGCGCGTTCGGGTGCTGGGCGGAGTCGAAGTTGGCCAGCACCCGGTCCATCGAGGCGTTCTGGCCCCAGTAGATGATGTCCCCGCTGGTGCGCCACATGGTGGAGATGGCCGGTGCCCAGTCCCACGGGTTCTGGGCGCCCCAGTTGCAGACCGACAGCACCAGCGGCCTGCCGGTCTGCTCGGTGGCGCGGTCGATCGCGGCGCTGATCGACTGGTAGGCGGTGCGGGCGTCGAGCCCCTCGGCCTGGCCGCCGCACCAGTCGACCTTGACGAAGTCGAAGCCCCAGCGGGAGAACTGCAGGAAGTCCTGGTCGTAGTGGCCCTCGCTGCCGGTGTTGGGGGCGGCCGGGCGACCGGTCGGGTAGTAGTAGCCGCAGCCGTTGCGCCCGGCGTCGGTGTAGATGCCCGCCTTGAGGCCCTTGCTGTGGATGTAGTCGGCGATCGCCTTCATGCCGCCCGGCCATTCGGCCGTGTCGACCGTGATGTTCCCCGAGGAGTCCCGTGTTCCCTGCCACCAGCCTTCGTCGATGTTGACGTACTCGTAGCCGGCGTCCTTCATCCCCGACGACACGAGCGCGTCCGCCTGGGCTTTGATGACGTTGTAGTTGATCTGCGCGGCGAAGGTGTTCCAGGATGCCCAGCCCATGGGGGGCGTGGCCACCGCCGCGACGGCCGCTGCGGGCATGGCTGGCACGGCGAGCGCTCGTGCGGCGCTGTCCGGGAGGGCCCACATCACCGACGCCAGGGCGAGGACCACCGTCTGCATGGCGACGACCAGCCGAGGCAGGGGCCGCGTGAGAGATCGCGCCGGAGCCCGGTGATCACCTCCGGCGTCGCCGGCGGGGCGTCGCCGTACAGGGCCACGTGGTCGCATGGTGCCTCCTCGTCTCCGGGGTGCTCATGCCGGGGTCGCGCGGCGGCGAGGTGACCGCCTCACTCCACCGGCGACCGGCCGGGCCGCAACCCGGGAATGGGACGTTCTGGCTGGTGTTAGCGCTAACACATGTGCCGCGCCGACACCCTCTCCGCGAGGAGGGGAAGGCGACGGCACCGAAGGCGAGCGAATACGACGCCCGAGGCGCCGTCAAGCCTCCGTCCACCCCTGCCGCCCGCCTCCCTGCTGCCGCGTCCTCACCGTCCCACCGCGGGTGAAACGTTCATCCGTGGGACGCCCCGGCGTCTTCCAGCGGTGAGTTCGTCAGCGCGACGGCGAACGGCTCCGGTGAAGTCTCGCTCGCTCGGCGCTCCATGCGCCCAAGGCCCCAGGGGGTCGAGCCCCGTGTCTGATCCCCCTCGCGTCCGGCTCCTGTTGCCGCGGTGAGGCGCTTGACCCTCACGTGGCGTCAGGCCGCATAGTCGGTGCCGTGGAGGATCACTGGACGGTGGGGCACGTGGCCGGGCTGGCCGGCGTGAGCGTCCGCACGCTGCATCACTATGACGAGATCGGGCTCGTCCGGCCGTCGGCGCGGACCGCGGCCGGGTACCGGGCCTATTCGGCGGACGACGTGGAGCGGCTGCGGGAGGTGCTGGCCTATCGGCGGCTGGGATTCGGGCTGCGGGAGGTCGCCGAACTGGTCGGCGACCCGTCCACCGACGCGGTCGCGCACCTGCGCCGGCTGCGCGGCCTGTTGCTGGAGCGGCGTGATCGCGCTGACGCCATGGTGACGGCCATCGACAGGGAACTTGAGGCGCGGGCGAAGGGACTGAGGGTGACACCGGAGGAGCAGCTGGAGATGCTCGGCGCGCGACTGTACGACGCGATCGGCGGCGCTTACCCCGTGACACGGCGTACCGAGCCGCGGATCGCCACGTGGATCTGGGACGCGCTCGGGGACGCGCGAACGGTGCTGAACGTCGGCGCCGGCACCGGCTCCTACGAGCCCGTTGACCGTGATGTGACCGCGGTGGAGCCGTCGGCGGTCATGCGGGGGCAGCGACCCGCCGGCGCGGCGCCGTGCGTGGCCGCCTTCGCGGAGAGCCTGCCGTTCGAGGATCGGTCCTTCGACGCCGCGATGGCCGTCTCCACCGTTCACCACTGGGGAGACCCGATGGCGGGGCTGCGCGAGATGCGGCGCGTGGCCCGCCGGGTGGTGGTCCTCACCTTCGACACCGACGAGCCCGGATGGCAGGACAGGTTCTGGCTCACCCGCGACCACCTGCCCGAGTTCGCCGCCGTCCTCGCGGGGTTTCCCTCGCTCGCCGGGATGGCCGGCGCGATCGGCGCCCGCGCCGAGCCGGTGCCCGTCCCGTGGGACTGCGCCGACGGCCTGTTCGAGGCGTACTGGCGCCGGCCGGCGGCGTACCTGGAGGATCACGTGCGCCGTGCGATGTCGGTGTGGACGAAGGTCGGGCCCGAGGCCGAACGGCGGGCGGTGCGAAGCCTCCGCGACGACCTCGACTCCGGCCGGTGGGCCGAACGCAACCGCGACCTCGCCGACCTCGACGCGGCGGATCTCGGCCTCCGCCTGCTCATAGCGTGAACCGCGTCGCAGCCCTGCTCATCATCGAACCGTTGTTGCCGGTCTTGCCACACCGCACAGATCATCCGGGCCGCAAACGCCTGGACAACCGGAAGGTCCTGGCGGGCATCTTGTTCGTGCTCTACACCTGTTACCGCCGGATGGTCGGGGCCGCAGGGGTCAAACCGGTCATCGCCCGCCGTGGCACCCCGCACGGTTCCGGCCTGGGTGGGCATCGCTGGTGATCGAGCAGACGATCGCCCTGTTGCATTGGTTCCGCCGCCTGCGCATCCGCTGGGAGATTCGCGACGACCTCCACGAAGCCTTCATGGCCCTCGCCGTCGCCATCATCTGCCGGCGACGCCTCATCCACTGATCGTTTCGTTAGGACTTCTCATAGCGGTCGGGCCCGCGCAGCCTCACAGCCGGGATCTCAGCACGTCGATCTCACAGCCCGGCGCGAACGGGTCGAAGCCGTGCTCGATCAGCCAGCGAACATTCAGCAGGCTTCGCAACGACCACCACGCGCGGATCACGTCGGGGTCGACGTCGGTGCCGTAGCCGGCGACGACGTCGCCGAGGTGCTCCTCGTGTCCAAGCGTCAAGGTGGCGAGGTCGTACAGGGCATCACCTTGGCCCGCCTCGGACCAGTCGATGATGCCCGTGATCCCGTCGCCGTCGACGAACACGTGGTCGATCTGCAGGTCGCCGTGCGTGAAGACCGGTGTCCACGGCCGGAGCGCGGCCTCGGCGACCTGGCGGTTGCGGGTGACCAGGTCGGCGGGCAGGACGCCGTTCGTCACGAGCCATTCGCACTCGCCATCGAGATCCGCCGCCAACTCGTCGAGGTCCCGGCCGGCCTGGCCGGGCCTGGGCGGCAACGGCGCGTCGTGCAACCTTCGGATGGCGGCGCCCGCCGCGGCCCACGCCGCCGGGGACGCGGTCGACGGCTCGCCGAGGCGGCCGAGCGCCGTCCCCGGGACTGCGGCGATCGCGAGCACCGGCGGCTTGTGCCACAGGACCTTCGGGGTCGGGACCGGCGCCAGGGCCATCGCCTCGACCTCGACCTCGATGCGCGCCTGATCGGCATCCACTTTCAGGAACACGTCGCCGACGCGCAGGGTCGCGCGCTCGGAATGGGCCACGACCATTTCGACCTCATCCATGGGCGACCAGTATCCCGGGGGTGATCGCCGACGTCACCGGGTTTATCACGTGCGATTGCGCGGCTGACCGCGTCCCGCCACCAAGCGGCCTCGTGCGCGACACCGCCCGCTGACCAGGTCAAGTCCACCACTTTCGTTAGGAGCCCTGAGCCCGCCGATCGGCCGGCACCGTGGATCCGCTTGATGACGGCTCTGTCAGTGGAGCGCAGTCACCTGTCGTCTCCGAGCCAGACGAGACCGGCGCGGAGACGGGACGCGGCGCTGTGGGTACTCCTCCATCGGCCGAATCCGTCGGCCACGCCGACGGTCGCCGCCGTGCCGCACGGCAGGGCCAGCCCGTAGGCCACCACCTTCGCGATGATCTCCTCGCCGTCCTCCTCGACCCCCTGGACCAGCGCGAACATGCGAGGCAGGCCGCCGGCCAGCGTCCGTACCTCCTCCCTGGCGAGAGACGGGTCGATTTACCAGGACGAATCGTCCCCACTGCTTCCGATCTCACCTCGCGGCGAGCACGCGCCGTGGTAGACAGGCGGGTGGTCGGAACCGTTGAAGTGCTCCATCTCGGGTGCTTCCTTCCGGCGTCTCGGGCCGGGGTGGGCGTGGCCTCCAAGCGAAGCCCACCCCGACCCTTTTCTCTTCTTTGGTGTTCAAGCGATCGTTCAGTGGCGGGACTCGGTGCCACTTTCACTCTCTGCTACCGCCTCGTCGCTTCAGGTATAGTTACACGCAGTCACGAGAGTTCACAAGATGTATAAGCCAACCTGGCAAAGTCGTGACCCGTAGAACACAGCCTGGAAGGAGAGGGGCATGGCTGCTCCGAAGTGGGTGACGCTCCGCGCGCAGTGGCTCGGCCAGCAACTCCGCGAACTCCGTGAGGCCAACTCTCTGCTGCTCAAGGATGTGGCCGAGTACCTTCAGCGCGATCCGTCGACCGCGAGCCGCTTCGAGTCGGGGGAGTATCCGATCCGACGTCCGGATCTACTGGCGCTTCTCGATCTGTACGGCGTCGCCGACAGCGGACGACGCGAGAGCCTGATGAAGCTCAGCCAGGAGGTCTGGCAGAAGGGCTGGTGGGACGGGTATGCCACCGAGGTCGCCGGTGCGCTCATCGACTACGTGTGGTTGGAGTCTCGGGCACGCGAGATTCGCGCATTCGACAACGTCCTGCTCCTTGGCCTCTTCCAGACGGAGGAGTATGCGCGAGCGGTGATCGAGGCAGCGGAGCTCGGTGCGGAAAAGCACCAGATCGAGCGATGGGTCGAGCTGCGAATGACTCGGCAGGAGATCCTCAAGGGCGAGGACCCGCCCCAGCTATCAGTGATCATCGATGAGGCGGTGCTGCGCCGCGAGGTCGGTGGTCCCGAATGCATGGTGAACCAGTTGCACCATCTGATCGAGCACACCTCCCGGCCGAACATCGAGATCCGGGTACTCCCGTTCAGCGCCGGAGCACATGCCAGCCCCACGGGCGCTTTCCGCATACTGCGGATGAAGGATCCTTATCCCGAGGTCGCCTATGTGGAGACCCCGAAGGGCGCCGTATACGTGGAATCACCCGATACAGAGCGTTTCATGCTGACGTACGATGATTTGCGAAAGCTCACCCTCGTGCCCGAGGACTCGGCCGAGCTCATCTCAGCACTGGCGGAAGAGATGCGGTGAACGTGATGGAAAAGCATGGCGCGCCCACCCCCACGGACCTGACCGACGTCGCCTGGCGCATCAGCACGAAGAGCGAGAACGGCGGCGGAAGCTGCGTGGAAGCCGGACCCCTGGCCGACGGCAGCGGCCGGATCGCCGTACGGCACAGCCACCACCCCGACGGCCAGGTGATCCTCTACACCCGCGCCGAATGGGGCGCCTTCATCGGTGGCGTCAAGGCCGGAGAGTTCGACTTCCCCACCCGGTGACCCCGCCGACGCGCCCATGCTCCGTCCGGGTGCCTTCCGTTTCCTCTCCGCCGCGTAGCGCGCCGGCGGCCCGTCAGGGCTCTATCCATTCCCTCATCGACTGCCAGGGAGCGGTGTCGAAGATCAGTGTGATCGAGGTGATCGCGCCGTCGTCGAGGCGGAAGTGCTCGGCCGTGCGCTGGGTGCCGGCGGGCGTCGCGGTGTGCACGTCGTAGACGAGCGTCGCCTCCGCCTCGCCGTACAGCTCGCTGATCAGATCGACCCCCGTCACGATCGACACGAACCCTGGCAGCGTGGCCAGGTGCCCCGTGCGGTCGTCGGAGGTGATGAACGGGCTCTGGAAGCGGAACGGCTCGCCGAGGTACGCCGCCGCCCCGGTCGCGTCGCCACGGAAGCGTGCCTCGTGGTAGCCCCGTACGGCGTGGCGGGTCCGCCCCGGGGCGGCAGGGGCGCCGGTGGGGCCGGTCGTGTCGGTGGTCATCGCGCCGTCTCTTCCAGCCGGGATGTCGGTGGTCATGGTGCCATCCGTTCCGGCCGGGATGTCAGTGGTCATCGTGCTGTCCGTTCTGGCGGAGATGGGCGGAGAGGCGGATCTGGTTGTCGGCCAGCCGCAGGCACAGGTCACGGAAGACGACCAGTTCCTCGGGCGTGAACCCGCGGAACATCGCCCGCATGGCCGCCTGCGCGGGCTTGCGGAAGGCGTCCAGCCAGGCCCGCCCGGCGGGTGTGATCTCGGCGAGGACCGAGCGCCGGTCCGTCTCGTCGGGGACCCGGCGGACCAGGCCGTCACGTTCCAGCGTGTCCACCAGCCCGGTGACGTTGCGTGAGCTGACCCCGGCGGCGCGGGCGAGCTCGCCGATGCTGAGCCTTCTCTCCTCGCCGTCCAGGCGGACCAGCACGTCGAGCGCACCCGCACTGAGCCCCCGGCCCTCGGAGCCCTGGGTGCGCGTGCGCTCGATGGCGCGGTAGGCGGTGCGGACGGCCGAGGCCGCCTCGAAGGCGAGCGGGTCGCCGCCGTCGGCGGTGAGCCGGGCCATCGTGGCCCTGGCCCGGGGGTCGTAGTGGAAACCGTCCGGATCGACTTCAAAATTATGTACGTCGTTCATAGTTATGAAGCAGATTAGTACCTACTTCCAGAAATGACCAGCCGACGGTCCCGCGTCCAGGATCGCCTGCCCCTGGACGCGGCCTAGGAAGATCCTGAAATCAGCCACGAAGGTATTCACCGGAGGCGAAACGCTGCCTAGACTCCGAATCGCCCGTTTCACCCCCCCGGAGGACGTGTGCGACTTCGCGCTCTCGTGGCCATGGCGATCATGCTCACCATCACCCCGGCCGCGCCCGCGCTCGCCGCCGACTCCCTACCCGTCACGCCCCCGCCCGCCGTACAGGCGACGCCGCCGGTGGAGCGGCCGAAGCTGGAGGCCGGACTCGCCGCCGAGGGCGGCGAAGACGGCGACGAGGACGGCGGCGGCCGGGTCATCGTCGAGGTGGCCGCACCCGCCGAGGCCGCGCCCGTGGCGGGCGAGGCGCGGACGCTGCCCGATGCCGAGGTCGTGCTGCAGCCGCCGGACGCCTCCTTCCTGGTCGTCGAGGGCACGGGCGAGGCCCTGGAGAAGCTGGCCGCCGACCCCCGGGTGGTGTCGGTCCGGCGCGACCGCGCCTACTCCGCCGCCTCGCTGTCCTCCGGGCTGAAGCTGATCGGGGCCGACCGGGCCGTCGCGGAGGGCGCGACCGGCGAGGGCCGTACGATCGCGGTGGTGGACACCGGGATCGACGCCGGCCACCCCGCATTGGGCGGGAAGGTCGTGGACGAGGCGTGCTTCTCGGCGACCGGCGACGGCGCGAAGTCCCTGTGCCCCGGCGGGCAGAACACGCAGACCGGTCCGGGTGCGGCCGACGCGAGGACGGCGGCGTGCGTGAGCGGCACGGTCAACCTGTGCGACCACGGCACCCATGTCGCGGGCATCGCGCACGCGGTCGCGCCGGGAGCCGACATCCTGGCGGTCCAGGTCTTCAGCCGGTTCGACGGCGTCGAGGAGTGCGTCACCGAGAACGCGTGCGTGGGCGCCTACGAGTCCACGATCCTGCTCGCCCTCGACCACCTCATCAAACTGAAGGACACCTCCCGGCCCGGCCTCGTCGCGGTGAACCTCAGCCTCGGCGGCGGTTTCTACGACGGGGCCTGCGACGGTGCGCCGGAGATCGGCCCGCTGAAGGAGCGGATCGACGCGCTGCGCGCCCGGGGCGTGGTCACCGTCGCCGCCGCGGGGAACGAGGGCGTGGCGGGCGGCGGCGCACCGGCCTGCGTCTCCAGCGCGGTGACCGTGGGCGCGGTGGGCGACGACGACCGGGTCCCCTCCTGGTCAAACCACGGCCCGACGCTGGACCTCTTCGCGCCGGGCCTGGAGATCGACTCCGCGGTGCCCGGCGGCGGCACCGCCGTCTACAGCGGCACCTCGATGGCGGCCCCGCACGTCACGGGCGCGCTGGCCGCGCTGGCGCAGAAGTCCGCCGACGCCTCCCCCGACGCGCTCGTCGGCAGGCTGACCGCGGCGGGCCGCCCGATCGTCTACGGCGGGGTCACCACCCCGCGTCTCGACGTGTACGGCGCGCTGACCGGCCAGGCGCCCGGCCCGGCGGCCACCCAGGAGCCGGGTGACGACTCCGTGCCGGGTGATCAGGACACCCCCGTCCCGGACCCCAGCTCCGGCCCGGCCCCGGACCCGCGGGACGACGCCCCGGCGCCGCCCGAGCCGGAGCCCGTCCCGCTGCCGACGGTGACGGTCACCGTGACGGTCACCGCCGCGCCCGTCACCGTCCCGCCTCCGGGGTCCCCGGCGTCCGCGCCCGCCGTCTGCACCCGGGGCAGGGGGACGGAACGCCTGACCGCGGCGCAGTGGGCCGTCGAGATGACCCGGGGCAAGGGTGTGCTGAGCGACGGGACGCTCGGCTGTTATCTGCGGCTCGTCTCCAAGGCGAGCGCGGTCTTCCCCGAGGTCGTCCGCGCCTCCACACTCGGCACGGCCTACCGGGTGCTGCGCCCGGCGAAGCGCACGGCGCGGGCCGCACTCGACGGTGAACTGCTGGCCGCCTGGCTGAACTGGGCGCACGGCGCGGCCGAGCTGACCGCGAAGGCCGGCCGTACGGGCTCGGCGGAGAAGGCGGGGAGCGCGGGGGCGGGAAACACGAAGGCGGGGAGCGCGAAGGCCACGGTCGGGAGCGTCATCGCCGCGGCGGAGAGGCGGCGTCTGGCCGGCGCCTCGCTCGCCTCGTCCACCTCGCTGCTGCGAAAAGCGGTGAATGTCCGCCGTACCGCATAAGTAGCTTTTTGGTCGCCTAGTGTGTTAGCCATGGACGCGACCAAGGTGATCATCGATTCCGTCGACCGGTTCCGGCAGCGGCGCACCGCCCCGCTGGTCCTGGAACTCGACCTCACCGAGGGCCTGCTCGACGGCCCCCCGGCCGACCCGCTGAACGCGGTGCTGTCCATGCGCAGACCGCGGCTGAGCGACGTGCTGTCCGGCCTCAAGCGCGCCCGGACGGACACCCGGGTCAGGGCCCTGGTCGTCAAGATCGGCACCCGCCCGCTGGGACTGGCGATGGTGCAGGAGCTGCGCCAGGCCGTGACCCGGCTGCGCGAGGCGGGCAAGCTGACGGTCGCGTTCGCCGAGACGTTCGGCGAGTTCGGCGCGGGCACCGTCCCCTACTACCTGGCCACCGCCTTCGAGCGGGTCTACCTGCAGCCGTCGGGCGACGTGGGCCTCACCGGCGTCGCGATCGAGCAGCGCTTCCTGAAGGGCGCGCTCGGCAAGCTCGGTGTGGACTACCAGGTCGGCCAGCGGCACGAGTACAAGACCGCGGCCAACACCTTCACCCAGGACCACATGACCGAGGCGCACCGCGAGTCGATGGGCCGGATCACCGAGTCGATCACCGAGCAGGTCGTCGCGGGCGTCGCCGAGGGCCGCGGGATCGAGCCCGCCAAGGTCCGCGAGCTGGTGGACCGGGGCCCGTTCATCGGCGCCGAGGCCGTCGAGGCGGGCCTGGTGGACCGGATGGCCTACCGCGACGAGGTCTACGCCGAGGTCAAGAAGGCCGCCGGTGAGGACTCCCAGCTCCTCTACGTCACCCGCTACGCCCGCGGCCCGCTCGCGAAGAAGCTGCCCCGCCCCGGCGAGGACGTCGTCGCGCTGGTCCACGGCAACGGCGCGGTACGGCTCGGCCGCAGCGGCCGCAGCCCGCTGGGCGGCGGCGGGGCCATGGGCTCCGACACCGTCTGCGCCGCCCTGCGCGCGGCGCGCAACGACGACCACGTCAAGGCCGTCGTCTTCCGGGTGGACAGCCCCGGCGGCTCCTACGTCGCCTCCGACGCCATCTGGCGCGAGGTGGTGCTGACCCGCGAGGCGGGCAAGCCGGTCGTGGTCTCGATGGGCGACCTCGCGGCCTCCGGCGGCTACATGGTCTCGATGGCCGCCGACGCGATCGTGGCCCAGCCGGGCACGCTCACCGGCTCCATCGGCGTGTTCGGCGGCAAGGCCGTCATCGGCGGACTGCTGGAGAAGATCGGGATCTCCTCCGAGACGGTCGGCGAGGGCGCCAACGCCGGGATGTTCTCACCCACGAACGCCTTCTCCGAGGAGCAGTGGGCACGGATCAACGCCTGGCTGGACCGGGTCTACGACGACTTCGTGGCCAAGGCCGCCGACGGCAGGGACCTGCCGCGCGAGCGCGTCCACGAGCTGGCCAGGGGCCGGGTCTGGACCGGCGCGGACGCCCACGCGCACGGGCTCGTCGACGAGCTCGGCGGCCTGGAGGACGCCCTGGCCCTGGCGCGGAAGAAGGCGGGCCTCGCCGCCGACGCCCAGGTACGGGTCTACCCCAGGCTGAGCCCGCTGGAGCGGCTGCGCCCGGCGGAGTCGAGCGAGGACAAGGCCGCCGCCCTGGCCCGGGTCCGGCTGGAGTCGTGGGGGCCGATCTCCCACCTCGCCGCCGAGCTGGGCCTGCCGTCGTACGGCCCGCTCATGCTCCCCGGCTCCTGGACGATCCGCTAGCCGCCGGGTTCCGCCGCTCCGGTACGGCCCTGGAGACCGGGGGGCGTACGCGCCCGGCTCCTGAGCGGGTGACCAGGTGGGGCGCGCGCCCGGCGCTTCAGCGGGCGTCCGGGTCTCCGACGGGGCGGTAGCGGCCGCGGAGCCGTACGAGCGGGGTGAGCGACGGCTCGACGTAGCTCACCCCGAGCACCCGGGCGATGTAGATCGTGTGGTCGCCGGCCGGGACGACGTGCGTCGTCTCGGCCTCCAGCGCCGCCACGCCGCCCTCCACGACGAGCGCCCCGCTCAGCGCGCCCCGGTGGTGCGGCGTCCCGGCGAGCAGCAGCCGCGCGCCGGGGCGGCCCGGGGTGGCGAAACGGCTGGCGATCGCCTTCTGCCCGGCCGACAGCACGCTGGCCGCCCAGCGGTCGCGGCGCAGCAGCAGCTCGTTGAGGTAGCCGGTGTTCGCGAGGCTCACCATCACCAGCTCGGGGTCGAGCGAGACGGACGTGAAGGTGCCGACCGTTCCGCCCACGTCGTCGCGTTCGTCGTTGACGGTGACCACCGTCACCGCGGTCGCCACCCCCGCCATGGCCTCGGTGAACTCGCTCATACCGCCATCATCCCGGACCTCCGGGCCCGGTGCCGCCACGTGAACGGCCCCGGGACGCGGTACGGCGAAGCGCCCCGGGCACGGCGCGGCCCGCGCCACCGGGTGGCGCGGGCCGTACGCGAGCTGTCGGACCCCTGAGCGGGTCCGGTGGGAGACCAGGTCAGGAGGCGAGGCCGTTCTTGGTCAGCCAGTCCTTGGCGACCACGGCGGCGTCGTCCTTGTCCACCGCGACGCGCTTCATCATGTCGACGAGGGTCTGGGTGTCGAGCTTGGCGGAGATCGCGTTCAGCGTGGTCCGGACCGTGTCGTTCGTGCCCGCCTTGTTGACCAGCGGGGTGACGTTCTGGGCGCTGAAGACGTTCTTGGGGTCCTCCAGCGCGACCAGGTCGTTCAGCACGATCTTCGGGTCGGTCGTGAAGACGTTGCCGGTCAGGACCGTGCCGCTCTTGATGGCGTCGGCGGTGGTCGCGCCGGTCGGCTTCCACTCCTTGAACTCCAGGCCGTAGACGTCCTTGAACTGGGCCTCGCGCCGCTTCTTGAACTCGGGCGGGCCGCCGACGGCGTTGTCCTTGGAGACCTTGGCGAGGTCCTCGATCGTGGTGAGCTTGTACTTGGTCGCGCTCTCCTTGGTGACCGTGAGGGAGTCCTTGTCCTCGGCGGCGGCCGAGTCGAGGATCTCCACCTCGGCCGGGAGCTTGGACTTCAGCTCGCCGTTGACCTCGTCCTTGGAGGCGGCCGTGCTCTTCGGGTCGAGGAACGCCAGCAGCGCCCCGTTGTACTCGGGCAGCACGGTCAGGCCGCCGCTCTTGACCTGGTCGTAGACGATCTCACGGCTGCCGATGTTGGGCTTCTCCTCCACCGTCACGCCCTTGGCCTCCAGCGCCTGGGCGTAGATGGAGGCGAGCAGGACGCTCTCGGGGAAGTCGAACGAGCCGACGACGGCCTTGCCGCCCGCCCCGGAACCCGATCCCGAGCCGGATCCGGTGGCGGCCGGGCTCGCGGAGGCGCTGGTCAGGGGGTCTCCCCCGCCGCACGCGGTAAGTGAGAGCATCGCGGACAGGACGACCGCCGCGGTGCCGAACAGACGCTTCATCGTGCATTTCCCTTTCAAGCGGGAGGTTATTAGTAGATTAGCGGACGCGCTGCCTCCGGCTCACGCCAGGCGACACCGCCATCCGCTGTGCCAACGTGAACAACAGCTGTACGGCGAGCGCGAACAGCACCACCAGCACGGCTCCGCCCGCGACGCTCGCGTAGTCCTTCGTCGCCAGGCCGTCGATGATGAAACGGCCCAGCCCGCCGAGTCCGGCGTAGGCCGCCACGGTCGTGGTCGCCACCACCTGGACGGCCGAGAGCCGCAGCCCGAGCAGGATCAGCGGAAGCGCCACCGGCACCAGCACCCTGCCCAGGACCTGGCCGCCGCGCAGGCCCATGCCGTACGCGGCGTCCCTCAGGTCGGGATCCACGCCCCGGACGCCCTCGTAGGCGTTGACCAGGATGGGCGGCGCCGCCAGCGCCACCAGCGGGATGAGCACCGGCAGGACCGTGGTGGTGCCGAGCAGCAGCACGAACAGCACGAGCAG
Source organism: Streptosporangium sp. NPDC053982 (assembly GCF_055585205.1). Classification (NCBI taxonomy): domain Bacteria; kingdom Bacillati; phylum Actinomycetota; class Actinomycetes; order Streptosporangiales; family Streptosporangiaceae; genus Streptosporangium; species Streptosporangium sp. NPDC053982. The sequence goes on from NZ_JBVJKQ010000017.1 coordinate 117,363, forward strand.
GCCGAGGGTGGGCATCGCGCGGGCGACGTTGACCGTCGCCACGATGAGATAGGCGCCCCGGCCGGTGTGGCCGATCCACAGCCCCAGCGGCAGCGCGATCAGCGCGGCCAGGGCCAGCGCCGCCGCGGAGAACGCCAGGTGCTCCAGGAGCCGGGCCGGGATGCCGTCGGGCCCCGACCAGTGGGCGGGGTCGCCGAAGAAGTCGGTCAGCCAGTTCACGCGTTCCCCCTCGCCCGCTGCCAGGGGGTGAGCAGCCGCTGCGCGGCGAGCAGGAGGCCGTCCACCAGCAGGGCCAGCGCCACGATGAGCACGATGCCCACGACCGCCGGGGTGGGGAAGTCGCGCTTGAACGCGTCGGTGAACAGGTTGCCCAGCCCGCCCTGGCCGATGAGCGCGCCCACGCTGACCAGGCTGATGCTGGAGACCGCGACCACGCGCAGGCCCGCCAGCACCACCGGGACGGCGATCGGCAGCTCGACCCGGAGCAGCCGGCGCAGCGGGGTGAAGCCCATCGCGACCGCCGACTGCCGGACGTGGTCGGGGACCGAGGCGATGCCGTCCACCACGGCGGGGATCAGCACGGCCACGCCGTAGAAGCTCAAGGGGATGATCACGGTCGCCGGACCGAGGCCGGTCACCGGGAGCAGGAGCATGAAGACCGGCAGGGACGGCAGCGCGTAGACGACGTTCATGAAACCGGCCGTCGGCTGGTAGAGCCAGCGCCAGCGCACGCAGGCCAGCCCGATCGGCAGCGCGACGAGGAGTCCGAACACGACCGGCAGCAGCGCCATCACGACGTGCTGCTGGAGCAGGGAGTCGATGCTGCCGGCCCGGCCGGTGCTCCAGTTGCGCCAGATCCAGTCCCAGCGGACCAGTGGCTCACCGTCCATCCGCGGCCTCCCGGGCTGCGCCGGTCTCCCCGGTCTCCCCGGCGTCCCCGGCTCCGCCGGTCGTTCCGGTGTCCGCACCGGGTCCGGTCGTTCCGTTGCCCGTGCCGGGTCCGGTGGGGCCGGGTCCGGTGGACCTCTCCGCCACGCGGGACGCCTCCTCGGCCGCCATGACCAGCGCCTCGTCCAGCACCTCGCGGGTGACCACGCCCTCGGCCCGCCCGGAGTCGTCCACCGCGATCGCGTTCCCCGAGGGCGACAGCAGCGCCGCGTCCAGCGCCGCGCGGAGCGAGTCGCGGCCCCTGACGAACGTCCCGTACGGCGCGAGCCGCACCTCCTCGAACGTCCCGCTCTCCGGCAGATCGGCGGTGGCGGCCCAGCCCAGGGGCTCGCCGTCCGGGCCGACCACGGCCAGCCAGGGCTCCGCCGTACCGCGCGCCGAGGCGACGTCGGCGGAGACCGGCACGGTCAGGCCGTCGCGCAGCCGCAGGCCCTCGCCGGGGACGAACGACAGCCGCCGGATGCCCCGGTCACGGCCGAGGAACTCCCGGACGAAACCGCCGGCGGGCCTGGCGAGCAGCGTCGCGGGGTCGTCGAGCTGCGCCAGGCGCCCGCCGACCTGCAGCACCGCCACCCGGTCGCCGAGTTTGACGGCCTCGTCGATGTCGTGGGTGACGAACACGATCGTCTTCTGCAGTTCGGACTGGAGCCGCAGCAGCTCGTCCTGAAGGCTCGCGCGCACGATCGGGTCCACCGCGCTGAACGGCTCGTCCATCAGCAGCACCGGCGGGTCGGCCGCGAGCGCGCGGGCCACGCCGACGCGCTGCTGCTGGCCTCCGGACAGCTGGAAGGGGTAGCGGTTCGCGAGCCCGGTCTCCAGGCCCACCCGCTCCAGCAGCTCCATCGCCCGGTCCCGGGCCTTCTTGCGGTCCCAGCCGAGGAGATAGGGAACGGTCGCGACGTTGTCCACGATCTTCCGGTGCGGGAAGAGGCCGGCCTGCTGGATCACGTAGCCGATGCCCCGGCGCAGCGTGGGCGGATCGACGGTGGTGACGTCCACACCGTCGAGGAGGATGCGACCCTCGCTCGGGTCGATCATCCTGTTGATCATTCGGAGGGACGTCGTCTTGCCGCATCCCGAGGGACCGACGAACACGGTTATCCCGCCCGTGGGGACTTCGAGGCTGAGGTCGTCCACGGCGACGGTTCCGTCTGGATATCGCTTGGTGACACGGTCGAATGTGATCATGCGTAACCTTTTGCTCGCCGGCGGGGCGTGGGACCCCCTGCCCACAACCGCCCCATGGTCTAACGCGGGACCGACAAAGGTGAGGTATCCAACTCAACCCTCCCATGGCCCCCACCAGGGGGCCGCTCAGGCTAGCAAGCCCTCCGGAGAAAGGGCAGTCAATAGTGCGATTGGGCCCGCCGACCCGGCATGATTACCCATATCGTGGGGAGTGACTCATCTGACACACATGGATCAACAGCTACACCGGCACCGCAGGTATTCCGCTCGTCCGGGTTCATCGTCAGATGCCCCGCCTGAACCATCCGAACCACCAGAGGAACCGGTCCCGTGACCCAACCCCTCCTCGGTCTGCGCCCGCGCGGTGGCCCCGTCACCGAGGTCACCGAGCTCTACGACCGTCACGCCGCCGGACTGTTCGCGTACTGCCACGACCAGCTCGGTGATCCCGGCGCCGCGGCCGGCGCGCTGACGGCCGTCTTCGCCGCCGTGGAGGCCGCGGGACCACGACACGCCACCGTGGCCGCGGAGGTCCCCGCGCCGTACCCCGCGGAGGGCCCCGCCGCGGAGGCCGCCGGGCCGCACGCCGCCGCGGAGGCCGCCGGACCGCCGCGTGCCGCCCTCTACGCGCTGGCCCGCCGCGAGATCCAGCACCGCGACGTCGTCTACGCGCCACCGGTCGTCGGAGCCGACCTGGTGGCGTCCTTCGTCGGGCGGATCCTGCGCGACCTGCGGCCCCACCAGCGCGAGGTGCTGTACCTGTCCGGCGTGTGCGAGATGGACGCCTTCGAGCTCTCCTGGGTGCTCGACGTGGCCGCCGACACCGCCGACGAGCTGACCGTCAGCGCCTGCCGGCGCTTCGCCCAGGCACTGCGCCCGGCCCTGGCCTCGATGAGGGTGCCGGACCACATGGCCGAGGTGTTCGGCGCCCTGGACGCCGCGCCCATCCGCGACGTGCTCGCCCGCGCCCCCTGGGCCGTCCCGCCGCCGGGACTGCGCGCCACCGTGCTGGGCGCCGCCGTGCTGGGCACACCGGGTACGGCCTCGGCCCCGTCAGGGGTCCGGCCGGTGACGCGGCCGGGTACGGTTCCCGCTCCGCCGGGGGCCCGGCCGGGTACGGCCTCCGCCTCGCGTCCCTCCGGTCCCCCGCTCAGGGCGCTGTGGCCCGCGCCCCCGGTGTGGCCGCTCCCGCCCTCCGCGGCCGACGCGCTGACCGGCACCACCGTGTTCCCGCTGCCCGCCGGCCCGGCGGGCGGCCCGCGCGACGGCTCGCCCGTCACCCCGGGCTCCGCGGGCTCTCCGGGCTCTCCGGGTTCCCTGAGCTCCACGGGCTCCGTGGGTTCTCCCGGCGCCTCGGACCCCTCCGGCTCCTCCGGCTCCTCCGGCTCCCCTGGCTCCTCCGTGCGGGACCGCGCGTCCGACCCGCTCTCGCCGCCGGACCCGGACGTGGTCTCCGCACACGAGGCCACCACCGAGCCGATGCCCCGGCTCAGGGACTCGGTCCTGACCTCGCTCGACGACATGTCGCCCCGCGCCCGGCGGGCGAGGCTGCGCCGGCCCTCGCCGCGCGGCGCGGCTCCCGGCCCGGCTCCCCTGCCCGCCCCGGTCCCCGGGGACGTGCTCGAACCCGAGACGCCGTCCTCGCCGTCGCCGTCACCGCCGTCACCGGACGGGTTCCCCTCCGTGGGAAACCTGTTCCAGCCCCTCACCCCCGAGGCGCGGGCGGCCCTGATCCGGACCGACAGGCTGGTCGCCGCCGCGCCGCGTGAGGAACGCGACCGCGACGGGCGGAGCACGGACCGCGGACGGCGGCAGGGCCCCGATCAGCGGGTGGACCAGGAGCGCCGCGAGGACTCCGGACCGCAGGGGGAGCACGAGCGGCGGCTGCCCGGCTGGCCGCTGCGGACCGACGAGCTGGACGACCTGCCCGCCTCCGGCGCCGCGGCGTCCCCGGCCCCCGACCGGGCGCCGTACGACGAGTGGCCGATCGTCGACTGGACCGCGCCGGAACGACCCGTCCGCGTGCACGGGACGGACCGGGCCGCGGGCACCGGGCGGCCCCTGAGCGGCCGGGAGCCCGCGGGGACGGCCGCCGCCGGGACGAGCGGCCTTCGGACGGCCGCCACGGAGACGCACGACCTCCGGACGACGGGGACGCCAGGCCTCCGGACGACCGCCGCGGCCACGACCGACTTCCAGGAGGTCGCCGCCTGGCGGGCCGGGATGCTGGCGAGCGCCGGGGACCCCGGGAAGCTCGGGGACCCCGGGAACGCAGAGGCCGGCGCCACGGCCGTGATCGGGGTCCGGACCGAGGTCCCGGAGACGGGCGCCCGGGTGTCCCGGGCGTCCCGTACGACGCGGACCGGCGGACGATCGCACCGCAGGACCAGGCGCCGGCCGGGCAGGCACGCCGAGCGTCACCACGACTGGGTCTGGGAGCTCGCAGGCTTCCTCGTCTGCGTGGCGATCGCGATGATCGTCTTCCTCGCCATGCCCGCCCTGACACCGTGACGCCGTGGCGCGGCGGCCCGGCCCCGGGCGGTGCGCGTCTCAGCCCGCCGACAGGATCAGCCCGCTGGTCGGCACGCCGGTGCCCGCGGTGACCAGGACGTTGCGGACGTCCGCGACCTGGTTGGCCGCGGTGCCCCGGACCTGCCGTACGGCCTCGGCGATGCCGTTCATTCCGTGGATGTACGCCTCGCCGAGCTGCCCGCCGTGCGGGTTCACCGGCAGGCGGCCGTCGATCTCGATGCCGCCGTCCGCCACGAGGTGGCGCGCCTCGCCCCGCCCGCAGAACCCCAGCTCCTCCAGCTGGAGGAGCACGAACGGCGTGAAGTGGTCGTACAGGACGGCCGTCTGCACCCCCTCGGGCCCGAACCCCGCCTGCTCCCACAGGCGGCGGCCGACCACCCCCATCTCCGGCAGGCCGGTCATGTCGTCGCGGTAGTAGCTGGTCATCATCATCTGCCCGGCCCCGGACCCCTGGGCCGCGGCGGTGATCAGTGCCGGGGTCCGCCGCAGGTCGCGGGCGCGTTCGGCCGAGGTGACCACGAGCGCCACCGCGCCGTCGCTCTCCTGGCAGCAGTCGAGCAGGTGCAGCGGCTCGACGATCCACCGCGACGCCTGGTGCTCGGCGAGGGTGATCGGTCGGCCGTGGAACCACGCGGCGGGGTTGGTGGCCGCGTGCCGCCGCATGGCGACGGCCACCCGGCCGAAGTCCTCGGACGTCGCGCCGTGGACGTGCATGTACCGGCGGGCGAACATGGCGACCCACGCCGCCGGGGTCATCAGACCCTGCGGCACGTGCCAGCTCATCTCCAGGCCCAGGGACGACGGCGCGCCGCCGAGCCCCGGGTCGGGCCGGCCGTACCTGCGGCCGGAGCGCTCGTTGAACGCCCGGTAGCAGACGACGGTCTCGGCGGCGCCGGTCGCGACGGCCATCGCCGCGTGCATCACCGTGCCGCACGCCGCGCCGCCGCCGTAGTGGACCCGGGAGAAGAAGGTCAGGTCGCCGATGCCCACCTCGCGGGCCACGGCGATCTCGTCGTTGGCGTCCTGGGTGTAGGTGACCAGGCCGTCCACGTCCGACGGGCCGAGACCGGCGTCGTCCAGCGCCGCGAACACCGCCTCGGCGGCGAGCCGGAGCTCCGACCTGCCCGACTGCTTGGAGAACTCGGTCGCGCCGATGCCGGCGACGGCCGTACTCCCCGAAAAGGAGACCACGGTGGGGCCTTTCTGCGAAGTCTTCGAAGAGGCGCGGTTGTTCGGGATGTCAGGGGTCGTCCGGATGCCGGGGACGCGGTTCTCCGGGAGTCCGGGAAACCGGCCCTCCGGGAGAGGATGCGGCCGGGAGGGGCGCGTGTGGCCTTCGGGACGGGTCAGCGGTCGGGGAGGGCGAAGCGGACGGTGCCGGAGGCGTGGTCGCCCAGGCTGACCCTGCCCCGCACCTCGACGGTGAACTCGCCGTCCTCCCGTCCGACGACGGCGCCGGTGAAGGTCAGCCGGTCCCCGGCGTAGGCCGGGACGCCCAGTTTGACGTTGATGCCGCGGATCAGCGCCTCGGGACCCGCCCAGTCGGTGACGTAGCGCTCGACGAGGCCCATCGTGGTCAGGATGTTGAGGAAGACGTCCTTCGATCCCTGGGCCCTGGCGCTCGCCGGGTCGTGGTGGACGGGGGTGAAGTCCATCGTGGCCAGTGCCGTCGAGACGACCGTGGTGGGGGTCAGGTCGATCGCGAGCTCGGGGAGCGCCACTCCGACCTGGACCTCGTCTTCGGTAAGCGTCCGCATCACGTCTCCCGGGGGACCCAGAGGGGCAGTATGAGGTTGTCGTCCTTCTGGCGATACGTCACACGCAACGGCATACCGATACCCACTTCCGAGGGAGGGCAGTCCACGACGGCGCCCACGATCCGCACACCCTCCGGCAGCTGGACCACCGCCACCGCGAACGGCGTCTCCCATCCCGGGACCGGCGGACTGTGGTGCACCACGTAGCTGTAGACCTCGCCCTCGCCGCTCGCCACGACGTACGTCCGGCCGGCCGAGCGGCACGAGGGGCAGACCGGACCTGGGGGATGCCGGAGTTCGCCGCAGTCGGCGCATCTCTGGATCCGCAACTCGCCTCGGGCCACACCCTCCCAGAAGAAGGCGGTGTCGTCGCCGACGGCCGGTCCCAGCGGGTACGGCTGCCGGGTATCGGTAGTGGTTATGCGCTCCTCGGGATGAAATTTCAGTACCCGGAACAGCATCTCGGCCACCCGTTCGCCCTCCGAGTACCAGGTGACGTTCCAGGTGACGAAGTAGCCCTCGCCGAGGGCCGTCCGTTTCGGCCCGGACAGCCCGGTGAGCCGGGTGGCCGGGACCGGCCGCTCGCCGAGCCTCAGGTAGCGGTCGTAGGTCTGCTCGCAGTTCGTCGCGACCACCCCGGTGTAGCCGGCGGCGTCCAGCGCCGCGAGCACGTCGCCGATCGGGCCGCCCGCCCGCTCGGCGGGTCCGGCGAGGCCCGGCATGGTCCAGACCTGGATCATCGCCGGGGGCGCCACGATCTCCCCGTGGACGCCCGCGGCCGCGGCCTCCGCGTCGGTGTGGAGGGGGTTGGCGTCGCCCATGGCGGCGGCCCAGTGCCGGATCATCGGGAGGTTGACCGGGTCGGCCGCGGCGTCGCCGTACACCTCTCCCGCCGCCACCCGCTTCTCGGCCAGCGCGGTGAGCCGTTCGTGGAACCCCGGGTCCGGGGCCCAGGCGGGCCGCCCGGCCGGGTCCGGCGCGTCCTGACCGGACGTCCGGGCGTCCCGGGCGGCGGGGCCTCGACGGTCCCCGGGGGAAGGCGGGACGGGAGGGTTCGCGGCGGTCATCGGGGCGGCCTCGGCAGGTTCAGGCCCAGCATGGCGATGAGCTCGCGCTGGACCTCGTTGACGCCGCCGCCGAAGGTCAGCACGATCGCGCCCTTGACGCCGCGGTCGAGGCGCTCGGTGAAGCCGGCCGTCTCCTCGTCGTCCGGATCGCCGTACCGGGCCAGGACGTCCCCGACGATCCGGCCGACCTCCTGCATGCGCTCCGAACCGTAGATCTTGGTGGCCGAGGCGTCGGGGGCGCCCAGCCAGCCCGAATCCATGCCCGCCGCGACCTGCCAGTTCAGCAGCTCGTTGGTCCGCAGGCAGGCGTACACCCTGGCCAGAGCCCGCCGTACGGCGGGCTCGGCGATCAGCCCGGTGGCGCGGGCCCACCGCAGGAACCGGTCGTGGACGTGCGCGATGTTGCCCGCCGGGCCGAGCGTGACCCGCTCGTGGTTGAGCTGCTCGACGATCAGGTCCCAGCCCCGGTTCTCCTCCCCCACCACCATGTCCACCGGCACCCGCACGTCGGTGTAGTAGGTGGAGTTGGTGTGGTGGCGGCCGTCCATGGTGGTGATCGGGGTCCACGAGAAGCCCGGGTCGGCGCAGTCGACGATCAGCATCGTGATGCCCCGGTGCTTCGCCGCGGCCGGGTCGGTGCGGGCGGCCAGCCAGATGTGGTCGGCGTGGTGGGCGCCCGAGGTGAAGATCTTCTGCCCGTTGACGACGTAGTGGTCGCCGTCGCGGACCGCGGTGGTGCGCAGGGCCGCGAGGTCGGTGCCCGCCTCGGGCTCGCTGTAGCCGATGGCGAAGTGGCACTCCCCGGCCAGGATGCGCGGCAGGAAGGACTCCTTCTGCGCGGCCGTGCCGTACCGCATGATGGTCGGGCCGACGGTCTGCACGGTGATGATCGGGTAGGGCACCTCGGCGCGGGCGATCTCGTTGGCGAAGATCTGCTGCTCCACCGGGCCGTATCCGCCGCCGCCGTACTTCTCCGGCCAGCCCAGGCCGAGCTTGCCGTCGCGGCCGAGTCTGCGGCAGTGCCGCATGTAGGCCGGGCCGAACGGGTCGGCGGCGATCTCCCGGCGTTCCTCGTCGGACAGGCAGACGGTGAAGTACTCGTGCAGCTCGTGGCGGAGCCGCCGCTGTTCGGGGGTCAGGTCGATCATCATCAGAGGAGCGCTCCGATCGCGTCGAGCCGGGCCTCCACGCCGCCCAGCAGGTGGGCGTGGTGCTTGCCCCAGGCGAAGTGGCGGTGCAGCGGGTAGGCCACGTCCAGGCCGATCCCGCCGTGCAGGTGCTGGCAGGTGTGCAGCGCGGCGAGCGCCGCGTCCGTGACGGTGAGGGCCGCGACGGACAGGTCGGCCTCGGCCTCGGAGTCCATGCCCTCGGCCAGCCGCCACACCCCGGACCACATGGCGACGTCGAGGGTGCGGGCGGCGATGTAGACGTCGGCGATCTGTACGGTGACCGCCTGGAACTCGGCCAGTGCGCGGCCGAACTGCCTGCGGCTCCTGATGTGCTCGGTGGTCAGCGCGAGCGCTCCGGCCAGCACGCCGGAGGCGACGGCGACGATCCCGGCGAGCGCCAGCAGGCGCAGGTCCGCGGCGGCCCGGCCGTCCGGCCCGCCCACGGGCTCGGCCGGGGAGTCGTGGAGGGCGAGGGTGGCGGCGGGCTCGCCGGTGGAGACGCGCACCGGCCGCAGGGTCGCCGCCCCGGGGGCGACCAGGAACAGGCCGACGCCGTCCGCGGTGGCCGCGGGGACGAGGATCGCCGACGCCTGGGCGGCGTAGGGGACGGTTCCGGCCCGCCCGGTCAGCAGCCACCCGCCGTGGCCGGGTCGGGCGGTCACGACGGGGGCGGCACCGGGCTCCCCGGCGGGCCCGGGAACGGAACCGGCGCCGGGCTCCCCGGCGGGATCGGGGCCGTCAGCGAGGCGGGCGGTCACGGTGGGGGCGGCGCCGAGGTCGCGGCCGGGGCCGCGCAGCGCGGCTGTCAGCACCGCCCTCCCCTCGGCCAGGGGGGCCAGCGCCGCGCGCTGCTCCGGGGAGCCGTGCCGGGCGACGGCCAGCCCGGCGACCAGGCTCGCCAGGAGCGGCGCGGGGGCCACGTGCGCCCCGGCCTCCCGCAGCAGGACGGCCGCCTCCACCGGTCCGAGCCCCGCGCCGCCCGCCTCCTCGGGAAGGCATGCGCCCAGCAGCCCGGCCTGGGCGAGGGAGCGCCAGAGCCCCGCGTCGTACGGCGCGCCGCCCGCCTCGTGGGCCTCGATCCGTTCGGTGGCGGCCTCCCGGCCGAGGAGGTCCCCGGCGAGGGCGCGCAACTCACTCTGTGTCTCGTCAAGGGTGAAGTCCACGGGCGCTCCAAGGGACTCGCTCCAGGGGATGAAACGCTCAAGCCAACCGATCCGGAAACTAGAACAGATTTCAGTCCCCGTCCAGGGGCGGCCGGCGGGAACGCGCGGCGACGTGCGTCGGACAGGCGTCTTCAATGGAAGGACCGATGGCTCTCGTAACCGGCGGGTAACCCACTGGGACGAGCGGAGATCAGATAACGTGTTCTCATGCGTGTCCCGCGTACGACCATCGGAGCATCCGCGGCCGCCCGCGCCCCGCACGCTCCGCCCCCCGGATCCCCCCGCCCGGCCGCCGCCAAAGGCGCCTCGGGCGCGACCAAGGGCGCCTCGGGGGCGCGGGGAGCGCAGGGTGAGCCCGCGGCGTCCGGCGGCGTCCGCTCCAGGAGCCAGCACCAGCGCCGCAAGCGCATCATCCAGGCGGCCGCCGCGCTCGCCTCCCGCGGCGGCGTCGAGGCCATGCAGATGCGCACGGTCGCCGAGCGTGCCGGGGTCGCCCTCGGCACCCTCTACCGCTACTTCCCATCGAAGATGGACCTGGTCGTCGCGGTGGTCAGCGAGGAGTTCGACCTGCTCGAAGGCAGCATCGAGCGCCGTCCTCCGAGTGCGGCCACCCCCGCGGGCCGGGCCGTCGACGTGCTGATGCGCGCCACCCGCGGCCTCATGCGCGAGCCCGAGCTGGCCGACGCGCTCATCCGCTCACTGATCATGGCCGAGGTCGACACCCCGTTCGGCGACCGGATGACCGGCCTGCTGCTGCGCGCCGCCGTGGACCGCCCGGGCGACCGGCTGACGACGGAGACCGCCACGGAGGAGCAGGCCATCCTGGCCGGCTCCCTGTCCAGCGTCTGGGTGCAGGAGCTGCTGGAGATGCTCCGCGGCCGCCGTACGCACGAGCAGGCGCAGCGCCGCGTCGAGATCGCGGCCGACCGGCTGCTCGCCGGCTTCTGACCTCTCGTCCGCCTCCCGGAGGCCCCCCGGGCGACCCTTCGCCGGCGCTCCCACCATGCCCCTCGGGAGCCCCCTCGGGACGCCCTCTCCCGCCCGAGACCTCGACCCCGCTCCTCCCTCCTCCGCCTTCCACCCGAAACTAGAACGGGTTACAGTCACAGGGCGGGCGCGGTCGGGATGGGAGGCCGGATGGGTGCGGTGATCGTCGAAGCCGTCAGAACCCCGATCGGCAGGCGAGGCGGCCTGCTCGCGGGCCTGAAACCGCAGGCGCTGCTCGCCGCCGCGCTGAACGGCGTGATCGGCAGGTCCGGGATCGACCCGGCGGCGGTGGACCAGGTCTTCGCCGGGTGCGTCACCCAGGCGGGCGAGCAGGGCGGGCACGTGGGCCGGTACGCCTGGCTCTACGCCGGCCTGCCGTACGGGACGGGCGTGACCACGATCGACGCGCAGTGCGGCTCCTCACAGCAGGCCGTGCACCTGGTCGCCGCCCTCATCGAGGCGGGCGTCGTCGAGGTAGGAGTGGCCTGCGGCGTCGAGGTGATGAGCCGGGCCCCGCTGGGCAGCAACGTGCTCCCGGCCGACCCCCGGCCCGGCGACTGGGCCATCGACATACCCGACCAGTTCACCGCCGCCGAGCGGATCGCGCGGCGGCGCGGGCTGACCCGCGAGCGGCTCGACGCCTTCGGCGTCCGGTCCCAGCGCCTGGCCGCCCGCGCGTGGGCCGAGGGCCGCTTCGACCGGGAGATCGTCCCGGTGACCGCCCCGGTCCTGGGTGAGGACGGACGGCCCACCGGCGAGAGCCGCGTCGTCACCGCCGACCAGGGGCTCCGCGAGACCACCGCCGAGGGGCTGGCGCGGCTGCGGCCGGTGATGGGAGAGGACGGGCTGCACACCGCCGGGACCTCCTCGCAGATCTCCGACGGCGCGGCGGCGGTGCTGCTGGCGAGCGAGGAGGCCGCCGCCCGGTACGGCCTGCGCCCCCGCGCCCGGATCCGCGCCCAGGCGCTCGTCGGCGCGGAGCCGTACTACCACCTGGACGGGCCGGTGGAGGCGACCGCCAGGGTGCTGTCCGCGGCGGGCATGCGGATGGAGGACGTCGACCTGTTCGAGGTGAACGAGGCGTTCGCGTCGGTCGTCCTGTCCTGGGCGTCGGTGCACCGGCCGGACATGGACCGGGTCAACGTCTGCGGCGGAGCCATCGCGCTCGGCCACCCGGTCGGCGCGACCGGCGCCCGCCTGGTCGTCACCGCCCTGCACGAGCTGGAGCGGTCGGACTCCTCGACCGCGCTGGTGACGATGTGCGCGGGCGGCGCGCTGTCCACCGCGACCGTCCTGGAACGGTTGTGACACGCCCGCGGCCGTCCCGGAGCCGCGCCGTGCCCGTCCCCGGAAACGCGCCGCGCCCGTGGACGGGCGGGGACACGGGGCGGCGCGCGGCCGGGCCGTACGGTCCGGCGACCGTTCGCGGGCCCGTGGGTTCTGTCCGCGTTCCCCCGCCGGGGGTGATCACGAAGCCGTACGCTTGCGGCGACCCGTTCCCCCCATGAGGATGACGCCATGCAGCCACTCGGTGAAGCCGATCTGCGGGTGGTCGCCGCCCTGCAGGTGAACGGGCGGGCCACCTGGGACCGCATCGGGCGCGTGCTGGGCGAGCCCACGCGCAACGTCGCCAGGAGGGCGACCCGGCTGATCGACTCGGGTGTGCTCTCGGTGATCGGGCTGGTCGACGACCGGCGGCTCGGGTCGTCGGTGCTGCGGTTGCGCTGCCGTCCCGGGACGGTGATCGACGCGGGCGAGGCGCTCGCCGAGCTGCCCGAGACCCGGTTCGTCGCGCTGGTGTCGGGTTCGGTGGACTGCACGGCCGAGCTGTCCGTGGCCGACGACGCCATGATCGACCTGCTGTTCCGGGGCATCCCGTCGATCGACGGGGTGGTGGAGAGCGTCGCCTATCCGGCGCTGCGTTACTTCAAGACCCCCCAGGAGTGGCACCTCGACGTGCTGACCCCGCAGGAGGTGGAGGGGCTGCGCGAGCAGTGGGCCCCGCTGCCGGGCCGCCTGCAGCGCCCGCGCGAGGCGCCGCCGGCCGAGGACGCGCGGATCATCGCGGCGGTCGTCACCGACGGCCGCGCCACCCACGCGGAGGTCGCGTCCGCCGCCGGGATCAGCGAGTCCACGGCCCGCCGCCGCCTGGACTCCCTGCTGCGCCGGGGGATCCTGCGCATCCGCGCCGAGATCGAGCCCCCCTACCTGGGACTGCCGGTCGAGGCCGTGCTCTGGCTGCGGGTGGCCGAGTGCGAGGTGGAGGCGGCCGGGCACGCGCTGGCGGCTCTCCCGCAGGTGCGATACCTGGTGGCGGTGGCCGGCGACCACCAGCTCGTGGCGCACGTGGTCGTGCCGGGCCGGCCCGAGCTGTACGAGTTCCTGCGGGGCATCGGCGGCCTGCCCGGCATGCGGGCGATCGAGACCACGGTGGTGCTCCGGCCGCTCAAGCGCGGCTTCATGATCAAACGCGACGGCCGGGTGGAGCGCTGGGTCGGCCCGATCGGGACGTACGGCGGAACGCCGGGAGGGAGCGCGGAGGAACGCCGGGAGGAGGCCCGGAAACCGGTGGAGGACGCGGAGGAACGCCGGAGGGAGACGCGGATGCCGCTCCTTGACTCGCCCGGCGGTACATAATAGAACGCGTTACAGCAGGCGCCCCACCAAGCGCTTGATCGGTTAGGTCGGCGGGGCGGGCGGGCACGCCCGTCACCCGCGGCGTGGCGCACGTCGTCAGCACGTCGTCAGCATGACGCCCCGCGAGGACGCGCGGGCGATTCCCCGGGGAGGGCCATGGACATCAACCTCGTCGACCAGGATCTCTACGCGCGCGAGGGCGCACCCCACGACCAGTTCGCCTGGCTGCGGGCCAACGACCCGGTCCACCGGCACGGAGGCGGCGACCCCGGCTGGCCCGACTTCTGGGCGGTCACCAGGCACGCCGACGTCGTGCAGGTCTCCCGCCGTCCCGACCTGTTCTCCTCCAGCAGGAAGCTCGCGCTCTTCGACGAGATGCCGGAGGAGCAGCGCGAGTTCCAGCGGATGATGATGCTCAACCAGGACCCGCCGGAGCACACCCGGCGCCGTTCACTGGTCAACCGGGGCTTCACCCCGCGCGTCATCGGCGCCCTGGAACAGCACATCCGCGACATCTGCCACGCCCTCGTGGACGAGGCCAAGGGCCGCCCCTCGGTCGACTTCGTCCGGGACATCGCCGCCCCGCTGCCGCTGTACGTGATCTGCGAACTGCTCGGCGCCCCCGTCGAGGACCGCGACAAGCTCTTCAGCTGGTCCAACCAGATGATCGGTGCCGAGGACCCCGACTACGCGGCCGACCCCGCCGAGGGACGCGACGCCGCCGCGGAGGTCTACGCCTACGCCAACCGGCTCGCGGCCGAGCGCCGCGAGGATCCCCGCGACGACATCATCACCAGGCTCCTGCGCCCCGACGACGACGGCGAGGTCCTCGACGAGAACGAGTTCGACCTGTTCGTGCTGCTGCTGGTGGTGGCGGGCAACGAGACGACCCGCAACGCCGCCTCCGGCGGCATGCTGGCGCTCTTCGAGCATCCCGAGCAGTGGCGGCGCCTGGTCGCCGACCCCTCGCTGGCCGGCACCGCCGCCGACGAGATCGTCCGCTGGGTCTCCCCGGTCAACCTCTTCCGCCGTACGGCGACCGCCGACACGGTGATCGGCGAGCAGGAGGTCAGGGAGGGCGACAAGGTCGTGGTGTTCTACACCTCCGCCAACCGCGACGAGGACGTCTTCGCCGACCCGGGGACGTTCGACATCGGCCGCACCCCCAATCCCCACATCGGCTTCGGCGGCGGCGGCGCCCACTTCTGCCTCGGCAACCACCTGGCCAAGCTGGAGCTGCGGGTGCTCTTCGAGGTGCTGGCCGAGCGGCTGCCGAACCTCGCCCAGGCGGGCCCGGCCCGGCGGCTCCGCTCCAACTTCATCAACGGCATCAAGGACCTCCCGGTCACCGTCTCCTGAACCCCCGCGGCCGGCCGGGGAGGCCGGCCGCGGCACGGGCTCCGGGCGGGCCGGGCGGCGCGGGGCCGCTCCCCCGTCCCCCGCGTCCCGCGTCCCGCGTCCCGCTCAGAGGTTCCGCAGGAAGTCGGCCAGGGCGGCGCCGATCTCGTGCGGTGAGTCCTCCTGCACATAGTGGCTGCCCGCCACGGTGACCTCGCGCTGCGCGGGCCAGGTGCGGGCGAACTCCAGCGCCCTTCCCACCAGCAGCGCTCCGGGCCGCGCCGACACCAGCAGCTTGGGCACCCGGCTCGTGGACAGCCAGGCGCCGTACGACTCGACGATCTCCGTGACGTCCTCGGGCGTTCCCTCGATCGGCAGCTCGCGGGGGAACATCAGCGTCGGGACGCGCGAGTCCGGGGTCGGGAACGGCGCCCGGTAGGCCGCCATCTCCTCTTCTCCCAGCGGGCGCAGCACGCTTTTGGGCAGGACCGTCTCCACGAAGAAGTTCTCCTCCAGGACGAGGCGCTCACCGTGCGCCGACCGCATCGCCCGGAACAGCGCGTCGCGGCCCTCCGGGAAGTCGCTCCAGAGCCTGGGCTGGACGATGGCCTCCATGTAGGCGATCGCCCGCACCCTCTCCCGGTGCCGCTCGGCCCAGTGGAAGCCCAGCGCGGAACCCCAGTCGTGCAGCACCAGGGTGACGTCCGCGTCCAGATCGAGCGCGTCGAACCAGGCGTCGAGGTGGCGGACGTGGTCGGCGAACCGGTACAGCCCGTCCGGCGCGGGGCCCGAGTCCCCCATGCCCACCAGGTCGGGCGCCAGGCAGCGGCCCTGGTCCTCGACGTACGGGATGACGTTGCGCCACAGATAGGACGACGTCGGGTTGCCGTGCAGGAAGACGATCGGCGCGCCCTCCCCGACGTCGACGTAGCTCATCTCGGTCCCGGCCACGCTGACACGGCGGCGCGGGTGGGGGTCGGCGGCGGGGATCTCCGGGCGGATCCCGGCGGGTGCGGAGGTCATGACGAACGGCCCTTCGGGGGAGACGGGAGAAGACTTCAGGGGAGACCGGGGGAGAACGGACGTCAGCGCAGCACCGACGAGAACACGATCCGCTTGAAACGTTCGAGCGGCTCGGCGCCGCGTTCGACCTTCATCCGCAGGATCGCGCCCTGCCACGAGGCGAGCAGGAAGTCGGCCAGATCGAGCGCGGGCAGGTCGAGACGGATCTGCCCGGCCGCGGCGGCCTCCTCCAGGCAGTCGGCGAACGGCCGCCGCCATTCGGAGAAGATCTCCGACAGTCGTGTGCGCAGCGCCTCGCTGTGCTCGGCCGACTCCAGGCTCAGGTTGCCGATCAGGCATCCGTCACGCCAGCCGCGCTCCTCGAACCGGGCGGTGATGGCGTCGAAGTACGCGCGCAGCCTCTCCACCGGCGGCAGGTCGCCGTCGCGCAGGGTGGTCTCGACGAGCACGCCGACATCCGCGAAGTACCGGTCGAGGATCTCCAGCCCGAACGCCTCCTTGGACGCGAAGTGGTTGGTGAAGGATCCCTGCGGCACTCCGGCCGCCGCCGTGATGTCGCGCACGCCGGATGTGGTGAACCCGCGCCTGCGCACGGTCTCCAGCCCTTCGCGCAGGATCTGCTCTTTGTTGGATGTCCTGGCCATGGCAATCAATATGTACGACCGTATTATTCGTGTCAACCCGATGCCGCCTGGACGCTCCGGGCCCGGCCGGCGGGCGGCGTGCGGCCGGATCCGTGGCGCCCGGCCGGGCGGACCGTCCCGCTCCGCCGGCCCCGATCCCGGCCCCGGTCCCCTTCACCGCGCCAGCAGGGACTCCGCCCGGTCGACGTAGGCGCCGGGCAGTGCGTACAGGGCGGCGGCGACCTCCGGGTCGGCGATGGCGGGCAGCGCGGCCAGGGCGTCCGCGGCGAGGCCCCGGCAGTACTCCAGCGTGTCGCCGACCATGCGGCCCTCGCGCAGGCGGGCGAGCAGGAACGTGATCTCCTCCTCCGTCAGCCGCCTGCCGAGGAAGGACCGCAGCTCCCCGCGGTCGTGCCGGAGTGCCAGCAGCAGCGGCAGGGTGTAGACGCCCTGCCGCAGGTCGTTGCCGACCGGCTTGCCCAGCCGGTCGGCGGTGGAGGCCAGGTCCAGCAGGTCGTCCAGGACCTGGAAGAGGACGCCGAACCGCTCGCCGTACGCCGCCATGGTCCACCCCTCCGGGTGGGCCACCGCGCAGCTCGCCCGGAACAGGGAGGCGGTCTTGCCGGTGATGGACCGCAGGGCCGCCTCGGGGGTGCGCCCGGGGTCGAAGAGGTCGGCCGTCTCCTGGAACTGCCCCTCGGCGAGCTCGACGACCACCGCGGCGAGCGTCCCGGCCACGTGTTTGGAAGCCGAGGTCAGTGCGGCGAGCCAGGCACGGGCGAGCATGAAGTCGCCGACGACCAGCGCCCGGGCGTCGCCGAGTTCGGCGTTGAGGGTCCGCACCCCGCGGCGCTGCGCGGCGCCGTCCATGAGGTCGTCGTGGACCAGCGACCCGGCGTGGACCAGCTCGACGCAGGCCGCCGCGGTGACCGTCCGGCCGTCGATCCGCCCGCCCAGGGCGAGCGCGGTCGCCAGCGTCAGCGCGGCGCGCAGCCGTTTGCCGCCCGCGCCGGTGATGTGACCGGCCGCCCGGTTGACGAGCGGCAGCCGCGAGGAGGCGCTCAGCCGCCGGATGCGCTTCTCCACCCGCGCCAGCCCCGCGGAGACGGCGGGGACGGCGAGGATCTCCTCCGGCCGCACGGCGTGGACGGGCATGGCGCCTCCTCATGGCTCATCTCATCGACCGCCTCCACGGTGCCGGATGGTCGCTGAGGCGACGCTGAGCGCCGCTGAGACCCCTCTCAGCCCGCGTGCTCCGGGGCCTTCCGCATCACCTCGAACAGGCTGGTGAAGCTGGAGTCGCCGTGCCCGGCCGCCACGCCCCGCCGGAAGATCTCCAGGACGGCGCCCGGCAGCGCGACGTCGACGCCGGCCGCGTGGACGGTGTGCGTGACGTGCTCGACGCTGGCCACCCCCATGGCCAGCCGGTCCACGTCGCCGGGGTGCTCTCCGGCGTCGATCCGCGGCGTGTAGAACTCCATGAACCCCGGGACCGACGCCGCGGTCCGCGCGGCGTACGGCAGGAACTCCGCCGCCGTGATGCCGTTGGCGTCGGCCGTCGCGAGCGCGTGCAGCCAGCTGAGCATCGAGGTCCAGAAGATGTCCATCTGGAGCTGGTAGTACAGCGCCGCCAGACCCGGGTCCTCTCCCCGGTAGTCGGCGCCGGTCAGCACCTCCAGGGTCGGGCGGTGCCGTTCGAACACCTCCCGCGGGCCGCTGTAGAAGGTGGAGGAGGCCGGGTCCCCGATGCCGGACGGCGGCACCTGCACGCCACCGGTCAGCTGCCGGGCGCCGTGGGCGGCCAGCCACTCCGCCCCCTTCCGTGAGCGGTCCGGGGTGTCGGAGCTCAGGTTGACGATCACCTTGCCGGCCAGGTGCGCCGCAGCTGGTTCGAGGATCGCGTACATCGCGTCGTAGTCCGTCAGGCTGAGGACCGCCACCTCGCCCGCGGCCAGCGCGTCGCCGACCGTGGCGGCCAGGATCGCGCCCCCGGCCACCAGTTCGCCGGCCTTCTCCGGGGTCCGGTTCCACACGGTGACCTCGTAGCCCCGGTCGAGGAACACCCGCGCCATCGCCCGGCCCATCGGCCCGAGCCCGATGACCGTCACCTTCCGCACGCTCATCGCGCATCCCTTCTAAAACGAACGTTCTATTCAGGGAGGACCGTAGCACACCTCTAAAACGAACGCTCTATTCGGTAGAATCGCCGGATGAAGACCAGCGCACGACAGCGCGGGGCGGCCGGCCCGCACGGCGCCCTCGGCACCCGCGACCGGATCGTCCGTACCGCCTCACGGCTGATGCAGCGGCAGGGCTACGACGGCACCGGGATCAAGCAGATCTCCCAGGAGGCCGAGGCCACGCTCGGCTCCGTCTACCACTTCTTCCCGGGCGGGAAGCAGGAGCTGGCCGTCGCCGCGATCCGGCACGGCGAGAAGGAGTTCGCCGACGAGCTGCGGGAGACCCTCGACGGCGAGGACGACCCGGCCGAGGCCGTCGTCGCCTGCACCCGCAGGCTCGCCGAGGGCCTACGCGCCTCCGACTGGGCGGACGGCTGCCCGGTCACGGCCACCGCCCTGGGTACGGCGGGCCGGGTGCCCGACGTGCAGCGGGCCGCCGCCGAGGCGTTCGCCCACTGGCGGCGGCTGGTCTTCGACCGGCTCCGCCTCGCGGGCCTGGCCGAGGATGACGCCCACGACCTGGCGCACACCGTGATCAGCACGCTGGAGGGCGCCGAGCTGGCCGCCCAGGTCTCCCGGGACGACCGGCCGCTGCACGCCGCCGGACGGCACCTGGCCCGGCTGATCGACCTCCACCGGCCCGGCGCCGCGCGCTCCTGACCGGACGGCGAACGCGCCGGACCACCGGACGGCCGGCGCCTGGCTGTCGGGTACCGAGCGGCTCGCGAGGCGGCCTCCGGGCGGAACGGCGCATCGACTGCGAAGCCGGAGGCGAACCGGGAAATAATTTGCAGTGGACTCCAAATTTGCAATACGTTCCACCATGTGGCCGATGGACTGAGGGAACGCAAGAAACGCCGGACGCGGCGGCACATCTCCGAGGTGGCCATCACGCTGTTCGTGGAGCGGGGCTTCGACCGCGTCACGATCGTCGAGGTGGCCGAGGCGGCCGAGGTGTCGGTCAACACCGTCTACAACCACTTCCAGACCAAGGAGGACCTCGTCTTCCCACCCGAGGAGGCGTCCGCGGAGCGGCTGGTCGAGATGGTGCGGGACCGCCCGCCGGGTGAGCCGGCCGCGCGGGCGATGCTGTCCGTCCTCCGCGCCGAGTTGCGCCGCGGGGACCGCAGGGTCGGCCTGGCCCACGGCTTCGGGCGCTTCCTGGAGATGACGCGCGCCGCCCCGACCCTCGTCGCCCGGCTGGAGGAACTGGCCGGGCGGATGGTCGCGGCGCTCGCCACCGTGCTGGCCGAGGAGACGGGCGCCGCGCCGGACGACCCGCTGCCGGGTCTCGTCGCCTCCCAGCTCGGCTGGGTCCACGAACAGGTCCTCCGGGAGATCGGCCGGCGTGCGGCGGCCGGGGAGGATCCCGGCGTCACCGCCGAGGCCGCGCTGACCCTCCTCGACGCGATCGAGGGGCTGCTCGGCGAGGCGGTCTTGACGTACGCCCCCGGGGGACCGGGGGGAGACACCGGAACCGCCCGGCACGCCCCGGAAAGACCGTCCGGGGAGACCGAAGACGCCTGAGGCGCCCGGTAGGGCCGCCCGGAGAGTTCTCACACGTCCCGGGAGGCCGCCCGGAGACGTTCCGTGAGCCCCCGGCGAACCGTCCGGCGGGCCTTCCGACGACGAAGGATGACGACGTGGCAGAGCACACGTTCCGCGTGACCATTCGCGGCAGGTTCGACGGGCTGGGCGACGACGACCGGGCCTCGCTCCTCGCCGGGGTCGGCGACCTCGACCCCACCAGGATCGCCTTCACCGACGAGGGCACACTGGTCTACGACCGGAGCCTGTCCTGGTTCGCCTTCCGCTGCCAGGTGTACGGCGACGCCGGCGACGGTGAGGCCGCGGACGTCGCGGACGCCGAGCGGGCCGCGCTCGACGCCCTCGCCGCGCACGGCTACGGCTTCCGGGACACGCAGTCGACGGTGACGGACATGAGCGCCGTCCCGATCCGCAGGAAGGGTCGCCGGACGGGCTGACCCGGGCCTTCCGCAGACCCCGGCCCTTCCGGGGGCGTCCGGACCCTTCCCGGCCCTCCGGAACCCGGGGCGTCCCCGCTTCGGCCGGGTCAGGGCCAGGAGGAGTCCTGGCCGGGGTCGCCGCCCTCGGACAGGAGCCTGACGTCGGACTCGACCATCATCGCGACGAGCTCCTCGAAGGGGACCGTGGGCTCCCAGCCGAGCTGCACCCGGGCCTTCTTCGGGTCGGCGCAGAGCAGGTCCACCTCGGCGGGGCGGTGCAGGGACGCGTCGCACACCACGTACCGCTCCCAGTCGAGGCCGGCGGCGGCGAAGGCGGCGACCACCAGGTCGCGGACGGTGTGGGTGCGGCCTGTGCCGATCACGTAGTCCTCGGGCGCGTCCGCCCGGAGCATCAGGTGCATGGCGCGGACGTAGTCGCCGGCGTAGCCCCAGTCGCGGCGGGCCTCCATGTTGCCCAGGCGCAGCTCGTCGGCCAGGCCGAGCTTGATCCTCGCCACGCCGAGGCTGACCTTGCGGGTGACGAACTCCGCGCCCCGGCGCGGGGACTCGTGGTTGAACAGGATCCCGGACACGGCGTACATGCCGTAGGACTCGCGGTAGTTCTGGGTGAGGAAGTGCCCGTACGCCTTGGCGACGCCGTACGGCGAGCGGGGGTGGAAGGGCGTGGTCTCCGTCTGCGGGGTCTCGCGGACCTGGCCGAACATCTCCGAGGACGACGCCTGGTAGAAGCGGATCTGGCCGGAGCCGGCCGCCGTCCGGGAGGAGGAGACGCCGGAGCAGACCCGGATGGCCTCCAGCATGCGCAGCACGCCCATGCCGGTGACCTCGGCGGTCAGCTCGGCCTGCTCCCAGGACATGGGGACGAACGAGATGGCGCCCAGGTTGTAGACCTCGTCGGGCTGGACCTTCTCCACGGCGGAGATCAGCGATCCCTGGTCGAGGAGGTCACCCCGGACGAGCCGGACGTCCTGCAGCAGGCTGCGGACCCGCGAGACGCGCGGGTTGGCCTGGCCCCGCACCAGGCCCCAGACCTCGTAACCCTCGCCCAGCAGGTGCTCGGCCAGGTAGGAACCGTCCTGCCCGGTGATGCCGGTGATCAGTGCGCGCCTGGCCAACGCGTCCTCCTTGCTGGTGGATGAGACTTTTGCCCCTCATATGGCGTGTGACGGCGAATGTACCGTCCTGCCGTCGGCATGGGCATCATGCCGACCGCGCCATAGCTAGAACGCGTTACATAGAATAATGCTCTGTCGCCCTGACATCGCAGATGGGACCGGGTGCGACGGACTGCGGGAACGATTACACCTCGGGTCGGCGAGACCTACTGAATGGTAGGGTCCGGAGGGAAAGGTCGTCTTTCACGGTACCTGTCCCCTTCCGGACAGGATAAGGAAGGGGTCGCCGTGCCAGGGGCGGATTCGCTGCGCGTCGCGCTGCTGTCGTACCGCAGCAAGCCGACATGCGGTGGCCAGGGCGTCTACCTGCGCCATCTCAGCAGGGAGCTGGTCGCTCTCGGCCACCACGTCGAGGTCTTCTCCGGCCAGCCCTACCCCGAACTCGACGAGGGCGTCATCCTCAACAAGGTCCCCAGCCTGGACCTCTACCGCGACGAGGACCCCTTCCGCACCCCCGGCCTCCGCGAGTACCGCGACTGGATCGACCTCCTGGAGGTCGGCGCCATGTGGACCGCCGGCTTCCCCGAGCCGCTGACCTTCACCCTCCGGGCGTACCGCGAGCTGAAGAAGCGCGTCGGCGACTTCGACGTGGTGCAGGACAACCAGACGCTCGGCTACGGCCTGCTCGGCATCCAGAAACTCTTCCCGGTGGTCGGCACCATCCACCACCCGATCAGCGTGGACCGGCGGATCGAGCTGAAGGCCGCGTCGGGACGCAAGCGGCTGTCGCTGCGACGGTGGTACGGCTTCGTCCGCATGCAGGCCAAGGTCGCCCCCCGGCTGAAGCCCATCCTGACCGTCAGCGAGTCGTCCCTGGCCGACATCCACCGCGACTTCAACGTGCCCCAGGCCAACATGCGGCTCATCCCGCTCGGCGTGGACACCCGCTACTTCCACCCCCGCCCGGACATGCCGAAGCGGCCCGGCTCGATCGTCGCGGTGGCCAGCGCCGACTCCCCCATGAAGGGCGTCGCGACGCTGCTGCGCGCCGTGGCGAAGCTGGCGACCGAGCGCGACGTGAACCTCACCGTGGTCAGCAGGCCGACCCCGGGCGGGCCGACCGAGAAGCTGGTCGCCGAGCTGTCCCTCCAGGACCGGGTGCGGTTCGTGCACGGCATCTCCGACACCGAGCTGGGCGAGCTGATCGCCACCTCGGAGATCTCGGTCGTCCCCTCCCTTTACGAGGGCTTCTCGCTGCCCGCCGTCGAGCACATGGCCTGCGGCACCCCGCTGATCGCCAGCCGTACCGGCGCGCTGCCCGAGGTGGTCGGCGACGCGGCCGTCCAGGTGACGCCCGGCGACCCCGAGGAGCTGGCCGCCGCGCTGCGCCGCCTGCACGACTCCCCCGAGGAGCGGGCGGCGATCGGCAGGAAGGGCTACGACCGGGCCATGGAGCGCTACACCTGGAACGTCGTCGCCCAGCGGACCGTGGACGCCTACCGCGAGGCCATCCGGGCACGCCGCGGCCGGTGACGTCCCCGCCGCCTCACCCCCCAGAACCCTCGGAACCCTGAAAGCCCCGAACCCCCCGGAACCCCTCGGACCAGAGCCTTCGGGCCCTGACCATCCCTCCACCCCCGACCATCTGAAGAGGAGCGGCGAGTGCTGACTGTCGACTTCGGCCGGCTGCCCGTCGGACCCGGAACCCGGGTCCTGGATCTGGGCTGCGGCGCCGGGCGGCACGCCTTCGAGGTGCTGCGCCGGGGCGCCGACGTGGTGGCCTTCGACATGGACGCCAAGGAGCTCGAAGGCGTCGCCACCATGTTCACCGCCATGGACAAGGCCGGAGAGGTGCCCCCCGGCGCGACGGCGCGGACCGTGACCGGCGACGCGCTCGACATGCCGTTCGAGGACGCGGGCTTCGACCGGGTGATCGCCGCCGAGGTGCTGGAGCACATCCCCGATGACATGTCCGCGATGCGGGAGATCCTCCGTGTGCTCAAGCCCGGCGGCCTGGCCGCCGTCACGGTGCCGAGCTTCCTGCCGGAGCGGATCTGCTGGGCCCTCGACGAGGCGTACCACACGGCCCCCGGCGGGCACGTCCGCATCTACACGCTCGCCGAGCTGAGCGCCAAGCTCAAGTCCGTCGGCTTCGAGATCGGCCCCCACCACCACGCCCACGGCCTGCACGCGCCGTACTGGTGGATCAAGTGCGCGGTCGGTGTGGACAACGACGACCACCCGCTGGCCAAGGCGTACCACGAGCTTCTCGTCTGGGACATCATGAAGCGCCCGGCCGCCACCCGGATCGCGGAGGCCGTCCTCAACCCCCTCATCGGCAAGAGCGTGGTGCTCTACGTCCGCAAGCCCGCATGAGCGACTCCGTCATGGAGTGGGGGCGGGTCGTCCAGACCGCCCGGAGCATCGCGGCGCTGCAGGAACCCGACGGCGGCGTGCCGTGGCCCGAGGGGCACGTGGACGCCTGGAACCACGTCGAGTGCCTGATGGCGATGAGCGTGGCGGGACTCACCGGACCGGTGCGCCGCGGCTACGACTGGCTGGCCCGCACCCAGCGGGCCGACGGCTCCTGGCCGATGAAGCTGGTCGGGGGCCGCGCGGCCGAGCACGGCGGCGAGTCCAACCACGCCGCCTACGTCGCGGTCGGCGTCTGGCACGAACTGCTGGTCACCGGTGACGAGGCCTTCGCCCGTGAGATGTGGCCGGTCGTCCGCGCCGCGCTGGACTTCGTCGTCGGCCTGCAGACCACCCGGGGCGAGATCGTCTGGGAGCGTACGGCGAGCGGCGAACCCGCCGGGTACGCCCTGCTGACCGGGTGCGCCTCCATCCACCAGGGACTGCGCTGCGGTGTGCTGCTAGGCGAGCGCCTGGGCGACCCGCAGCCCGACTGGGAGCTCGCGGCCGACCGGCTCGGCCACGCCCTCGCCGCCCACCCCGAGGCGTTCGCCGACAAGAGCCGCTTCTCGATGGACTGGTACTACCCGATCCTCGGCGGCGCCGTACGCGGTGAGGCGGCCCGGACACGGCTGGCCGAGGAGTGGGACACGTTCGTCGTGCCCGGCCTCGGCATCCGCTGCGTCTCCGACCAGCCGTGGGTGACCGGCGCCGAGTCGTGCGAGCTGGTGCTCACCCTGGACGCCCTGGGCGACCGGGAGCGGGCGCTGCGGCTGTTCGCCGACATGCAGCACCTGCGGCACGAGGACGGCTCCTACTGGACCGGCTGGCAGTTCGTGAACGGCAGGCACTTCCCGGACGAGCGCTCGGCCTACACCGCCGCGGCCGTCGTGCTCGCCGCCGACGCGCTGGACGGCCGCACACCCGCCGGGGGCGTCTTCCGGGACGCGGGCGGGTACACGGACCGCCCCACGGCGGGCTGCGGATGCAGCCACGCGGGCTCGCGGGCCTGACCCGCCTTCCGGCCCCGCGGGCTCCGGTTCCGGTCGTCCCCGCCTCCGCGAACCCCCTGGATCGCAGGCTCCGGTTCCGGCCGTCCCCTGCCTCCGCGGACTCCCTGGACCACGGGGCCCCGGCCCCGGCTGTCCCCGCCCCCGCAGGTCCCGTTCCTGATCCGTCCCGAGCCCTCCAGGCTGGCGTTTTCTTTGCCGGGCACCCGAAACGCGGTGCTTGAAGGCCCGGATGCGCCTTACTACGTTCGGGCCTGTGAGCGATGCGGAGGGTGCCCGGACGGGGGTCGCCGGACTCCCGCCCGCGAGGGCGCGGCGGACGGCGCTGCGCTGCCTCGCCGGCTCGCTCACCCTGGTGACCGTCCTCGGGCACCTCGTCCCCGGTTTCGAGCAGCCCTGCCTCGCACCGGTCGCGGGCACGGCCACCGGCGTCGCCGCCGAGTTCGCCCTGGAGAGCCTGGACGCGTGGGCGTACCTGCGCAGGCCCCGCTACCTCCGCCTCCGGAGCGGACGGAGGGGCGGGACGCTCGACTTCTTCCTGCCGTCGTACGTCACCGGCCTGCTCTGCGCGATGTTCCTGTACGGCGGGGGCCGCCTGTCCCCCGTGGTGATGGCCACGCTGGTCGGTGTCAGTGGCAGGTACGTCCTCCGGTTCCGCGGGACGGGCGGGCCCGTCCTGAACCCCGCGGCCCTCGGCACGGCCACGGTGCTGCTGCTGTGGGCCGGCACGCCGCCGCCGTACCGGTTCGCCGCGGGGGTTCCGGGGCCGTTCGACGTGGTGGCGCCGCCGGTCGTGCTGGGCCTGGGGGTGGCGCTGCACGCGGGACTGACCGGCAGGCTGCCGGTGCTCGCGGGCTGGGCCGGCGGGTTCGCCGCGCAGGCCGTCGCGCGGGGCTGCCTGTCCGGCGTCTCGGTGATGGACGCCCTGCTGCCGATGACCGGCCCGGCCTTCGCCCTCTACACCGTCTACGTGGTCGCCGACCCGGAGACGACCCCCGCCGGCCGCCGCGCCCAGGTCGTGTTCGGCGCGGCCACCGCCACGGTCCACGGCCTGCTGGTCGCGCTGGACGTCCTGGGCGTCGCCCACGGGCCGTTCCTCGCCCTCGTGGCCGTCTGCGCCTGCCGCGGCGCGCTCCTGGCCGTGCGGGCGCGGAGGAGGCGGCGCGCGGCCCGGCCCTCCGCCGTCGCCCCCGCGCCCTCCCCAGTGTCCGTCGCCACGGCTTCCCCGGGTGTCGCCGTACCGGCCGGAGGCGCCGTCTCCCTCGCCGTCCCCGGATCGGCGGGCGGCCCGGCGGAGTCCGGGGTTCCGGCGGGTCGCGGCGGATGAGCACCGGGACCGCAGGGGCCGCCGGAGCGGGCGGGGCGAGCGGGGACGGCCGGGGACGCTTCCTGACCGGGGCGCGTGTCCACGTGCCCGGGGTGGATCTCGTCGCCGACAGCCGCCTGTCCCTCGCCAGCGACCCCTACCTTGCCGACTACCGCGTCGACGGCCGCGCGACGCTCCCCGCCGTGGTGGCCCTGGAGGCCATGGCGCAGGCCGCGGGCGCGCTCGCCGGACGGCCGCTGGACGAGATCACGCGGATGGCGTTCGACCGGCCGGTGGCCGTGCCCGACGACGGCGGCGCCGTGATCCGGGTGCGCGCCCTGCGGTGCGGGCCGCTGATCGAGACGGTGCTCCGCTGCGAGGAGACGGACTTCCACGTCGACCACTTCCGCGCCGCCTTCCCGCTGGAGCCGACCGACGGGACGCTGGAGGTCCCCCGGCTCGGCCCGGACGGCCCTCCTCTGGAGGCCGCCGACCTGTACGGCGCGGCCGGCCTCCCCGGCGGCCCGGCGTGCTTCCCCACCGGCCGGTTCCGCCGGGTGATCCGGCTCACCCTGGCCGGGCCGCGGGGCTGCCGGGGCGAACTGCGAGGCGACGACGCCCTGGGCTGGTTCGGCGCCGGGTACGGCAGGCCGGTGCTGGGCAGCCCCGGGCTGAACGACGCGGTGATCCACGCGTTGCAGGCATGCGTGCCGCGTCACCGGCTGCTGCCCTCGGGGGGCGAGCGCCTCCTGGTGCGGCCCTCGCAGGGGGACGTCCGGCTGCACGCCGTCGGGCGCGGCCGCCGGGGGGACGAGCACGTCTGGGACGTCACCGCGACCGACGTGCGGGGCCGGCTGGTGGTGGCGTGGACCGGACTGCGGCTGCGGGAGGCGGACCCCGCGGGGTGGGAGCCCCCGCCGGAGGCGGCGGGGGAGCCGGCCGGAGGACCCGCGGAGCCGCAGGAGCCGGAGTCGGAGTCGGAGGAGGAGTCGGAGGAGGTGGAGGGTCAGCCGGCGCCGGGAGCGACCCTCTCCAGCACGCGCAGCGAGCCGGTGTGCCTGACCTCCTTGAACTCCCCGGAGGCGAGGACCCGCTGGTAGACCCGGTACGGCGCCTGCCCGCCGTCGGCCGGGTCGGGGTAGACGTCGTGGAAGGCGAGCGCGCCGCCCGGCATGACGTGCGGCGCCCATCCCTCGTAGTCCCTGGTCACCGGCTCCTCGGAGTGCCCGCCGTCGATGAAGAGCATCCCCAGCGGGGTGTTCCACAGCGCCGCGACCCGGTCGGAGGCGCCGACGACGGCGATGACCTCCTCCTCCAGGCCGGCCGAGGCGATCGTCTGGCGGAAGGTGGGCAGCGAGTCCATCTTGCCGAAGCGGTGGTCCATCAGCGAGGGGTCGTGGTAGGCCCAGCCGGGCTGGATCTCCTCCGAGCCGCGGTGGTGGTCGACGGTGACGACGACGGATCCCGCCTGCCGCGCCCCCGCGCCGAGGTAGATCGCGGACTTGCCGCAGTAGGTGCCGATCTCGCAGATCGGGCCGCGCGTGCCGTACTCGGCGGCGGTCTCGAAGAGGGCGAGGCCCTCGGCGTCGGGCATGAAACCCTTGGCGCGCCGGGCCGCGCTCCGCAGCTCGGCGGGCATGGTCGGGATGCTCATCGGGGCAGCCTACCCAGAACCGGCATCTTCCCGACGAACAACCCGTGACACCGTGTCAGCCCCAGAAACCGAACAACATTCCAAACAACCCTTGCCCGCCCCTGTGCCCCATGTTCTACTTTCCTCCGTGAACCAGCGCGCCCGCATCGCGATGGCGGAGGACGAGGTCACGGCCTTCGTCGCCGCGTCACGGAAACTCCAGCTCGGCACGATCAACCCGGACGGGACGCCGCACCTGGTGACCATGTTCTACGGGCTGACCGGCGGCAGGATCTCCTTCTGGACGTACGGCAAGGCCCAGAAGGCACGCAACATCGAGCGGGACGCGCGGGTGACCTGCCTCATCGAGGCCGGTGAGGACTACTTCGACCTGCGCGGCGTCCTGCTGTACGGCACCGCCCGGCGGATCGGCGACCCCGAGGGCGTCCTCGGCGTGGGCATGGACGTGGCGCGCCGGATGGCCGGAATGCCCTCCGACGACGAGGCCCTGCGGGGCTACGTCGAGGAGACCGGCCGCAAGAGGGTCGCCTTCGTCGTCGAGCCCGGCCGGGTGGTCTCCTGGGATCACCGTAAGCTCGCCTCACCGGCATAAGGAGGTCCCCATGAGAATCACCGTCGACTACATGGTCTGCGAGGCCAACGCCGTCTGCACCGGGCTCGCCCCCGAGGTCTTCGAGCTCGACGACGACGACCAGCTGCACCTGCTGCTGCCCGAGCCGCCCGCGGAGCTGTCGGACCGGGTCCGGCACGCCGCGCGGTCCTGTCCCAAAGCCGCCATCTCCCTAGCGGAGAACTAGGAGGATCCCCATGCGTGGTGCGCTTCTGCACGCCGTCGGCGACGACAAGCTGGACATCCGCGACGACTTCACCCTCGCCCCGATGGGCCCGACGGACGTCCGGATCAAGGTCAGGGCGACCGGCGTGTGCCACTCCGACCTCTCGGTGATCAGCGGCGTGCTGCCCATGCCGCTCCCGATCATCCCGGGCCACGAGGGCGCCGGAGAGGTGCTGGAGATCGGCGACCACGTGACCTCGGTCCAGCCGGGCGACCGCGTCATCGTCAACTGGACCCCGGCCTGCGGCCACTGCTTCAACTGCCTGGCCGGCCAGCCGTACCTGTGCATGACCTACGTGATGGAGAGCTTCGTCAACGCCCGGTTCCGCTACGGCGGCGACACCCCGGCGTTCGGGATGGCCGGGTGCGGCACCTGGTGCGAGGAGATCGTCGTGCCCTGGCAGGGGGCGATCAAGGTCGATCCGGAGATCCCCTACGAGATCGCGGCGCTGATCGGCTGCGGCGTCACGACCGGCGTCGGCGCGGCGCTCAACACCGCCAAGGTGCGGCCCGGCTCGACGGTCGCGGTGGTCGGCGCCGGCGGCATCGGCCTGTCGATCATCCAGGGGGCGCGGATCTCCGGCGCGACCACCATCCTGGCGATCGACCCCCTCGAGTCCAAGCACGAGCTGGCGAAGAAGGTCGGCGCCACGCACGCCGTCACTCCCGACCAGCTCCAGGACGCCGTCGCCACGCTGACCGGCGGCCACGGATTCGACCACGGCTTCGAGGCGGTCGGCAAGTCCGCCGCCATCATGACCGCCTGGCAGGCCACCCGGCGCGGCGGCGACATGATCGTGGTGGGCGCGGGAGCCGTCGACGACACCGTCCCGCTGAACGCCTTCAGCCTCCTGTTCGAGGGCAAGAACATCCTCAGCTCGATGTACGGCGGGTCCGACGTCCGGCACGACTTCCCCTTCCTCGCCGGGCTGTACAAGGCCGGCAAGCTCGACCTGGAGAGCATGATCAGCGCCCGGATCAGGCTCGCCGACCTCAACGACGCCGTGGCCGCCCTGCGCGGCGGCGAGGTCCTGCGCCAAGTGGTCGTCCTGGACTGACGACCTGGACCGACGGCCCGGCGGGAACACCGCTGGCGAGCGGGTCCCTCACCGGACCCGCTCGCCGCCGGCCAGGCGGTCCGTCAGCCACGGCCGCGCGACAGCGTGAGGGCCGCGGCCGTGGTGGCCGCCAGCGTCACGGCCGCGACGCACAGGGCGACCCGCAGATCCGCGACGAACCCGCTGCGGTCAGCGACCAGGGCCCCGAAGACGGCCACGGCGAGCGCGCCGCCCGCCTGCCGGAAGGAGTTCAGGATCCCGGCGGCCGTCCCGGCCCGGTCCGCGGCGACACCGTCCAGCAGGACGGCGGTCAGGGAGGGCACGACGAGGCCCATGCCGAAGCCGGCCGGGACGAGCATCACCGCGATCACCGTCACGCCGGTCCCCTCGTCCATCCAGAGCAGACCGGACAGCGCCAGCGCGAAGACCGCCTGCCCCAGGGCGATCGGCACCCGCGGCCCGAAGCGCGCCGCGACCCTGGCCGAGACCAGGTTGGCACCGGCGATCACGGCCATCATCGGCAGGAACACCAGCCCGGCGGCCATGGCGGACAGGTTCAGGACGTCCTGCAAGAACAGGCTCAGCACGAACACCAGCCCGTAGAAAGCGGCGCTGGCGACGAAGCCGATCACGACCGGGACCGTCACCGCGCGCGACCGGAAGAGACCGAGCGGAACCATCGGCGCGGCGGCGCGCGCCTCGATCACGACGAACGCGGCAGCCGCCACCGCGGCGAGCCCCAGGCAGCCCAGGACCACGGGCTCATCGAAGCCGTTCTCCCCTCCGTCGATCATCCCGAAGGTGAGGGCCGCGAGCGCGACGATCGCCGTGAGCTGGCCGTACGGATCGAGCGACGTGGCGCCGCGCGGCGAGCGCTCCACGCGCGCCAGCACCGCGAGGGTGGCGACGCCGACGGGCAGGTTGACGGCGAAGATCGCCCGCCAGCCCAGGGTCGCGGACAGCACCCCGCCGGCCACCGGGCCGGCGGCGACCGCGGAGGCTCCGCCGACGGCCCACAGCGCGATGGCCCGCGTCCGTTCGGCCGCATCCGGGAACGCCTGCCGGACGAGGGCCAGCGAGGAGGGAAGCATGATCGCCGCGGCGCTCCCCTGGAGCAGCCGGGCGGCGATCAGCTCGCCCAGCCCCGGCGCCAGTCCGCAGGCCGCCGAGGCCACCGTGAAGAGCGCGACGCCGGCGCCGAACGCGCGGCTCGCCCCGATGCGGTCGGAGAGCGTGCCCGCGGAGAGCAGGAGCGCGGCGGACATCAGCGTGTAGGCGTCCACGATCCACTGCAGCCCCGCCGTACCGCCGCCGAGGGTCCGCCCGATCCCGGGCAGCGCCACGTTCATCGCCATGGCGTCGAGGTTGAGCATGAAGGTGCCCATGAGCGCGGCCGCCAGGATCGGCTTCGGTGCGGCCGTGCGTCGCCGGGCGCCCCGTGGCGCGCGGGCCGGTGCGATGGAGGTCATCCGCCCAGGCTGGCGCGGCTCGCCAGGGTGAGGCAGACCGCGGTCCTCCGGGGTGCGCCAGAGGGGGTGTGACAGGGCCTGGCTCCGGGCCGGGCCCGTGACCGTCCACTGGCAGACTGAGGACATGACCGAGTTCGGGAGGTTCCTGCTGGCTCGCCGCGGCGGCATACGCCCGGAGGACGTCGGACTGCCCGCCGGAACCGGCACGCGCCGTACGCCGGGTCTGCGCCGGGAGGAGCTGGCGGCGCTGGCCGGTGTGAGCATCGACTACTACGTACGCCTGGAACGCGGCAAGGAGACCCGCCCGAGCCCCTCCGTCGTCGAGGCGCTGGCCGACGCGCTCCGCCTCGACGAGGAGGAACGCGGCTTCCTGCGCGAGCTGGCTGCGCGGGCGGCGCGGCGCGCGCCCGAGCCCCGCCCCCTGCCGTCGCGGCGGGTCCGCCCGACCGTCATGCGGCTACTGGAGACGCTCCGGCCCAACCCGGCGTACGTCCTGAGCCGCACCAACGACCTTCTGGCGGCCACCCCCGGGGGCCTGCGGCTGCTCCACGGCATCGCCGACTGGCCGGAACGGCAGCGCAACACCATCCGGTACACCTTCCTGCACCCGGCCGCCCGGGACCTGTGGGTGGACTGGGAGCGGAAGGCCAAGGGGTGCGTCGCCCAGCTGCGGGCGATCGCCGGCGCCGACCCGGACGCCCCGGACCTCGCCTCGCTCGTGGGCGAACTGATCGTGAAGAGCCCCGACTTCAACCGGCTCTGGGAGCGGTACGAGGTGCACACGATCGGCGACGGCACCAAGACGCTCCGGCACCCGGAGGTCGGCACGATGACGCTCTCGCACGAGGGGCTGTCCCTGAACCGCGCGCAGGGCCAGCGCCTCGTCGTCTACATGGCGCCGCCCGGCAGCCCGGACCACGACGCGATGACACTCCTCGACCTCACCACCCCCGATCCGCCCGGCGCCTCCGGCGGTTCCGGCGGGACGGCGTCCGTCTCATCGTCCAGGGGACAGCGCTGACCGGAGCCACCGGATCGGCACGGCGGCACGCGCAGGACGGCGCCCCGACCCCTTCGCCCGGCGAGAACCGGGACACCACCGGTTCAAGCTACGCGGAGGAGGTTCGCCCAATCACCCTCTGTCACAGTCGCCATGGAAGCAGGCTCCTCATCGAGTTAAGGCTATCCTTGAATTCCGGAGGCTTCCGTGACATGGACGGTGAAGGTCACAGATGAGTACGCCGCCTGGTTCAGAACTCTGATCAAGGAGGATCTCGATTCAGCGACCCAGGTCGCACAAGCCGTCACGGCTTTGCGCGAAGAAGGACCCACGTTGGGCAGGCCGCTGGTCGACCGGCTCAAAGGAACAGGCCTCCACCATCTGAAGGAACTACGCCCAGGGTCACGGGGTCGCTCAGAAATCAGAATCATCTTTGCATTCGATCCGACCAGGGCCGCCTTGCTGCTACTGGGCGGTGACAAGGCGCGGAACTGGGACCGGTGGTACAAGGAGAACATCCCCATCGCCGTCCGGCTCTACATGGAATACAGGCGAGGACGAGGAGTGAGCATGCCCGAGCGGACGCCCGGAGACTGGGAAGACCTGGAGCGGGAGCTGCACGCGGCCGGAGTCGATCCCGCCGAGATCGAAGCGGGCGCGAAGCGTCTTCTGGCCGAAGCCAGAGGTCATCAGCTGGCCGGGGCACGCAAGCAACTGGGGCTCGGCCAGAAGGACGTCGCAGCGGCGATGAACGTGAGCGTTGCCCGGGTCTCCCAGATCGAACACGGCGAGGTCACCTCCATCGAGGTCATCGCCCGCTATGTCGAAGCGCTCGGCGCTCGGCTCGACCTGGTCGCCGACTTCGGCGACCGGACCTTGCGGCTGCCCGTATCCGAGAGGTCTGTGGACAGCGCCGCCTGATCGTCCCGTTCGTCGCGGGCGGATGGCACGGCGGCCGCCGCCGTACTCCGTCTCCGTACGGCGGCGGCCGGCGTGGCGGTCGTCAGTCGGTGGAGAAGGCCGCGTCGAAGGACGCGGTGGGCGGGGTGATCGCGTTGAGTGCCCGGATGAGGGCCAGCGCGTCGGGGGCGCCGTCCAGCCGGTCCATGCCCGCGTCCTCCCACTCGATGGAGATCGGCCCGTCGTAGCCGATCGCGTTGAGCGCGCGGAAGCAGTCCTCCCAGGGAACGTCGCCGCGGCCGGTGGAGACGAAGTCCCAGCCGCGGCGCAGGTCGGCCCAGGCCAGGTGGGAGGCCAGCCGGCCGCGCCGGCCGTCCCCGGTGCGGACCTTGGCGTCCTTGCAGTCGACGTGGTAGATCCGGTCGGCGAAGTCCAGGATGAACCCGACCGGGTCGATCTCCTGCCAGACCATGTGGGAGGGGTCCCAGTTCAGCCCGAAGGCCGGGCGGTGGCCGATCGCCTCCAGCGTCCGCACGGTGGTGTGGTAGTCGTAGGCGATCTCGCTGGGGTGCACCTCGTGGGCGAAGCGCACGCCGACCTCGTCGAAGACGTCCAGGATCGGGTTCCACCGGGCGGCGAAGTCGGCGTAGCCGTCCTCGATCATCGAAGGCGGCACCGGCGGGAACATCGCGACGGTGTGCCAGATGGACGAGCCGGTGAACCCGACCACCGTCTTCACGCCGAGCTTCGCGGCGGCGCGGGCGGTGTCCTTCATCTCCTCGGCGGCGCGCCGCCGCACACCTTCGGCCTCGCCGTCGCCCCAGATCCGCGCGGGCAGGATGCCCCGGTGCCGCTCGTCGATCGGGCTGTCGCAGACGGCCTGGCCGACCAGGTGGTTGGAGATCGTCCAGACCTTCAGGTCGTACTTGGCCAGCGTCTCCTTCTTCCGCTCGACGTAGGAGTCGTCGGCCAGGGCCTTGTCCACCTCGAAGTGGTCGCCCCAGCAGGCGATCTCCAGCCCGTCGTAGCCCCACTGGGCGGCCAGCCGGCACACCTCCTCGAAGGGCAGGTCGGCCCACTGACCGGTGAACAGCGTGATGGGTCGGGTCACGATTCCTCCTCCGGAGTCTGCGGAACGGCGTCCGACGCGGCGGCGTCCGGTACGGCGGAGCCCGCGGCCGGGGCGTCCTCCACCGCGGTGAACCGGCTGCCGTCCGCCGCGCTCGCCTCGACCGCGGCCAGCACCCGCTGCACCCGCAGGCCGTCGGCGAACGACGGTGACGGCGCCCGGCCGGCGGCGACCGCCTCGACGAAGTCCTTCACCTCGTGGGTGAAGGTGTGCTCGTAACCGAGGCCGTGGCCGGGCGGCCACCACGCCCCCGCGTAGGGGTGGTCGGCCTCGGTCACGATGACGCGGCGGAAGCCCGCCTCGGAGGCGGGCAGGGTGTGGTCGTGGAACCACAGCTCGTTCATGGCCTCGAAGTCGAAGGCCAGGCTGCCGGCCGAGCCGTTGATCTCCAGGCGCAGCGCGTTCTTGCGGCCGGTGGCGAACCGGGTCGCCTCGAACGAGGCCAGCGCCCCGCCCTCGAAGCGGCCGATGAACAGCGCGGCGTCGTCCACGGTGACCTCGCCGGTCTCCTGCGCGGCGCCGCCCGCGGACAGCCCGGCGGAGCCCTCGGCCAGCGGACGGCGTTTGACGAACGTCTCGGTCAGCGCCGACACGCCGGTCAGGCGGCGGCCGGTGACGAACTGGGCGGTGTCGATGATGTGGGCGCCGATGTCGCCCAGCGCGCCGGACCCGGCCTTGTCCCGCTGGAGCCGCCACACCAGCGGGAAGTCCGGGTCGACGATCCAGTCCTGGAGGTACTGGGCCCGCACGTGGCGCAGCTCGCCCAGGCGGCCCTCGGCCACCCACTGCCGGGCCAGCGCGACGGCCGGGACCCGGCGGTAGTTGAAGGCGACCATGGCGTGCACGCCGCGGGCCGCGGCGCGCGTCGCCGCCTCGACCATCGCCTCGGCCTCCGCCACGGTGTTGGCCAGCGGTTTCTCGCAGATGACGTGCTTGCCGGCCTCCA
Organism: Streptosporangium sp. NPDC053982; assembly: GCF_055585205.1. Classification (NCBI taxonomy): domain Bacteria; kingdom Bacillati; phylum Actinomycetota; class Actinomycetes; order Streptosporangiales; family Streptosporangiaceae; genus Streptosporangium; species Streptosporangium sp. NPDC053982. The sequence continues at coordinate 152,797 of NZ_JBVJKQ010000017.1, forward strand.
GGGCGGCGATCGCGATCTCGGCGTGGGAGTCGCCCGGGGTGCAGATGTCCACCACCTGCACGTCGTCGCGGGCGATGAGGTCGCGCCAGTCGGTCTCGGCCGCGGCCCAGCCCAGGTCGCGGGCGGCGGCGGCCACGGACTCCTTCGACCGGCCGGCCAGCGCCGCCATCACGGGCCTGGCCGGCAGGTCGAAGAACGCGCCGGCGCTGCGCCACGCCTGGGAGTGGGCACGTCCCATGAACGCGTACCCGACCATGCCGATCCCCAGCGTCGGTGAGTCGTGTGCGGCCATCAGGACTCGAACCCCAGCGGCAGGTACTTGTCGACGTTCTCCTTGGTGACGGTCTCCGACGCCAGCGTGATCGACTGCGGCACCTCGTTCTCCAGCAGGTCGCTCATGCCCTTGCCCTGCGCGATCAGGCGGGCCAGCTTGATCGCCGAGGCCGCCATCGTGGGGCTGTAGGTCACCGTCGCCTTGAGCACGCCGGTGTCGGCCTGGATGTCGCGCATCGCGTTGGCCGAGCCGGCGCCGCCCACCATGAAGAACTCGTTCCGCCCGGCCTCCTTGATCGCGGCCAGCACGCCGATCCCCTGGTCGTCGTCGTGGTTCCAGATCGCGTCGATCTTCTTGTGGGCCTGGAGCAGGTTGCTCGCCACCTTGGTGCCGGACTCCACCGTGAACTGCGCGTCCTGCTTTGCCGTCACGGAGAAGCCGTACGTCTTCAGCGCGTCCTCGAAGCCCTTGCTGCGGTCCTGGGTCAGCGGCAGCGTCGCGATGCCCTGGATCTCCAGGATCACCGGGTTCGACGCGCCCTTCTCCTTGAGCGTCTTGCCGATGTAGTGGCCGGCCGCGACGCCCATGCCGTAGTTGTCGCCGCCGATCCAGGTCCGGTACGACAGCTTGTCGGGGAACACCCGGTCCAGGTTGATCACCGGGATGCCCGCGTCGGCGGCCTGCCGGGCGACCTGGTTGAGCTGCTCGCCGTCGTTGGGCAGGATGACCAGCGCGTTCACCTTCGCCGCGATCAGCGACTCCACCGCCGAGATCTGCGCGTTGATGTCGTTGGTCGGCTCGACCGGCTTGAACTCCACGTCGGAGTACTGCTTGGCGGCGCTCTCGGCGTTCTTGGCGATCGCGGCGATCCAGCCGTGGTCGGCGGCCGGCGCGGAGAAGCCGATCACGACCTTCTCGCCGGGCTTGTCGTTGTCACCGGCGGGCGCGGGCGCCGCGGGCGGCGAGGTGGCCGCCGTACTGGCCGGGGTGTTGCTCGTGCATGCCGTGACCAGCGCTCCGGCGCCGATCGCCGCGCCGCCGAAGAGTAGCCCCCGACGGCCGACCGGTGTGGACATGGTTGTTCTCCTTGCTCCCGTGGAGGGTGGTGAGGGGTCTCGCGGACGAAGGGACGGTACGGCGGGCCGTACGGCACCGCGGGTCTGTACGGCGTCCGCGGGCCGTACGGCCGGCCGCGGGTCAGGTCGGTGAGCGCAGGCTGCGCCGCTGCAGCAGCACGGCCACCACGATGATCAGTCCCTTGGCGACGAGCTGGTCGCTGGTGTTGAGGCCGTTGAGGATGAACAGGTTGGTGATCACCGTGAAGATCAGCAGACCGAGGATCGAGCCGATGATCGAGCCCCGGCCGCCGGTCAGCAGCGTGCCACCGATGATCACCGCGGCGATCGCGTCCAGCTCGTACAGGTCGCCGTGGGTGGAGGAGCCGGTGGTGGTCCGCGCCATGATCAGTACGGCGGCGATGCCGCAGCACAGCCCGGACAGCGTGTACAGCCACATCGTGTGACGGCGCACGTCGATGCCGGCCAGCCGGGCGGCCTCGGGGTTGCCGCCGACCGCGTAGGTGCGGCGGCCGAACGTGGTGCGGTTCAGCAGGATCCAGCCCGCCGCCACCACGACCGCGAAGATGTAGACCAGCAACGGGATGCCGAGCACCCGCGTGGTCGACAGGTCCACGATGGCCTGGTTGCCCTGCTGGACGAGCTGGGTCCTGCGGTCCGACATCCGCTGGGCCAGGCCGCGGGCGGCCACCAGCATGGCGAGCGTCGCGATGAACGGCACCAGTCGCCCGTAGGCGACGAGCAGGCCGTTGACCAGCCCGGCGCCGGCGCCGACCAGAACCGCGCACACGATCATGACCAGCGGGCCGTAGGACTGGGTGGCCAGCGTGGTCGCCCACACCGACGCCAGCGCCATGACGGCCCCCACCGACAGGTCGATCCCGCCGCCGATGATGACGAACGTCGCGCCGACCGTGATCACGCCGATCGTCGCGGCCAGCGACAGGATGCCGACCAGGTTGGAGGTGGTGGCGAAGGCGTCGGGCACCCTGACCAGGCCCACCACGGCGAGCAGCGCCAGGGCGACGACCAGTCCCAGGTGCGGCACCTCCCCCAGCCGGGACAGCGGGGTCACCCGGCCGGCGGCGGGCCTGTGGACGGCCGTCCCCGCCCGGTCGTCCTCCCCGGCCGGTGACCCGGCGACGTCCACGGGGCTCGCGGGGCTCCCGGGGTCCACGGGGCTCTCGGGGCTCGCGGAACTCGCGGGGGCCCGGCCCTGCGGTTCGGTCACAGCGCACCGCCTTCCATGATCATGTCCAGCACTCGATGTTCGTCCAGGTCGCGGGCGTCACCCTGGTGGATGGCCGCCCCCTCGCGGATGACCAGCACCCGGTCGGCCAGGCCCAGCACCTCGGGCACCTCGCTGGAGACCAGCAGCACCCCGAGGCCGGAATCGGCCAGCTCGCGGATGACGGCGTACAGCTCGGCCCGCGCGCCCACGTCCACGCCGCGGGTGGGCTCGTCCAGCAGGAGCAGCCTGCGCTCATTGAGCAGCCAGCGGGCCAGCACGACCTTCTGCTGGTTGCCGCCGGACAGCGTCTTGACCGGCCGGTCCGGGTCGCCCGGCCGGACGTCCAGCCGCTCGACGAGGGCGCGGGCGTCGGCGGCCTCGCGGCGCCGGTCGAGCCAGCCGAGCCGGGAGTAGCGGCCCAGACCGGCCAGCGAGATGTTCCGGGTCACGCTCTGGTCCAGCAGCAGCGCCTGGGACTTGCGCTCCTCGGGGGCGAGGCCCATGCCGAGCCGGACGGTGCGGCCGGTGCCGCCCCGGCCCACCGGCCGCCCCTCCAGCAGCACGTTCCCGGTGTGGCGGCGCGCGCCGTAGACGGCCTCGATGATCTCCGAGCGGCCGGAGCCGACCAGCCCCGCCAGGCCGACGATCTCGCCGGCCCGCACCGAGAAGGAGATGCCGGACAGGACGCCGGGGACGGTGAGGTCCTCGACGCGCAGGACCTCGGGGCGGCCCTCGTGGCTCCCGGGCGCCGGCCGGGGCGGGAAGACGTGCTCCACGGACCGGCCGGTCATCAGTGAGACGATCTCGCCGGTCGGGGTGGTCTTGGCGGGCAGGCCGACGGCGACCGTACGGCCGTCCTTGAGCACCGTCACCCGGTCGCCGATCTCGCGGATCTCCTCCAGCCGGTGGGAGATGTAGATCACCGCGACCCCCTGGGCGGTCAGCTCGCGGATGATCCGGAACAGGTTCGCCACCTCGTCGTGGGCCAGCGCGGCCGACGGCTCGTCCATGACGATCAGGCGGGTGTCGCGTGACAGCGCCCGCGCCATGCTCACCACCTGCTTGGCCGCCGGGGACAGCCGGCCGACCTCGGTGCCGGGGCGGATCTCGCCGTGTCCCAGCCGGGTCAGCAGGCCGCGCGTGGCGCGGCCGACCTCGGACTGCCCGACGAACCCGAGGCGGGACGGCTCGTGGCCGAGGAAGACGTTCTGCGCCACGGTCAGCCCGTCGACCAGGTCGAGCTCCTGGTAGATCGTGGAGATGCCCAGCCGGATCGCGTCGATCGGGCTCGCCGGGCGCACCTCCTCGCCGCCGAGGGTGATGACGCCCTCGTCGGGCCGGTGCGCACCGGCCAGGACCTTGATCAGGGTGGACTTCCCGGCGCCGTTCTGGCCGAGCAGGCAGTGCACCTCGCCGGGCAGGACCTCCAGGTCGACGCCGTCGAGCGCGCGCACGCCGGGGAACCGCTTGACGATCCCCTTCATCTGCAGCAGGGGGGTGACGGCGGACATGGAACCTCGCTGGGGGTCGGGGGTCTGGCCGCATCCGGAGCCGGTGCAGCAGAAGGTAACCCCCTTCTTCTAGCGTTGTGAAGACCTTTCGCCGAAAGTCACCAAACTTTTGCAGAAATCCGCAAAAGTCCGCCTGGCCGTACGGCCGGCGGTTTCGGCGGCGGTCCGGGCGAGGGTGCGCGAGCCGCCGGGAACCGTCCCTGAACAGCGAAGAGGGCGCCCCGGTCGGGGCGCCCTCTTCGACGGGCGGAGGTCGGAGCACGGACGGCGGGGGGCCGGCGGCGACGCGGACCGTACGGAGGTCAGAGCACGGACGGCGGAGTGCAGACGGCGGCGCGGGTCGCCGGGACGTGCCCGGGCGGCGGCCGGAGCGCGGTCAGAGCATGGCCCGCAGCGACGCTCCCGCCTGCTCGCCGAGGGTGGTCGGGGTGAGGTACGGCTGCTCGGCCATGATCGCCTGCCAGTTGTCCCGGATGTCCTCGACGGTGTGGTCCTCCTGCCGCCAGCCCGGCCCCTCGGCCACGAACACCCGGGCGATCCGGCCCGCGCCGACGCTGAAGACCTCGCCGCTGGTCTCGCAGGACTCGTGCGCGAGGTAGGCGACCAGGGCGCTGATCCTGCCCGGTGTGAACCTCTCCTCGAACTCGGCCGGCAGCAGCGACTCGGTCATCCGGGTCCAGGCGATGGGCGCGATCGCGTTGGCCCTGATCCCCGCCCTGGCGCCCTCGATGCCGAGCGTCTTGGTGAAGCCGACCAGCCCCATCTTGGCGGTGGAGTAGTTGGCCTGGCCGAAGTTGCCGAACAGCCCGGCCGGCGAGGAGGTGTTGACGATCCGGCCGTAGCCCTGCTCCTTGAGGTGGGGGAAGGCGGCCCGGGTGACCAGGAACGAGCCGCGCACGTGGACGGCGAGGACCTGGTCGAACTCCTCGACGCTCATCTTGCCGAAGGACTTGTCGCGCAGGATGCCCGCGTTGTTGACGACGACGTCGATCTTCCCGAAGGCGTCGATCGCGGTCTGCACGATCGCGGCGGCGCCGTCCGGGGTCGCGACGTCATGGGTGCTGACGACGGCCTCCCCGCCGTTCTTGGCGATCAGCTCGGCCACCTCGGCCGCCGGGCCGGTGGAGGATCCGGTGCCGTCCAGCGCGCCGCCGAGGTCGTTGACGACCACCTTCGCGCCGCGCTCGGCCAGCGTCAGCGCGTGCGAGCGGCCGAGACCGTGCCCGGCGCCGGTGACGATCGCGACCCTGCCGTCGAACCGCAGCTCCGTCATGCGGACTCCCTGGAGAATATAGTTCTGTTTTTCACAGAATATCCGGCAAAGCCGTCGAATGCCATCTTTCGTCCAACGGAGTGCGTCTCCGAAAACCTGTCCGCCGCCTCTCCGGAAGTACGCCCCGCGTCTCCCCGGGACGGTCCCCCGTCGCCGCTTTCTCCCGGATGCCCGGAGAAGGCCGCCGGAAGACCCGGGGAAGGATCGCAGAAGGCTCACAGAAGACTCGGAGAAGGTCCCGGAGAAGACCGGTCCGCCGGCCGGAAAACGCGGCCGAAGTGAAATCGTCGCGGATAGCGGGCGGACATGTGAATTTCTGCTAAAGTTTCTGCCCCCGCACAGGGCGAGGGTCATTGATGGCACTCCTCCGACCGCACCCCCGCCCCGATAACCGGGCTGGAGGCATGGCATGGCCACACAGCCGCCCCTCCGCGTGGTCCAGTGGGCCACCGGCGCCGTCGGCCGCTACTCGCTGCGCAGTCTGATCACCCGACCCGAGTTCGAGCTCGCCGGGGTGCTCGTCTACGACCCCGACAAGGCCGGGCAGGACGCCGGCACGCTCGTCGGCCTGCCCGGGACCGGCGTCGCCTGCACCGACGACGTCGACCGCATCCTGGCCCTGGACGCCGACTGCGTGCTGCACATGCCGCTGCCCGCCGCGTTCTTCGGCGAGAGGAGCGCCACCGACGACGTCGAGACGATCTGCGCCCTCCTCGCCTCGGGCAAGAACGTCATCACCACCACCGGCTTCGTCCACCCCGCCTGCCACGGCCGCGGGCTGGTCGACCGCCTGGAGGACGCCTGCCGCCGGGGCGGCTCCTCGCTGCACGGCACCGGCATCAACCCGGGCTTCGTGAGCGACCTGCTCCCCCTGGCGCTGAGCGGGCTGTCCAGCCGGATCGACCACATCTACGTCCGCGAGTCGTCCGACTTCCGGGGCCACCCGTCCCGCCAGATCGTGGTGGACCTGTACGGCTTCACCCGCTCCGCCAAGGACTACGCCGTGGCGGTGCGCCCGTTCCGCGCCCTGCAGCGCTCGCTGTTCGCCGAGAGCGTCCAGCTCGTCGCGGGCCACCTCGGCGTGACCCTCGACGAGGTGGAGGAGAGCGACGAGTTCGAGCTCGCCACCGAGGAGTTCGAGATCGCCGCGGGCCCGGTGCGGGCCGGCACGGTGTGCGCGTCCCGCTGGACCTTCAGCGGGCTGGTCCGCGGCCGGCCCTTCATGACCGTGGAGTGCGTCTACAAGGCCGACTCCACCCGGGTGAGCCGCTGGTCCGCCCCGGGGTTCACCGTGCACATCGAGGGCGTCCCGCAGATGACGCTCGCCGTGGAGGAGATGTCCCACGGCCTGGCCGGGGCCGCCGCGCACGCCGTCAACGCGGTGGCCGCCGTCTGCGCGGCCCCGCCCGGCATCCGCACCGTCCTGGACCTGCCCCTCACCACCGGCCGGGGCACCGTACGGCTCGCCTGACGGAGGCCGTACGGCCCGCGTACCGGACACGTACGGCCTGACCGGCGGGCGCGGACGGCACGACCCACGGATGGGGGCGGGCGGGCCGGCTCCGGAACGCGCGGCGGAAGACGCCCCGCGGCGACCATAAATAAAATGAAATAGGCGATATTTAGGGACAATCGCCTTTTACCGCCGGACTCGGCGACGGCACGACCGCGCCCGCGGCGCGGCCGTGCCGGTACGGTAATCGCCCGATTCCCGGACCCCGCGCGATTATCCCGGGGAGCCGCTCCCCGTCGCGTTCGGAACCCGTCGCCGATGTCCTTTCCGGCGCCCGTTTCCGTCCCCGGGGACACGCCCCGGGGACAGGGCTCAGAAGAGCCAGTCGAGCAGGCCGCCCCCGCGCTCCTTCTCGGGCGGCGGGTTCTGGGCCGGCGCGGTGGCCTCGGCCGGGGCGGAGGGCTGCGCGGGCTGTGTGGGCTGCTCGGGCGCGGTGCTCTGCCGGGAGTCGGGCGCCTCGGCGGACGGAGCGGAGGTGACGTGCGGCTCGCGCTCGGTGCCGCGCCGCTCCTCGCGTTCCCCGGTGGGCGCCGAGGTGCGCCTCGCGGTCGGCGTGGCGCGCGCCCGTTCCGGGCGGGGCGCCCTGGTCCGGGGCGCGGCGGGACGGGAGGTCTCCGGCGCGGCGGTGGCCCGCTCCTCGGCGGGGGGCGGCGTGGTCTCCGCGGGCTGCGCCTGATCCGTCGGCGCGTCCGCCGGTCCCTCCGTCGGCGCGGCGGTGGGCGCCGGGGGCATCTCGGCCTTCACGCACCGGCCGCCGGCGGAGCATCCGGACTCGGGGGCCGACCCCACGGACGACAGGAACCAGCCCCCGGCGAGGCCCACCGCCACCACGCCCGTGACGGCCGCTAGCAGGAGCCTGCCCCGGCGGCGGCGGGGCCGGTCGTCGCCCTCGGGTCCCCATATCGCACGGGCCACGTCGCGGTCGGCCTCCCGGTCCGCCGCGGCCATCTCGTCGCGATCGGACGTCCACTCGGCCGTGAACGGCCCGTCCGCTCCGGCGGTTCCGCCGGTTCCCCTCGTTTCGTCCACCCCGAGCGCGCCGGGTTCCGCGGGCTCCACGGGCTCTCCGAGCTCCACGAGCTTCGCGAGCCCCGCGGCCGCGTCATGTGAGGCGTCGCCGTCGAGCACCAGGTCCGGGGACCGGAGGTGATAGGCGACCGCCCCGGGCTCCCGGAGTTCCACGAGGTCCGGGGACTCGCCGTCGCCGTCCGGTCCCCGCTCCTCCGCCGTGTCCCATCCGTCGGACAGCACGTCCCCCGCCGGGGGGACCGCCTCCCCCGACCGTGCGACCGGTTCCATGGGGCCGGTCTGCTCGCGGGCGTCCTCCTCGTACGGCTCCCGGTCGGGATGGTGCCGCATGATGTACGGCCTCGGTAAGTTCTCCGGTTCCACAGCGTCCCTCCCCGTGGTGAATTTCGGTCCTGGGATTTCCTAGCAGACTTCACAGGGAGCTGTCCGAAAAATCCACCCATGTAGGTGATTTGACGTCTGTGACTCAGGAGTCCGGGACGAAGTGGCCGAAGCGGCCGCGATGGTAGAGAAGGGGCAGTCCCCCGGGATCGGTACGGGCCTCGGTGACCAGGCCCACGACCAGCACGTGGTCGCCGATGTCCACGGTCGAGTGGGGCGCGCACACCAGGTGGGCCGACACCCCGGCCAGCAGCGGCACCCCCGGCGGGGCCAGCTCCCAGACGGTGGGGGCGGCGAAGCGGTCGACTCCCCGGCTCGCGAACCGGGCGGCCAGTTCCGCCTGGTCATCGGCCAGGACGTTCACCGCGAAGCAGCCCGCCTCGCGGAGCCTGGGCCAGGTCCTCGACCCCCGGCCGACGTAGAAGGAGACCAGCGGCGGCTCAAGGCTGACCGAGGAGAACGAGGTGGCCGTCAGCCCGACGGGCCCCTCCTCGCACTGCGCGGTGATCACGACGACCCCGGCCGCGTGCAGGGCCAGTGCCCGCCGGAACCGCTGGGCGTCGATCGCCCGGCGTGAGATGGCCTCGGTCACCGTTCCTCCTCGTCCTCTCCGGCGTCACACCCGCCCGCAAGCCGTCACGCCCGCCCGCACGACGCGACGTCCGTTCACCCGCCCGCACGACGTGACGTCCGCCCGCCCATAACCCGATAACAGCACTGCGTCTTCCCGAAGTGTCATAAATCTCCCCTGAACCGGACACCCCAGAACGGCCCGGAACAGCCCGGAACGGATCGCGGTCAGGCGGGGAACCAGAGCTCGGGCTCCCCCGCGACCCGGCGCAGCCGCCCGGCGGCCTCCAGCCACACCAGGTGCGCCAGTGTCTCGTTGTTGGCCCCCCGCCGCATGTACGACGGGATGCTCTCCCAGGGCCGCGACCACGTCAGCCGGGTCGCCGTGTCCCAGCAGGAGACGCCGTCCGCCGCGCCGACCACCTCCTCGATCTCGGCCAGCCTCTCGTGGTGGTGGGCGATCACGTCGCTCACCCGGCCGGCCAGTTCCAGGAAGCGGTACTCGTGCGCGGGCAGCACCTCCTCCACGTCGAGCCTGCCCACCGCCGCCAGCGCCTCCAGGTAGTCGGCGAGCGGGTTGGGCCCGGACTGCGGGTGCACGGCGACGATCGGCGTGATCCGGGGCAGCACGTGGTCGCCGGAGAACAGCAGCCGCCGCTCCGGCTCGGCGAAGCACAGGTGGCCCGGCGAGTGCCCCGGCGTCCACACCGCCCGCAGGTCCCAGCCGGGCAGGCCGAGGCGTTCGCCGTCCTCGATCAACCGGTCGGGCTTGGCCATGCTCACGAAGTGCCGGATCATCATGGACGCCCCGGCGAGCTCGTCCAGGGACGGCTCCGGCACCCCGGACCGCGCCAGCAGGCCGCGCTCACGCCGTACGAGGTCGTCGGCCAGGCTCTCGTCGTAGCGGCCGGCCAGCAGCCGGGCGTCCGCCGGGTGCAGGCCGATCCACGCGCCCGACGCCTCGCGGACCCGCCCCGCCAGCCCGTAGTGGTCGGGGTGCATGTGGGTCACCAGGACCGCCCGGACGTCGGTGATCTCGTACCCGGCGACCCCCAGCCCGGCGACCAGCGCGCCGTACGCCTCCTCCGTGTCCCACCCGGCGTCCACGATCGCCACCCCGCCGGGGAGTTCGAGGGCGTAGACCAGCACGTAGCGCAGGGGGTGGATCGGGATCGGCACCGGGATCGACCACACCCCCGGCCGCACCCGTTCCACCTCGGGGAAGCCCCCGCTCCGCCACGCCTGGCGCTGGGCCTCGTTCGCCGGGGTCACCGTCTCTCTCCGCATGTCCCGCTTCTCCCTTCGTCACCCCTGCTCTCCCGTGATTCTGCCGGGTTACCGAACCATGTTCTACTGCGGTGCCGTACGGTCGGGAGCATGGACCTGGCACGCGAGACCTCCGACACCGGGCGCTTCGTCCGGCAGCCGAACCGGTTCACCACGCGGATCGAGGAGGGCGGCGAGCACCCGCCCGAGGCCGGCCGCTACCGGCTCTACGCCTCCTACGCCTGCCCGTGGGCGCACCGCTCGCTCATCGTGCGCGAACTGCTCGGCCTCCAGGAGGTCGTCGGCGTGACGATCGTCGACCCGATCCGCGACGAGCGGGGCTGGCGGATCCCCGGAGGCGACCCCGTCAGCGGCGCGGAGTTCCTCTCCGAGCTCTACCTCGCGACCGATCCCGGCTTCGAGGGCCGCTACACCGTGCCCTGCGTCTGGGACGCCGAGACCGGGGTCCTGGTCACCAACGACTACCCGCAGATCACGCTGACGCTGGAGACGGCCTTCGCGCCCTGGCACGCCGAGGGCGCCCCCGACCTGTACCCGGCCGCGCTGCGCGCGGAGATCGACGCGCTGAACGACCAGATCTTCCACGGCCTCAACAACGGCGTCTACCGCGCCGGGTTCGCCACCTCGCAGGAGGCGTACGAGGAGGCGGTCACCGACGTGTTCGCCACGCTCGGCACGCTGGAGGAGCGACTCGCCGACCGCCCCTACCTGCACGGCGACGCCCTCACCGAGAGCGACGTACGGCTCTACCCGACGCTCGCCCGGTTCGACGCGGTCTACTACTCGCACTTCAAGTGCTCGGTGCGGCGGCTGACCGACCACCCGGCGCTGTGGGCCTACGCCCGCCGCCTGTACGCGATCCCGGCCTTCCGCGACACGACCGACTTCGACCACATCAAGCGGCACTACTTCGTGACGCAGCGGAACATCAACCCCACCGGGATCGTCCCCCTGGGCCCCGAGATCGACTGGACGGCCCCCTGACCGTCGCACCGGCACGCACCCGCCGCGACGCCGGCGGCCCCTGAGCACCGGACGCCGACCGGCGGACCCCGGCCCCCGAGCGCCGGGACGCCGGACCCCGATCACCGGACTCCGAGCGCCGGGCCCGGCGCTCGGGGTCTGTCGGTCATGGTCCGGTCGCCGGGCCCGGCCGGTCGGCCCCCGCCCGGCCGCTCCATGAAAGTTTCACCGGGCGCGCCGCCCGCCGGGCCGGTCAGCGGGCGCGCCGGGGGCCAGGCCGTTGACGCCCTGGGAAACACGCTGGAACCATCGGGCGTCCCATCCGTGGGAACGCTCCCACGACCCTCCCCGGGTCGTCCCCGGTTCCCAGAGCACCCGCTGACCGCGCGCCCCCGAAGGACACCACGTGATCAGACCCCCCGCCTGGCTCGCCCTCGCCGTGGCCGCCGCCGCGATGACCTTCTCCGCGACGCCCGCCACCGCCGCCGCCGAGGAGGGCCCGGAGCAGATCCCCAACGGCACCTTCGACACCGGTTCGGCCCCCTGGTGGAGCACCGGCAACACCGCCCTGGAGGTCGACGGCGGCCGGCTCTGCGCCGACGTCCCCGGCGGCACCGTCAACCCCTGGGACGTCATCGTCGGGATCAACGACATCCCGCTGGTCAAGGACGAGACCTACGCGTTCTCCTTCTTCGCCGCCGCCGACCCCGGGCACGTCGCCAAGGCCATCGTCCAGATGCCCTCCGACCCCTACACCGCCTACCTGTCGGTCAACCCCGAGCTGAGCGTGTCGGGCAACGACTACGCCTACACCTTCACCTCCCCCGTCGACCAGCCCAAGGGCCAGGTGGTCTTCCAGCTCGGCGGCGGCGCCACGCCCTGGCGCTTCTGCCTGGACAACGTGTCCCTCAAGGGCGGCGCCGAGCCCGACGTGTACAAGCCCGACACCGGCCCGCGGGTCCGGGTGAACATGGTCGGCTACCTCCCCTCGGGGCCGAAGAACGCCACCCTGGTCACCGAGCGGACCGAGCCGGTGACCTGGCGGCTGAAGAAGGGCGGCGAGGTCGTCGCGACCGGCGAGACCACCCCGCGCGGAAACGACGCCACCTCCGGCCAGAACGTCCACTCGATCGACTTCGGCTCCGTCGAAGCCGCCGGGACCGGCTACACGCTGGAGGCCGACGGCGAGACCAGCCGCCCCTTCGACATCGGCCGCGACCTCTACGACCGGATGCGGGACGACGCGCTGAAGTTCTTCTACCCCCAGCGCAGCGGCATCGAGATCCGCGACGACCTCCGCCCCGGGTACGGCAGGCCCGCCGGCCACCTGGGTGTCGCGCCGAACCAGGGCGACGTGAAGGTGCCCTGCCAGCCGGGCGTCTGCGACTACACGCTCGACGTCAGGGGCGGCTGGTACGACGCCGGAGACCACGGCAAGTACGTCGTCAACGGCGGCATCTCGGTCCACCAGGTCATGTCGGCCTTCGAGCGGGCCGCGGCGACGGGCGTCTTCTCCGACGGGCAGCTCAACATCCCCGAGAGCGGCAACGGGGTGCCCGACATCCTCGACGAGGCCCGCTGGGAGCAGGAGTTCCTGCTCAGCATGCAGGTCCCGGACGGCAAGCCGCACGCCGGGATGGCCCACCACAAGATCCACGACGCCAACTGGACCGGCCTGCCGCTGCTGCCGCATCTCGACCCGCAGAAGCGCGAGCTGCACCCGCCGTCCACCGCCGCCACCCTCAACCTGGCCGCCACCGCCGCGCAGGCCGCCCGGCTGTTCGCGCCGTACGACGCCGCGTTCGCCGAGCGCAACCTCAAGGCCGCCCGCAAGGCGTGGGCCGCGGCCAAGGCCGAGCCCGCCCTCTACGCCAGCCCCTCCGACGGCGTGGGCGGCGGCGCCTACGAGGACGCCACCGTGACCGACGAGTTCTACTGGGCGGCGGCCGAGCTGTACATCACCACCGGCGAGAAGGAGTTCGCCGACCACGTCCTCGCCTCCCCGCTGCACAAGGCCGACATCTTCAACCCCGAGGGCTTCAACTGGGGCAGCGTCGCCCAGCTCGGCCGCCTCGACCTGGCCTCCGTGCCGAACGCCCTGCCGGGCCGCGACGCCGTACGGGCGTCGGTCCTGGCCGGCGCGGACAAGTACCTCGCCATCCAGAAGGCCCAGCCGTACGGCATGCCGTACGGCCCGGCGAGCTTCGAGTGGGGCTCCAACAGCCAGGTGCTGAACAACGCGGTCGTGCTGGCCGTCGCCCACGACCTGAGCGGCGAGGCGAAGTACCGCGACGGAGCGGTCGAGACGATGGACTACATCCTCGGCCGCAACGCGCTCAACCAGTCGTACGTCACCGGCTACGGCGAGGTCGCCTCGCACAACCAGCACAGCCGCTGGTACTCCCACCAGCTCGACCCGTCCCTGCCCAACCCGCCGCGCGGCACCCTGGCCGGCGGCCCGAACTCCGGCCTGCAGGACCCGACCGCCCAGGCCAAGCTGCGCGGCTGCGCCCCGCAGTTCTGCTACATCGACGACATCGAGTCGTGGTCGACCAACGAGCTGACCATCAACTGGAACGCCCCGCTGGCCTGGGTGGCGGCCTTCGTCGCCGACGACGCCCCCGCGGCCTCCTGCGAGGTCTCCTACACCCGGCACGGCGCCTGGCCCGACGGCTTCACCACCCAGGTCACCCTCCGCAACACCGGCACGAAGGCGATCGACGGCTGGACGCTGAAGTGGTCCTTCGTCGGCGGCCGGAAGATCACCGGTGCCTGGAGCGCCGAGGTCGACCAGAAGGGCGCGGCGGTCACCGCGCGGAACCTGAGCTGGAACAAGAAGATCGCCCCCGGCGGGTCGGTCACCTTCGGGTTCAACGGGAAGTCCGCCCCGGGCGCCGACCCGGCCCCCGAGCGGTTCCTCCTCAACGGCTCCCCCTGCCGCTGAGCGTCCCCCGCCCTCCCCGATCCCCGGCCCCTCCCCGGCGGCGCACCCGCCGCAGAGGGGCCGGTTCCACGTCCACGGACCGTCCCCGCCGTCCCGCCTAAACTGGGCCCGTGATCGACGACATCCGGGTGGACCCCTCCGTCACCTCCCTGCGGCCCGACTTCGCGGTCCTGGTCATGGGCGTGTACGGCCTGCGCAACGGCCCGACCGACGACCGGTCGCGCGCCTGGCTGGCCGAGGCCGCCCGCGACGCCGTACCGGCCGGAGACCCGAGGATCGAGGCGTGGCGGGAGGCCTACCGCGCCTTCGGGGCCAAACCGCAGCGGACCCGGCCGTCGGTGGACGCGCTGGTCCGGCGGATGCCGCTGCCGGAGGTCAACCTCGCGGTCGACGCCTACAACGCGGTCAGCGTCCGGTACGGCCTGCCGATCGGCGGCGAGGACCTCGGCCGCTACGAGGGGGCGGCCAGGCTGGTCCGGGCGGGAGGCGACGAGCCGTTCGAGACGACCGACCGGGGCGAGCCGGCCGTCGACCACCCCGAGATCGGCGAGGTGGTCTGGCGCGACGACCGCGGCGTCACCTGCCGCCGCTGGAACTGGCGTCAGTGCGTGCGGACCCGGATCACCGAGGAGACGACCGACGCGCTGTTCCTGCTGGAGCGGCTCGAACCCATGACGATCGGGGAGCTGACCGCCGCCGGTGACGAGCTGGCCGGGCTCCTGCGGGCCGTCGGCCCCGGCGCGCGCGTCGAGACGAGGACCGTCGGCCCGGCCGATGGCGAATGATCCGGTCCGGCGGGCGACAGGCGGCCCGGACCGGCCGACGACGAGTGACGAGGATCGCATCTCCCGGACAGAGCCCTCGGGCGTGACCGTTTTCGACTACCCTGGGAAGGTCGGGCGGCGAGGTGCCGCCGGAATGGCGCAGGTCCGGGTCCGGGCGAGTAGCCTTGGACCGGTTCTCCATCATCAACATCATCAACGCCGATCTGCGGAAGAGGGCGATTTCCGCCGTGTCGTCTGAGTCGTCGCGGACAAACCCGCTGGCAGCCTTTGGTCAGAACGAATGGCTGGTCGACGAGCTGTACCAGAAGTACCTCCAGGATCCCGAGTCCGTCGACCGGGCCTGGTGGAACTTCTTCGCCGACTACACCCCTGACTCCGGGGCCGGTCGTGCCGCGCCCCCGGGCACGGCCGCCGCCGCGCCCGCCACCCCCACCCCGGCTGCGGCCCCGGCGACCCCGGCCCCCGCACCGGCAGCCCCCGCGCCGAAGGCGGCGGCCCCAGCGGCCGCCACGACCACCCCGGCGGCCAAGACCAAGCAGGAGACGAGCGTGCCCGCCGCCGGCGCCGAGGAAGTCCGACTCAGGGGGGCCGCCGCCCGTACGGCGTCCAACATGGAGGCCAGCCTCCATGTGCCCACGGCGACCAGCGTCCGCGCGGTCCCGGCGAAGCTGCTCATCGACAACCGCATCGTGATCAACAACCACCTGTCGCGCGGTCGCGGCGGCAAGGTGTCGTTCACGCACCTGATCGGCTTCGCGGTCGTCAAGGCCCTCGCGGCCCTGCCGGAGATGAACTTCTCCTACACCGAGGTCGACGGCAAGCCGGTGCTGGTCAAGCCCGAGCACGTCAACCTCGGCCTGGCGATCGACATCCAGAAGGGCGACACCCGCCAGCTCCTCGTGCCCTCCATCAAGGGCGCCGAGAACATGGACTTCCGCCAGTTCTGGGTCGCCTACGAGGAGATCGTCCGCAAGGCCCGGGGCGGCAAGCTCGCCGTCGAGGACTTCGCGGGCACCACGATCTCCCTGACCAACCCCGGCACGATCGGCACCGTCCACTCGGTGCCGCGCCTGATGCCCGGCCAGGGCACGATCATCGGCGTCGGCGCGATGGAGTACCCCGCCGAGTACCAGGGCGCCTCCCCCGAGACGCTCTCCCGGCTCGCGGTGAGCAAGGTCATGACGCTCACCAGCACCTACGACCACCGGATCATCCAGGGCGCCCAGTCGGGCGACTTCCTGCGCCAGATCCACCGCCTGCTCCTGGGCGAGGAGGGCTTCTACGACGAGATCTTCGAGGCCCTGCGCATCCCCTACGAGCCGGTCCGCTGGGTCCAGGACATCTCGGCCACCCACGACGACGACGTGGCCAAGTCCGCCCGGGTCATCGAGCTGATCCACGCCTTCCGGGTCCGCGGCCACCTCATGGCCGACACCGACCCGCTGGAGTACAAGCAGCGCAAGCACCCCGACCTCGACATCAAGTCGCACGGGCTGACCCTGTGGGACCTCGAGCGCGAGTTCGCCACCGGCGGCTTCGGCGGCCGCCCGCTGATGCGGCTGCGCGAGATCCTCGGCGTGCTGCGCGACTCCTACTGCCGCACCATCGGCGTGGAGTACATGCACATCCAGAATCCCGAGGAGCGGGCCTGGATCCAGGCGCGGGTGGAGCGCCCGCACGCCAAGCCAGACCGGGACGAGCAGCTGCGCATCCTGGAACGCCTGAACACCGCCGAGGCGTTCGAGACGTTCCTGCAGACCAAGTACGTCGGCCAGAAGCGGTTCTCGCTGGAGGGCGGCGAGTCGCTGATCCCGCTGCTCGACTCGGTGCTGAGCGCCGCCGCCGACGACAAGCTCGACGAGGCCGTGGTCGGCATGGCCCACCGCGGCCGCCTGAACGTCCTGGCCAACATCGTGGGCAAGTCCTACGGCCAGATCTTCGGCGAGTTCGAGGGCAACATCGACCCGCGCAGCGCCCACGGCTCCGGTGACGTGAAGTACCACCTGGGCGCCAGCGGCGACTTCGTCTCCGCCGACGGCTCCAAGCTCAAGACCTCGGTCGTGGCCAACCCCTCCCATCTGGAGACGGTCGACCCGGTCCTGGAGGGCGTGGTCCGCGCCAAGCAGGACCTCCTGGAGCGCGGCGAGGAGGGCTTCACCGTCCTTCCGGTGCTGGTCCACGGCGACGCGGCCTTCGCCGGCCAGGGCGTGGTGGCCGAGACGCTGAACCTGTCGCAGCTGCGCGGTTACCGCACCGGCGGCACCGTGCACATCGTGGTCAACAACCAGGTCGGTTTCACCACCTCCCCGGCCTCGTCCCGGTCGTCGGTCTACGCCACCGACGTCGCCCGGATGGTCCAGGCGCCGATCTTCCACGTCAACGGCGACGACCCCGAGGCCGTGGTCCGGGTCGGGCGGCTGGCGTTCGAGTACCGCCAGGCGTTCCGCAAGGACGTCGTCATCGACCTGATCTGCTACCGGCGGCGCGGTCACAACGAGACCGACAACCCGAGCTTCACCCAGCCGCTGATGTACGACCTGATCGACGCCAAGCGCTCCATCCGCAAGCTCTACACCGAGGCGCTGATCGGCCGGGGCGACATCACGGTGGAGGAGGCCGAGGGCGCGCTCCGCGACTACCAGGCCAAGCTGGAGAACGCCTTCGCCGAGACCCGCGAGGTCGACAAGGAGGCGACCGGCGAGTTCACCCGCCCGGTCGACGTCGACGGCAGCATCGAGTGGTCCCACGACGACGTCCAGACGGCCGTCTCCGAGGAGACCGTCAAGCGGATCGTCGACACCCAGCTCAACCTCCCCGAGGGCTTCACCGTCCACCCGCGTCTGCAGCCGGTGCTGCAGCGCCGCGGCCAGATGGTCGCCGAGGACCGCATCGACTGGGGCACGGGCGAGACCCTGGCCTTCGGCTCGCTGCTGATCGACGGCCACCCGGTCCGCCTGGTCGGCCAGGACTCCCGGCGCGGCACCTTCACCCAGCGGCACGCCGTGCTGGTCGACCGCCTCACCGGCGAGGAGCACACCCCGCTCAAGACGTTCAACCAGGGCACGACGAAGTTCTACGTCTACGACTCGCTGCTCAGCGAGTACGCCGCCCTCGGCTTCGAGTACGGCTACAGCGTGGAGCGCCCCGACGCGCTGGTCTGCTGGGAGGCCCAGTTCGGTGACTTCGTCGACGGCGCGCAGTCCGTCATCGACGAGTACATCACCGCGGGCGAGCAGAAGTGGGGCCAGCGCTCCGGCGTGACCCTGCTGCTGCCGCACGGCTACGAGGGCCAGGGCCCCGACCACTCGTCGGCCCGCATCGAGCGCTTCCTGCAGATGTGCGCCTACGACAACATGACCGTGGCCCAGCCGACCCTGCCGGCCAACTACTTCCACCTGCTGCGCTGGCAGGCGAAGTCGAACCGGCACCGCCCGCTGGTGGTGTTCACGCCCAAGTCACTGCTGCGGCACAAGGCGGCGGTCTCATCGGTCTCCGACTTCACCTCGGGGGCGTTCCGGCCGGTGCTGGGCGACGTCACGGTGAACCCGGGCGACGTCCGCAAGGTCGTGCTCTGCTCCGGCAAGATCTACTACGACCTGGCCGCGGCGCGTGACGCGCAGGGCCGCAACGACGTGGCGATCGTCCGCCTGGAGCGGCTCTACCCGTTCCCGACGAACCCGCTCCAGGCGGAGCTGGCGCGCTACGGCGACGGCGTCGAGCTGGTCTGGGCGCAGGACGAGCCGCTCAACATGGGGCCGTGGCCGTTCCTGACGCTGAAGATGGCGGAGAAGCCCGACGTGTTCGGCGGGCGTCCGATCCGGCGGGTCTCCCGCAGGGCCAACTCCTCCCCGGCGACCGGCTCGCACTCGGCGCACGAGCGGGAGCTGCAGCAGATCCTGGCGCAGGTCTTCGGCTGATCGCCGTCCCGGCCCAGGCCGCAGCCCGGCCGTCCCGGCTCAGGTCGCGAACCCGGCCGACCCCGTCTCCCGCCGGATTCCCGGAGGAGGCGGGGCCGGAACCGGGCACCGCTTCCCGGAAGTCCCCCGCATGCTCCGTGCGGGGGACTTCCCCGTTACCGCCCCTTTCCACCTTCGAGGAGAACCATGTACTTCACCGATCGCGGCATCGAGGAGCTCGCCGCCCGCCGTGGCGAGGAGGAGGTCAGCCTCGCCTGGCTGGCCGACCGGCTGCGCGAGTTCGTCGACCTGAACCCGGAGTTCGAGACCCCGGTGGAGCGGCTGGCCACCTGGCTCGCCCGGCTGGACGACGAGGACGACTGACCCGTTTCGACGCGATATATCTTGACCTTCGTCGGCGACGCGACATATCGTGTCCTCAAGGAGGTCACCGACATGCGGCAGTGGACCATCGACGAACCCGGACAGCTCACCTTCGACGCGGTCAGCGGGCTCAACGTCCGGATCGTCGCGGGCAGACTGGCGGTGCTGGCCAGCGACGGCCCCGCCACCCTGGACGTCACCGGCATCGACAGCCCGCCGTTGGTCGTCACCCACGACGACGACGGCACCCTCACCGTCGCCTACGGCGACCTCACCTGGGACGGCCTGCTGAGCTGGCTGCGGTCCGGGCGCCGGGAGGCCACGCTGACGTTGACCGTACCCCGGGAGTGCCCGGTCGCCGTGGGGGTGGTCTCCGCCTCCGCGGTCGTCACCGGCTTCGAGAACCGCACCACGGTCAGGAGCGTCTCCGGGGAGATCGTGCTCGACGGCGTGAGCGGCGAGACCCACGCGGACACCGTCTCCGGCTCCGTCGAGAGCCGCGGCCTGGCGGGCGACCTGTCGGTCAAGAGCGTCTCGGGTGAGCTGACCGTGGCCAAGGGAACGCCCCGCCGGCTGCGCGCCAACACCGTCTCCGGCCGGATCACCGCCGACCTGGAGCTCCCGCCGACCGGCCACGTGACGCTGCACAGCGTCTCCGGCGACATCGTGCTCCGCCTGCCGCACGACGTCGAGGCCGACGTCACGATCCGCTCCACCTCCGGCAGGCTGGCCAGCGCCTTCGCCGGGCTCGCCGAGTCCGGCCAACCCGGGATCAGGACGCTCGGCGGCAGGCTCGGCGGCGGCATGGCGTCCCTGTCGGCGGCCACCGTCACCGCGGACGTCACGCTTCTGAAGGGAGAACGCGCATGAGCCCGGTCTTCGGTCACGGACGGCTCCGGCTGTACCTGCTGAAACTGCTCCAGGAGAGCCCCCGCCACGGCTACGAGGTGATCCGGCTGCTGCAGGACCGCTTCCTCGGCGTGTACTCCCCCTCCCCCGGCACGATCTATCCGCGCCTGGCCCGGCTGGAGGAGGAGGGCCTGGTCACCCACGAGGTGGTGAACGGCAAGAAGATCTTCACGATCACCGAACGGGGCCGCGAGGAGCTGGACGCCCGGATGGACGAGCTCGCCGACCTGGAGCAGGAGATCTCCGACTCCGTCCGCGACATCGCCCGCGAGGTCAAGGAGGACGTGCGCGACACGGTCCGCTCGCTGCGCGAGGAGCTCACCCAGATGGCGCGCGACATGCGCCAGGGCGCCGGACAGCAGGGCGCCGGGCAGCAGGGCGAGGGCCGCCGGGACCACCGCGACCACCCGGACGACCAGCGCAACCAGCGCGAGGCGTGGCGGGAGCAGAAGGCCGAGTGGCAGCGCCAGAAGCAGGAATGGCAGCGCCAGAAGACCGAATGGCAGCGGCAGAAGCAGGAGTGGCAGCGGCACGCCGGTGAGCTGAAGCAGGAATGGAAGCAGGAGTGGAAGCGCCTGTGGGCCGAGGGCTTCCCCGGGCAGGACCCGTCGGGTGACCCCCGGCTCGGGCAGATGCTGGCCGAGTTCGCCGAGGAGGTCCGTGCCGACGCGGCCGGCCGCCGGGTGACCGAGGAGACCCTGGCCACCGCGCAGGACGCGCTCTACGACGCCGCCCGCCGCATCCGCGACGCCCTGCGCTGAGCCGCGCATCGACCCGCGGGTACGGCCCGCGGGGTCCGGAACGTGCCGGGGCGGCGCCGGCGGGCGACGGCCGCGCCGCCGGTCCGGCTCGGTACGGCCCGCCCGGTGGCCGGCCGTACCCTGTCCGGTTCAGCCTCCGGTGGTGAAGACGACCTTCCCGAAGAGGTCGCCCTTCTCCATGGCCGCGAACCCCTCGGCGGCCTCGGTCAGCGGGAGCGTCCGGTCGATCGGCGGGCGGACGCCGGTCTGCTCCAGGAACCGGGCGAGCCGGGCGAGCTGGTCGCGGGTGCCCATGGTCGAGCCGACCACGGAGAGCTGGAGGAAGAACACCCGGTTCAGGTCGGCCGGCGGCACCGCGCCGCTGGTCGCGCCGGAGACCACGATCCGCCCGCCGGGCCGCAGCGACTTCAGCGAGTGGTCCCAGGTCGCCTGGCCGACGGTCTCCATCACCGCGTCCACCCGCTCGGGCAGCCTGGCCCCGCTCTCGAAGACCTGATCGGCGCCCAGGTCGAGGGCACGGGACCGCTTCTCCTCCGAGCGGCTGGTGGCCCAGACCCGGTAGCCGCCCGCGCGGCCCAGCGCGATCAGCGCGGTCGCCACGCCGCCGCCCGCGCCCTGGACGAGCACGGTGGAGCCGGGCTCCAGACCGGCCTTGTCGAACAGCATCCGGTAGGCGGTCAGCCACGCGGTCGGCAGGCAGGCCGCCTCCTCGAACCCGAGCGCGGCGGGCTTGGGAACCAGGTTGCGCCGCGGCACGGCCACCCGCTCGGCGAAGGTTCCGTCGTACGTCTCCGACAGCAGGGACCGCTTCGGGTCGAGCGTCTCGTCGGGGCCGTTCCCGATCACCGCGTGGACGATGACCTCGTTGCCGTCCTCGTCGACTCCGGCGGCGTCGCAGCCCAGGATGATCGGCAGCCGCTCCTGGCGGATGCCCACGCCCCGCAGCGTCCACAGGTCGTGGTGGTTGAGCGCGGCGGCCCGGACCGTGACGGTGGTCCAGCCGTCGGGGACCTCGGGTTCGGGTCGCTCACCGAGCGTCAGCCCGGCGAGGGGGTTGTCGGGGTCGGTCTGTGTGGCGGTTACGGCGAACATGGCCGCACCCTACGCCTCCGGCCCGCGCCTCCCGCGGCACCCCCGCCCGCCCGGCGGGTCCTTCGGCGCATGCGGGCCGCCCGACCCGGCAGGCCTTTCGAAACACGCGGGCCGCCCGACCCGGCAGGCCCTTCGGGACGCGCGGGTCGTCCGACCCGGCGGGCGGGACCGGGACGCAGCGGGCCGGCCCCACCGACCGGCCCGCGCCGCCTGCACCGGACGGCTCCTCACGGGGCCGGGGTACGGCCGAGCCGGAACCGGACGCCGTCGATCACCCGTTCGACGTGCCCGCGCTCACCGGAGGCGGCGACGTACACCCCGTCGCGGCAGGTCTCGGCGGAGAAGCGGCGCCGCTCCCCGATCATCGCCATCCGGATCCTTCCGGCGTCGCAACCCGGCATCGGCGCCATCACCACCAGCGTCTCCCTGGCGCCCCCGAACCACAGCTGCGGTCCCGCGGGCTCCTCCCCGAACAGCTCCCCGGGCCGGGCCAGCCGCAGCGGAGGCTCGGCCGTCAGCACCAGGTAGCCGTTCCCGGTCGTCCTGCCGCGCAGGCCGCGGGCCCACAGGAGCCGGTCCTCGAAGTCCATTCCCTCTTTGGAGTCGTGCAGCGCGACGTACCAGGGAGCGAAGTCGAACAGCAGTACGTCGCCTTCGGCGGGGCTCACCGGGGGCCACAGGGTGACCCGTTCCGCCATCGACCGGATCGGCGAGCCGTCCCGTTCCGGCCCGCCGGACGGGGCGACGAGCAGCCGGAACAGGCCGGGACGCCCGTCGGGCCATCCGCCGTACGCGGGCCGTACGCCCAGCTCAGCCAGGCCCAGCCCTGCCGGGTAGCTCAGCTCGGCCGCGGTGCCGTCGGGGAAGACGAGATCCAGGATCTCCCTGCCGCCCCGGTGCCGGGTCCGCGGGCGCAGCACATTGGGCGCCGGATCGTCGGGGAAGGCCGGGGATGCCTCTCCGGTGGGCGCCGCCGACGGCCTGGACGGCGGGGACGGCGGGACCTCTCCGGGCTCGGGGCCGGACAGCAGGCCGGAGACCGTCACGGCCGCGAGCACGAGCAGTACGGCGATCCCGGCTCCGGCCCCGGCCCGCCGCCGGGCGCCCTCGGGCCGTCCCGTCTCGATGATGTCGTCTCGCTCGCCGGCCATGCCGCTGCCGCCTTCGTACGGAAGGTGCACTCCGTGTCCCATCATCGAGCCACGGAGGTCCCGGCGCCCTCGTCGGGGCGGTCACAGGTCGGCGTCTTTCCATTCCGCGCCGCATCGCACCGCCGCCCCGTCCGCGCCTGAACCGAACCACCGCGCCGCCCACGCCTTGCACCGCACCACTTCCCATGCGTTCCGTACCGCGTCGCCCCCAATCGACTCACGTGCCCCCGGTTACCGGGGAAACGAATTCCTGCCAGTGGTGACGATGGTGCTACAGACTATTTCGCGCGATCCCTACAGGCACTCCCACCAGGAGATATACCTTTTCGACAAATCATAACCAATCGCTATTCACATAACACCTTCGCATCACATGGAACCGTTCCAGACTTTTTCGCGTCATTTCATCGCCGAAGCCTTGATCAATTCAGTAGCGTTCCGAGCGTTTTCCTGGCGAGCGGAAGTCCCGACCCTCGCCGAGAACGAAAGGAGCTCCATTGAATCCCCGAGCACGGCGCCTCGCGATCCCCCTCACCGGTGCCCTCATGGTCACCGGCGTGATCGGCGCCACCTCCACCGCGCAGGCCGGCGCGTCGTCCCCCGGTGACGTGGTGAGTTCCCCCGCTTCGGAGACCCCCGTCGAGGCCACCTCCTTCTGGTCACCGGAGCGGATGCGCCGGGCCACCGACGCCTCCCGCGACCTCGACCTGAGCGTCAGGGGCGGTACGGCGTCCAAGGCCGCCGGGCAGCCCGACGGCAAGGCCGGATCGGTCCCGCCGATCGGGCAGGAGGGCGGCAGGTCCACCAGGAGCAGGAGCGTCAACCTGCCCAACACCGTCGGCCGGGTCTTCTTCACCCTGCCCGGCTCCGACCCGGCGGACCCCAAGAGCTGGAAGTACTGCTCCGGCAGCTCCATCCAGGGCAGGTACCGCAACCTGGTCGCCACCTCGGCGCACTGCGTCTACGACGTGAAGAGCAACAAGTTCTACGACAACTGGGTCTTCATCCCCTCCTACTGGGACGGGAACCAGGCGTGGAACGGCAAGAACCCGTACGGCATCTACGCCGCCAAGTGGTTCAACGCGCACGACGACTTCGTGGTCAAGGAGGACTACGACTTCGACTACGCGTTCGTCAACGTCAGCTCCGGCTACAAGGTCGACTGGGAGAAGGGCACCGACGGGAAGTGGAAGCCGGCCATCAAGAACGTCGGCCGGCTCGGTGACAACGTCGGCGGCCAGGGCTTCGCCTGGAACCAGAAGGTGAAGAACAACGTCTTCTCCTTCGGCTACCCGGCCGGCCTGCACCCCGACGGCGACAAGCCCTTCAGCGGGCGCACCATGAAGTGGTGCTACGGCACCGCGGCCGCCATGCCCGCGGCCCCGCAGTACAACATTCAGGAGCACGTCGGCTTCAGGTGCGCCTTCACCGCGGGCGCCAGCGGCGGTCCCTGGCTGCTGAAGTACAAGAACTCCACGCGGACCGGTTACATCAACGGCGTCAACAGCGTCGCGTGGGACACCGACAAGAACGACCGCTACGACAGGATCTCCTCGCCGTACTTCGACACCGACACCTACAAGGTCTACAGGACCGCGGCCAACCGCTGGACCGGTTGACGGGGTGGTGCGAAACCCCCGCCGGGCGGCCGCAAGGCCATTCGGCCGCCCGCCGTGACGAGGGGCCCGGTCTCCACGGAGACCGGGCCCCTTCGTGGTCCGGGGGCCCGCGGTTTCGGGATTCCGCGGCCCTCACCCGGGGCTTGCGGTGCGCTGCGGCACCGGGGGTTCACGACGCCCTCGGGCATCGGCGCCTCATGGCGCGGGGCGCCGCGAGGCACTCATGGGAACCGGATCCCCTTCTCCGGGATCCGGATCACCTCGGTTCGGGTCCGGACGTCTCCTAGAAGGCGAAGACCGAGCCGGTGCTGGCCCGCATCACGCAGGAGTTGCCGAAGGTGTGCTGGTACCTGATGCTGCGGCCGTCCCAGATGCCGCTCGCGGTCACGGTGACCGGGTCGTACTGCATCGTGCACGCCACCCCCGGCTGCGGCCGGAGCGCGGTGAACTCGCCGTTGACCACGCTGAGCTCCGCGCACGCCCTGGCCCCCTGCGGGTGCGAGCCGCGCGGCGGGTCGCAGACGAGCAGGGCGGACCGCGCCGCGGAGGCCGAGAACTGCTCCCCCGGTGTGACGGTCAGCACGAGCACCCGCATGTTCTCCGGCGACATCAGGGGCGCCGGCCTGCGCGGATCGGCCATGGACTGCGGGGAGACGGCGGGCCCCTGCTGCGCCACGGGGGCCGCGGGCGGCCGCTGCC
This sequence comes from Streptosporangium sp. NPDC053982, assembly GCF_055585205.1. Lineage (NCBI taxonomy): Bacteria > Bacillati > Actinomycetota > Actinomycetes > Streptosporangiales > Streptosporangiaceae > Streptosporangium > Streptosporangium sp. NPDC053982. The sequence continues at coordinate 178,145 of NZ_JBVJKQ010000017.1, forward strand.
GAGCCGAGGGGGGCCGCTGGCCGGTCGCGGGCGGGCGCTGCCGGTCGGCGGGCCGCTGCTGGTCGGTGGCGCGGGGTGGTGCGGCCGGTTCGATCCGGATGGTCTTCCAGGGACGCCTGCGCCGGGGCGGCGCGGCGTTGCGGTTCCGCATCCGCTGGACCCGCGGCGGAACGGGTTTCAGCGAGGAGGCCCCGGGCGTCCTCGCGATCCCGGTCTCCCGGGTTCCGGACGCGGCGGTGGCGGCGGTCGCCGCGGCGGTGAGGGCGGTGCTGGAGATCAGGACGAGACCGGCGGCTGCCAGGCAGCGGAGACGTGACATGGAATCCCCCGAGGACGGCGTTGCGTGGGCGGGCCGGAACGAGGTGACCGGCCTGACCGGGGGGATGGATCAAGGCTCTGAACTGCGGGAATGCTACAACGCCCGGCCGCTTCCTGTCTCGCGGCGACGCGCCTTCCGGGAAAAGATCGTGGACCGTTCCGCCGTCGCGACGGCGGCGCGCAGCCCCAGCTCAGCGCGGCGTGCGACCGGTTTCGAGGCGGTCGATCAAGAGGAAGTAGATCAGACGCCGGTTCGCGGCTTTCGGTTCCATGGTTTTGGTAACGACCCCGTAACGGTCCCCCTTGACTGTCCGCTTTCGGTCCCTTTAAACCATCTTTGCCGAGTACGGTCTCCTCTTGTCTCTTTACGCATGCATGAGTCAACCCGAGCGACTCATGACAAAGAAGGAGCTAGATTGAACTCCCGAGCCAAGCGCCTGGCCCTCCCCGCCGGTGGCGCCCTCGTCGCGGCCACCATGATCGCGGCCCCTCTCGCGGGCACCGCCCAGGCCGCGCCGAAGCCCGACGTCAAGTCGGCCGCGCTCACCCCGTCCGGCAACGCGAAGGCCATCGCGGCGTACTGGACCCCCTCCAAGCTGAAGTCGGCGAAGACCTTCACCGCCGACTCCACCATCTCGGCCAAGCTGACGAAGACCGGCGCCGCCAAGGCCGCCGCCGACGGCAAGCCGGGCCAGATCGCCCCGACCGGCGAGGGCGGCAAGACCGCCGGCCGTTCGAAGAACGTGAACCTGCCCATCACCGTCGGCAAGGTCTTCTTCGTCGATGACAAGGGTCAGGAGCGCTGGTGCTCCGGCACCTCGATCCAGTCGAAGTTCCGCAACCTGGTCGCCACCGCCGGCCACTGCGTGTACGACACCGACACCAACAAGCCGTACGACAACTTCGTCTTCATCCCCGGCTACTACCAGGGCAAGGCTCCCTGGGGCGTCTACGTCGGCTCCAAGGTCAACACCCACGACGATTTCACGATCTTCGAGGACTACGACTACGACTACGCCTTCGTCAACGTCTACAACGGCATCAAGCAGCAGCCCGAGAAGGAAGTCGACTACAAGACCTACAAGGCGCACGTCGACAAGGGCGGCGCGGGCCGCGAGGACTCCAAGGTCGTCGACTTCGAGACCTACGACCGGTGGACCCAGAAGGGCGGTCTCGGCAAGGTCGAGAACGTCTCCTCCGAGGACGAGGTCGGCCCGCAGTACAAGGGCGCCATCGGTGTCGCGGTCGAGACCGACAAGTGGACCTGGGAGAAGGTCTCCGGCGACGTCTACGGCCTCAAGGACGGCAAGGTCACCCGCGGCGACAAGACGCTGGACCAGGCCGACTGGCCCAAGAGCGGCTCCAAGCTGGCCACCAGTGTCGAGAACGTCACCAAGACCGAGTACGACGCCTACAAGGGCCCGGGCTATCGGAAGCTCGACAGCAGGGGCAACTACACCATCACCCACTACTACGTGGTGAAGTACATCAAGAAGACCGCGTCGGTGAAGTACGTGATCTTCCGGTACTTCATCACCACGGTGGCCGACGCCGGCCGCCTGGGTGACAACGTCGGTGGCCAGGGCGTGGCCTGGAACCAGAAGCTGGGCAAGAAGGTCTTCACCTTCGGCTACCCGACCCAGGGCCACCCCGACGGCAGCCGCCCCTACAGCGGCCAGACCATGAAGTGGTGCTACGGCACGACCGTGGCCGCCCCCGTGGTCTCGAAGTACAAGGCCCAGGAGCAGCAGGCCATCAAGTGCGCCTTCACCCCCGGCGCCAGCGGCGGCCCCTTCCTGCTGCGGTACTCGAACAGCAAGCGGATCGGCTACCTCAACGGCGTCGTGAGCCTGACGGTCGACAGCGACAACAACGACCGCTACGACCGGACGACCACGCCGTACTTCAACGGTGAGACCGCCGCCATCTACAAGCACGCCGCCAACCTCTGGACCGGGAAGCTCCCCTCCTAGTCCTCGCGGTGTGGACAGCGGAAGGGCCGGGTGCGCAAGCCCCGGCCCTTCCGGGTCTCGCGGGTCTTGACGGGGCGCTTATACGCCCGGCGGCAGGCTGACAGGGCGACCGGGCCAGAGCGAATCGGTTGGCCGACCTGCCCAAAACCAAATTGATCTGGAAAAATAGTTCCTCACCGCCTCCCCAGCCCCTTCGCCCCCAGCTCCGTCCCCCGGAAGGAAGCCCCTCATGTCCCCCCGCGTCCGGCGACTCACCGTCACGCTCGGCGCGCTGTTCGCCGCCTGCGTGACGCTGGTGGCCGCGTTCGCCGGGAGCGCGGGAGCGGACGCGGTGGCCTCCCCCTGGGCCGGCACGCCCAACGGCATCACCTCCGTCACGCTGACCAAGACCGACGCGGACATGAAGCGGATCGCGGAGTACTGGAACCCGGACCGGCTGAAGAAGGCCCAGGACAACACACCCGCCACCCCCGAGGTCAAGCCCAGCGGCGGCTCCACCTCCAGCGCGTCGGCGTCCCCGGCGTCCAGCGCGACGGCGAGCGCCACCGCGACGGCCGCGGGCGGGATGCCCATCCCCGCCGGGGGCGCCGCCGTCCCCGCGGCCGGAACGAGCTCCGGGAGCGCGAAGACGACCAAGGACGCCACGTCCTCCGTCGTCAGCCCCAGCTTCCCGAAGAAGAAGCAGCAGACCGGCGGCAACCCGATCACCGTCGGCAAGGTCTTCTTCCGGATCGGCGACAAGGACTACTGGTGCTCCGCCTCGTCGGTGGCCGCCGCCAACCACCGGCTGGTCGCGACGGCCGCGCACTGCACCTATGACGCCAAGCAGGACAGGTTCGCCGAGTACTGGATCTTCATCCCCGGTTACGCCGACGGCGGCACCCCGTACGGCATCTACGTCGGGCACACGCTCAACCTGCACTCCAAGTTCATCGCCCAGGGCGACTACGACTACGACTACGCGTTCATCACCGTGCACGACGGGTTCCGCTGGAAGCCCGGCAAGACCGCCGGCGCCTACACGATGGAGGACGTCGGCGCGCTGGAGGACAACGTCGGCGGGCAGGGACTGATGGTCAACCGCGGCGTCGGCCTGTCCACCTTCGCCTTCGGCTACCCCGCGGCCCCGCAGATCGACGGCAGCAGGCCGTACGACGGGCGGACGATGAAGCGGTGCGACGGGCGCACCTACCGGGCCAACGCCCCGGCCCGCCTCGTGGACCGCGGCATCGCGTTCCGCTGCGGGTTCACCGCCGGGGCCAGCGGCGGCCCCTGGCTGGTCTACTACGACCCCGCCAACGGCGTCGGCTACCTCAACGGCGTCAACAGTTTCGCCTGGGACACCGACACCGACAAGAAGTACGACCGCATCTCCTCGCCGTACTTCATGGCCTCGACATACGTCGTCTATCACTGGGCCGCGCACCAGACCGCGAGCTGAGTCCCGAGGGGGCGGATGAGGGGGATCCGCCCCCTCCGCCTGCCGGATCTTGGTAGGTTTCTTCCTTGTCTTCCCGCAGTTTCCGGATCATCCGGAAAACGGTGCAGCACAAGGAGCATGTCTGTGAAGCGTTCCCTCCTCCCCCTCGGCGGCGCCGCGCTCGTTCTCGGCCTGCTGGCCGGTGGCACGGCCGGCACCGCCCAGGCAGCCCCCGACTGGGCCACCGACTCCATGGCGACCAACAACGCCTCGGCCGTCTCGGTCATCAACTTCTGGGCCGCCTCGAACTTCGCCGCCCTCAAGAGGGCCACGGCCTACAACCCCGACCCCGGCGGCGTGAAGATGAAGGCGGGCGGCGGCTTCTCCGCCGACGGGCGCCCCGGCAGCGTCGGCCCGACCGGCTCGGAGAGGCCGGCCCAGACCCGCGTCACGAACGTCAACCTGCCCCGCACGGTCGGCAAGGTGTTCTTCGTCGTCAACGGCCAGTACCGCTGGTGCACGGCCACCTCGATCCAGTCGAAGTACCGCAACCTCGTCGCCACCGCCGGTCACTGCGTCTACGACCCGGAGACCAACAGCGACACGATGAGCAAGTGGGTCTTCGTCCCGGGTTACTACCAGGGCAAGGTGCCGTGGGGCATCTACGTCGGCAAGACCGCCTACACCCACTACGACTTCGCCAACTACGAGGACTACGACAAGGACTACGCCTTCGTCACCGTCTTCAACGGCGTGGCCTTCGACGGCGTCAACAAGGTCAGCCGGGGTGACTTCCAGAAGTTCACCGGTCCCAAGTGGGGCGGCGGCGGCCAGTACTACATTCTGAAGTCCAAGGACGTCGGCGCGCTGGGCGACAACGTCGGCGGCCAGGGCGTCACCTGGAACCAGCCGACCGGCAAGCCCGTCTACGCCTTCGGCTACCCCGCGGCCCCGCACCCCGACGGCGACAAGCCCTACAGCGGCGTGACGCCCAAGTACATCTACGGCAAGCCGTCCGGCAAGGTCTATGTCTCCCCCGAGCACAAGGTCGAGGAGCACATGGGCCTCAAGGGTTCCTTCACCCCGGGTGCCGATGGCGGCCCGTGGCTGACGCAGTACAGCAGCGGCCGGCGCCTCGGCTACGTCAACGGCGTCACCAGCCTCTTCGGCGACCAGGACAAGAACGACCGCTACGACCTGATCACCTCGCCGTACTTCGACGGCGAGACGGCCGACATCTACCGCCAGGCCGCCAACGTGTGGTCCGGCAAGATCGTCGGCCCGAACGGCGAGCTGTACCGGTAGGCCACCCGCCTCTCGGGGTCCCTGGCGGGCTCTGAGGGCGCTTCTCCACCCCATCCACGGGACCTGGCAGAGATCTTCTGCCGGGTCCCGTCGGCGTTTCCGGGGGGTCGCACGACGGGTTTCCCGGTTTCCCGGCGGATTCCGGGGCCTCGGGCGGGATCCGGGGTTCCACGGCGGCGTCCGGGAGGAGCGGGATCGGGCCATCCCTCCACAGAAAGCGGACTTTTGGCCATATAGAGGACGAACCAGAGAGAGCCAAAAGGCAAGATCTTGGGGGTTGGAGGTCCGCGCGGGGTGGGGATCGGGCGCGTTAGACGTGGTTCGGCCGGATTCGGTGCCATCGGTTCCATGTGATCTGCGTCACATTGGCATGATCACGGTCCGCGACCGGACACTCACCCCGCTTGGACCACGTCCGCGACGAGATCATGACTATCTGCGGAAACAGGTCCGGCAAACCCCAACCGTCACAACGGTTTCATCGCGCGGCGAAGGTAACAGAACGGTCTCGGCACCGCTCACACCCTTCTTACCCACCAAAGCGGCTTCCGATTCACAAGATCCGCCCTGTATGTTTCTGGCTATCCCTTTACTGACGCATGGGACGCAAGAAGCGTTCCACATCAGACCAAGGAGTTTCCCTTGAAGCGCATCCTCCTCCCCGCCGGTGGCGTCGTCCTCGCCTCCGGCCTGCTGGCCGCCGGCCTCGCCGGTACCGCCAACGCCGCTCCCGACTGGGCCTCCGACACGATGGCCAAGGACGCTCCCGCCGCGACGGAAGTGGCCGAGTTCTGGCTCGCGAAGAACGGCGACACGATCAACCTGGCCAAGGCCACTCCCTACACCTGGGAGACCAAGGCCACCCCGCAGCTGAAGGCCGGTGGCGGTTACACCGCTGACGGCAAGCCGGGTCTCGCCGCCCCCATCGGCGAGGAGAAGAAGACCGCGGCCAAGGTCAAGAACATCAACCTGCCGAAGACCATCGGCAAGGTGTTCTTCGAGGCCCCCGACGGCAGCCTGAAGTGGTGCTCCGCCACCTCGGTGCAGTCGAAGTACCACAACCTCGTCGCCACCGCCGGCCACTGCGTCTACGACGACAAGGCCAACGGCAGCGTCATGAACAAGTGGGTCTTCGTCCCGGCCTACTACCAGGGCAAGGCTCCCTTCGGCGTCTACGTCGGCAAGACCGCCTTCACGCACTACGACTACTCCGTGTTCAACGACCGCGACCGCGACTACGCGTTCGTGACCGTTTACAACGGTGTCCAGATCGGTGGCGGCTCGGCCAAGGAAGTCTCCAAGGCCGAGTACGACAAGTTCGAGGGCAAGAAGGAGGTCAAGGAGGAGGTCGTCAAGGACTTCGAGACCTTCGACCGCCTGACCCAGAAGGGCGCCCAGGGCGAGGTCCGCAAGGTCGACGCCTCGGACGAGGTTGGCCCGCAGCACCAGGACGCCAAGGCCGCTCCGGTCGAGGTCGACAAGTGGGCTTTCGAGAAGGCCCCCGCCCTTGAGCGTGGCCAGGACCCCCACTCCCGTGACCCGCGTAACCGTCCGGCGCCCGGCACCAAGTGGTACAGCCACAAGGAGAACGTCACCAAGGCGACGTACGACGCCTACACCGGCCCCGGTTACAAGGAGGTCGTGAACGGCAACTACATCATCACGCACTTCTACGTGGTGAAGTACGTCAAGGAGAGCGCGTCCGTCCAGTACGTGATCTTCCACTACGTCATCGCCGACGGCTTCATCAAGGACGCCGGCAAGCTGGGTGACAACGTCGGTGGCCAGGGTGTGGCCTGGAACCAGAAGACCGGCCAGAAGGTGTTCGTGTTCGGCTACCCGGCCGACGCGCACCCCGACGGCAACAAGGCCTTCACCGGTGTCACGCCGAAGTGGTGCTACGGCACCACCTCCGCCAAGGTGTACGTCTCCGCGGCCGAGAAGGTCGAGGAGCACGTGGGCCTGAAGTGCTCGATGACCCCGGGTGCCGACGGCGCTCCGTGGCTCATCAAGTACAACAACGCCAAGCGTCTCGGCTACGTCAACGGCGTGACCAGCCTGTTCGGCGACCAGGACAAGAACGGCCGCTACGACCTGAGCACCTCCCCGTACTTCGACGGTGAGACCGCGACGGTCTACAACCAGGCCAACGCTGTGTGGTCCGGCTCGATCGTCAAGTAAGTCTGACGATCACCTGAGCTAGGGGGTCCAAACCTCAAGCTCACCTGCTCCACCTGAGGGGCCCGGCTCTTGCCGGGCCCCTCAGTCTTTTCTCGCCCCATCTAGTTCGGGTCGTCCTCGGCTTCTCCGGCCCCGAGCCGCCCGAAGACCCGCCCTCGGCGCGCCCGTCAGACCGCCGCCGCGCTCCCGGTCCGCTCCCCCAGTTCCCTCACCACGCTCTCCCCCGCGAACGGCGCGAACCTCCGCCGCAGGTCGTCCGCGTACGACCGGCTGCGCGCCGACTGGAGGTCGCGTGACAGCTCCAGCGCCTCCCCCGCCGCCGAGCACGCCTGCTCCAGGTCGCCGCTGCGCAGCCATCCCGCCGCGAGCAGGGACAGGTTGAACATCCGCCCCCGCACGTACCGCCCGTCCATGTCGAGCGACCGGGTGGCGTGCCGTACGGTGGCCGGGCCGTCGCCCAGGTCGCGGAAGCAGTGGGCGAACTTCGCCGCGAGGTACGCCTCGTCGAAGTAGGAGATCCAGCCGGGCTCGTCGGCGCCCCGGCGGCGGTCGAAGGCCAGTTCGGCCTCGTGCAGCGACGCGGCGCACGCCGTACGGTCGCCCTTGACGGCGTGGGCGTGCGCCTCCATCACGTGCGCCTCGGCGAGCAGGGTGAAGATCCCGGCGCGGCGGGCCGAGAGCTGGGCGGCCCGCGCGAGGTCGAGGGCGTGCGCCGGCTGCCCGACGTACACCGCCTGGTGGCTCATCCCGGCGAGGATCTCCCCGCCGAGGCCGTGGTCTCCGGCCTCCCTGGCCAGCCGGAGCGCCTGGATGAGGTAGCGCTGGGCCAGGCCGTGCCGTTCCAGATCGTAGGCCATCCACCCGGCCAGCCGGGTCAGCTCGGCCGCGGCGGACGCCAGGGCCCGGCCGGTGGTCTCGCCGTAGGAGCCGTCCGACAGCAGCGGGGCGACCGCGGTGTCGAGGTACTTCACGACGGCGGGGCGGATCCGGCCGCCGCCGAACCTGTTGTCCAGCTCGCCGAAGGAGCGGGTCACCTCCCGGATGGCCGCGATGTCGGCCGTGCCCACCCGCCGGTGGCCGCCCGCGGCGGGGGCGGACTCCAGCGGGAGGGTCAGCCAGCGCAGCGCGCCGGTCGAGCCCGCCCCGACCGCGAAGGCCGAGTCGATCAGGAACCTGCGTCTCTCCACGTCTCCGTGCCACAGTGCCGTCACGGTCGTGATCGCCTCCTGCCAGGTATGGGGGAACTCCTGCCCGGGGGCGTCGGCCCCGCGGGACGGCCTCGGGCGGATGAACCCCGCCTCTGCCATGAGCCGCCGAAGTGAGTGGTCGGGCCGGTGTGTCATCGCTCTCCTGCCGTGAGCACCGCTGAGCACCCGTGCGCGCCGCACATGCCGCGCGCCGCGGAGACGGCCACGGGAGCACGGCGCGGGTGCCGGACGGGCACGGCGTGGGCACCGCGGGGGCGCCGGGAGGGTTCGCACCCCGTGCCGGTCTCCGCCCCTCCCGCACGTCTTGCCGAGATAGTGACGGAGCGCTCTGTTTATAGCACGTTCCGTTACCGACTTTTAGGGATTCCGGGGAACATCCGCCGAAGGGGAACATCCGCCGAAGAAGAACGTCGGCTGAAGGGGACACCGGCCGATGGGGAATCACCGCTGAGGGGGACACGGCCGAAGGGGGAACGTCGGCCGAAGCCGTACAGCGCGCACGACGCGTACAACGCGCGACGCCCCCCGCCGGTCGGGCGGAGGGCGTCGGGTCGAGGGAACCGCCGGGGGTCTACCGGCGGGCGACCCCGTCGAGCCGGGCCTGCGCGGCGACCGCGGCGGTGACCGCCGGGGCGACCCGCTCGTCGAACGGGCTGGGGATGACGTAGTCGGCCGCGAGGTCGTCGCCGACCACCGCCGCCAGCGCCTCGGCCGCGGCGACCTTCATGTTCTCGGTGATCGCGGTGGCGCGGACGTCGATCGCCCCGCGGAAGACGCCAGGGAAGGCCAGCACGTTGTTGATCTGGTTGGGGAAGTCGGAGCGGCCGGTCGCCACCACCCGGGCGTACTTCGCGGCGATCTCCGGGTAGATCTCGGGCGTCGGGTTGGACAGCGCGAAGACGATCGAGCCGGGCGCCATGGAGGCGACGGCCTCCTCGGAGACGGTCGATCCTGACAGGCCCACGAACACGTCGGCGCCCGCCAGGGCGTCCTCGGTGGAGCCGCGCAGGCCGGCGCGGTTGGTGTCGCGGGCCAGGGCCTCCTTGACCGGGTTCAGCCGGTCGCGGCCGTCGTGGATCAGGCCGCCGGAGTCGGCGACCGCGAGGTCGCCGATCCCGGCGTCGAGCAGCATGCGGCTGACCGCGACGCCGGAGGCGCCGGCCCCGGCGACGACGGCCCGCAGCTCGCCCAGGGAGCGGCCGGTGAGCCGGGCGGCGTTGCGCAGCGCGGCGAGCACGACGATGGCGGTGCCGTGCTGGTCGTCGTGGAAGACGGGGATGTCGAGCAGCTCGCGCAGCCGGGCCTCGACCTCGAAGCAGCGGGGTGCGCTGATGTCCTCCAGGTTGACGCCGCCGAAGGAGGGCGCCAGGCGGGCGACGGTCTGGACGAGCGCGTCGACGTCGGTGCAGTCGAGGCAGATCGGCACCGCGTCGACCCCGGCGAACTGCTTGAACAGCAGGGCCTTGCCCTCCATGACCGGCATCGCGGCGGCCGGGCCGATGTCGCCGAGGCCGAGGACGGCGGTGCCGTCCGAGACGACGGCGACGACGTTGGGCACCCAGGTGTAGTCGTCGGCGAGCTCGGGGCGTTCGGCGATGGCGCTGCAGACCCGGGCCACGCCGGGGGTGTAGGCGAGCGCCAGGTCGGCGGCGTCGCGGACCGGGACGGTGGAGCGGACCTCCATCTTCCCGCCGCGGTGCAGGGCGAACGCCGGGTCGAGATCGAGGCGGTCGGGAGATTCGACGGAAAGCGAGGATGGCGTGACGGCCAAAGCGACCCCTGTGGTTCAGTCGGACGGAAGGACTTGTTCCTACGTGGACGGTGCGGAAGCAGCCCGGCCCGGCTTCGGTGGCAGCCCGGGGCCTGCTTGCCGGAAACACTCGTCCGGAGGGTTCGGGGGTCACCCGTCGCTCGATTCTGCCACATCGCCGGGCCGCGAATGGTGACAGATAGCGCTTAGTTTGTTTCGCATGGTGGCGGCCGTGACAGCGTGTAATACTCGAACCCCTGCACATCGCTTACAGCAAAGACGGACCACCGGTGGATCTGACCTCCTACGCCGAGCTGGCTGTGCTGCTCATCAACAGCCCCGACCGACTGACCGGAATGGACGGGCTCCGGTCCGTCCTCGAAGAGGGCAACCGCTACCGCCCCGGTTGCCGCATCATGCGAAGCGACCTCGACGCCCTGCGCGACCTGCGCGAGGAGCTCGTGGCCGTGTTCGAGACCGCCGCGCTCGGCGACGAGCAGGCGGTCGTCGACCGGCTCAACTCGCTGCTCATCCAGCACCCCGTCCAGCCGCAGATCTCGGGCCACGACGGCGAGCGCTGGCACCTGCACCTCACCGAGGGCGGGCGGATGGCCGACCAGTACGCCGTGGGCGCGGTGATGGGCCTGGCCACCATCGTCACCGACCTCGGGGTGGACCGGCTGGGCCTGTGCCAGGCCGCGCCGTGCCGCCGTGCCTACCTCGACACCTCCTCCAACCGCTCGCGCCGCTACTGCTCCGAGCGGTGCGCCAGCCGGGCCAACGTGGCGGCCTACCGGGCGCGCAAGAAGGTCAGCGGCCAGTAGCGCAGCACCACCCCGCCGACCAGCAGCTCGGGCGGCAGGGCGCCGAAGTCCCAGCTGTCGCGCCGTCCCGGGGCGCGCTGGTTGTCGCTCTCCAGCCACCACCGCCCGTCGTCCTGGCGCCAGGCGGCGCGCTTGACGATCAGCCGCTCCGGGTCGTCCGGCAGCCGGGCGACGACGAGGCCGCCCTGCCGTACGGCGGCGCCCCGCCGTACCCAGAGCCAGTCCCCGGGGCGCAGGGCGGGCAGCATCGAGTCTCCCTCGACACGCACTCTCATCGGTCTCCTCCCCCTGCCGCGCCGGGAATTCCGAGGCGAGTAAGGTCTGTTGTGGACCATGCCTAATCCAGCATCAAGGAAGGATTTTCCGATGCTTGCACGACTTCTGCGACCCAAGCACGTGGCGTCGGCGCACTGCGACCTGCCGTGCGGCGTCTACGACCCGGCCCAGGCTCGCATCGAGGCCGAGTCGGTCAAGGCGATCATGGAGAAGTACGCCGCGAACGACGACCCGGTCTTCCGTACCCGCGCGCTCATCATCAAGGAGCAGCGGGCCGAGCTCGTCAAGCACCACCTGTGGGTCCTGTGGACCGACTACTTCAAGCCGCCGCACCTGGAGACCCACCCCCAGCTCCACCAGCTGTTCTGGGAGGCCACCAAGCTGGCGGGCGCGGCCGGCGGCAAGGGCACGGTCGACCCGGCGCAGGCCGACGAGCTGCTCGGCAAGATCGACGAGATCTCCAAGATCTTCTGGGCGACCAAGGCCGCCTGAGCGGATCACCGCTGGTCGGACCACCTCAGGCCCCGTGCGACGCGTGTTCGCACGGGGCCTGACCTGTTGGGATGTCCCATTCAGGTGTCTTAGGGTGTTCTTGAGGTGCTAATTCGCCCCGATCGCGAGTCCAAACGGACCGCTCACCCCGGAGGGGCTGTAGGTTGCAGTCAGCGACTCTGCGAGGAGGAACGTGACCGAACACACCGAGACACCCGCTGTCGGCATGGGCGGGATCCGTGACGTGGTGAGCGTCCGGTTGCCGGCGGCGAGTGCCTATCTGTCCGTGCTGCGTACGGCCACCGCCGGGCTGGCCGCACGGCTGGACTTCACGCTGGACGAGATCGAGGATCTCCGGATCGCGGTCGACGAGGCGTGCGCGATGCTGCTGGGCGAGGCGGTGCCGGGCACGGACCTGACCGCCGAGTTCGAGCTCACCGGTCAGGTGATGCAGGTCCGGGTCGAGGTCAGCACGGTCGGCGGTTCCGCGCCGAAACGCGATGACTTCGCCTGGATGGTGCTCACCGCCCTGACCGACGACGTCGACGCCGTAACCGACTCCCCCGACCGCATGGCGATCGTGCTACGCAAGCGCCGAGGCGCGGCGAGGCCGGCGTGACGGAAAGGACTCGTGCCATGGCCGCCAGCGATCACGCGGTACCCGACCGGGTGCGCGCGCGCCTGCTCTTCGCGGAACTGGCGGAGTTGACCCCCGACGACTCGCGGCGCCAGCGTATCCGCGACGAGCTCGTGGAGCTTCACCTGCCCCTGGTGGAGTACCTCGCCCGCCGGTTCCGCAACCGGGGCGAATGGCTCGACGACCTGACCCAGGTCGCCACAATCGGCCTGATCAAGTCGATCGACCGTTTCGACCTCGACCGCGGGGTGGAGTTCTCCACCTACGCCACCCCGACGATCGTGGGCGAGATCAAGCGGCACTTCCGCGACAAGGGCTGGGCGGTGCGCGTGCCGCGCCGGCTCCAGGAGCTGAAGCTGTCGCTGACCAAGGCGATCAGCGAGCTGTCGCAACGGGAGGGCCGCGCGCCCACGGTGAGCGAGCTCGCGGCCTTCCTGAAGATGTCCGAGGAGGAGGTGCTCGAAGGGCTGGAGTCGGCCAACGCCTACTCCACGGTCTCGCTCGACGCCCCGGACTCCGGTGACGACGACGCGCCCGCGGTGGCCGACTCGCTCGGCATCGTCGACGACTCCCTGGAGGGCGTCGAGTACCGCGAGTCGCTGAAGCCGCTGCTCGAACGGCTGCCGCCGCGCGAGAAGCGGATCCTGCTGCTGCGGTTCTTCGGCAACATGACGCAGTCGCAGATCGCCACCGAGCTCGGCATCTCCCAGATGCACGTCTCGCGGCTGCTGGCCAGGACCCTGGCGCAGCTCCGCGAGGGCCTGACCGCCGAGGACTAGGAGCGCGAGACCGGCCGGCAGGGGGGTCAGTCCGGCCGGTCGTCCCCGTAGAGGGCGTGGGTCGTCGGCGGGGACAGCAGCGTGACCAGTCCGGCCAGCGCCGCGGCGACGAGCGGGACGCCCATGGCGCCCTGGCCGGACTGGATCAGCGTGATCGCGACAATCGCGGTGAAGATCTGCGCCACCACTCCGGGGCCGCGCGCCCACCTCTGGCTTCCCAGCAGGCCCCACGCCACCCACAGCAGGGCCGCGCCGACGGCGATCCCGAACCCGGCGACGAAGAGGGAGCTGACGGTGTCGGACGGCTTGCCGATCACCGTCTCGACGCCGACGTAGCCGCCGAGGATCAGGGCGAGGATTCCTTCGAGCGCCACGACGACGGCGGCGACGGCGAGGGTGACGGGGCGGTTGGGCACGTCCCAACCCTATCGCCGGGCCGTCCCGGTCCCCCTTTCCCCGTCATAACTCTCGTATCGGCGGATACGCTGGCGTTATGCGCGCCCTCCTCCTGGTGAATCCCAAAGCGACGACGACCAACCGGCGGACGCGCGATGTGATCATCAGGGCGCTCGGCGCGAGCCTGGACCTGACCGTCGAGGAGACCGGCTACCGCGGCCACGCCGCCCTGCTCTCCCGCAAGGCCCGCGAGTCGGGGTACGACGCGGTGGCCGTCCTGGGTGGCGACGGCACGATCAACGAGACGGTGAACGGCCTGCTGGACGACCCCGGCGACCTCCCGGAGCCGCCGGGGACCCCGGAGCCGCGGGCGCCCCGCACCTCGGCCGACCGGCCGGCGCTGCTGGTGATCCCCGGGGGGAGCGCCAACGTCTTCGCGCGGGCGCTCGGCCTGCCCAACAGCCCGGTCGAGGCGGCCGGCGCGGTGCTGGAGGCGCTGCGCGAGGGGCGGCGGCGGACCGTCGGCCTCGGGCACGCGTCCTGGAACGGCGAGAGCCGCCACTTCACCTTCTGCGGCGGCATGGGGTACGACGCCGAGGTGATCCGGGCGGTCGAGGGGCTGCGCGGCACGGGATACCGGGCCACCCCGGCCCGCTACGTGAACACCGCGCTGCGGCACTACCTGTCGACCGACCGGCGGCGGCCCGCCATGTCACTGGAGGGTCCCGGGGTGCCGCCCGCCGAGGGCGTCTTCCTGGCGATCGTCTCCAACACCTCGCCCTGGAGCTACGTGGGGTCCCGGCCGGTCTGCCCGACCCCGTGGGCGAGCTTCGAGACCGGCCTCGACATGCTGGGGCTGCGCCGGCTGGGCCTGCCGACGATGCTCGACCTGATGCCGCAGATCCTCGGCCACCGCGAGAACCTGCCCGTCGGCCGCCATTTGGTGCAGTTGCACGACGAGAGCGAGTTCACGCTCACCGCGGAGCGGCCGGTGGCTTTCCAGCTCGACGGCGACTATCTGGGGGAGACGGAGCGGGTGACCTTCCGTTCCATCCCGGACGCGTTACAAGTCCTGGTCTAAATAGTTACATAGCGTAATTGTGTGACGCATCCGACATGCACGGGCGGCAAAACATTCGGGCAAACCTCTTGCGTGTACTGAGCGTGGCTGACAATCTCAACAGTGACGTCGGAACGTAGGACCTTTGAGCGGACACCTCGCTCCCAGGCCACCGGCGGTCGAACGGACACGCCCCGAACCGAACAGGGTCCGGGTCACTGTTCGCCATGGTTAGTGAAACTCTTCACAAAGTGAGCCGACGGAGCCGCGGCAAGGGGCTCCTCTTACGAAGGAGTGGACGCATGGACTGGCGCCACCGCGCTGCCTGCCGTGACGTGGACCCCGAGCTGTTCTTCCCCATCGGCAACACGGGCCCCGCTCTCATGCAGATCGAAGAGGCCAAGCAGGTGTGCAACACCTGCCCGATCATCGACGCCTGCCTGAAGTGGGCCCTGGAGTCCGGCCAGGACGCCGGAGTCTGGGGCGGCCTGAGCGAGGACGAGCGCCGCGCCCTCAAGCGCCGCACCGCCCGCGCCCGCGTCCGCAGCGGCGCCTGACCGACCCTTCCCAGGGCGCCTGACCGATCCTTCTCAGGCCGCGGGCAGGGGGATGTCGAGGGTCACCTCCGTCCCCCCGCCCGGCCTGGGATCGATGGCCAGCCGCCCGGCCAGCTCCCCGACCACCAGCGTCCGGACGATCTGCAGGCCCAGGCTGGTGGTCGACTCCGGGTCGAACCCCTCCGGCAGGCCGCGTCCGTCGTCCGAGACGACCACCCGCAGCCGCTCGTCACCCCGTGACACGATCACCTGGAGCAGGCCCGGCCGGTTGGCGAACCCGTGCTGGACGGCGTTCTGCAGCAGCTCGGTGAGGACCATCGCCAGCGGCGTGGCCACCTCCGAGGGCAGCACCCCGAACGCCCCGACCCGGCGCGGCGTCACCTTCGCCTCCGTGGCCGCCACCTCCCCCGTCATCGCGATCACACGGTCGGCGATGTCGTCGAAGTCGACCTGCTCCTCGGGCGTGTGGGACAGCGTCTCGTGCACGATCGCGATCGACCCGACCCGGCGCACCGCCTCCTCCAGCGCCTCCCGGCCCTCCGGCACCCGCAGCCGCCTGGCCTGGAGCCGCAGCAGCGCGGCGACCGTCTGCAGGTTGTTCTTCACCCGGTGGTGGATCTCCCGGATCGTGGCGTCCTTGGTCATCAGCTCCCGCTCGCGCCGCCGCAGCTCGGTGACGTCGCGGATGAGCACCAGCGCGCCGATCCTGCCGCCGCCGACGACCAGCGGGATCGCCCGGAGCTGCACGACCGTGCCGCCCGACTCGACCTCGGTCTCCCGGGGCTCGCGACCGCTTGCCACGATCATCAGGTTCTCGTTGATCGGCTCGTCCGAGTAGCACAGCGCGGCGGTCGTCCGGCCCAGCTCCGCCCCGACCAGATCGGCGTTGAGGCCGAGCCGCCGGTAGGCCGACAGCGCATTGGGCGAGGCGTAGGTGACCCGGCCGGCGCGGTCGAGGCGGAGCAGCCCGTCGCCCACCCGGGGCGAGCGCACCAGGATGGGCTCGGCCCCGGAGAACGGGAACCGCCCCTCGGCCACCATCTGGGCCAGGTCGGAGGCGCTCTGCAGGTAGGTCAGCTCCAGCCGGGACGGGGTGCGCGCCGACGACAGGTTCGTCGAACGCTGG
This sequence comes from Streptosporangium sp. NPDC053982, assembly GCF_055585205.1. Taxonomy (NCBI): domain Bacteria; kingdom Bacillati; phylum Actinomycetota; class Actinomycetes; order Streptosporangiales; family Streptosporangiaceae; genus Streptosporangium; species Streptosporangium sp. NPDC053982. The sequence continues at coordinate 194,447 of NZ_JBVJKQ010000017.1, forward strand.
ATCACGCCCAGGAAGTGGTCGGACCGCCGTACCGGGATGGTCTCCTCACGGACCGGGACGCCGCTCGACCAGTCGGGGTCGCCCTCCCGGCAGATCCGGCGCTCGTTCCACGCCGTGTCGATGAGCGGGCGCTCGCCCTTGCCCACCGTCACCCCGACGATGTCGTCGTGGTAGACGGTGGGGCCCGTGGTGGGGCGCATCTGGGCGATCGCGATCCACCCGGAGGCGTCCCGCAGCGGGATCCACAGGATGAGGTCCGCGAACGACAGGTCGGCCAGGAGCTGCCAGTCGGAGACCAGCGAGTGCATCCACTCGATGTCCGCTTCGTCGAGCGCGGTGTGGCGAACCGCCAGGTCGCTTAGAGTCGGCACTCGTGCATCATGCGTTCTTTGCCGGTCCGAACGCGAATCGGGCGGGTCCGGCTGGAAGGATTCCTCCATGGAGCAGAGCCCCCGGCACGTCCCGGACCCGCTCGCGCGGCTGCGCTCGGCGGCTGAGGACCGCGAGGCGGCCGGGCTGAGGAGGGCCCTGCGCCCCCGCACCCCGGACGACGACGGCATGATCGACCTGGCCTCCAACGACTATCTCGGCCTGGCCAGGGACGCCCGGCTGGCCGAGGCCGCCGCGGAGGCCGTCCGCGCCTGGGGCACCGGGTCCACCGGCTCCCGCCTGGTCACCGGCTCCACCGCGCTGCACGCCGAGCTGGAGGCCGCCCTGTGCGACTTCACCGGCTCCCCGGCCGCGCTGGTGTTCTCCTCCGGCTATCTCGCCAACCTCGCCGCGGTCGCGGCCCTGGGCCGGGACGCGCTGGTGGTCTCCGACGCCGGGAACCACGCCTCCATCATCGACGCCTGCCGTCTGTCGCGCTCGCGGGTGGCCGTCACCCCGCACGGCGACGCCGAGGCGGTGGACAAGGTCCTCGCCGGCCGGACGGAGGAGCACGCGGTCGTGGTCACCGACGCGCTCTTCTCCGTCGACGGCGACCTCGCCCCGCTCACGGCACTCCACGAGGCCACCGTACGGCACGGCGCGCTGCTCGTCGTCGACGAGGCCCACTCGCTCGGCGTGCTCGGCCCCGGCGGCCGGGGCGCGGTGTACGAGGCGGGTCTGGCCGGTGAACGTAACGTTGTGAAAACGATCACACTCTCCAAGTCCCTGGGATCCCAGGGAGGGGCCGTGCTCGGCGCCCCCGAGGTGATCCAGACCCTGCTGGACACGGGTCGCCCGTTCATCTTCGACACCGGTCTGGCGCCCGCCTGCGTTGCGGCGGCACTCGCCGCTCTGGATATCCTTCGGAACCAGCCCGAACTGCCCGGACGCGTGCGAGCCAGGGCGAGGGAGCTGGCCTCTGCGGCCCGCGAACTCGGCCTGGAGACGAACGACCCGGCGGGTGCGGTCGTCCCGATCGTGCTCGGCCATCCCGAGACGGCGCTTCGGGCCGCCCTCATCTTCGCGGACCACGGAGTGCGCGCCGGATGCTTCCGGCCGCCCTCGGTGCCGGTCGGCCGCTCTTGCCTGCGGCTTACCGCGCGGGCCAATCTGACTTCCGATGAACTTGCGGTGACCGGGGACGCACTCACCGCCGTGGCCGAGACGAAGGTGACCATGTGAGTGAGCGAAGCGGACGGGTCCGGCGGGCCCGGTGTCTCGGGCACGCCCGTTCCACGCCGTCCGGCGAGGTGCTGCCGTGACGGACGACTCTCCCCGGATCCCGAAATACTACGACGTCAAGCGCAACCTGCTCACGCTCACCAAGACCCTGCCCGCGGGCAGCGCGCTGCCCCCGGAGCGGACGCTCGCCGTACGCTTCGAGACCTCCCGTACCACCGTGCGCCAGGCCCTGTCGGAGCTGGTGGTCGAAGGCCGCCTGGTGCGCATCCAGGGCAAGGGGACGTTCGTCGCGCACCCCAAGGTCGCCCAGGTCCTCCAGCTCACCTCCTACACCGGTGACCTGCGGACCGTCGGCCTGGAGCCGGACACCAAGATCCTCGACATCAGCTACGTGACCGCCGACGAGCCGCTGGCCCGCCGCCTGGCGATCAACCCCGGCGGGCGGGTGCTGCGCATCCACCGGCTACGCCTGGCCAACGGCGAGCCGATGTCGATCGACACCACCCACCTGTCGGCCAAGCGCTTCCCCCGGCTCCGGCGCGAGATGGAGGTGCACTCCTCGCTGTACGAGACGCTGCACAACGCCTACAACGTGCGGCTGACCGACGCCGAGGAGATCATCGAGACCGTGCTGGCCACGCCGTACGACGCGCAGGTGCTGGGGGTGGACGTCGGCCTGCCGATGCTCCTGCTCACCCGGCACGCCTTCGACGCCGAGGGCAACCCGGTGGAGTGGGCGCAGTCCCTCTACCGGGGAGACCGCTACAAGTTCGTCACCCGGCTGCGCCGCCCCTGACCGCCCGCCCCGCACGGTCACACCGTACGGCGGGGCGGCGGGCGTGGCGGGACGGCCGGGACGGCGGGGCCGCCGTCCTGGCACTCCCGGAAACGGTCCGTGGCCGGGGCGCGGGGGCCCGGGGCCTCCTAAGGTGAGGTGGGTGAGCATTCTCGTGGTCACCGGTACCGACACCGGAGTGGGCAAGACGGTCGTCACCGCGGCCGTGGCGGCGCTCGCCAGGGAGCGGGGCTCCTCGATCGCCGTGGTGAAGCCCGCGCAGACCGGGGTGGGCGAGAACGAGCCCGGGGACCTCGACGACGTCATCCGGCTGTCCGGGGTGACGACCACGTTCGAGTTCGCCCGGTTCCCCGATCCGCTGTCCCCCGCGGCGGCCGCCCGCGTGTCGGGCCTGCCGCAGGTCTCCCTGGCCCGCGCGGCGCAGCGGGTCAGGGAGCTGGCCGAGTCGCACCGGCTGGTGGTCGTCGAGGGGGCGGGTGGGCTGCTCGTCCGCTTCGACGAGGAGGGCGCGACCCTGGCCGACCTGGCCCGCGCCCTGTCCGCGCCGGTGCTCCTGGTGTGCCGGGCCGCGCTGGGCACGCTCAACCACACCGCGCTGACCCTGGAGGCGATGGCCCACCGCGGGCTCGACCTGGCCGGGGTGGTGATCGGGTCCTGGCCCGCCGAGCCCGGCCTGGCCGAGCGGTGCAACGTGGCCGACCTGGAGATGCTGGCCGCCCGGCCCCTGGCGGGGGCGCTCCCGGAGGGTTCCGGCGCGCTCGACCGCGCCTCCTTCGCCCGTACGGCCCGCGCGGGCCTGAGCCCGGCGCTGGGCGGCGCGTTCGATCCCGCGGCCTTCCGGGGCCCCCTGGGCCGCCTGCCGTAGCATCGGAGCCGTCCGCCTGCGGTGATATCCGTACCGGTATGGATCCGGCGTCAACCGCAATATTGGACACGAACGGCCGGATCTGGTGTCCTCATCCTTTCAACGACCCCCTTGACGACCCAGATGAGGAGCCTTCCCGTGCGGCACCCCCTTGTCCCCTTCCGACCGGCGCCGGACGCCGCCTCCCGCGGCGGGAGCGCCTCGCGCGCCGCGCGCCTCCTGGTGGCGGCGACCGCCGCGGGCGCGCTGGTGGCGGCCATCGCGCTGCCGGCGGTCGGCGGCGCGGGGCTGGCCGTCATCACGGCGTCCGACGAGCTGAACCTCTCCCCGGCCGACCTCGTCGAGCCGCCGCTGGCGGAGAAGTCGACGGTGCTGGACGCCCGGGGCAAGGTGATCGCCCAGTTCTACGAGGAGTACCGCGAGGTCGTCCCGCTCGACCAGGTGGCCGACGCGATGAAGACGGCGATCGTCTCGATCGAGGACGACCGCTTCTACGAGCACGGCGCGATCGACCTCGAAGGAACGGCCCGGGCGCTGGCCAGGAACCTGTCCTCCGGCGGGGTGAGCCAGGGCGGCTCCAGCATCACCCAGCAGTACGTCAAGCAGGTGCTGCTCAACTCCGCCACGACCGAGCAGGGCAAGGCCAAGGCCCTGGAGGCCAGCTACGCGCGCAAGCTCAACGAGCTGCGCCACGCGATGGCGGTGGAGAAGAAGTACACCAAGGACCAGATCCTGGAGAAGTACCTCAACATCGCCTACTTCGGCGCGGGTGCCAACGGCGTGCAGGCCGCGGCCAAGCGTTTCTTCGGCAGGTCCGCGGCCAAGCTGACCCTGTGGCAGGCCGCCACGCTGGCGGCGGCCGTGCAGTCGCCCAACGACACCGACCCGAGCCGGGGCGCGGCGTACCGGAAGCGGCTGCTGGAGCGGCGCGACGTGGTGCTGGACCGGATGGCGCAGCTGGGGAAGATCACCCCGGCGGAGGCCGCGGAGGCGAAGAAGCAGAAACTCGGCTACCGCGGCACCCCGCTGCCGGGCGGGTGCGGGGCGAGCCCCTACCCCTACTTCTGCCTCTACGTGCGCAACGAGATCCTCACCGACCCGGCCTTCGGCAAGACCCCGCAGGCCCGCAGCCGGTTCCTCAACCGCGGCGGCCTGACGATCCACACCACGCTGGACCCGAAGATGCAGGCCGCCGCCGACCGCGCCATCAAACGACGGGTGTACGCCTCGGACAACGCGATGGCCGCCGAGGCCCTGGTGCAGCCCGGCACCGGCGCGATCAAGGCGATGGCGGCCAGCCGCCGCTACGGCTCCTCCACGCGGAAGAACGAGATCTCCTACAACGCGGTCGCCGACCGGGCGCACGGCGGCCTGGCCGGGTTCCAGGCCGGCTCGACGTTCAAGACCTTCACGCTCCTCACCGCGCTGAAGAAGGGCATGAAGCCCGACCAGGGGTTCACGGCGGGCGCGGGCTACCGCGCGCCGGGCTACTCGGCGTTCAAGAACTGCGCGGGCCAGAGCATCGGCGACCCGACCCACACCGTCACCAACGACGAGGGCTCGCCGGGCTTCAAGACGCTGCGCACCGGCACCTGGGCGTCGGTCAACACCTTCTTCGTGGAGCTGGAGCAGCGCGTGGGGCTGTGCGACACCGTGCGGACCGCCCAGTCGCTGGGCATCCAGCGCGCCGACGGCAAGCCTCTGCAGGAGTTCGAGACCTTCACGCTCGGGATCAACGAGATGGACCCGGTGACGGTGGCGAGCGCCTACGCGGCCATCGGGGCGCGCGGCAAGTACTGCCGGCCGACGTCCATCGCCCGGATCACCGACCGCGACGGCAAGGACGGCGTGCGGCGGCCCCGGTGCCGGCAGGCGCTGGAGCCCGAGATCGCCGACGCCGCGGCCGACATCCTGTCCGGGGTGTTCACCAGGGGCACCATGCGCGGCGTGGGCGGCATCGGCCGCGACGCCGCGGGCAAGACCGGCACCACCGACGCCTACGCCACCGCCTGGTTCGCCGGGTTCACCCCGGACCTCGCGGGCGCGGTGAGCATCGGCGACCCGCGCGGCTCGCAGAAGTACAAGCTCACCGGCGTCACCATCGGCGGCCAGTCCTACGGTTCCGTCGCGGGCGCCACCCTCCCCGGCCCGATCTGGAAGGACACCATGCTGGCCGCGCTGAAGGGCGTCCCCGCCACGTCCTTCCACCCGATCGACCGGGACCGGTTCGGCGGCTGCGGCGACGGCTGCGCCCCCCGGAGGCCCACCGGCGAGCGGGACGGCGACCGGGACCGGGGCGGGAACGGCGACGGGGACGAGAGCGGGCAGGTGGAGGTGTTCGGGTGAACGGCACCGTCCGCCCCGGGCATGATGATCAACTCTGGTGCTAGCGTGCCCGGCATGGAGTACCGCACGCTCGGATCGAGCGGACTGACCGTCAGCGCGATCACCTACGGCAACTGGCTCACCGCTTCCCCCCAGGCCGTCGAGGCCACGCGCCGGTGCGTGGAGGCGGCGCTGGACGCGGGGATCACCACCTTCGACACGGCCGACGTGTACGGCAACCCCGACTTCGGCGCCGGGGAGCGGGCGCTCGGCGCGGCCCTGGCCGGAGTCCGCCGGGAGTCGGTGGAGATCCTCACGAAGGTCTGCCTGCCCACGGGTCCCGGGCCCAACGACCGGGGGCTGTCGCGCAAGCACATCATGGAGAGCTGCAACGCCTCCCTGCGCAGGCTCGGCACCGACCACATCGACCTCTACCAGGCCCACCGGTACGACGGGAACACCCCGCTGGAGGAGACCATGACCGCGTTCGCGGACCTGGTCCGGCAGGGCAAGGTGCTCTACCTCGGCGTGTCCGAGTGGCGTCCCGAACAGATCGAGGCGGCCGCCGCCCTGGCCTCCGAGCTGAAGGTGCAGCTGATCTCCAACCAGCCGCAGTACTCGATGCTGTGGCGGGTGATCGAGAAGGAGGTCCTGCCGACCTGCGCGCGTCTGGGCCTCGGCCAGATCGTCTTCTCCCCGGTGGCGCAGGGCGCGCTGTCCGGCAAGTATCTCCCCGGCGGGCAGCCGCCCTCCGGCAGCCGGGCCGAGGACTCCCGCGGCGGGGTCTTCGTCGGCCGCTACCTCGGCGACCCGGTGCTGTCCGCCGTGCAGCGCCTGCGCCCGATCGCCGACGAGCTCGGCCTCACCACCGCCCAGCTCGCCGTCGCCTGGGTGCTGCGCGACCGCGCGGTCTCCAGCGCCGTCATCGGGGCGTCCCGGCCCGAGCAGATCCGCGAGAACGTCGCCGCGGCGGGCCGTACGCTCGACGCGGACGCGCTGGCCCGCATCGACGCGGTCTTCCTCGACCCCGATCACGGAGACCTCGTCGAACGCGACCCCGGGAAGATCGCCGCCCCGTTCGACGTGATGCCCGCCTGGCGGGTCCGGGACGCCGCGGCGGGGTGAGACCGTGGCCCCGGTGGCGGCCCGGGGCCGGGCGCACCGGGGTGGTGACGCCGGGGACGCCGCTCCCTCGCGGGAGGTCCCACGGCCACCGGACCTGGGGAAGGCGACTCCGGCGGCGTTAGGCGGGACGAATCTGGGCAGGGTGAACATCCCCTGTCCGGCTAAGTGACTGACTGGTAGGTTGCGCGGTATGGAGTCTCCAAAGCACGCGGGTGACATCGCCGTCGCCGTCTCCAAGGCGTACGGCATCGAGACCATGTTCACCCTTTCCGGCGGACACGTCTTTCCGCTCTACGACGGAGCTGTCCACGAGGGAATGCCCATCGTCGACGTGCGGCACGAGCAGAGCGCGGTCTTCGCCGCCGAGGCGACCGCCCGGCTGACCCGTAAACCGGGCCTGGCCGTGCTCACCGCCGGTCCCGGTGTCACCAACGGCGTCAGCGGAGTCGCCACCGCGCACTTCAACGGCTCCCCCGTGGTCGTCATGGGCGGCCGGGCGCCGCAGTCGCGCTGGGGGGCCGGCGCGCTGCAGGAGATCGACCATCCGCCGCTGTTCGCGCCGATCACCAAGCTGGCCTTCACCGGCTCGGGCCCCGACTCGGTGGCCGACGACGTGGAGATGGCCTTCCGCACCGCCCTCGCCCCGCACCGCGGCCCGGTCTTCCTCGACTTCCACATGGACCACCTGTTCGCCGCGGCGCCCCCGCCGGACCACGCCACCGAGACGCTGACCCCCTCGCCGCTGGAGCCCGACTCCGACGGGCTCGCCGAGGTCGCCAGGCTGCTCGCCGAGGCCGAGCGCCCGGTGCTGGTCCTGGGTTCCGACGTGTGGATGGACCGCGCCGAGGAGGTCGCCCTGGGCTTCGCCGAGGAGCTCCGCCTGCCGGTCATCCTGAACGGCCAGGGCCGCGGCATCCTGCCCGCCGGGCACGAGCTGCTGGTCACCCGGGCCCGCGGCATGGCGTTCTCCCAGGCCGACCTGGTGATCGTGGCCGGCGCCCCGCTCGACTTCCGCCTCGGCTACGGCTGGTTCGGCGGCAGGGACGGCGCCCCGCTCGCCAAGGTCGTCCACCTGGCCGACGCGCCGTCGCAGCTCGCGACGCACATGCAGCCCGTCGCGACCGCCGCGGGCGACATGTCGCTGGTCTTCTGGGGCCTCGGCACGGCCTGCGCCGACGCCGGGGTGTCCCCCAAGACCTACCAGCCGTGGCTGTCCCGGCTGTCCGAGGCCGCCGCCGCGGCCGTCGCCGGGGACGCCGAGCTGCTGGAGTCCGCCTCCGACCCGATCCACCCGATGCGGATCTACGGCGAGCTGAACAAGGTCCTCGCCGACGACGCCGTGGTCATCGGCGACGGGGGCGACTTCGTCTCCTACGCCGGCAAGTACGTCGAGCCCAGGCGGCCGGGCAACTGGCTCGACCCGGGCCCGTACGGCTGCCTGGGCACCGGCCTGGGATACTCCATCGCCGCCCGGCTGGCCCGCCCCTCCTCACAGGTGGTGCTGCTGCTCGGCGACGGCGCGGCGGGCTTCTCGCTGATGGACGTCGACACGCTCGTGCGTCACGGCCTGCCGGTGGTGATGATCTGCGGCAACAACGGCATCTGGGGCCTGGAGAAGCACCCCATGCGGATGCTGTACGGCTACGACGTGGCCGCCGAGCTTCAGCCGCAGTGCCGCTACGACCAGGTGGTCACCGCGCTCGGCGGCGGCGGCGAGCTCGTCACCGACCCGTCGGAGATCGGCCCGGCGCTGCGCCGCGCGTTCGACTCCGGCGTGCCGTACATGGTGAACATCGCCACCGACCCGTCCATCGCCTACCCGCGTAACACCACGGGCATCTGACCCGGTGGGCCGGACGCCACAGGCGCCCGGCCCACCGTCACGGGCGTCACGGGCCCACCGGCACGGGCGCCCGGAACGTCAGGCCCCGGGGCTCCTTGGAAGAGCCGGCGTCGCGGACGCGCGGCCCGTCAGGGCTTGGGCGTCGCGGCCGGGGAGGCCGGCGGCGAGCTCTCCGGGCACTTGGGGTTGGCCAGCACGATCTCCACCGGCTTGCTCGGGTCCCACTCGGTTCCGGGGGCGGGGTTCTGCTCGACCACCCGCACGCACCCGGCGTAGTCGATGTCGCCGCTCGCGGTCACCTTCACCTTCAGGCCCGCCTCCGCGAGCCTGGCCTTGGCGGCCCCCGGCTCCAGGCCCCGGACGTCAGGCACCTGCACCTTCTGCACGGTCGGGGTGGGCTTGGGCGACTTCTTGGGCGTCGGCCTGGGCGACTTCTTGGGCGTCGCCTCCGGCGTGGGCTCCTCCGTCGGCTCCGGCTCCTCGGTCTCCTCCGGCTGCGCGGTCGGCCTCGCCTGCTCGTGGGTGACGGCCGGGGTGGGAGTCCTCCTGGGCCTGGGCGGCCTGGAGGTCTTCGCGGGCGGCTCGGAGGGGGCCGTCGTGACCTCCGCCATCCGGTCGCTGTCCGGCGTGTCGTCGCTGGAGGCCATCGCGTTGATGCCCACCGCGCCCAGGCCGCCGCAGAGCACGACCGCCGCGGCGACCGCGGCCAGCATCCCGCCCCGGCGGCGCGGCGCGCGCCCGGAGCGGCGACCGCGTCCCCCGGAGGCCGCCTCGACGGCCGCACCGGACGCCGCCGTCGTCGCGGCGGCCGACGCGATCCCCTGGGACGTCTGCTGCCCGCTCTGCCAGCCCGTCTGCGGCGCGGAACCCTGCCAGCCGGTCTGCTGCCCACCCTGGCCCTGCCAGCCCGCCTGCTGGCCGCTCTGGCCCTGCCAGCCCGCCTGCGCGGCGTTCCACCCCGTCTCGGGCGGGGGACCCGGCTGACCGAGCATCATCGGACCGGTCTTCGGCCCGAGCTGCCCGGCCTGCCGCGCGGCGGCGCTCATCGCGTCGGCGCTGGGGAAACGCCGGGCCGGATCCTTCGACAGCGCCTGCTCCACCAGGGCGCGGACCGCGGGCGGGACGTGCGGGGGCAGCGGCGGCGGGGCCTCCCGGATGTGCTTGAGCGCGATCGTGACGGGCGTGTCGCCGTCGAACGGCCGCTGCCCGGCGAGGCACTCGTAGGCCACCACGCCCAGCGCGTAGATGTCCACCGCCGGGGTGACCGGCGCGCCCTCGGCCTGCTCGGGCGCGCAGTAGGCGGCGGTGCCGAGCACCATGCCGGCGTCGGTCAGCCTGCTGGCGGCGTCGGATCTGGCGATACCGAAGTCGGTGAGCACGAGCATGCCGTCGGGCCGCACCAGCAGGTTGCCGGGCTTGATGTCGCGGTGGACGATCCCCTGGTCGTGTACGGCCTGCAACGCCGAGGCCGCCTGGGAGATGAGCTCCATCGCCGGGCCCGGGGCGATGCTCCCCAGCCGGCTCAGCAGCCGGTCCAGCGGCTCGCCGTCCACGAACTTCATCACGAGGTAGGCCGTCGCCCCCGCGCCGGGCACCTCGTGGACACCGTAGTCGTAGACGTCGACGACACCCGGATGGTTGATCGTCGCCATGGCCCGCGCCTCGCCCTGGAAACGCACGAGGAAACCGGGGTCGTCGGTACGGCCCGGAAGCAGCACCTTGACGGCGACGGTCCTGGCCAGGACCATGTCCTCGCCGCGCCAGACCTCGCCCATGCCGCCGGCGCCGATGCGGGTATCCAGGCGATACCGCCCCGCCAGCGTCGTGCCTTGGGCCACCATTACTCCCCCGTAACCCTTCCCGCTCCCACCCCAGGATTCTCCAAGAAAGCGGATCCGTGTCGCGCCACCGTAACGCCACGGTAACGAAACCCTGCGTGCCGGATGCCTCGCAAATAAGACGCGTGCCGTAGCATCGCACAAAACTCACAGCTTTTGCGGAGACTTGTACACCTTGCCCGACTCGTGAGGATAAGGGGAAATCTCTGGCGGTCCGCCGGAAGCCCCGGCGACTCGGTGAGCGGACACGACGACCTCGCCCGGAAGCCACGGCGACCCGGCGATCCGGCGACCGGACACGACGGCCCCGTCCGGAAGCCCCGCCGGCCTGCCGGCCGGACACGACGGCCCCGCGGGGAAGGCCCGGCGCGGCCGGCGCCGGCCGGACACGATGGTCCGGGGAGACGGACCCTATGCTGGCGCGCATGACGCTCGCTCCCGGCCTGCACGCCCGGATTCTCATCATGGTCGAAACATCGGACACCGCGGCGAAGGTCGGCAGCGGAGACGTCCCGGTACTGGCCACCCCCCGGCTGCTGGCCCTCGTCGAACAGGCCACCGTCCAGGCGGTCGCCGGAGCCCTCGGCCCCGGGCAGACCTCCGTGGGCACCAGGGTCACCCTGGAGCACCTGGCGGCCAGCCCGGTCGGCACCCACGTCGAGATCGCCGCGGAGCTCACCGAGGTGGACGGCCGCCGCCTGGCCTTCGCCTTCACCGCCCGCGACCGGCGCGACACCGTCGTCGCCACCGGCACGATCGAGCGGGCGATCGTCGACCGCGAGCGCTTCCTCGCCAGAGCCGCCCGCTGACCGCCCGCGGCCCCCTACTCGATCACCGCGATGACGTCGCCCTCCTGGATGACGTCCCCCTCGGCCACCTTGAGCTGGGCGACGACGCCGTCGTCCTCCGCGATGACCGGGATCTCCATCTTCATCGACTCCAGGATGACCAGGGTGTCGCCCTCCTCGACGGTGTCACCCTCGGCGACGACGACCTTCCAGACGTTCGCCACCATCTCCGCGCGCACTTCAGCCACCGGAAACTCCCATTGCTCTCGTAGTACAAACGTGTCAGAGGGGCGCGTTCAGGCCCTCATGCGGGCCACCAGCCCGGTGTCGTAACCGCCGCCGACGAACTCGGGACGCGTCAGCAGCTCGGCGCAGAACGGCAGGTTGTTCTTGGGGCCCTCGACGAGGAAGGCCGCCACCGCCTTGCCCGCGCGCTCAAGCGCCTCGTCGCGGGTCTCGCCGTACACGCACAGCTTGGCCATGAGCGGATCGTAGAACGGTGTGACCGTGTTGCCGCCGGTGTAGCCGGAGTCCACCCGGACGCCCTCGCCGGACGGCTCCTCCCACACCGCGATCCTCCCGGGACCGGGGAAGAAGCGCTTGGGGTCCTCGGCGTACACCCGGAACTCGATCGCGTGGCCGCGCGGCGCCGGCGGCGGCTCGACCGCCTCGCCCGCGGCGATCCGCAGCTGCATCTCCACCAGGTCCACCCCGGTGACGAGCTCGGTCACCGGGTGCTCGACCTGCAGGCGGGTGTTCATCTCCAGGAAGACGAAGTCCTGCCGGTCGGCGTCGACCAGGCACTCCACGGTGCCGGCGCCCAGGTATCCGACCGCCTCGCCCGCCCGGACCGCCGCCGCCAGCATCCGCTCGCGCAGCTCCGGGGTGACACCGGGCGACGGCGTCTCCTCCACGACCTTCTGATGCCTGCGCTGCACCGAGCAGTCGCGCTCGCCCAGCGCGAGGACGGTGCCGTCGGCGAGACCGAGGATCTGCACCTCGACGTGACGGGCGCGCTCGACATAGCGCTCCAGCAGGATCGCCGGCGGCCCGCCGAACCGGGCGGCGGCCCGGGACGCCTGCTCGAACGCCTTGGCCAGGCCCGCCTCGTCGTGGGCGACGCCCATGCCGATGCCGCCGCCCCCGCCCGCGGCCTTCACCATGACGGGGTAGCCGATCCCGGCGGCGGCCTCCACGGCCTGGTCGAGCTCGGTGACCGGCTCGCGGGTCCCGGCGGCGACCGGCACGCCGGCGGCCTCCATGAGGTTCCGCGCGTTGATCTTGTCGCCCATCTGCTCGATCGCCTCGGGCGAGGGGCCGATCCAGGTCAGGCCCGCCTCGACGACGGCCCGGGCGAAACCGGCGTTCTCCGAGAAGAACCCGTAGCCGGGGTGGACGGCCTGGGCGCCCGACGCGCGGGCCGCCTCCAGCACCTTGCCGGCGTCGAGGTAGCTCTGCGCGGGATTGGCCGGACCGAGGAGGATCGCCTCGTCGGCCTCCCGTACGAACGGCAGGTCGGCGTCGGCCTCGGAATACACCGCGACGGCCCGCAGGCCCATGCGCCGCACCGTGCGGATGATTCGCCGCGCGATTTCGCCGCGGTTGGCGACCAGAACGGACTCGAACACGTTGGTGGACCCCTTTCGACCGCTCCACCCTATGACCGTGGGCTCCGCACAACCCTTCGCCCGAAACCACCGATCACAGCGAGGCGATCTGTAGGAATTCCACAAATCCCTCAGGCGCGGTGCACCGGGACGTGCCTGCCGACGACCCGGGTCATCGCCTCGACGATCTCCGGGTCGTACTCGTCGCCGGCGCCGAGACGGATCCGGTCGAGGGCCGCCGCGGCCCGGACCCGGTCGGTGGACCCCCCCACCAGGTCGTCGTAGGCGTTGGCCGCCTTGATGATCCGGCTGGCCTGCGGCGGGTCCTCCGCGCAGGAGTCGCACTGGCGGCGGACCGTCTCGGCCACCCGGTCCAGCACCCCGGTCTGCCGGATCACCTCCGCCCCCAGCTCCGCGATGCGCCGGGCCTGCCCGCGGTCGGTGAGCACGGTGGCCCCGCCGGGAATCGGGTCGCGCAGCGAGAGCTGGCCGATGTCGTGCATGAGCGCGGCGTACTCCAGCTCCAGCAGCTCGGGCTCGGCCATGCCCAGCTCCCGGCCGATCGCCACCGCCATCCGGCTCACCCGATGGGAGTGACCCGGCTCGACGTACCCGCCGACCTCGGTCACCCGCGCCAGCGCCCGGACCGTCTGCAGGTACGTCGCGCGGATCCCCGCGTACTTGCGGAAGGCGACCTGGGTGACCAGCAGCGGCGCGGCGAAGACCAGCAGCGCGGCCATGCCCATGCTGTGCGAGGCCAGCGCGAGCAGGATGCCGGAGGCGGACACCGCCGACCACAGCGGCGCGGCCGTCCGCAGCTCGTCGCGGAGGACCACCCGGAAGGCCGCCCGGACCCGTTCGGCCCGCAGCACGGCGGCCAGCGCCACGTCCGCCAGCACCATCAACGCGATGAGCAGGGCCATCACCCCGAGCGGCGGCCACCAGCCCCCTCCCGGCCCCCGCGTCAGGCCGAACAGCCCGTCGGCCAGCGGCCGGTAGGCCAGGGCCAGCAGCCCGCCGGTGAACAGCCTGCGCGCCATCGCGTCCAGCTTCGGCGGACGGCCCACCGCCAGGTGCGGCAGCGCCCCGGCCGTCATCCCGACCGCAAGCACCGCTACGACCTGTAACGCCGGGTGCCGCGCAGGGACGTCGCCCATGTCCAGCAGCAGCGTGTAGCCGAGCGCAGCCGCCGCGCCGATCGGCGCCACCTCCCGGTTGCCCGGCATGGTGAGCCTCGCCAGCTCCCCGACCGCGATCAGCGCGCCGAACCCGACGGCGGTCTCCGGGTCGGTCAGCCCCGCGGCGGCGGTGTGCGCCACACCCGCCGCTGCCAGCACCCCGGCCACACAGACCAGCAGGAACCGGACCGAGTCGAACCTGCGCAGGAGCCGGGCCGCCGCGCCGACGGCGGGAGAACCCGCCGCCCGGCGGCCCACCGCTCCGTGTCCGACGGCCGCGTCCGCCCTCTCGCCCGCCGCACTCACCCGGCGGCTCACCGCACGACCCCCATGGCCGCGTCCGCCTTCTCACTCGCCGCGCTCACCCGGCGGCTCACCGCTCCGACACCACCTGGATCGGAGCCGTGGGGTCGTCGTGGTCCTTGGTGACGGTCTGGGACGCGTCCGCCGGGAGCGGGACGACCTTGCGCGGCGGCTCCCAGCCGTCGCGGTCCACCGCCCTGACGAACGCCGCGACCATCACGGGGTCGAACTGGGTGCCCGCGCCCTTGCGCAGCTCGGCCACGGCCTCCCCCACCGGGCGGGCGCCGCGGTAGGAGCGGTCGGAGGTCATCGAGTCGAAGGCGTCGGCCACCGCGATGATCCGGGCGAACTCCGGGATCTCGTCCCCGGCCAGCCCCATGGGGTAGCCCCTGCCGTCCTGCCGCTCATGGTGGTGCATGATCCCGGCGAACGCCTCGTCCAGGAAGTCGATGCCCCGCACGATCTCCAGCCCGCGCATGGGGTGGAGCTGGATGGCCGCGAACTCCTCCTCGGTGAGCGGCCCTTCCTTCTGCAGCACCTTGGTCGGCACGCCGAGCTTGCCGACGTCGTGCAGCATCCCCGCGTAGCGGATCGCCCGGAGCCGCTCGGGACCCATGCCGATCTCCTCGGCGATCATCCCCGAGGCGAGCGAGACGCGGGTGCAGTGCCCGCGGGTGTAGTAGTCCTTGGTCTCCACCGCCTGGCAGAGCGCGGCGATGGTGGCGTCGTAGGCACGCTGCTGGGCGAGGTACTGGCCGAAGGCCCACCGGGCGACGAACAGCGGCAGCAGCACCAGCACCGCGGAGATCGAGTTCACCGTCGTCCACAGGCCGGCGATCAGCAGCCCGAAGGTCGCGTAACCGAGGTAGGAGACCAGGAACTGCGCCAGGCCGCGCAGCGGCACCTGGTGGGCCTGGCCGGTCGTCACGAGCACGACCGCGATCAGGACGAAGTTGAGCGGCACGAACGCCGCGGCGGCGCCCGCGAACGGCACGATCAGGTCGTCGAACCCGGCGATGGACGGGATGACGGGATGGCCGCCCAGCAGCCGCTTGTAGACCCAGCCCGCGACGAACCCGCAGATCGCGAACTGGGCGCCGTTGAACAGCCGCTTGACCAGCGGCAGCCCCGGCCGGACGCTGAAGACCGCCGTCATGCCGACGAGCGCCGCGCCCTCGGGGCCGACGAGGACCACCGCGGCGAGCGCGGCCGAGAAGCTGACCGAGACCGCGGCCTGCCGGACGTTCAGAAGCGTGGGAACCGACTCGCAGACCAGGAACAGCAGGGCCAGCACCAGCAGGGTGGACCAGTCGAGCGGTGCGAGCCGGGCGCTCACCAGCACGCTGTGACCGATCAGCGCCCATGCGGTTCCGATGACCGCGACAAGGTAGACCTTGGCAAACCACGGCAGTCCACGCAAAGCAGCCACCCTCGGTTCTACGGGCGCGTGCTCAGGTCCAGGAGATCCCCGGACGCACCGGGCCGACCGTTTCCTTCAACATGCGCTGCCTCCACGTTGGTATCCGCGACTCAGGCTACAGAAGCGTGTGAGGCCCCGAGGGGAGGAACGGGAATCGCAAGCAAAGCGTAACCAATTCATCACCACGAGCCACGGACATGAGTCGTGCTCAGAGCGTCGCCTGGCGAGCCCTTGCCCAGGCGACGGTGGCCTTCAGCCCGGTCGCGAGGTCGGTGTGCGGCCGCCACCCCAGCCCCTCGAAGGCGGGCGCCGGGTCGACCGCCATCGCCGGGAGGTCTCCCTGCCGCGCCTCGGCGAGCGCCGGCTCGTCGGGGGCTCCCGCCGCGGCCGCCACCAGCGCGTGCAGCTCGCGGTCGGTGGTCTGCAGGCCCGTGCCGAGGTTGAACCGGCGACCGCCCCCGGCCTCCCCGCAGGCGCGGACGAAGCCGTCCACCACGTCGTCGACGAAGATGTAGTCGCGGGTCTGGCCGCCGTCGCCGTACAGCACCGTGGGACGGCCGGACAGCAGCGCGTCGGTGAAGATGGCCACCACCCCGGCCTCGCCGCCGGGCGACTGGCGCGGGCCGTAGACGTTGGAGAGCACCAGCGTCGTGTAGTCGATGCCGTGCAGCGCCCGGAACGCCGCGAGGTACACCTCGGCGCTGAGCTTGGAGGCCGCGTACGGTGAGCGCGGGTCGGTCCGCGCGTCACCCGGGACCGGGATGACCTCCGGGACGCCGTAGACGGCGACCGAGGAGGCGAAGACGACCTTGCGAACACCGCCGTGGTGCGCCGCGTTGAGGACGGAGGCGGTTCCCTCGACGTTGAGGCGGGCGTCGTGCACCGGGTCGTCCACGCTCTTGCGCACGCTGATCTGTGCGGCGAGGTGGCAGACGACCTCCGGCCGCCACTCGGCGGCCAGCCCGGTCAGCGCGGGGTCGCGGACGTCCATCTCGTGGAGGGCGAACCGCGGGCTGCGCGCCGCCTCGGCGAGGTTGGCGCGGTCGCCCCCGGACAGATCGTCGACGGCCGCGACGTCATGGCCGTCGGCCAGCAGCCGGTCCACCAGGTTGGACCCGATGAAACCCGCTCCACCGGTGACGAGAATCCGCATGCCGCCCCCCACGATCGTATGGCCATGGCCGTAGGAGAGAATCCTAGGAGGTCATCCGGTCAGCTCGGAGCGGACCTGGTCGAGCCGCCGCAGGACCTTGGCCCTCAAGTCCTCGGGCGCCCGGTCGCAGCCGCAGTGCTTGGCGATCAACTGCTTGACGACCTGCTCCAGGCCGTACTCCTCCAGGCAGGGACCGCACTCGTCGAGGTGCTCGCGGATGTCGACGCACTTGCCGTCGTCGAGCTCGCCGTCGAGGTAGCTGTAGACCTTCTCCAGGACCTCGCGACAGTCCGTGCTGTGGGGCTTCCCGCAGCTCATGCGATCACCTCGCCCTGCTCGTCAGGGCCCGCGGGCGCACCCCGCGGAACCCGCTCGTCACGGCTCGCGGACACGCCCCGCGACACCCGCCGGCCGATCCGCTCACTTCGCGCCCTCCGCCGAGATCAGCCCGCGGTCGCGGGCGTAGTCCTCGAGCTGCGTCCGCAACTGGCGGCGGCCACGGTGGAGCCTCGACATGACGGTCCCGATGGGGGTGCCCATGATGTCGGCGATCTCCTTGTACGGGAAACCCTCGACGTCGGCGAGGTAGACCGCGATGCGGAACTCCTCGGGCAGCGCGGCGAGCGCCTGCTTGACGTCGCTGTCGGGGAGGTGCTCGAGCGCCTCGATCTCCGCCGACTTCAGCCCGGCGGAGGTGTGCGACTCGGCCCTGGCGAGCTGCCAGTCCTCGATCTCCTCGGCGCCCGACTGCTTGGGCTCCCGCTGCTTCTTGCGGTAGCTGTTGATGAAGGTGTTGGTGAGGATTCGGTAGAGCCACGCCTTGAGGTTCGTGCCCTCCTGGAACTGGTGGAAGGACGCGAACGCCTTGGCGAAGGTCTCCTGAAGGAGGTCCTCGGCGTCGGCCGGGTTCCTCGTCATCCTGAGCGCGGCGGAGTAGAGCTGGTCGAGATACGGCATGACATCCCGCTCGAACCGCGTGCTCCGCTGCTCCAGAGTCTCCTGGTCTGTCGCAGGGACCGGACCCACCCCCTTAAGATCGCCGGAGCCCTGCTGACGCGGGACTCCGTACTGAGCGGAGAATACCCGCTCGCCGGGAAGGGACCGGTCACCGGGGCGGGCCATGGGTTCGCTCAACGCGAGCATCGGCTTGCCTACCTCCGAAAGGATCGTTTGGTGTCCGCTGCAACACCCCCGACCGGTCACTTGTTCCCACAAGATGGAAGGTGACGATCAACCCGGTACGGGGAAAAAAATACGTACCGGCAGGTAGCCAGACCACCGGAAACCCCGACGCCAGGAGCCGCTCGTGCTGCCCATCCCGGCCGAAGAGCTGAACGGCACAGGAACCCTCGGCCCGTACTGGACCTTCTACCGCGCGGTCGCCTCCGAACAGCTGTCCCGCTGGCTGCCGGAGGGCCCGTCGACGGTCCTCGACCTGTCCGGCGGCCGGGGCCGCTGGTCCGCGCAGGCGGCCAAGGCGGGGCACCGGGTGCTGGAGGTGGTCGACTTCCGCCGCACCGGGGAGGGCCCGGCGCCGCTGCACGACGCCTCCCGGGTCGGCCAGGTCCGCGCCGACGACCTGCGCTTCCTGCCCGACGGCAGCGTGGACGCCGTGCTCGCCGAGGAGCGCGCGCTGTCGATAGAGCTCATGGCCGAGTCGGCGATCGCCGACGTCGCACGGGTGCTGCGGCCGGGCGGGCGGGCGCTGGTCAGCGTCGACTCCCTCGTGCTGGGCATGGCGATCCTCGCCGAGCAGAACTTCTGGGCCCACCTGCGCCAGACCGACGAGGTCATGCTCGTGCCCTGGCCCGACGGCAGCATCACCCGCTGCTTCAGCAGCGCCCAGCTCCGCGAGCTGCTGACCGGCGCGGGCCTCGAGGTGGAGTGGATACGACCGCGCACGGTGCTGTCCCCCTCGACGGTGGACCACGTGCTCGCCTCCGACCCGCGCGCCCTGACCTGGCTGGTCAACACCGAGCTGGACGCCCACCCGGACGACGACGACACCGTGGGCATCCACCTGGTCGCCAGCGCCCGCCGTCCCTGAGCCGCCCGCCGCACGGGCCTCGGGCCGCCCGCCGTACGGCCGCGCCCCGCCGGGACCCCGCACGGCCCGCGCCCCGCTCGGTCCGGGCCCGGGTCAGCGCCTGCGCTCGCGCCTGGACTGGCACGGCACGCAGCGTTCGGCCTCGGGCCGCGCCTGGAGCCGCCCCTCGGGGACGGCCGCGGCGCAGTCCACGCACAGGCCGTAGCGCCCGCCGTCCAGCCGGGCCATGGCCTCCATGACCGCGCGGCGGTGCTGGACGGCGGCCTCCAGCAGGGCGCGGTCGCGATCGGTCTCGGTCAGGACCGACCCGCCGTCGGGCCCGGAACGGTCCCTGACCGAGGGGTCCCCGCGCAGCACCGCGATGGACCGGTCGAGTTCGGCGAGCACGCTCTCCAGGCGCATACGCGCGGTCGCGGCGTCCACGGCTCCGCACCTCCGCAAAGGCAGGCGGCCTGTGAGGGGGACCCCGACTTCTCCCGGCAGGCACGAAAGGGGATGAGTCATCGCGGCGGAACCCGGGAGCCGGAAGGCCCCGCGGGACCCGGGACCC
Organism: Streptosporangium sp. NPDC053982; assembly: GCF_055585205.1. NCBI lineage: Bacteria > Bacillati > Actinomycetota > Actinomycetes > Streptosporangiales > Streptosporangiaceae > Streptosporangium > Streptosporangium sp. NPDC053982. The sequence continues at coordinate 213,896 of NZ_JBVJKQ010000017.1, forward strand.
GGGGGATCCACCGCGAAGCTCGCTTTCCTCAGCGGATGCCCACTTGACGTGGTTTTTACACGTGTCCGCTACGGAGGGTTCTCAGAAGAGCACCTTAGAGTCACCCTCCCCCTCGCCGAGCGGCTCGATCAGCTCGGGGCCGTTGTTGCGCACCGAGTTGACCGCGGTGGAGACCGGGTACGCCGCGAGACCGGCCGATCCGGCCGGCACGAGGAACTCCCGCGCGTCGGCCGTCCCGGGATCGAGCCAGTCGGACCAGCGGTCCCGCTCGATCAGCATCGGCATCCGGTCGTGGATGGCTCCCAGCTCGTCCTCGGCGGTGGTGGTGATGACCGCGCAGGTCACCAGCCACGCGAGCGGGTCGTCCTCGGGGCGGCCGCGGTCCCGCCAGAACTCGTACAGGCCCGCCATCGCCATGACCCCGCCGTCGGCCGGATGGATGAAGTATGGCTGTTTCTTCGGCTTCTTCGCGGTCCCGGCGCCCTCGACCACCCCCCACTCGTAGTAGCCGTCCGCCGGGAGCAGGCACCGCCGCTCGGCGAACGCCTTGCGGAACGACGGCTTCTCGGCGACCGTCTCCACCCGCGCGTTGATCATGCGCGCGCCGATGGACGGGTCCTTGGCCCAGGAGGGCACCAGGCCCCACCGCATCACCCGGAGCTGCCGGACCGGATGCCCCTCGGGTTCGTCCTTGGGCGCCCGGCTCAGCACCGTGTAGACCGGTTTGGTGGGCGCTATGTTGTAGTCGGGCCGGAGCTCCTCGTCGGCAGCCCCGTCGACCTCGACCTGGAACTCCTCAAGAAGCTGCTGCTTGGCCCGCGCAGACGCGTATCTCCCGCACATATCATCACCTTGCCACGCGTTCCGGTACGGGGTGGCGACACCCCGGTAGGCTTTGCACCATGTCCGCTCCGCTGTGGCCCGCGCCGACCGCCGCCGACCCCGTCCGCGCGACCGTCCCGCTGCCCGGTTCCAAGTCGGTGACCAACCGCGCCCTGCCCCTCGCCGCGCTGGCCGACGGTCCCGGCACCGTACGGCTGGCGCTGCGCAGCCGCGACGCCGACCTGATGGCCGCCGCGCTGCGCGCCCTCGGCGCCACGCTCACCCCTTCGGGCGAGACCGCGTCGAGCGTCGACTGGGAGGTCGTCCCCGGGCCCGTCACCGGCGGGGCGAGGATCGACGTGGGGCTCGCCGGCACGGTCATGCGGTTCGTGCCGCCGATCGCCGCGCTGGCCGACGGGGAGGTCTTCTTCGACGGCGACCCGCACGCGCGCAGGCGCCCGATGGGCGTGATCCTGGACGCGCTGCGCGCCCTCGGCGCCGACGTGCGGGGCGACGCGCTGCCGTTCACCGTCCGGGGGCCGCTGACCGGCGGGGAGGTCACGCTCGACGCCTCCGGCTCCTCCCAGTTCCTGTCGGGCCTGCTGCTGGCCGCGGCCCGGTTCGACAAGGGCGTGACCGTACGGCACGCCGGCCCGCCCATCCCGTCGCAGCCGCACATCCGGATGACCGTCCGGATGCTGCGCGGGTTCGGCGTCGTGGTCGACGACTCCGAGCCGGACGTCTGGCGCGTCGAGCCCGGCCCGATCCGCGCCCGAGAGTTCACCGTCGAGCCCGACCTGTCCAACGCCGCGCCGTTCCTGGCCGCCGCGATGGTCACCGGCGGGTCGGTCACCGTCCCGGGCTGGCCCGGGGAGACCACCCAGCCGGGCGACCAGCTCCGCGGGCTGCTCGCCGACATGGGCGCCTCGGTCGAGCGCACGCCCGCCGGCCTGACCGTGACCGGCACCGGCCGCGTCACCGGCGTCGAGGCCGACCTGCGCGACGTGGCCGAGCTGACCCCGACGATCGCCGCGCTGGCGGCCCTGGCCGACTCCCCCAGCCGGATCAGCGGCGTCGCGCACATCCGCGGGCACGAGACCGACCGGCTGGCCGCGCTGGTCACCGAGATCAACCGGCTCGGCGGCGACGCGACCGAGACCGACGACGGCCTGGTGATCCGGCCGCGCCCGCTGACCGGCGGGGTGTTCCACTCCTACGCCGACCACCGGATGGCCACCGCCGGAGCGGTGATCGGCCTGGTCGTGCCGGGCGTGGAGGTGGAGGACATCGCCACCACGGGTAAGACCCTCCCGGAGTTCGTCTCCATGTGGGAATCGATGCTGGGCGGCGGTGACGCCCCGTGACGGGCGGCAGGACCGGATCGGCCGAGGGCAGAACGAGGCGGGAAAGCTGAAGAAGCGGCAGTACGACGAGGACGACGTCAGGATCAGGCCGGGAAAGGGCTCCCGGCCCCGCACCCGTATCCGCCCGGCCCACGAGGACGCGGTCGAGGGGATGGTGGTGGCGGTCGACCGCGGCCGCTACACCTGCCTGGTCGAGACCGGCGACGGCGGGGGCCACCGCCGCGGCAGAGGCGGCAAGAGCGGGAAGGGCGGCGGGGACGCCGCGGCGACCGGCCTGACCGTGGTCGCCATGAAGGCCCGCGAGCTGGGCCGCAAGGGGATCGTGGTGGGCGACCGGGTGGCCCTGGTCGGCGACGTCTCCGGCGCCCCCGACACCCTGGCCCGGGTCGTCCGCGTCGAGCCCCGCAGCTCGATCCTGCGCCGCTCGGCCGACGACACCGACGACGGCGACGGCGCCGGCGTCGAGCGCCCGGTGGTGGCCAACGCCGACCAGCTCGTGATCGTGACGGCCCTGGCCGACCCGCCGCCGCGTCCCCGCATGATCGACCGGATGCTGGTGGCCGCGTTCGACGCCGACATCGAGCCGCTGCTCTGCCTCACCAAGTCCGACCTGGCACCGCCCGACGAGCTGGTCTCCCTCTACGCCCCGCTGGGCGTCCCGTACGTGGTGCTGCGCAGGGGCGCCTCGCTGGAGGAGATCCGCGAGCACCTGCGCGACCGGGTCAGCGTCCTGGTCGGCCACTCGGGGGTGGGCAAGTCCACCCTGGTGAACGCCCTGGTGCCGGACGCCAACCGGGCCGTCTCCCACGTCAACGCGGTGACCGGCCGGGGCCGGCACACCTCGACCTCGGCCGTGGCGCTGGAGCTGCCCGACGGCGGCTGGATCATCGACACCCCGGGCGTGCGGAGCTTCGGCCTGGCCCACGTGTCGGTGGAGACCGTCCTCGCCGGCTTCCCCGACCTCGTCGAGGGCACGGTCCACTGTCCCAAGGGCTGCACCCACCTCGACGACGACTGCGCGCTGGACGCCTGGGTGGCCGCCGGGCACGCCGATCCGGTCCGGCTGCTGTCCCTGCGCCGCCTGCTCGCCAGCCGCGAGGGCGCCGCCGACGACCTGCTCGCCGGCCGCGAGGGCACGGCCGACGACGAGCAGCCGGGCGACCCGGACGACCGCCGCCGCTGATCCGCCGCCGGAGGATCCCGGGGGTTTGTGATCCGTCACAGGTTTGACCGCCGAGATTTACCGCTCCCCACACTTCCCAGAAGACCGCTGTCAGCTCATGGTTTGAGAGAGACGTAGGCGATCACTGGAGTCCCCCTCATGCGCCGCCGCACCTTCATCGCGTCCCTCTCCGCCGTCCCTCTCCGCCCTCGCCCCCGCCGGAACCCCGCGGCGGCCCGCCCCGCGCGGAACCATGCGGCGGAACACCGTGCGCGCCTCGTCCACGCCCGCGGGTGAGAGCCCGGCACCCCCTCTTCTCCTCCCCCGGTCCCCTCTTCAGGGACATCGCATCCCCTCCTCCCAGCTCGGCGACAGCCGACACCCCCCGAAGGGAGTCCAGCGTGATCCGATCAGTGATCACCGCGCTCATCATGGTGGCCGCCACGACGGTCGCCCTCGTCTCGCCCGCCCGCGCCGCGGCCGGCGAGGTCTACGTGGCCCTGGGCGACTCGGCCGCCGCCGGGCCGCTGGTGCCCGACCAGGTGCTGCCCGACCTCGGATGCTGGCGCTCCACCCGCAACTACCCCCACCTCACCGCGCAGGCCATCGGGGCGTCGGTGTTCCGCGACGTCACCTGCTCGGGCGCCGACACCAAGGACATGTACGACCCGCAGCGCACCGACCTCGGCTCGGTGCCGCGGCAGCTCGACGCGGTCAGCGCGGACACCACCCTGGTCACCGTGCAGATCGGCGCCAACGACGTGGGCCTGACCGGGTTCATCGAGGACTGTCTCAACCTGCTGCCGCCGCCCGTCGGCGACGCCTGCAACGACGACTACGTGGTGAACGGGCAGGACGCCTGGCGGGTCAAGACCGACGCGCTGCGTCCGAGACTGACCGCCCTGGCCGCGGACATCCGGGCCCGCGCACCGCGCGCCAGGATCTTCTTCGTCGGGTACGGGACCTACGCCCCGCCGAACGGCTGCTACCCGCGGGTCCCGATCATCAAGGCCGACGCCAACTACATCCGCGCCACCCTGCAGTACTTCAACCGGATGCTGGCCGAGCAGGCCGCGGCGGCGGGCGTCGGCTTCATCGACCTGGAGACGCCGAGCGTGGGCCACGACCCGTGCGCCTCGTCGGGCACCCGGTGGATAGAGCCCTACGTCCCCGCCTCGCCGGCGGCGCCCTTCCACCCCAACGCGCGCGGCATGCGCGGCTTCGCGGACGTGGTGATCCCCGCGGTCAGCGGGGCGTGAGCCGCCTGGCCGCCAGCGCGGCTCCGATCCGCTGGAGCTGCGCCGGATGGGCCGGGTCGAGCCCGGTCAGGCTCACGGCCCGCCGCAGCCGGTAGTCGACCGTATTGGGGTGCACATGCAGCAGCTCGGCCGCGCGGCGGCGGTCGAGCCCGTTCTCCAGGTAGACCTTGAGCGTCCGGAGCAGGTCGGGGTTGTCCAGCAGCGGGTCGAGCAGGCCCGCCAGCTCGGCGGTGGCCGGGCTCGGCCGGGTGAGCTGGTACTCCAGCAGCACGTCGGTCAGCCGGTAGGCGCCCGGCGGGTGCCCGAAGGCCCGCGCCACCTCCAGGACCTCCTCGGCCGTCTTCGCGGCGGCCGGGACCTCGGCGGGGACGGCCCGTTCGGCCGCCGCCCAGACCGGCGCCCCGGCCGCCCGGGACATCTCCTCGACGACCCCGGTCGCCTCCGGCGCCTCGCCGGAGGCGACCGGGAGCAGCACGAGCCCGCCCGTCGCGTCGAGCACGAAGAGGACCTGCTCGGTGGCGTGCCGCTGCACGGCGGCCCTGATCCTGGCCAGTTTGCGCCGCGCGGCTATGGCCCCGCCGGGCTCGTCCTGTTTCTCGTCGGGGTGCTCGGCCACGAAGATCGCCATGACGAGGTAGGCGGGCGCCGGCCGTACGGCCGCCAGGGCCGCGGGGTCCCCGCCGAGCAGCGCGGAGACGGCGGCGTGCATGGCGTGCTGCTCCTGGCTGAGCATGCCCTCGCGCTCCCCGAGGTAGGCGGCGGACACGGCGGAGGTCACCGCCTCGGTGTAGGCGAAGACGAGGCGGTTCATGTCGAGCACCGCGGCGAAGTCGGCCGGTGTGGCGAGGGCGATCAGGTGGTCCCAGACCCGGCGGGCACCCAGGTGGTAGGCGGCCAGCAGGGCTTCGAGCGGCACCCGTTCCTGGGCCCGGCGCGCGGCCGAGGCGCGTACCGGGGCCAGTTCGGCGGGGAGGGGCGGGCGCCCGTGGCGGAACATCCCGCAGATCATCCGGAGGTTGTGCTCGGTGATCCAGGTGATGTCGCCGTCGAGCTCCTCCCTGGGCAGCCGCCGGTAGATGGGGATCTCTTCGACGAAGGCGCGCACGAGCTGCCTGGCCAGGCCGGCCGCCTGACGTTCCAGCAGCTCGTGCACGGGACATCCGGCCAGGACGAGCACACCTGTCACTGTCTCACACCGGGTTGTGATATCCACCTTTTCGGAGCATTTCGCACCGAACGGCCCGAGCCGGCGACCGGCCGCCGGGGGCCCGCCAGCCGCCCAGGGATGCCGTCTCCCGTGCCGGGCGGCGCGTCAGCGGTTGGGGCGCAGGGTCCAGGTGACGGTCATCTCCGACACCGGGGTGCCGTCGGCGGTGGCGATCCCGACGCCGACCTCGAACTCCGGGCGCCGCCCCGCGTCCAGTTCGGCCAGGACCTCCTCGCGGGAGGCGCGGAGACGGGCCTCGGCGACGACCTCGCCCATCGCGAGCTTCACGTAGCGGATCGTCGCGCCCGCGGCCAGCGGGGTGGCCCGCGGCAGCTGGTCGCCGAACGCCGAGAGCATCGCGGCGCCGGAGGCGGACTCGGCGAGCGTGAACAGGGCTCCGGCGTGCGGGCCGCCCACGTGGTTGTGCAGGTCGGCGCGGTCGGGCATGCGGGCGACCGCCCGGCCCGGCTCCACCGCGTCGAAGGAGATGCCCAGCGTCCGTGCGAACGGCACGCTCTCCAGCATGAAGGCGCCCACGTCAAAGGTCATGCCCGGAATGCTACTGGCTGGTAACCATGAATTCGACGGGGGATTTACGCGGTATCCGGCCGACTGACGACCCGCGACACAATTCCCCGCCTTGTTCCCCGGTCTCCTGTACCGGGCCGCCGACGCGATAGCGTTGCTCTCCGTGACGGGTTACAACGACGATCTACGCCTCGCGCACGTCATGGCCGACGCCGCCGACGACCTGACCCTCCGCCGGTTCAAGGCCGTGGACCTGCGGGTGGAGACCAAGCCGGACCTCACCCCGGTCAGCGACGCCGACCAGGCGGTCGAGGAGTCCATCCGGAGCACGCTGCGCCGCGCCCGGCCGCGCGACGCGGTGATCGGCGAGGAGTTCGGCAAGACGGGGTACGGCGTGCGGTCGTGGGTGATCGACCCGATCGACGGCACGAAGAACTACGTGCGGGGCGTCCCCGTGTGGGCCACGCTCATCGCCCTCATGGACGAGGGCAGGGTCGTCGTGGGCCTGGTGTCCGCCCCCGCGCTCGGCCGCCGCTGGTGGGCGGCCCGGGACAGCGGCGCGTGGACCGGCCGGAGCCTCAGCAGGGCCACCCGCTGCCGCGTCTCCTCCGTCTCCCGGCTGGAGGACGCCTCGTTCTCCTACTCCAGCCTCGGCGGGTGGGAGGAGGCCGGCCGGCTCCAGGAGTTCCTCGACCTCAACCGCTCCGTCTGGCGCAGCCGCGCCTACGGCGACTTCTGGTCGCACATGATGGTCGCCGAGGGGTCGGTCGACGTGTCCGCCGAGCCGGAGCTGTCCCCCTGGGACATCGCGGCGCTGACCGTGATCGTCGAGGAGGCCGGCGGCACCTGGACCGACCTGTCGGGAGTCCCCGGCCTGGACGGCGGCAGCCTGGTGTGCAGCAACGGCCCGCTGCACGGGGACGTCCTCAAGCGTCTCGGCGGAGGACCGCTCACCCTGCCCGTCTGAGGAGACCGTGCCGCCGGATATGACCTGACGAATCAGGTCATATCCATTTTTGTGAACCAGGCCACGCCTTCCCTCCGGCGGTGACCGTAGAGGTTCATTCTCCGTTCACCTTCGTACGGGCTTCGAGTCATCTTGCCTCCCTACCGTCCTTGAGTGTTGAAGGACTTAGTGGGAGGAACCCAACCGTGAAGTATGCAGGCCGGCTCGCCGCGGTCACCCTCGTCGGCGCGCTCTCGCTCGCTGCGTGCGGCACCGATAACAACAGCGCCGACGGCGGCGGCACCTCCAGTGCCGCGGCTCCCTCCGCCGGGTCGGACGCCGGTCTCAGCGGCACGATCAACGCCGCGGGCTCGTCGGCGCAGGCCAACGCCATCGACGAGTGGAAGAAGAACTTCCAGCAGACCAACTCCGGCGTCAGCGTCAACTACCAGCCGAGCGGCTCCGGCGCCGGCGTGCAGGCGTTCATCCAGGGCACGGTCGCCTTCGCGGGCTCCGACTCCGCCCTCAAGGACGACAAGAACGAGCCCGCCCAGGCCGACGCCCGCTGCAAGACCGGCAAGGCGATCAACCTGCCGATGGTGACCGGCCCGGTGGCCGTCGTCTACAACCTTCCGGGCGTCGAGGGCCTGCAGCTCTCCCCCAAGACCCTGGCGGGCATCTTCAACAGCAAGATCACCAAGTGGGACGACGCGGCGATCAAGGCCGACAACCCGGACGCCAAGCTCCCCTCGACCCCGATCCAGGCGTTCCACCGCGCGGACGAGTCGGGCACCAGCGACAACTTCACCAAGTTCCTCTCCAAGACGGCCGGCTGGCCGTACGAGCCCGCCAAGGCGTGGCCGGCCGAGGCCAAGGGCCAGGGCGCCAACGGCTCCGACGGCATCGCGCAGGCCGTCAAGGGCGCCGAGGGCGCGATCAGCTACGTGGAGCTCTCCTACGCGGAGAACTCCAGCCTGACCAAGGCCAAGGTCGCCAACGGCTCCGGCGAGTTCGTCGAGCTGACCCCCGAGAGCGCCGCCAAGACGGTCGAGGCCGCCGAGGTCGCCGGTCAGGGCAACGACCTGAAGCTCGACATCGACTACGCCACCAAGGCCGCCGGCGCCTACCCGATCGTCCTGGTGACCTACGAGATCACCTGCGAGAAGGGCCTGCCCGCCGAGGACGCCAAGCTGGTCAAGGCCTTCCTGACCTACACCGCCAGCGACGAGGGCCAGAAGGCCCTGACCGGCCTGGGCTACGCCCCGCTGCCGGCGTCGCTGCTCACCAAGGTCCGGACCGCCGTCGAGGCGATCTCCTAGGGTCATGACGGCTACGACTCACACCCGCGACGGCGGATCGGCCCTGGGCCGGTCCGCCTCGCGGCGCAGCCGGGGCGAGGCCCCCTTCCGCTACGCCGCCATGGGCGCCGGAATTCTCCTGCTGGCGATCATGGCGGCCATCGCCGTCTTCCTCATCGTCGAGGCGATCCCCGCCCTGCGGGCCAACACCGGCGGCTTCTTCACCACCCAGACGTGGGAGCCGAACGCGACCCGGCCCAGCTTCGGCATCGCCGCCCTGGCCTTCGGCACCGTGTTCAGCGCGCTCCTCGCGCTGGTCATGGCCGTCCCGGTCGCCGTGGGCGTGGCGCTCTTCATCTCCCACTACGCCCCCCGCCGCATGGCCGGCGTCCTGGGATACGTCGTCGACCTGCTCGCCGCCGTCCCCAGCGTCGTCTACGGCCTCTGGGGCATCACGTTCCTCGCCCCCTTCATGGTGGCCCCCTCGAACTTCCTCCACGACCACCTGGGCTTCATCCCGCTGTTCGGCGGCGACATCGTCGCGGGCCGCTCGATGCTGACCGCGTCGATCGTGCTCGCCGTCATGATCCTGCCGATCATCGCGGCGATCTCCCGCGAGGTGTTCCTCCAGGTCCCCAGGGCCCACGAGGAGGCGGCCCTGGCCCTCGGCGCGACCCGCTGGGAAGTGATCAGGATGGCGGTCCTGCCGTACGGGCGGCCCGGCGTCATCAGCGCGGCCATGCTCGGCCTCGGCCGCGCCATGGGCGAGACGATCGCGGTCGCGCTCATCTTCCAGGCGACGTTCGACATCAGCTTCCGGATCCTCACCCCCCAGGGCAACAGCATCGCCGCCAACATCGCCAACAGGTTCGGCGAGGCCACCCAGATCGGCCGCGGCGCGCTGATCGCCTCGGGCCTGGTGCTGTTCGTCATCACCCTGCTGGTGAACACGGGCGCCCGCCTCATCGTCGCCCGTCGCAAGGAGTTCTCCGGAGCCGCCGCGTGACCACGCACACCGTCCAGCACGTCTCGGCCGGCCGGCGCATCAAGGACCGGCTGGTGCAGTTCCTGGTCTACCTGGCGTTCGCCGTCGCCGTCATCCCGCTGATCTCCGTCCTCTGGCTGGTGATCAAGAACGGCCTCGCCCGGTTCGACCTGGACTTCCTGACCCACTCGATGCGCGGCATCGGAGCCCGGGACATCGGGGGCGGCGCCTATCACGCCATCCTCGGCACCCTGGAGCAGGTCCTCCTCGCCTCGCTGATCTCCGTCCCCGTCGGCCTGCTCACCGCGATCTACCTCGTGGAGTACGGCCGTGGCGGCCGGCTGAGCCGGATGATCAGCTTCTTCGTGGACGTCATGACCGGCATCCCCTCGGTGGTCGCCGGCCTGTTCGTCCTGGCCTTCTGGGTCCTGGCTCTGGGCATGCCGTTCTCCGGCTTCGCCGGCGCGCTCGCCCTGTCGATCCTGATGATGCCGACCGTGGTCCGCTCCACCGAGGAGATGCTCCTGCTGGTCCCGAACGATCTGCGCGAGGCCTCCTACGCCCTGGGCGTGCCCAAGTGGCGGACCATCCTCAAGGTCGTGCTCCCGACCGCCCTCACCGGCATCGTGACCGGCGTCATGCTCGCCATCGCCCGCGTGGCGGGGGAGACGGCCCCCCTCATGCTGACGGTCTTCTTCACCGACTCCATCAACTCCGACCCGTTCAACGGGCCGCAGATGGGCCTGCCGCTCTACGTCTTCGACCAGGCGAGGCGTCCGACGGACATCGCCGTCGACCGCGCGTGGACCGGAGCGCTCACGCTCATCGTGATCGTCATGCTGCTCAACCTGGTGGCGCGCCTCATCGCCTGGTGGCGTTCGCCGGCCAGGGGCCGATAGGAGGAACCCGTAAATGAGCCAGCAGATCCAGGTCTCCGGCCTCGACGCCTACTACGGCAAGCACAAGGCCATCGAGGACATCTCGATGACCATCGAGCCCAACACGATCACCGCGTTCATCGGCCCCTCGGGCTGCGGGAAGTCGACCTTCCTGCGCACGCTGAACCGCATGCACGAGGTCATCCCCGGCGCGCGCGTGGAGGGCAAGGTCCTGCTCGACGGCGAGGACCTCTACGGCTCCGGCATCGAGCCGGTGTCGGTGCGCCGGATGATCGGCATGGTCTTCCAGCGCCCCAACCCGTTCCCCACGATGTCCATCTACGAGAACGTCGCGGCCGGCCTCCGGCTCAACGGGCGGCACTCCAGGTCCGAGGTCGACGGCATCGTCGAGACCTCCCTCAAGGGCGCCAACCTGTGGAACGAGGTCAAGGACCGCCTCGGCAAGCCCGGCGCCGGCCTGTCCGGCGGCCAGCAGCAGCGCCTGTGCATCGCCAGGGCCATCGCCGTACGGCCCGAGGTCCTGCTGATGGACGAGCCCTGCTCCGCCCTGGACCCGATCTCCACCCTGGCGATCGAGGACCTGATGGCCGAGCTGAAGAGCAGGTTCACGATCATCATCGTGACGCACAACATGCAGCAGGCCGCCCGGGTGAGCGACCGCACCGCCTTCTTCAACCTCGCCGGGCAGGGGCAGCCGGGCCGCGTCATCGAGATGGACGAGACCTCCCGGATCTTCACCAACCCCTCCCAGAAGGCGACCGAGGACTACATCACCGGCCGCTTCGGGTGAGCAGACCGCACCGTCCGGGCGAGCCGGCCACGCCGTCCGGGTGAACCGACCGCATTGGAGGGACCGGGTGACCCAGCCGCAGACGGCACCCGAGGTGAACGGGGACCCCCGGACGGCGCCGCTGCTGCTGGTGGCCGATCCGGAGACGTCTCTGGTCCAGGGGCTGTCCGACGCCCTCGAACGCGAGGGCGTCGAGGTCACGGGCGTGACCGACGGCGCCCAGGCCCTGTTGCAGGCCGGCGCCCTCCAACCCGACGTCGTGCTGGTCAGCGCCTCACTGCCGGTCATCGGAGCGGTGGAGTTCGTCCGCGCCGTACGGCTCGCCCGGACCGTCCCGGTGCTGCTCGGCGTGGGCGAGGGGCACGCCGAGCAGGCCGTGCAGGCGCTCGCCGCCGGAGCCACGGCGTGCGTGGCCCGGCCGTACCGGGTGCCGGAGCTCCTGCCCCTGGTGCAGGGCGCGTTCTCCGGCGAGCCGGGAGGCCGCCGGACGCTCGTCGTCGGCCGGGTGGAGCTCGACGTGAACGCCTACCTGGTCAGAGTGGACGGCCGCGCCGTCCACCTGCCGCTGCGCGAGTTCGAGCTGCTCCACTACCTGATGCGCAACGCCCACCGTACGGTGACCCGCGAGCAGATCATGCGCCACGTCTGGAACTCCACCGAGAACACCTCGACCAACACGATCGCGGTCCACGTCAAGCGTCTGCGGGCCCGGCTCGGCGACACCGACGACCGGCTGATCCAGACGGTGCGTGGGGTGGGCTACCGGCTGGTCGACAGGACGGCCCAGGACCGGTCCGTCGGAACGCCGTGACGGCGGACGGTGGACGGTGGACGGTGGACGGCGGACGGTCCCGGCCCGGCTCGTGACCATCCCGGGGGGCGTTCGCGGGGAACCGGGCTCAGGGCCGTCGAGGAGGATCCTCAGACGATTCCCGGCCCGGCCGGGGCGGGCGGGGCACGAGCGCGAACGGCCGGGCCGTCGGCGAGGGGGGCCGTCGGCGGTCCGGCCGGATCGTGGGTGACCGCTCAGCGGGCGCCGGCGATCAGTTTCGCGATGGAGTCGTCGTCGCAGTCCGCCCAGAACCCGCCGACCACGTCCTCCAGGTGCTCCAGCGAGTCGGCCCGGAACAACACATCCTGATATTTCGTGATGTCGTACTTGGTGGTGCCCATGGCGGCCAGGTCCAGCGGCCGGATGTCCATGCCGCGGAACTCCTCGATCTCCCCGTAGGAGGACAGGATGCCCGCGCCGTACGCCCGCAGCTCGCCCTGGTCGGTCATGACGCCGAACTCCATCGTGAACCAGAAGATCTTGGAGACGAACTCCAGGGCGTCCTCGCTCTCGACCCGCCGCGCCGCACCGCCGGCCAGCCGGTAGAGCCGCGCGTACCGGTCGGAGGCCAACGCGTTGGCGTGCCCGATCACCTCGTGGATCACGTCCGGCTCCGGCGTGTAGAGCGGCGTGGAGTGGTGCCGGATGTACTGCGTCGAGTGGAAGAACCCGTCCGCCAGCACACCGTAGAAGTCGCGGAGCGGCACCAGCCCGGCGGCCGGGAGGTACCGGAATCCGGTCAGCGGCTCCAGCAGCTCGCTGACCTCCTGCAACTGCGGAATGCGATCGGTGGGCAGCCGCAGCCGCTCGACCGCGTCCAGATACTCCGCGGTCGCGTACTTACGATGCTTGACCGCCAGCTCCCTGCTCACCAGCGCCCACACCTCGTGTTCCTGCCCGGTGTAGTCGGCCGTGGGGATCGGCGCGCCGGGAACGTGGTTCATGGCGAGGCCGGCGATGGCGTTACGGCGGGCCCGGTAGACCGGGTCGGAGAAACCGGGGTGGCTCGCGGCGAGCTCGACCTCGACCGTGCCGTCGTCGCGGGTCGCCACCGGTGCGAAGTACTGCGCTTCCTCGAACATAAGGAAATGACAGCAATTGCGCGAATCATTGGCAAGAGCGAGCAGTTATAGTGGGCGTTTCGCGCATGAACGCGAGCTCAGGTCTGGTTTCGACTGGTCATATCGCCTAGCCTGATGCGGTGCCGATCGACAGGCTGGACAGCCGCCTCCTGGTGACCATGCGCGCCCACCCCCGCGTCGGCCTCACCGAGCTCGCCCGTCTGCTCGGCGTGGCCCGCGGCACCGTCCAGGCCCGCCTCGACAAGCTCATCGCGCGGGGTGTCATCACCGACTTCGGGCCCACGGTCACCCCCGAGGGCGCCGGATATCCGATCCTCGCCTTCGTCTCCCTGCAGATCGCCCAGGGCCGCCTGGCGGAAGCCGTACGGGCGCTCGAAGCGGTCCCCGAGATCCTTGAGGTGTACGGCACCAGCGGCCAGGCCGACCTGCTCTGCCGGGTGGTCGCCCACAGCACGCCGGATCTCCAGGAGGTCATCGCCCGCATCCTGACCTCGCCGGCGATCCAGCGCTCGGACACCACGATCGCGCTGTCCGTACAGGTGCCGTACCGGATCGAGCCGCTGCTGGAAGCCTCACAGGGTTGACCCCGCGGGAGCCGCGCGGGCGAGCCCCGGCGGAGCCCTCTTCGGCAGGCTCAGGTGAGAAGCACCTGGTCGAGAACGTGGTCGCCGATGGCCGCCATGCCGGGGGCGTCGGCCGAGTGAGCGGCCAGGGCGGTGCCCATGACGAGGGCCCAGCCCCGCGCGCGCTCCCAGGTCACCTCGTCGGCGTCCACATGTGATCGGAAGACCTCGCGTGCGTCCTCCTCGAACACCAGCCACGCGGCGGCGAGGTCGGTGGCGGGATCGCCGCTGGTGAGGTCGCCGAAGTCCAGGACGGCCGCCAGCTCCTCCCCGTCGGCCAGGAGGTTTCCCGGGTGCGGGTCGCCGTGGAGCCAGAGCGCGGGGCCCTGCCAGGGCGGGAGGGCGGCCAGTTCCTCCCAGAGGGGGAGAAGCTCGGCTGATCGGGGAATGGACCGCAGGCGTCGCCTTACCGCTTCGTCACGGCCGGCGAGCGGGACGCCGCGGACGGGGTTACGCGGTGCGTCGGATGGTGCGGGCCGGTGGAGGTCCGTCATGAAACCGGCCAGCTGAACGGCGATGCCGGAGCGGGCGGGCGGCGGCACCTCGGCGACCGTACGGCCTTCGAACCAGGGCGCGATCGTCCACGGCCATGGGTAACCCTCACCGGGCACGCCGACCCTGACGGGCACGGGCAGCGCGATCTCGACGTACCCGGCCAGGACCGGCAGCCAGCGCTGCTCGTTGACGATGAGGTCGACGGCGACCTGGCGGCGCGGCAACCGTACGGACAGGTCCGCCCCCAGACGGTAGATGACGTTGTCCCACCCGTTGGCGATGAGGGTGAGCGGGCCCGCCAGGTCCGGATGCTGCGCACGGATCAGGCGGTCGACGAGGTCGGCGTCGATGTCGGCTTCGGCTACGGGGGTGTTCACGCGGCAACGATAGTGCGGCACGGCCCTGACAGACGGGGGCGCTTCCGTGGCGCGCTCGGCGACCGGTACGAGGACGGCCCGTCCGCCGGCCGGGGAACCGCGTTCCGCCCGACGACGACGGCGCTCCAGCGCCTCGGTCCACATCACGGTGGACACCGTCGGGTCAGGAGATCCGATCGAGCGTCGGCTGACCGCCCGTGCAGACGCCATGACTCCGCCTCTCCGGCACCGGGACAGCGGAGCCGCGCCAGGCGCCCCGCGAAGCTCTCCCTACTCATTTTTGAGTACTCGTCATTGACTTCCTCTCCTACTCGTATTTGAGTACTCATATGCGAGCTACACGCCTCTTCATCCTCGGCGCACTGGCCGACGGCGGCCCCATGCACGGCCACAGGATCCGCACCGCCGCGCAGATCGACCGGGTGGAGCTCTGGGCGGACGTCAAACCCGGCTCGCTCTACGGCGCGCTGCGCCGAATGGCCGACGAAGGCGTCGTCGAGGTGGTCCGCACGGAGCAGGAGGGCAACCTCCCGGCCCGCACCGTCTACGCGATCACCGACAGAGGCCGGACGGAACTGCTCTCGGTGATCAGATCGGTCCTCGCAGACACCGGCCTGCGACCGGACCCGATCCAGCTGGTACTGCTCCACGGCGGTCAGATCGACCCCGGAGAACTGCGAGCGGCCGTCCGGCGCCGGCGCGACTCCTACGCGACGCAACTCGGCTTCTGGCGGAACCTGCGCCTCGAAGCCGATCGGCACCTGACCAGGCTGGAGGCCATCGCCTTCGAGCAGACCCTCATGCGGCTCGAAACAGAGGTGGCATGGCACGACCGGCTGCTGGCGGAAATCGCCGACGCGGCGGAGCAGACCTGAAACCCCGGGTCCGCCGAGAGCGGGCCCTCACGGAAGGGAGGACCCCCATGTCCTCTGGACCGTCCTCTGGACGCTTGGACGTCGCCGTGATCGGCGGCGGGATAGGCGGGCTCTGCCTCGCACAGGGCCTGAAGCGGGCAGGCGTGAACGTCACCGTCTACGAGCGCGACCTCTCACCCGACGCACGGCTCCAGGGCTTCCGGCTGAACATCGAACCGACCGGAAGCACCGCCCTGCACGCCTGCCTGCCACCTGTGCTGTGGGAGACACTGGTGGCCACGGCGGGCGCCTCGGGGTCCGGGATCGGTTTCCTCGACGAGCGGATGCGGCCGCTGGTCCTGATCGGCGAGGACCGCCCGGAGGGGGACCCGCTGGACCCCGCGACCGGTGAACACGCGGTCAGCCGCGTCACACTGCGCAAACTGCTCCTCGCCGGTCTGGACGACGTCGTCCGCTTCGGCAAGGAGTTCACCTGCTTCACCCGGAACACCGACGGGACCGTCACGGCGGAGTTCGCCGACGGCACCGCCGCCACCGCCGACGTGCTCGTCGCGGCCGACGGGACGAAGTCCCGGGTATGGGCGCAACTCCATCCCTCGGCCGGTCGTGCCGAACTGCCCGCGACAGCCGTGGGCGGCAAGCTCTTCCTCACCGATGAGAACCGGCGCTGGTTGCCGGAACGGCTGCTCGCCGGCAAGAACGCCTTCTGGCCACGGCGGGATTTCCTGTTCACCGCCGTCTTCCACAGGCGAGAGAATCCGTCGTCGATCATCGAAAGGCTCGGCGAACGGGTACAGGCCCTCGGCCTGGACCCGGAACACCTGCTGGCGGAGTCGCATGACGATGACTACGTGCTGTGGGCGTTCATCGCGCATCGCGACTCCCTTCCCGCGGGCTTCGACCCGGCCGGGGCGTCGATGAAACCTTCCCAGGTGCAGGAACTCCTGACCGAACGGACGGAGAGCTGGCACCCCGATCTACGCCGGCTGATCAGCGACTCATCCCCGGACACCCTGTTCCCCACCCGGTTCAGCGCCGCCGAACCGCTCGAACCCTGGGAGACCGGGCCCGTCACAGGGCTGGGGGACGCCGTCCATCACATGCCGCCGGTGGGCGGGCTGGGAGGCAACACGGCGCTGCGCGACGCGCAACGGCTCTGCACCGCGCTGGTCACGGCGGACCGAGGGGAGAGACCCCTGCTTCAGGCCCTGCACGCCTACGAGGCGGACATGCTGCGGTACGGGTTCGGGACAGTCCGCGAGTCGGTACGCAACACCGAGGCCGCCATCACCCGCAATACGCTGAAACGGTCCGCGAGCCGCTTCTTCTTCCGGGTCTGCGGAGCCGTCCCGCCTCTCGGACGCGCGGTGTTCCGGGGGCGCTGAGAGGCACGGTCCGCCTCGACTCACGGACCGTTTCAGCGGGAACAGAAAAGGGCCGCTTCCCCGGATTCACCGGGGGAGCGGCCCTTTTCTGTTCCCGACCACCCGAGGACGGCCCTTCCCCACACCCGGAAACCCGGGAAACGCGAAAAAGGCGGGGCCCCGGACGACGAACGTCCAGAGCCCCGCCGAAACCCAGAATCCCGAAACCCGGGAACCCCCGACAAACACAGAAAGGGCTGTTCCCTGACGAAGTCAGAGAACAGCCCTTTCATGAAAGATTGTCCGGCGGCGACCTACTCTCCCACACCGTCCCCGGTGCAGTACCATCGGCGCTGAAGAGCTTAACTT
>NZ_JBVJKQ010000018.1:0-220332 GCF_055585205.1 Streptosporangium sp. NPDC053982
AAGAAGCTACGGCGGGTCATCCGTACGGACCGGTCAGGCATGGCGCGGAGGTGGGGGGGGGGGGGGGGGGGGGGGGGGGGCGGGGGGCCCCCCCCGGGGGGGGCCCCGCCCCCCCCCCCCCCGGCGGGGCCCCCCGCGGCCGGACCCGTGCCCGAGGGTTCCGCGGGAGGCGTGCCCGCGGGTTTCGGGGAGGACGGTGATCCCCGGGTAAAGACCGGGGCAGGAGCGGGGCAGTTCCCCGCCCGCGCGGCGAGTCCTTTCCGTGCCGGTCCATAGGCTTGTAGCCCGGATCAGGTCTGTGGCCCGGACCCGTCGGAGGGGGACGTCGTGAGGTTCGACCGCGCTGCCCTGAGAGAGGTCGTCTCCATCAGCGATGAGCTGGGGGTCCTGTCGTTCTACGTGACCGTGGACCCCCGGGCCGATCCCGGGTCCCGCCCCGCCTGGCGGATCAAGTTCGCCAACGACCTGGGCGACCTGCGCGAGCGGGCCGAGGCCGACCCCGACCGGGCGCGGCGCACGGCCGTCCTGAGGCGGCTGGACGGATTGGAACGCGACTTCCAGACACTGCTCGACCCGTCCCGGCCGGGGGTCGGGCGGGTGCTGTTCGCCCCGGTCGGAGGGGACGAGGCGCTGGCCTTCTCCTTCCAGCTGCCGGTCGCCGACCAGATGGTGCTGGAGACGACGGCGTACGTGCGCCCGCTGGTCAACACCGTGGAGACCGCGCCGCCCGCCGGGATCGTCGCCGTCTCCAGGGACGGGACACGCGTGGTCGACTACCGGTACGGCCAGGCCGAGGACCTCGGCGGCATGCGCTTCGAGGTGGACTCCGACGACTGGCGCGACCCCGGCGGTCCCTCGCGCACCGAGTACGCCTCGCACGGCACCCCCTACCGCGACAAGTTCGAGAAAAGGGTGGCCGACAACGTCGCCCGCCTGGCGCGCGAGGCGGGTCAGCGCGTCGCCGAGGAGGCCGTGAACCGCGGCTGGACCACCACCGTGGTGCTCGGCGACCCCCCGCTGGGCGAGATCCTGGCCGGGGAGCTGGGCGGCGACGTCATCCAGCTGACCTCGGTGGCGGAGCCGGGGCCCCCGGCGAAGCTGGTCGAGCGGGTGCGGCCGCAGCTGAAGGAGGCCAGGACCCGCTTGGGCGCGTCGCTGGCGGCTCATGCCAGGGACGGGGCGCTGTCCGGAGGGCGCGGGGCGCTCGGCCTGGCCGACACGCTCGGTGCGCTGAACGACGGCCGGGTGGCTCAGCTCCTGCTGGACGAGACCCGGGAGTGGAGCGGCAGGCGCGCCGCCGACGGGCTGCTCTATCCGCCGCACGCGACCCCGCCGGGGAATCCGGAGGTCACCGAGGAGCCCAGGATGGGCGAGCGTATGATCGAACGGGCCCTGGACATCGACGCCGAGGTGATCGTCCTGGACGGCGAGGCCGCCGCGGCCCTGGCCGACGTCGACGGGGCCGGGGCGATCCTGCGCTGGTGACCGGGCCGCGCCGGTGATCCGGGCCGCGGACTCGAGCCGTCCGGGCCATGGACCCGGGCCGGTCATCGCGCGGTCACCGTGAGAGACTTTCACTCGGAGCCCGCCGGGTCGTGCGGGTTCCGCCGGTCCGGCCGGTCCGGCCGGTGCCATCGGATTCGCCGGGCGCCGCCTCGCCGCGTGCGGACGGGCGGCGTTCCGCCGGACCGCGCCGGGGCATCGCCCTTCGCGGCGCCGGACGCCCGAATCACCCTTCGCGGTGCCGTGCCACCCCCCGTGACAAGAGCGGATCGATGTCTCCACGCTGATCTGCGGATATATGTCTTTTTCGGGGGAAAGGACCGTCATGGTCGGTACTACCTCATCAGGGTCATCGGGTACATCCAACGAGAACCTCGGGCACGTCGTCTTCATCACCGCCGCGGCGGCGATCGGCGGATTCCTCTTCGGGTACGACAGCGCCGTCATCAACGGAGCGGTCACCGGCATCCAGAAACACTTCGGCATCGGCGCGGCCGAGACCGGGATCGTCGTCGCGATCGCCCTCCTGGGGTCGGCGGTCGGTGCGTGGATCGCCGGGGGGATGGCCGACCGGTGGGGGCGCACCAGGACCATGCAGGTGGCCGCGATCCTGTTCGCGGTGAGCTCCATCGGCCAGGCCCTGCCGTTCGCCGCGTGGGACCTGGCGCTGTGGCGGGTCCTCGCCGGCGTCGGGATCGGCATGGCGTCGGTGATCGGCCCGGCCTACATCGCCGAGGTCGCCCCGGCCGCCTACCGGGGCCGCCTGGGCTCCTTCCAGCAGCTGGCGATCGTGCTCGGCATCGCCGTCTCCCAGCTCGTCAACTACGGGATCGCGCAGTTCGCCGGGGGCGACGTCAACAACACCCTGTTCGGGCTGCAGGCGTGGCAGTGGATGCTCGGCGTCTGCGTGGTCCCCGCCCTGCTCTACCTGATCTTCGCGTCGATCATCCCCGAGTCGCCGCGGTATCTCATCGGAGCCGGCAAGACGCAGCGCGCCCGCAAGGTCCTCGCCGAGGTGGAGAGCGACGACGTCGACCTGGACGACAGGATCGCGGAGATCAAGAAGTCGCTGCACACCGAGCAGCGGACCCGGCTGCGCGACCTGCGGGGCCCCGCGCTGGGACTGCTGCCGATCGTCTGGATCGGCATCCTGCTGTCGGCCTTCCAGCAGCTGGTCGGCATCAACGTCATCTTCTACTACTCGTCGTCGCTGTGGCAGTCGGTCGGCATCAACCAGAGCAACTCGCTGCTGATCAGCTTCTCCACCTCGATCATCAACATCATCGGCACGTTCATCGCCATCGCGCTGGTCGACCGGATCGGCCGCAAGCCGCTGCTGCTGGTCGGATCCGTGGGCATGACGCTCGCGCTGGGCACCGCCGCGTGGGCGTTCAGCGCCGGTGTGCCGTCCGGGGAGAACGTCACGCTGCCGGCGACGCAGGGCACCGTCGCGCTGATCGCGGCGCACGTCTTCGTGCTGTTCTTCGCGCTGTCGTGGGGCGTCGTGGTCTGGGTGCTGCTCGGCGAGATGTTCCCCAACCGGCTCAGGGCCGTCGCCCTGTCGGTGGCGGCCACCGCCCAGTGGCTGGCCAACTGGCTGATCACCGTCTCGTTCCCCTCCCTGGCGGAGTGGAACCTGTCGGCCACCTACGTCATCTACGCCTGCTTCGCGGCCCTGTCCTTCGCCTTCGTGCTGTTCAAGGTGCGGGAGACCAAGGGGCGCAGGCTTGAGGAGATGGGTTAGGTTCATGGCCGTGACCCCCGGAGAACCCACTCCGGCGGCGCGTCCCCAGCCCCCGCGGGGGGCCGCGCCGCCGAGGACGCCGCGCAGGACATCGCCGCCGACCCGGGCCGAGCTGGAGGCGGCCAGGGACCGTACGGTCGACGACGTGCTCGGCCCGTCGCTGGACGTGCTGTTCTGCGGCATCAACCCGGGCCTGTACTCCGCCGCCACCGGGCGTCACTTCGCCCGGCCGGGCAACCGCTTCTGGCCCGCGCTGCACCTGTCGGGGTTCACCCCCCGCCTGCTCGACCCGAGCGAGCAGGCGGAGCTGCCCTCGTACGGCCTGGGCATCACCAACGTCGTGGCGCGGGCCACCGCCCAGGCCGCGGAGCTGACCCCGGAGGAGTTTCGGGCGGGCGGCGAGCGGCTGGTACGGCTGGTCACCGACATCCGGCCCCGCGTGCTGGCGGTGGCCGGGGTGACCGCCTACCGCACCGCGTTCGGCGACCCCAAGGCCGCCGTCGGGCCGCAGGCCGCCGCGATCGGCGGCACGGCCGTGTGGGTGCTGCCCAACCCCAGCGGGCTGAACGCCCACTGGCCCCTGGACCGGATCGTGGGGGAGCTGCGCAGGCTGCGGGAGACGCTGCGCGCGTGAGGGCCCGGCGTCCTCCGCGACGCCGGGCACCTGCTGACGCCCCGCACCTGACGCCCCGCACCTGGCGTCTCGCGTCTCGTGGGGACCGTGTCCTCCGTGACGCCCCCGGGCCCGAGGTCCCGTGCCCCGCGGGGGCCCACGTGCCCCACGGGGCGCCCGCCGTACGCGCCGCCGGTCGTGCGGGTGTCAGAAGGGCCGCCGGCGACCCGGCCGCCGTCCCCGGTGCCCGGCGTGCGGACCCCACGCGTGGTGCTTCCAGGGCCCCGGAGGCCACGCGCCGTCCGCGTGCGGGTTCCACGGGCCGCCCCGGTGCGGGCCCCACGCGCCGCCGTCCCCGGCGTGCGGTCCCCACATCATCGGGTGGGCCGCCTGGCGGTGGTGCCACCGCCGCCGCTCCCAGGCCCGCCCCCGCCTCCGGTGCAGCATCCCCGCCACCGCCATCACCAGCCAGATGGTGAGCAGGATCCGGAGCATCCCGAACCCGGCGGCCGCGAACCCGGCCACCAGCAACACGGGAAGGAACACGAACGCCGGCGGCCGGCCGTGGCGGCGCCAGGCGGTGGGACGCGGCGGGCGGATCCCGCCGGGGTCCCCGTGCCCGGCGTGCCCGGCTGCGGGGCTCATGGGGTCCACGGGGCCCGCGCCGGGCCCGCCGTACCCGCCGGGCAGGTCGGCGCCGGCCCGGGACAGCTCGCGGCCGGTGCGCGCGGCCAGGACGAGGTCGACGCGCTCGCCGAACTCCTCCAGGGTCAGCCGGCCCCGCGCGTAGTGCTCACGCAGGGCCGACACCGCCGCGTCGCGCTCGGCGTCTCCGATACGGAGATCGTCGTGGGACGTCATCGCCCGATCACTCCTCCTCCTGGTCGCCGTCCGCGAGGATCTGGTACAGCTTGCGCCGCGTCTCGACGAGCGTCTGCCTGGCCTGGCGGATCTGGGCGTCGCTGCCGGTCTGCATGATCTGGACCATGGCGAACCCCGCCTGCCGGACGATGTCCATCAGCTCCCAGGTGTCGTCGTCGACCTCGGGGGTCATCTCCTCCCAGGGAGCGCGTAGCTCGTCGGCGTGCTCGGCGACGTAGGCCCGGCCGGTGTCGGTGAGCCGGAAGGACTTGCGGCCGTCGCTCTCCTCCGACAGGACCAGGCCCTCGTCGGCGAGCTGCTGCAGCGCCGGGTAGACCGCGCCGGGGCTGGGCTTCCAGCCTCCCTGGCTGCGCTGTGCGATCTCCTGGATGATCTGGTAGCCGTTGCGCGGCTCCTCCGACAGCAGGGACAGGATCGCCGCGCGGACGTCGCCGCGCTTGGCCTTGCGCCCCCGGCCGAACTGGCCCCGGCCACCGCCGAACGGGCCGCCGCCGAAGGGCCCGCCTCCGAAGGGGCCGCGCCTGCCGAAGTCCCAGGGGAAGGGACCGCCGGGGAAGGGCCCGCGGTGCCCGCGGTGGCGGTGCTCGTGCGGCCCGCCCTCGCGGGGGCCGTGCCCGTGCGGCCCATGTGGGCCGGGGCCGCCGTGGTGGGACGCGTCCTGGTGCCAGCCGGCGGCCATCGCCCGCATGGCCTCCCTGGCCGCGCGCTTCATCTCGCGCCGGATCCGTCGCGGGTCGGCGCCCTCCCAGGGGCCGCCCATGGCGTGTGCGGAACTCATGTGCACCTCCGTACCGATCGTCTTCAGAATGTTCTCGATGCTTCAAAGATATATCGAGACTATTCGATCGACAACCCCTGGAAGCGGCGAGAACCGACGATGGGGCTCGGCCGGCCGCCCCGCCGGATCCGCTCCGCCGCGAGTGGGGGAGCGAGGCGGGGCGGGGAGACGCGGCGGCGGCAGGAGGGATTCGTGCATGACCGGAGAAGGGGTTCCGGGCAGCCGGAGAGGGCTTCGAGGCCCGGATCGAGGTCACCGGGCAAAAAAGTGAGGTAGATCACCCAATTCTCAGCGAATTTCGGAACAACCACTGAGACCTGGGCGTTACAAAGGACATAGACGGGATTCGTTCCGTGCCGGAAGGGCTGGGGGGTGCTTCCGGTACGGAACGGTCCCGTCTGTTAGTTCCAGGGGCAAGGTGCAGGGCCCGCCGGGTTTCCCGGCGGGCCCTTCGCCCTTCCAGGGCCCTTTCTCACCGCTCCCGGCGCCCCGTCCCGCCGCATCCGGTGCCCCGCAGGTAAGACACTGATCACGCCCAGGCGACACGCCACGGGCGGAAGATGGCACTGTCCGCTCCTTTTGAGAGGCTTTGCCGTACTCTCCCTCTAGTGATCTTGACAGGGGTGTTGGACCGATGATGGGGCACACGCACGCGCTCACCGGGGCGGTCGCCTGGCTGGGGGTGGCGCCGACGCTGGCCGCGCTGCCGCTGCTCACCGACTCCTCCCGGTTCGTGGAGACCGGTGTCATGGTGAACGCGCTCAACCCGTCGGAGTTCATCGCCGGGACCATAATCTGCGCCGGGGCCGCGATGCTGCCCGATCTGGACCACCCCAGCGCGACGATTGCCCAGACGTTCGGCCCGGTCACCTGGCTGCTGAGCAAGGCCGTGGCATGGGTGAGCGGCGGCCACCGCCACGCCACCCACTCGCTCGTGTTCGCGGCCGCCGCCGGGTTCGGCGCCCACTACCTGGCCAACACCTACCCCATCGGCCGGGACATCCTGGTCGCGCTGCTCATCGGCCTGGCGATCCGGGCGATCGGCATCGGCGTCCCGGGCAACAAGATGGCCACCGCGATGGTCGACATCGGCCTGGCCGCCGGGCTGTTCGTCGTGTTCCGCAGCTACAACGTGGGCTACGCCTGGCTCGGGCTGGCGGTCGGGATCGGCTGCCTCATCCATGTCGTCGGGGACTGCTGCACGGAGAAGGGCTGTCCGGTGCTGTGGCCGGTACCCGGGCGGTGGGTGCTGCCATGGAAGATCGGCATCAAGACCGGCCGGGCCTTCGAGCAGAAACTCCTCGCCCCGGTGCTCTCCATCGCCATCGTGGGCCTCATCTACCTCCGCTTCGTCCAATTCTGACCCCCGAGCCTTACGGCCGTATCGGTGCCAGGGACCCGCGAGGGGGCGCCGGTGTCTGGACTGAGGAGCGGAGGAGCGCAGCGACGGAGCGACGAGGGAAGGCGCCGGCTCAAGAGCCCCCGAGCCGCGACACGCAGTGTCGCCATGAGCCCAGCCGCAATGAGTACAACCGCCATGAGCCCAATAACTTGATATCAAGATATCCGACACGATATCTTGATATCGAGACATCCGCCGCGGTCCGCAGGTGTCCCAGGGTTAGGCATACCTAACAGGCCTGGGCACTCCGCAGGTGCGGCAGGATTTCAGGTGCGCCCCCCAGGTGGCGCTTCGAGACCAACAGGGTGATTGAGGGAGGCGAACCGTGTCCACGAACAGCTTCGGCAGCCGTGACACGCTCCGCGTCGGAGACGCGGAATACGAGATCTACCGGCTGAACGCCGTCGAGGGGTCGGGACGCCTCCCGTACAGCCTGAAGATCCTGCTGGAGAACCTTCTCCGCACCGAGGACGGCGCGAACATCACGGCCGACCACATCCGCGCCCTGGGTCAGTGGGACCCCAAGGCCGCGCCGAGCGTGGAGATCCAGTTCACCCCGGCTCGCGTGATCATGCAGGACTTCACCGGCGTCCCCTGCGTCGTGGACCTCGCCACCATGCGCGAGGCCGTCCGCGACCTCGGCGGCGACCCGGCGCGGATCAACCCGCTCGCCCCGGCCGAGATGGTCATCGACCACTCCGTCATCGTCGACTTCTTCGGCGGCCCGGACTCCTTCCGGCGCAACGTCGAGCGCGAGTACGAGCGCAACCGCGAGCGCTACCAGTTCCTGCGCTGGGGCCAGACCGCCTTCGACGAGTTCAAGGTCGTCCCGCCGGGCACCGGCATCGTGCACCAGGTCAACATCGAGCATCTCGCTCGCGTGGTCATGGTCCGCGATGGTAAGGCTTATCCGGACACCTGCGTCGGCACCGACTCCCACACCACCATGGAGAACGGCATCGGCGTCCTCGGCTGGGGCGTCGGCGGCATCGAGGCCGAGGCCGCGATGCTCGGCCAGCCGATCTCCATGCTGATCCCGCGCGTGGTCGGCTTCAAGCTGACCGGTAAGCTCCCGGCCGGCGCCACCGCCACCGACCTGGTGCTCACCATCACCGAGACGCTGCGCAAGCACGGCGTCGTCGGCAAGTTCGTCGAGTTCTACGGCGAGGGCGTCTCCAGCGTGCCGCTGGCCAACCGCGCCACCATCGGCAACATGAGCCCCGAGTTCGGCTCCACCTGCGCGATCTTCCCGATCGACGGCGAGACGATCAACTACCTCCGCCTCACCGGCCGTTCCGAGGAGCAGGTCGCCCTCGTCGAGGCGTACGCCAAGGCCCAGGGCATGTGGCTCGACCCCTCCGCCGAGGAGCCGGTCTTCTCCGAGTACCTCGAGCTCGACCTGTCCACGGTCGTGCCGTCCATCGCCGGCCCCAAGCGCCCGCAGGACCGCATCGCGCTGTCGGAGGCCAAGAGCGCCTGGCGCGCCTCCGTCAAGGACTACGTCTCCAGCATCCAGGGCCCGACGGACGAGGCCTCCGCCGAGTCCTTCCCCGCGTCCGACTCCCCGGCGATCTCGCACGGCGGCGACGGCGACGCCCCGCACGCCCCCGCGCTGAACGGCGACCGCCCGCGCAAGCCGGTCCAGGTCACGCTGTCCGACGGCACGGGCTTCGAGATCGACCACGGCGTGGTGACCATCGCGGCCATCACCAGCTGCACCAACACCTCCAACCCCTACGTCATGATGGGCGCGGCGCTGCTGGCCAGGAACGCGGTCGAGAAGGGCCTGTCCCGCAAGCCGTGGGTCAAGACCTCCCTCGCCCCGGGCTCGCAGGTCGTCACGGGGTACTTCGAGCGCTCGGGCCTCCAGCCGTACCTCGACAAGATCGGTTTCAACCTGGTCGGCTACGGCTGCACCACCTGCATCGGCAACTCCGGCCCGCTGCAGGAGGAGATCTCCGCCGCCATCCAGGAGAACGACCTCGCGGTCACCGCGGTGCTGTCCGGCAACCGCAACTTCGAGGGCCGGATCAACCCCGACGTCAAGATGAACTACCTGGCCTCGCCGCCGCTGGTCGTCGCTTACGCCCTCGCCGGCACCATGGACATCGACCTGAACACCGAGCCGCTGGGTACGGGTACCGACGGGAAGCCGGTCTTCCTCGCCGACATCTGGCCGTCGCCGGAGGAGGTCTCGGCCGTCGTCGCGTCCTCCATCGACCAGGAGATGTTCCTGCACGACTACGCGGACGTCTTCAAGGGCGACGAGACCTGGCGGTCGCTGCCGATCCCGACCGGCGACACCTTCGAGTGGGACCCGGCCTCCACCTACGTCCGCAAGGCCCCGTACTTCGACGGCATGCCGCGCGACCCGCAGCCGGTGACGGACATCTCCGGCGCCCGGGTCCTCGCCAAGCTGGGCGACTCGGTCACCACCGACCACATCTCCCCGGCCGGCGCCATCAAGGTCGGCACGCCCGCCGCCGAGTACCTGCGCGAGAACGGCGTCGAGGTCAGGGACTTCAACTCCTACGGCTCGCGCCGCGGCAACCACGAGGTGATGATCCGCGGCACCTTCGCCAACATCCGGCTGAAGAACCTGCTGCTCGACGGCGTGGAGGGCGGCTACACCCGCGACTTCACCCTTGAGGGCGGCCCGCAGAGCTTCATCTACGACGCCTCCGTCAACTACCAGGCCGCGTGCGTCCCGCTCGTCGTCCTGGCGGGCAAGGAGTACGGTTCCGGCTCCTCGCGCGACTGGGCGGCCAAGGGCACCGCGCTGCTCGGCGTCCGCGCCGTGATCGCCGAGTCCTACGAGCGCATCCACCGCTCCAACCTGATCGGCATGGGCGTGCTGCCGCTGCAGTTCCCCGAGGGCGAGACGGCCGCCTCCCTCGGCCTGACCGGCGAGGAGACCTTCGACATCACCGGCGTCGAGGCCCTCAACGAGGGCGGCGTCCCGCAGACCGTGACGGTCCGGGCCGACGGCAGGGAGTTCGAGGCGGTCGTGCGCATCGACACCCCCGGAGAGGCCGACTACTACCGCCACGGCGGCATCATGCAGTACGTGCTGCGCTCCCTGCTCGCCAGGAGCTGAGCCGGGAGGGCGCGGGGGCGGTGACGCCGCCCCCGCGCCGGGGCGGCACTTCGTACCGAGCCGCCCGGCGGGACGCCTCCCGCCGGGCGGCTCGGCGTTTTCCGGGCCTCCATCGGCCTCTGCCGGAGGGGCTTCCAGCGCCCCGGCGCCCCGGCGGTCCGGTGGCCCAGCGGTCCGGCGCTCCGGGAGCCCGGCGGTTCGGCGGTTCGGCGGGAAATCCCTTTTCGGCGTCGAGAGGACCGGGGCTACGGTCGCCTCGTGACCCATGAGACTCTCATCATCGTCTGCGCGGGCCTGGCGGTCTTCGCCGGAGCGGTCGTGCAGGGGGCGATCGGCTTCGGGCTGGGCCTGGTGGCCGCCCCGCTGATCGCCCTGCTCGACCCCACGCTCATGCCCGGGGCCGCCCAGGTCGTGAACGCCACGCTGCCGCTGTTCACGCTGGCCGCCGAGTGGCGCAGGGTGGACTGGCGGGGACTGGGATTCGCCCTCCTGGGCCGGGTGCCCGGCAGCCTCCTGGGCGGTCTGGTCGTCCTCCACGTCTCCACGCGGGTCCTTGGCGTCCTCGTCGGGGCGATGGTGCTGCTCGCGGTCGGCCTGACCGGGCGGGCGGTGGCGGTGCGCCGTACGGGCGGCACCGTCACCGGGGCGGGCTTCGTCTCCGGGATCACCGGCACCGCGACCGGGATCGGCGGCCCGCCGATGGCCCTGGTCTACCAGAACGCCAAGGGCCCGCAGATCCGGGCCACCCTCGCGATGTTCTTTATGATCAGTGCCTGCCAGTCGCTGGCCGTCCTCGCGTTCGTGGACCGGCTGCCGGTCCGGGCGCTCTCCTTCGGCGCGCTGCTGATCCCCTTCCTGGTCGCGGGGTTCGCGGTGTCCCGGCCGCTGCGGCGTTTCCTGGACGGCGGGCGGGTCAGGACGGCGATCCTCGCGCTGGCCGCCGTTTCCGCGCTCTCGTTGATCGTCACCGCCGCGCTGGGTTAAGTCCGCGTTTCTGGATTGTTACCGGAGACAACAAACTTTACCGACGAAAGGTCTGGTGCTGAGGCCAACGGCGGCATACGTTGCGGCAAACAACATTCAACGGGAGGGCGGGCCGACCCCGGCCGGCCGTACCCGCTGACCCGGCACGCCTCTACCCATACCCCCCGCCCTCCTTGACGAAAGGACCCGTGCACGATGCGCAAGGGGATCCTCAGCCTGACCGCCGCCGCCTCGCTCCTCACCTTCGGCCTCGCCGCCTGTGGAAACGACGGCGGCACCACCGCCGCCCCCGAGGGCGCCGCCTCCGCCTCCGGAGACGCCGGGGCCAAGGCCGCCGGCAAGGTCGGCGTCATCCTGCCCGACAGCAAGTCCTCCGCCCGGTGGGAGACCGCCGACCGCAAGTACCTGGAGGAGGCGTTCAAGGCCGCGGGCATCGCCTACGACATCCAGAACGCCCAGGGCGACAAGACGCAGTTCCAGACCATCGCCGACCAGATGATCACCAACGGCGCGACCGTGCTGATGATCGTCAACCTCGACAGCGGCACCGGCAAGGCCGTGCTCGACAAGGCCAAGTCCCAGGGCGTGGCCACCATCGACTACGACCGCCTCACCCTGGGCGGCGGCGCCGCCTACTACGTCAGCTTCGACAACACCAAGGTCGGCACGCTGCAGGGCGAGGGCCTGGTCAAGTGCCTCACCGATAAGAAGGCCGACAAGCCGATCATCGCCGAGCTCAACGGCTCGCCCACCGACAACAACGCCACGCTGTTCAAGAACGGCTACGACGGCGTGCTCAAGCCCAAGTACGACTCCAAGGAGTACGTGAAGGGCCCCGACCAGTCGGTCCCCGACTGGGACAACGCCCAGGCCGGCACGATCTTCGAGCAGATGCTGACCGAGCAGCCGAAGATCGCCGGTGTGCTCGCCGCCAACGACGGCCTCGGCAACGCCGCGATCACCGTGCTGAAGAAGCAGAAGCTCAACGGCAAGGTCCCGGTCACCGGCCAGGACGCCACCGTCCAGGGACTGCAGAACATCCTCGCCGGCGACCAGTGCATGACGGTCTACAAGGCCATCAAGAAGGAGGCCGACGCCGCCTCCCAGCTCGCCATCGCGCTCGCCAAGGGTGAGAAGCCGGCCGCGACCGGCAGCGTCAAGGACACCGAGAGTAACGCGGACGTCCCGGCGGTCCTGCTGGACCCGCAGGCCATCTACTTCGACAACGTCAAGGACGTCGTGGCCGACGGCTACGTGTCCAAGGACGAGCTGTGCACCGGCGAGTTCGCCGACAAGTGCACCGAGGCCGGAATCCAGTAACGATGCGCCGGGGCGCGCCCGCCCCGCCTCACGGGAGGCGGGCGCGCCCCGTCCGGGTGCGGCTCCGCCGTACCCCTCGGCCGGGCGGGCGCCGACCCGGCGGTGACCGACCGGGCCGTGAACGGACCGGCGGTTGACGGCCGGGCCTCGAACGGGCCGCGCGCAACGAGCACAGGGAGAAAACCCTCATGACCCCCGTCCTGGAGATCCGCGGGATCGACAAGAGCTTCGGCCCCGTCCAGGTCCTGCACGACGTCGACTTCTCCGTACACGCCGGAGAGGTCACCGCGCTGGTCGGCGACAACGGCGCCGGCAAGTCCACCCTCGTCAAGTGCATCGGCGGCATCCACCCCGTCGACTCCGGCGAGTACCTCTTCGGCGGCAAGGCCGTCCAGATCAACAGCCCCCGCGACGCCGCCGAACTCGGCATCGAGATCGTCTACCAGGACCTCGCGCTCTGCGACAACCTCGACATCGTCCAGAACATGTTCCTCGGCCGGGAGCACCGGCGCGGCATCGTCCTCGACGAGGACACCATGGAGGAGATGGCCGCCAGGACCCTGGAGAGCCTGTCGGTCAGGACCGTCAAGTCCATCCGCCAGCACGTCTCCAGCCTCTCCGGCGGCCAGCGCCAGACCGTGGCCATCGCCAAGGCCGTGCTCTGGAACAGCAAGGTCGTCATCCTCGACGAGCCGACCGCCGCGCTCGGCGTCGCCCAGACCGCGCAGGTCCTCGAACTGGTCCGCCGCCTGGCCGACCAGGGACTGGCCGTCGTGCTCATCTCGCACAACATGAACGACGTGTTCGCCGTGTCCGACCGGATCGCCGCCCTCTACCTCGGCCGGATGGCCGCGCAGGTCAAGACGTCCGACGTCACCCACGCGCAGGTCGTCGAACTGATCACCTCCGGCCGCAGCGGCGACCTCGGCCTCACCAACGGAGTCAGCGCATGACCGACACGATCGCCTCGCCGCGCGCGTCCGAGGCCCCCACCATCAGCGGCAGCGTCCGCGGCTACGCCGAGCGGGTGCGCGGCGGCGACATGGGCGCGCTGCCCGCGGTGTTCGGCCTGGTCGTGCTCTGCACGGTCTTCTCGATCCTGCGGCCCGTCTTCCTCACCCCCGGCAACTTCGCCAACCTCCTCACCCAGGGCGCCGCGACCACCGTCATCGCGATGGGCCTCATCTTCGTCCTGCTGCTCGGCGAGATCGACCTGTCGGCGGGCTTCGCCAGCGGCGTCTGCGCCTCGATCCTCGCGATCCTCCTCACCGAGCAGGGCCTGCCCTGGTACGTCGCGGTCGCCGCGGCCATCCTCACCGGCGTGGTGATCGGCACCGTCCTCGGCACGATCGTCGCCAAACTCGGCATCCCGTCCTTCGTCGTCACCCTCGCCGCCTTCCTCGGCTTCCAGGGACTCGTCCTGCTGCTGGTCAAGGGCGGCACCAACATCTCCATCCGCGACGAGACGATCGTCGCCATCGCCAACAAGTACCTCCCGCCCGCGCTGGGCTGGGCGCTGCTGGTCCTCGGCGTCGCCGGCTACGCCGCGCTCCAGCTCCTGCGGGCGCGCAAGCGGGCCTCCCGCGGCCTGACGACCGACCCGATCGCGCTGATCGCCGTCCGGGTCGGCGCCCTCGCCGTGCTCGGCGGCGTCGCCGTCTACATCCTCAACCTGGAGCGCAGCCGCAACCCCGCGGTCGTGTCGCTGACCGGCGTGCCGGTCGTCGTGCCGATCATCGCGGTCCTGCTGGTGCTGGGAACGTTCGTGCTGCGCCGTACCGCGTACGGCCGTCACCTGTACGCCGTCGGAGGCAACGCCGAGGCCGCGCGCCGGGCCGGCATCAACGTCGACCGGATGAAGATCAGCGCGTTCGTCATCTGCTCCGGCATGGCCGCCGTCGGCGGCATCATCGCCGCCTCCCGCGCCAGCTCCGTCGACCCCAACACCGGCGGCAGCAACGTGCTGCTGTACGCGGTCGGCGCGGCCGTCATCGGCGGAACCAGCCTCTTCGGCGGCAAGGGCCGCGTGCTGGACGCCATCCTCGGCGGCACCGTGGTCGCCGTCATCGAGAACGGCATGGGCCTGATGGGCTACAGCTCCGGCGTCAAGTACGTCGTCACCGGAGCGGTCCTGCTGCTGGCCGCCGGGGTCGACGCCCTGTCCCGCAAGAGGGCCGCCGCCACTGGTCTAAGGTGATCAGCGACCCCGACCCCCCGAAGGAAACCCACGCGATGCGGGCTGGCCCCTCCCAGGAGGAGATCCGGCGCCACAATCTCGGCGCCCTCCTCCGGCACGTCCACCTCGGCGGCCCGACCTCGCGCGCGGAGCTGACCAGCCGGATGGGCCTCAACCGCAGCACCATCATGGCCCTCACCGCCGACCTGACCGCCGCCGGTCTGGTCCGCGAGGAGCTGCCCAGGGAGACCGGCCGGGCGGGCCGCCCCTCCCTGGTGGTGCGCCCCGAGTCGGCGCGGGTCTACGTGTTCGCCTTCGACGTGGGCGTCGACCGGCTGGTCGCCGCCCGCGTCGGCCTGGGCGGCGCCATCCTCGACCGCCGCGAGACCGTACGGCGGCGCGGCCCCTTCTCCCTGGAGGAGATCGTCGGCCCGCTCGCCGGGTTCGCCCGGCAGATGCGCCGCAAGACCCGTCCCGACACCGTGTGCGTCGGCGCCGCCGCCGCCTTCTCCGGCGGCGTGGACCGCGGCGACGGCGTCGTGCGGTTCGGGCCCAACATGGGCCCGGCGAAGGACGTGCCGTTCGCCGAGGAGATGACCCGCCGGCTCGCGTTCGGCATGCCGGTCAAGGTCGGCAACGACGCCAACCTCGCCGCCCTCGCCGAACACTCCCGCGGCGTCGGCATCGGCTGCCGCGACCTCATCTACATGCACGGCGACGTCGGCGTCGGCGGCGGCATCATCGTCAACGGCCAGCTCCTCGGCGGCCACGGCGGCTTCGGCGGCGAGATCGGCCACATGGTCGTCAATCCCAAGGGCCGCCTGTGCGGGTGCGGGTCGCTGGGCTGCCTGGAGGCGGAGGTGGGGGAGCGGACGCTGCTGGAGGCGGCGGGCCGGATGCCCGGCATGCCGCAGGGCTCGGGCCGGGGAGTGGGCTCGTCACAGAACGCGCGGCGGACGGGCGCTTCGCAGGGTACGGACGGCCCGCGGGGCACTGACGGACCGTGGGGCGCGGACCAGATGCCGGGCGTCCTCCGCGGCGCGGGCGAAGAAACGGGGACGCCTCCGGGAGCCGTCCCCGTCGCCGCCGGACCGGGGATCGGCGGTCTTCGTACGCCGGGACCGATGAGCGGCGGGTTCGAGACGTCCGGCCTGGAAGCCGGTAGGTTCGAGACGTCGGGCCTGGAGCCCGGCGGATTCGAGACGGCCGGCTCGGAGACCGGCGACCCCCACGAGCATCTGATCGGCCGCGACGCCGTACGGGCCGTGGTCGACGCCGCCGACCGAGGTGACGTCGTCGCCCAGGCGGCCCTCAGCCGGGTCGGCGACTGGCTCGGCTTGGGCGTCGCCAACCTCGTCAACATCTTCAACCCCGAGATGGTCATCTTCGGCGGCATGCTCCGCGAGGTCTACCTCGGCTCAGCCGCCCAGGTCCGCAGCCGCCTCGCCGTCGACGCTCTCTCTGCCTCCCGCGAGGGCCTGCGCCTGCGCACCGCCGCCCTCGGCGACGACGCGACCCTGATGGGCGCCGCCGAACTGGCCTTCGCCCAGGTCCTCGCCGACCCCCTGGAAGTCCTGTCCCGCGCGGGCTCCTGACTCTCTTCCCGGCACGAGGCCCGCTCGCACGGGTCCGCCGTACGGCACCGCGTGCGCCTGCATGGCGCTGTCACCGTAGTTGTTCGCCGTCGCCGTCGCCGTCAGCCGGAGGCGGCCATGCGACCCGAAGACGCTCGGGGTTGAAAGTGTCACCCCTTAATACGTTCTACGGACCCCCTGTTCACCGGAATCCTTACCCTGCGTGATCGCGTATGTGACAATCCTTCCTTTCTGATTTCAAACTCGCTGTTTTTCTTATTTGCTCCTTATTTAGATCTTGTGGAACGGATCGTTCCATGTGTACCTTCTGATCGTTTGCTGACTGCTGTCCTCCGAACCGTCGGCCCGCGCCCGCGTGGTCACCGCACGGGCTGGAGAAACGCGACGGCTTTCGCCGTCGCGCGGACTGTTCGGAGGGTGATGGCGTATGCGCCGTGGTTCGGCTTGGGTCCGTTTGGTCACTGGGAAGGCATGGGCGACGGCTGCACTGATCACTGTGTTGACACCGGGGTTGCTGGCGTTCCAATCACTCCCCGTTTCCGCTGCCGCTCGCTTGGCTGTCCCGTTTCCGGGAGTTGCCGAGACGCCGAAACAGATGTTTGGTTCTGCGGAAAGGGTGCCTTCGCTGGTCTCCACGAAGCTTACCGAGACCTCTCGGAAAGGCGACCGCGGGACGAGTAAACGCGATCCAAGGCCACCTAAAGGTGCGTTTCCGCTGGAAAGTCGGTATGACGATGACCCGGGGGCAAACGCGAAGTTGGACGCGGTGGAGCAGAGGAACCGGTCTGAGAGTGAGCGGCTCAAAGCCATCACTCTTGCGATGGAAGGAGAAGCTCCTTTCATTGAAGACATGCACCCTCTCGACTACGATCTATCGGGGTCGTTGACGCCCCTGCTGAGCGTGGAAGCCACGAGGTTTAACGGAGGGACGCAGGCACAGTTCCGATTTTTCTTCAACATATGCGAAAAGCCAGAAGAAGCTGAGGACGAGAACCCGATCCCACCAACCCCTGCTCCAGTTCCCATATGTGTGGAGTCGGGAGGGCTTGACGGTACGAACACCTGGCGGGTGCCGGCAGGAAAGCTCACCTGGGGCAGTGAGTATGAATGGTGGGTGCGGGTGACTGATCCTGAGCGCGGCACCGCGACCACAACTCCCAAAAGGTCACTCACCACCGGCGTGCACCAGCCCGCCACCACCTCCACGCTGGGTGAGCGAGGAGCGAACGGTCAAGAGTTCTATCAGCTGTCCGGTAACTACACCACTCAATTCACTGACGTGCAGATAGCGTCGGCCGGACCGCCGTTGTCAGTGGTGCGGACCTACAACAGTCTGGATCCTCGTACTGATGGGATCTTTGGTGCTGGGTGGTCGACCCGCTGGGACATGAAAATCGTTCCTGAGGCGAGGACTGGAGAAGCGGAGACCCTGTTGGTTACCTATCCCAACGGGCGTCAAGTGCGGTTCGCGGCACAGGGAGACGGTAGCTTCCAACCTCCTCCGGGGATGTACGCCACCCTCGTCAAGGTTGAGTCGGGCGGCTGGAAGCTTATGGATAAATCCTCCACAACCTACTATTTCGATGCTCAAGGTCGACTACTGAAAGTCGGCGACAAGCGGGGCCGTACCCAGACCTTGCTGTATGCGGGCGATGGCAAGCTCTCTCAGATCACGGCTACCGGTGGCCGATCTCTGTACTTTTCCTGGACGGGAACCAATGTAACCTCGGTGTCTACCGATCCCGTTGAGGGGAAGGTCCTGACATGGAACTATCGGTATGTCGGGGATAACCTGACCGAGGTGTGTTCTCCCGCTACAGCGCCGAACTGCACGAAGTTCACTTACCAAGACGGATCGCGCTATCGCACCACAGTGCTCGATGCCGAGCCGGTCGGGTATTTCCGGCTTGGAGATCCCGCCTACACTCCTGCCGCCAACGAAGGATCCAACGGCATTCCAGGCATCTACTCCAATGCGGCCGTTGGTCAGCCGGGTGCACTCGAGGGAACCGCTGACACTTCCGCGGGCTTCACGAAGTCCACTGTGCAGTTGCCAACTAATATTTTGGCACGCTTGCGTGATCAGGTATCGATCGAAGGCTGGTTCAAAACCGCGAGCAACGGCGTGATCTTCTCTGCTGGAGAGTTCGGTTACCAGTACGGAGCCGCTTTTCCGGTGCTGTATGTAGGCATGGATGGGCGGCTACGCGGACAGATGGGTGCGAAGAGAGACTCCAGCGAAAATTGGGTATACACACCGATCACAACTGTTGAACCGGTCAATAATGGCCAATGGCATCATGTGGTTCTTAATGTTTCCGAAGGCGCCCAGAAACTTTACCTGGATGGCCGAGCTGTCGGTGAAGTGGCCGGCGACTTCTATCCAGAATATCGATCCAATGCGTATATCGGTAGTGGGGATCGTGGTAGTAAATGGAGTGACGTTCCTGGCGGCCCTGCCACTTCAGGGGCATTCCCCTTTCAGGGTTCAATCGATGAGTTCGCGCTCTACGGTAAGCCTTTGACTGAAGCTGAGATCAGCTCCCACTATGGGGCGCGGGCGAAGGTAGCCAACAAGCTTACAAAAATCGAGTTGCCGTCTGGCCGAGTATGGATGAGCAACACTTACAACTCCGTCTCCGACCGGATCGAATCTCATACCGATCAACATGGCGGCACTTGGAAAATTGCTAAACTGGACCACTCGCAGGATTATGAATATTCCTATGTTGAAGTGACCGATCCTCAAAACGGGAAACTGGTCTATGAGTACGACCAATGGCGCGGTTACCGCTTGGTCAACCAGACTGATCAGCTTGGCAAGATCACTAAATATGCCTATGGCACTGGTGGTTTTCCAAAGAAGGTGACGGATCCCAACGGGCTGGTCACCGATCTATTCTTCGACAAGCGAGGTAACGTCCTCGAATCAAAGCGATGTCGGACTACAGGAAACTGTCAAAGCAGCTATCGTCAGTACTATTTGAACAAAGACGATGATTTTGACCCGCGCAACGACCGGCTCATCGCTTCCCGGGACGCCCGCTCATCCAGCGCCACCGACAACACCTACGCCACCAAGTGGGAGTACAACGAGTACGGCGAGCCCCTCAAGGAGACGACTCCCGTCACCGCCGATTTCCCCAACGGCCGCTCGACGCTCACCGCCTACACCGACGGTACCGAGCCCGCGATCGGCGGTGGGAACACTCCGGCCGGCCTGGTGAAGTCGATGAAGGACGCCAGGGGAAAGGAGACGGCCTACCGCTACACCTCGGCCGGTGACCTGGCCGAGCAGACCAGCCCCTCCGGCCTGGTCACGAAGTTCACCTACGACGCGGTGGGCCGGATGCTCACCCGCACCGAGGTCTCCGAGGCGCACCCCACCGGGGCGACGACGACGTTCACCTACGACGGTCTCGGGCGCATGCTCACCCAGACCGGGCCCGGCGTGAAGAACGAGGTCACCAACGTGACCCACACCGCCAAGGTCACCTACACCTATGACGCGGACGGCAACAAGCTGACCGAGACGCTGTCCGACCTGACCGGCGGCGACCCGGAGCGCGTCACCACCTACACCTACGATGCCTCCGGCCGGGTGGAGACGGTGACCGATCCTGAGGGCGGCGTGGTCCGCACCGCCTGGGACACCACCGGCGCCCGTGTCTCGACGACCGACCAACTGGGTGTCGTCCGTACCTTCGGCTACACCAAGCGCGGCGAGCCGGCCACCACGACGCTGAAGAACTGGACCGGCAGCCCGGTCAGCCCACAGCCCGCCAAGGACGTGGTCCTCCAGTCACTCTCCTACGACCCCGGAGGCCGGCTGGCCGCCCAGGTCGACGCGATGGGCCGCAAGACCTCCTACACCTACTTCGCCGACAACCTGCTCTCCCAGGTGATCGCCGACGA
Organism: Streptosporangium sp. NPDC053982; assembly: GCF_055585205.1. NCBI lineage: Bacteria > Bacillati > Actinomycetota > Actinomycetes > Streptosporangiales > Streptosporangiaceae > Streptosporangium > Streptosporangium sp. NPDC053982. Next base: position 20,010 of record NZ_JBVJKQ010000018.1, read on the forward strand.
TGTCAAGCTGAACGGCCTGACCAGCACCACCGACGTGGTGCTGGAGGACAACACCTACGATGCGGCAGGAAACCTCACCAAGCAGGTCAAGGGCGGCGGCAAGGCCACCACCGAGTACGTCTACGACGCCGCGAGCCGCCTGACCTCGACCACGTTCGACCCTGCGACGCTCAAGCGCAAGACCACTCTTGAGTACGACGAGGCGAACAACGTCACCAAGAAGACCCTCACCGGCGCGGGCACCACCCGGACGGAGTCCACTCTCTACGCCTACAACGCGCTGAACCAGGTGACGCGGCAGACCGTGGAGAACGGCGACGACGACCTGGTCTCCACCAGCACCTACGACGATCGCGGCCTGCTGGTCACGACCACCGACCCGCGCGGCAACGCCTCCGGCGCCACCGCCGCCGACTTCACCACCGAGATGCGCTACGACATCGCGAGTCAGCTCGTGGAGAAGACCTCCCCGCGGGTGAAGGTCGAGAAGACCGGGTCGGCAGCCGATGGCCGTCCGACGGAGAAGTATGGCTACGACACCGCCGGCCTGCCCACCCAGACCGTCGACGCGGAGGGCCGCAGGCTCACCTCCGCCTTCGACAAGGCCGGGCGGCTCGTCTCGGCGGCCTCCCCGCCCTACACCCCGCCGGGCGGCGAGGCGGTCACCCCCAAGGTCGGCATCGAGTACGACGCGGCGGGGCGGAAGACCAAGGTCACCGACGAACGCGGCTACGTCACCTCCACCGAGTACGACGCGCTGGGCAACCCGGTACGGGTCACCGACCCCGGCCCCTCGGGACCGGGCGGGCAGTGGGTGACCCAGTTCGACCTGCTGGGCGAGCCGCTGGCCACGATCGACCCGACCGGCGCCCGTGACGAGGCCACCTACGACGACCTCGGCCGGAGGATCACCCAGACGCGGATCGAGCGCAGGCCGACCACCGCCGCCTACACCACGACCCTCACCTACGACACCGCGGGCAACCTCACCAAGAGCGTCGCCCCGGGCAGCAAGACCACCGGTTACGAGGTCAACGCCGCCGGAGAGGTCACCGCCACAACCGACCCGAACCTCAATAGGTCCACCGTCGACTATGACCTCGCGGGCCGTACGGTCAAGGTGACCGACCCGCTGAAGAACGCCACCGAGGCCGTCTACGACCTGGCCGGACGGCAGACCGGGGCCAAGGACCTCGACGCCACCGGCGCGGTCGTCCGTACGCTGGGCTTCGGCTACGACGCGGCCGGCAACGCGACCAGCGGCACCTCCGGTGAGGGGCACGTCACGCGACGGACGTTCGACGCGCTGGGCCGGATGACCTCGCTCGTCGAGCCGGTCTCCGCGGACAAGTCGATCACCACGACGTTCGGCTACGACGCGACCGGCGCCCGTACCCGCCTCACCGACGGGCGCGGCAACGCCACCTGGACCACCTACAACGTCCTCGGCCTGGCCGAGTCGGTCATCGAACCGGCCACCACCGCCCATCCGAATGCGGCGGACCGCACCTGGACCACCGGCTACGATGCGGCGGGCAACGCCGTGACCACGTTGCAGCCGGGCGGGGTGCGCATCGACCGCGTCTTCGACCACCTCGGCCAGGTCACCAAGCAGACCGGTGCCGGGGCCGGGGTGAACACCCCCGAGCGGAACCTCACCTACGACGACGCCGGCCGGCTGACCGCGATCGGTGACTACACCCTCGAATACAACGACCGCAGCCTGCTGACCAAGGTGTCCAAGGCGACCGTCCAGGTCGCCGCCTACGCCTACGACGGCCTGGGCAACACCACCCAGCGCGTCGACACCGCCGGCACGTCCACCTACACCTACGACAACGCCAGTCGGCTGAAGACGGCCACCGACCCGGTCACCGGCCGCACCTGGACCTACGGCTACGACAACGCCGACCGGCTGACCAGCCAGACCTCCGCCAACCCGGTCAACACGCAGAGCTACACCTATGACGCCGTGGACCGGCTCACCTCCCACACACTGAAGAACAGCGGCGGCACCCAGCTGTCGAAGATCGCCTACGACTGGGACAAGGACGACAACCTCGTCACCAAGACCACCAGCGGTACGGCGGGCGCCGGAGTCAACACCTACGGCTACGACCACTCCGGACGCCTGACCTCCTGGACCGCCCCGGACGGCAAGGCCACCGCCTACGAGTGGGACGACGCGGGCAACCGCACCAAGGCCGGGGACAAGACCTTCGTCTACGACGAGCGCAACCGGCTGCTGTCCGGCGGCGGCACCGAGTACACCTACACCGCCCGCGGTACGGTGGCCACCGAGACCACCGGCGGTGTCACCAAGAACCTCGTCTTCGACGCCTTCGACCAGATGGTCTCCGACGGGGACGCCGCCTACGGCTACGACGCCCTGGGTCGGATGACCTCCCGCACCAAGGGCGCGGCCCAGCAGCGGTTCGTCTACTCCGGCCTGAGCAACGACATCGCCACCGTCACCGATGGGGCCGGCGCGCTCCAGGCCAAGTACGGCCGCGACCTGGTCGGCGGCCTGCTCAGCCTCCAGGAGGGCGGCGGCCCGGCGCTCGGCACGATGACCGACCTGCACGGCGACCTGGTGGGCACCTTCTCCGGCACCGCCCTGGTCGACTCGACCGCCTACGACCCGTTCGGCGAGGTGCTCCAGCGCTCCGGCACCCAGCGGACCCTCGGCTACCAGGGTGAGTACACCGACCCGGACACCGGCAAGGTGAACATGCATGCCCGCTGGTACCGCCCCGGAAGCGGCAGCTTCGCGTCCCGTGACACCGCGACCTTGGAGCCGAGTCCATCGGTCCAGGCCAACCGCTACACCTACGCCAACGCCGGCCCACTCGCCGGCATCGATCCCACCGGGCACAGCACGACATGCAGCGGCTCGTGCGTGGTCAACACCGCACCCAGCGGCGGATCAGGCGCGGGAGCGGCCTCGGGATGGAGCTTCAGCTGGAGCGACTACATCGACGAAGTTATAGCCCGCCAGCAGCGCGCAGCAGATTGGAGCGCCCCTACTACTGTTGGCCAGCCTTACATTTCGCCTACCTGCTGTTCGTTCAATGGAAGCAGTGAGGCAGATTTAACGTGGTGGGAAGAGCGTTTCGGAGACTACGCTCGACTTCCACTTCTCTCCGACGAGGAGGCGCGAAGGCTAAATGTTCTTCCAAATGGGAGACCCATGCCAAAGAGGATGGAGAGCGAATACTGGGAAAAGGCAACCAAGGGACTACAAAAAGATTTTTTGTTGATGTACAACATTAAGCAAATGTATGGCCTGGATTGGAGCGATAGAGAGATAACCGATTACTGGGCAATCGTTAGTATCAAAGAGCTAATAGGGCTGGCGAATAAAACGATTGCTTCATCTCGTCCTTTGTCTGCGTCAACAAATAATACAAAAAGCAAATCTACTCGAGACCATTATTTTATCACTCATAAGCCTCAATGCAATAATGCCGGGTGTGTTCATATGCAGCGATACTGCGAGAGGGACACTAACCGATGCTCCTTAAGTTGGGGCATTAAGCTGATGGGGGTGGCGAGGGATGCATATACAGTTTCGCTGAATTATTTCATCGAGATCAACGGCGTGGCCGTTAAGGGAAGTAAGGGTAGGCCACAAGCTTACGGCCACTCGGAGCAGGGAACATATAACTTCCATGGAAGTTGGGGACTTCCTAACCCTAGAGAAGGTTTAAGGAGAGGCGACTATAGATGTGGCTTCCTAAGGCTTTCCAACTGTCATCTGACACCTACTTCTAAGATCTATATTGAATTCTCTGGAGAGCTAATACTTAGGGGAGGAAAAGAGGGCCACCTCTTTGGGTATGGAAGTTTTTATGGACACAGTTAAGGGGTCTGCATAAATCAATAATCTAGCATTAATTTGATAGTGAATTGTACTTTAACTAATAACTTTCGTGAGCCCATATTTGGCTACATTTGATTTCCGTGGCACGGCTTTGATGATTTCCAATCCACTGGCACCGAAGGTGATGATTTATGAATAATATTAATCCCATACAGGCTAAGCGACTTAAAAATGCTCTGTCTTTGGTGGAGGAAGATCTAAGTGTAGAGATTAGGGAATCTTGTAAGTTTCAGTTTATTGCTGGAGGATCGGGCGGGGAAGTATATGTTGGATTAAGTGATGGAAGATTCTGGAGTGGGGGGACTTCTGTGGACTCAAGTAGTGAATGCAGCGCACTTCAATCCGTTGCCATTGGGGTTCAGGAGTGCTTGATGGAAATTCTTTGGGTGGTGTGGCCAGAATGCCCTAATCATCGTCTTGGCCTCCATCTTGAGCCTGACAGTAATGAATGCGCGGTATGGATGTGTAGAGAGGGAGGGGGGCATGTTGTTGCTGTGGTGGGAAGGTTGCTAAAGAAAAATTAACAGGGGTGAGATCATATTTTATATGAAAAGGCATTATTGATAATATTGAGGGTATAAAGCTTGTCGTTCAGTTCTCGGATGTGTCTATTGTCCTGCCGGGGCTGAAGCTGGCTGCGAGCCTCATGTACGGAGTTGGCAAGACGGGTGGAGGTGTGGGCGGTGAGGATCTGGGCGGCTTCGCCGATCATGGCGGCGGCTGCGGGGATCTCTCGCTTCTTGATCAGCGCGATGGCGTATTCGAGCTGTAGAAAGCCTCGTTCACGGCTCCAGGTCGGACCCATCTCTCTTATGATGCGATCCGCATGGATCATCGCCTTATCCGGCCGGTTGAGTTCGACCAGGCAAAATACACTGTGGCGATCGAGTACATCTGGTCGACACCAGAAGAGGTGGGGGAGATCGACCTCAGGAGAGCTTGTCTCTGCTTGAGCGATGGCCCGCTCCAGGACATATAGACCATTTTCGTCATGTTCGGCTGCAGAAAGGGCTCGGGCTGCCACAAGAGAGGTGGCGGCCTGCTGTAGGCGATTACCGCTTGCCTTGGCCCAGCCTTCGGCGGCATAGATGTGGTCCATGGCGATGGTGGGTCTTCTCTGGTAGATCGCCATGTTCGCCAGCAGGCCGTGCAGGTGTGCCAGGAGGGCGGGGTTGCGGAGTTCGTGGGCGGCGGCCAGGCCCTCGGTGTAGCGGCGGGTGGCGCCGTCGTAGTCGAGCAGGTCGAAGCGGCTCCAGCCGGTGAGGTGGGACAGGCTCCAGTACAGGCGCAGCAGGCGGGTGCGCAGTGCGGGGGTGAGGGTGGCGTGGCGGAGCAGGTCGTCGACGAGGGCGCGTTTGGCCTCGGCCACGGGCAGGACCTTGGCGGGGCCGAGTTCTTCGTCCAGTGCCCACAGGCGGGCGGTCAGGCGTTCCAGCAGGTCGAGAGCGTTGTCATCGACGGCGGTGTGCCTGCGGGCGAGGGTGGCGAGGCGGTCGCGGTCGCCCTCGGGCAGGTGGCGTAGCAGGGGCAGGGCGGGGGCGCCGCCGAGGAGCAGGGCGAGTTCGAAGAGCAGGTCGCGGCGTTTGATGTCGGCCTCCTCGGCGGTGAGGGCGCGCAGCAGTCCGGTGCAGTCCACCGCACCTGCCAACGAACCACCGGAGGCGGCTGCGAACGAGCCGCCGGTGAAGCGCGCGGGCGGGCCGCCCGGGGCGCCTGGGAAGAGGCCGGAGGCGGTGGGCGGCTGCGGGTTCATGCTGGCACGCTCACCGGGGCCGGACGCCAGAGGCCACGGGGCGAGGGCTTCGTTACACGGGGACAGGTGGGTCATGTCAGAGGTCGTGGCCGGTTGCGGGAGAGCCGGGTGGGCGAGCCCCCATGGGGTCTGAGCAAGGCCCGGCAGAGCCGCCTGATCGATGCCTGGCAGGGGAGTCGCCCCAGGGGCGCCTGACAGGGCGGGTGCCTCGTGAGGAGGGCGGTGGTGGGCGTCGAGGTGGCGGTGGTCGGCGCGGTCGAGGAGGTCGCGGTCGCGGGGGCGGTAGGTGGCGTAGGCCTGTTCGGTGACCAGGTGGCGGGCGGTGGTCTGGTAGAGGCGGGCGAGGATGGCCAGGGTGCGGGCCGGTGGGCGGCGGCCGGTGGCGGGCCAGGACTCGTAGTCGTAGAGCCGGGCCTCGCGCAGGCCGGCCGTACCGGCGGGGTCGAGGTCGTTGTGGGTGGCGACTATGTCGGCGGCGGTGCGGCCGTGGGCGTAGCGGTACAGCCGCAACGGGCTGACGTCGTGGTCCAGGGCCAGGACGTCGGCGATCTGGTCGTAGGTGAAGGCGCGGGCGCGCAGGGCGGTGCTGCGTCGCCGGCAGTCGAGCAGGGTCCGGTAGCCCTCGCCTGTCATGGGTCGCCTCCTTCGCCGAGCCGTACCGTACGGAAATCGTAAACGATCCGTCACTTTGTGTGACAGACGTACGGGGAAGTGGGGATGCGCGGGCAGTCGGTGGGGTGTCGGCGCAGGTCGGCTGGGTGCTCGGGTGGGGTGGTCCGGCGGGCGCGGATGGGGATCGGCGCGGTGGGCGGTCCGCGTCACCGTGTGCGGGACGGTTCTTCGCGCGCACGCGAGGACACGCACGCGAGGCCACGCACCAAGGACACCCACCCGAGAAACACGCACCCGAGGAGACGACATGACCGCTGCCCCCGACGAGGCGAGCCCTGCTCCTGACGAGGTGGGTTCCACTCCTGCTGAGGCGAGTTCCGTCTTCGACGAGGCGATCCCTGCTCCCGGCGATGGTGCCCTCGCCTGCGGTGAGGTGGCGCCGATGCTGGTGGACGCCATGGTGGGGCTGTGGCCCGGGGGCATGACCTACCGGCGGACCTTCCCCGGCCGCGCCGACCAGATCCCGGAGGCCCGCCGCTTCGTCCGCTTCCTGCTGGAGGACTCTCCCCGCCGCGACGACGCCGAGCAGATCGTCGCCGAGTTGGCCGCCAACGCCGTCGCGCACACCGCCAGCGGGCAGCCGTACGGCACCTTCATCGTGGAGGTGGCCCGCAGGACCACCGCGATCCGGGTCACCGTCTACGACTGCGGCTGGGGAGCGACTCCGCGGTTCGCCTCGCGTCGCGACGCCGACCCGTTCGCCGAGGACGGCCGGGGCCTGGCGCTGGTCGCCGGCCTGGCGGTTCGGGTCGGGGTGCGGGGGACGCAGGCGGTGGGCCACGCGGTCTGGGCCGAACTGCCCCCACGGTGAGCACTCCGCCGGGCCGCTCTGAGACGGGCATCCTGCCGGGCCGTCCCGCAAAGAGCGCCACGAAACCGTACCGAGTTCCACAACCGATCCGGACCAAGATCGGCAGGTCCCTTGGTGATCAATTGACTGCCCCGAGTGGCGGCGTCCCGACACTGTCAGGAGGGAACGCGTCCGCGTTCCCGACGGATCTCTCGGGGGGCGGGAAACGGTGAACGCGCAGGGTGCGCTGGTGACGACGCCGGCCGTACGGGCCGCGTGGCGGCTTCGCGACGAGCTGGCGGGCAGGGGTGTCCTGGGCGACGTTCACGGCGGGTACGGCCTGGCTCTGGTGCTGCTCTGGGCCGACCTGGTGGTCTGGACGGACGGCGCGGTCTACCGGTGGTGGACCGGCCGCACGTCACCGAAGACCGGCCGCCGCCTCTACATGGTGTACGGCGTGCACGACCTGGCCACCACCGTCCGCGGGGTCATGCTGCGCTGCGCGGATCTCTACGAGAGCGGGGGAGTGCCGGTGCGGTGAGAGAGGGGATGCGGGCCGTCGCCGTGCCCGATCCTTACCCTTGCATCGGTCTTTTTGGCTTTTATGGAAATTCGAGGCTTCGTTCGTGCATGGGGTGCGTTGTGGCGGGCAGAGGCTGCGTCGAGGGGATGTGAGGAGACGGGCCGCCCTCCCGCCGGGCCAGCGGGACGGCGGCCCTCGCCGTTACCTGATCATTCCGGCGACCAGGTTGCGCAGTTCGATGTGACCGGCCTTGACCTCGGCCACGTCGCCCTCGACGCGCTTCATGGAGGATTCGAGGTTGCCGACGGACCGCTTGACCGCCCCGATGTCTCCTCGGATCTCCTTGATCTCCTCCTTCACCCCGCCGATCTCGTTTCGGAGCCCTCCGACTTCGGTTCGGACTACTCCGATCTCACCCCGAAGGCTTCTGGCCTCGGTGTAGAGATCCTTCCGGAGTGCTCTGACCTCGGCGTGAAGTTCGTCCCGGAGTCCTCCGACCTCGTTTCGGAGTCCCTCCTGATCCTTCCGGAGTGCTTCCTGGCCCTCCCGGAGTCCTCCGACCTCGTTTCGGAGTCCCTCCTGGCCCTTCCAGAGTTCCTCCTGGCCCTTCCGGAGCTCTTCCTGACTCTTCTGGAGGTCCTCCTGACCCTTCCGGAGGTCACCGAGGGCCGCAAGGATCGTCACCGACACCTTCGACTGTTCCAGGGACCAGGTGCGCAGGTCGGCGACGTCCTGCTCCAGGAGCGAGATCCGTGCTTCCGTGTTCGTGCTCAACGCGTCTTCTCCTCGCTGTCACGCGCGATAGGGGGAATGCCTGACGTGTGACATGGAGGGCGTCCAGGCGGGATCAGCTTACGCAGGGTGAGCGGCGTGTCGCCGGAGGTTTCCGCCGGAGTCGCCGGCGGACGCGGTCGCGGGAGGGCGGGGACCCCTCCGGGTGGAAAAGAACCGTTCCCTGTGGATGGCCCTCCGGCGAAAGACAGATCTCCGAAGAAGAGGGACCGCCTGCCGTACGGCTGTGGGGCGTACGGCGGGCGGTCCCGGTGGAGGTGGAGCGTTCTACGCTGTCGGCGCGTGCCGGGCGATCCCGTAGACGCGGGGCAGGCGATCTTAAGGGTCAGGCGACCTTGGAGGGGGAGGCGGTCCAGGTGTTGCAGGCTCCCGGGCTCTCCTGGTCGAAGCCGCGGTTCAGCCAGTAGGCGACATTGCGGGCCTTGCCGTGGCTGACGGTGTCGTAGGCGTAGCTGACGACGTAGCGGAGGTCGGACTGGCTGCGGCCGAGGTCGCGCCAGATGCTGCCGATGAAGGCGCCGCCGAGGCACTCGGCCTGGAGCTCGATCTTCCGGATGTCGGCGAGGAGGGCCTTCTTGGTCCGGTACCTCCTGTGGTCGAGGGCGCCCGTCATCCCGGAGAGCCGCTGCACATGGTGGCCGTACTCGTGGGCGACGACCTCCAGCAGGAACAGCTCGGTCGACTCCGACAGGATGGACGGGTTCAGCAGGAAGGTGATCCTCTTGGTCTTCGCGCAGTAGACCGCCTGGGCGCCCTTCGGGAACGGTCCACAGCCGGTCGGGAAGCCGAGCCGGGAGGTGGTCTGGAAGCCGGGCTTGGAGAAGGGCAGTTTGGCCTTGGCGAACTGCCTGCTCCAGGTGTCGTTGAGGCATTCGACCACGAACTCCAGGTAGACCCGGGAGGAGTCGAGGTCGTCCGGCTTGACGGGCTGCTCCTGGCAGGAGGTGGCGTCGAGGGAGCCGGTCCTGTAGATCGGGTTGCTGGTGAGGGCCTTCGTGCCCGTGGGCGCGGGGGCCGCGGCCTGCCCGGTGACGCCCGCGGCGGCCGTGCCGGTGAACAGCAGGCCCGCGAACACGCCCGAGAGCAGGGTGATGAGGGGGGTACGCATGATCACGAACCCTATAGAGGCATAAAGCGCCGGTAAAGCGGATTGGGGATCTCCGCGCCCGGAAGACGCGTGCGGCCGTACCCCTGGGAGAAGGGGTACGGCCGCGCGGTGAGGACGGTGGAACAGGTGGAACGGGAGAAGGGTCAGGCGACCCGGGAGCTGGAGACGGTCCAGGTGTTGCAGGACGACGGCGAGCCGGAGTTGAAGCCGCGGTTCAGCCAGTAGGCCTGGCTGCTGCCCTTGCCGTGGTCGTTGGTCGGCCAGACCTTCTGACCGTTCTGGACGGTCCAGCGGATCATGGCGTCCCAGTGGTCCTGCGGGACCGGCAGGTCGTCGGAGATCTGGCGGAGGAACGCCGCGCCCATGCAGTCGGCCTGAAGCTCCAGGCGACGGGAGTAGGCGAGCTTGGCGGAGGTGCGGGCCCGCCAGACGCTCTGGCCGTAGTAGCCCATGATCCCGGAGAGCTGCTGCACGTGGTGGGCGTACTCGTGGGCCATGAACTGCGCGTTGTTGGGCGCGTACGGCTGCTTCAGCACCGAGCGGAACACACCGATGTAGATGGTGCGGTTGCTGGAGCAGTAGTAGCCGCCGGCGCCGCCCGGCCACCTGCCGCAGGGGCTTCCCACCTTGGTGGTGGTGAAGCGGAGCCTGGGCTGGGCGAAGGACAGGCCGGCCTTGCGGAACTGGGTCTTCCACGCCAGGTTCAGGCAGCGGTTGACCTTGGTCATGAAGGACCGGTAGGAGGCCGCGCTGCCCGCGCGGATCTGTCCGGCGGCGCAGGTGACGTTGGGGAGCAGACCGGTGCGGTAGAGCGGGTTGGCGGTCACGGCGGCACGGCCGCGCGGGGGTGCCTTCACCGTGGTGGCGGCCGCGGTCGCCGTGGAGGCGGCGGTTCCGGCGGCGGGGGCGGTGACGGTGGCGGCTTCGGCGGTGCCGGTGGCCATGACCAGGCCGAACGCCAGGGGAGCGACCACCAGTGACGAGAGTTGTCTGAAGGGGAAAGTGCTCATGGTGAGGCAAAGGCTAGCCCAACTGTGTACAAAACATGCGGAAAGCCCACGCTGAACGTGCAGAATCCGCTGTCTTGGAGGCAGGGGCCGTCATGCGAACTAGACTCGTCCCAGATGCTGACTGGACAGAGGGGATGATTCCGTGAGCGAGCGGACCGGACGGCCTGGCAGTCTTCTGGAAACGGTCAAGGGACCGGGAGACCTGAAGCAGCTGCGGCCCGAGGAACTGCCCCGCCTCGCCGCCGAGATCCGCGACCTGCTGGTCAGCTCCACGGCGCGCATCGGCGGCCACCTGGGGCCCAACCTCGGGGTCGTCGAGCTGACGATCGCCCTGCACCGGGTGTTCGACTCGCCGCGCGACACCCTCCTGTGGGACACCGGCCACCAGGCGTACGTCCACAAGATGCTCACCGGCCGCGCCGACCGGTTCGACACGCTCCGCCAGGAGGGCGGGCTGTCGGGCTACCCGAGCCGGGCCGAGTCCGAGCACGACGTCATCGAGAACTCCCACGCCTCCACCGCCCTGTCGTACGCCGACGGCCTGGCCAAGGCGTTCAAGCTGCGCCGCGAGGCCGACCGCACGGTCGTCGCGATGATCGGCGACGGGGCGCTCACCGGCGGCATGGCCTGGGAGGCGCTCAACAACATCGCGGCGAGCAAGGACCTGCCGCTGATCATCGTGGTCAACGACAACGGCCGCTCCTACTCGCCGACGATCGGCGGCCTCGCCTCCCACCTGGCCGCGCTGCGCGCCACCCAGCGCTACGAGGACGTGCTCGACTTCGTCAAGGACAACCTGACGAAGGTGCCCGTCGTCGGCCCGCCGGTCTACGACGCGCTGCACGGCATGAAGAAGGGGCTCAAGGACGTCCTGGCCCCGCAGGTGATGTTCGAGGACCTCGGCCTGAAGTACATCGGTCTGGTCGACGGCCACGACGAGCAGGCGGTGGAGGCCGCGCTGCGCAAGGCCAGGGGCTTCCGCCGCCCGGTCATCGTGCACGTGCTCACCAAGAAGGGCTTCGGCTACTCCTTCGCCGAGAACCACGGCGAGGACTGCTTCCACTCGCCCGGCGTGTTCGACCCGCTGACCGGCGAGGAGAAGCCCAAGCCGCACGGCTGGACCAACGTCTTCAGCCAGGAGATCGTACGGCTGGGCGCCGAGCGCAAGGACCTCGTGGCGATCACCGCGGCGATGCTCGGCCCGACCGGGCTGATCCCGTTCTCCGAGGCGTTCCCCGACCGCCTGTACGACGTCGGCATCGCCGAGCAGCACGCGCTGACCAGCGCCGCGGGCCTGGCACTGGGCGGCCTGCACCCGGTGGTCGCGGTCTACGCGACGTTCCTCAACCGGGCCTTCGACCAGCTGCTGATGGACGTCGCCCTGCACCGGCTGCCGGTCACGGTCGTCCTGGACCGGGCGGGCGTCACCGGCGACGACGGCGCCAGCCACAACGGCATGTGGGACCTGTCGATCCTCCAGGTCGTCCCGGGCCTGTCCATCGCCGTGCCGCGTGACGAGCCGCGGCTGCGCGAGCTGCTGGCCGAGGCGGTGGCCGTCGACGACGGCCCCACCGTCGTGCGCTACCCCAAGGGCCCGGTGCCCGGCGAGGTCGAGGCGGTCGGCAGGCTCGGCACGATGGACGTGCTGCGCGCGGGCGGTCCCGGCCTGCCCGCGGAGAGCGACGCCCCGGCCGCCGGTCCGCTGGACGTGCTGTTCATGTCGGTCGGCCCGATGGCCGAGACCTGCCTGGAGGCCGCCGCCCTGCTGGACGCGCAGGGCATCTCCGCCACCGTGGTGGACCCCCGCTGGGTCAAGCCGCTGGACGAGGCGCTGGTGGCCGCCGCCGCGGCGCACCGGCTGGTCGTGGTGGTCGAGGACAACGGCCGGGTCGGCGGCGTGGGCGACGCGGTCGCCCGCCTGCTGCGCGACGCCGACGTCGACGTCCCGGTCCGCGTCTACGGCGTTCCGCAGCGGTTCCTGGACCACGCCAAGCGGGCGAAGATCCTCAGCGACATCGGGCTGACCTCCCAGGACATCGCCAGGGAGGTCACCGAGGCGGTGGCGCGGCGGACCCCGGCGCTGGAGAGCAACCCGGCCCGCTGACCGCGGCCGGGCCGCCGGGGAGCGGCCGGGGCTTTCCCGGGAAGAACCCGTATCGCGACCGTTCAGGAGTTGATCCGGTGGGCATGACCTGACCCATGGGACGCAGCGGCTCTGGATGGTCAAGGGGGATCCCGTGGGCGTTTTCCGCGTCAAGTCGGTAGAGCAGTCGATCAAGGACACCGAGGCGCCGGAGCACCGGTTGCGCAAGGACCTGTCCGCGCTCGACCTGACGGTCTTCGGCATCGGCGTCATCATCGGCACCGGTATCTTCGTGCTCACCGGCCGGGTCGCCAGGGACCTGGCGGGGCCCGCGGTGGCCCTGTCGTTCGTGGCGGCGGGGATCGTCTGCGCGCTGGCCGCGCTGTGCTACGCCGAGTTCGCCTCCACCGTCCCCGTCGCCGGATCGGCCTACACGTTCGCCTTCGCCACCCTGGGCGAGTTCCCCGCCTGGATCATCGGCTGGGACCTGACGCTGGAGCTGATGCTCGCCGCCGCGGTCGTCGCGGTCGGCTGGTCGGGTTATCTGACGTCGCTGCTGGACTCGGCGGGGCTGGCCCTGCCCACCGCGATAGCCGGGGAGGGCGCGGCGTTCAACCTGCCCGCGGCGCTGATCGTGCTGGTCCTGACCGCGATCCTGGTCGCGGGCGTCAAGCTGTCGTCCCGGTTCAACCTGATCGTCGTCGCCATCAAGGTCACCGTGGTGCTGCTGGTCATCGTGGCGGGGCTGTTCTTCGTCAAGGGGGCCAACTACAGCCCGTTCATCCCGCCGGCCAAGCAGACCCCGGCGGTGGAGGGGCTGGCGGCGCCGCTGATCCAGGTGGTGTTCGGCATCAGCCCGGTCGCCTTCGGCGTGATGGGAATCTTCACCGCCGCCGCGATCGTGTTCTTCGCCTTCATCGGCTTCGACGTGGTCGCCACCGCCGCGGAGGAGACCCGCAACCCCCAGCGGGACCTGCCCATCGGCATCATCGGCTCGCTCGTCATCTGCACCGTCCTGTACGTCGCGGTCTCCCTGGTCGTCGTCGGCATGGAGCCGTACTCGCGGCTCAGCGAGGCCGCGCCGCTGGCCGACGCGTTCAAGGCGGTCGGCCAGACCTGGGCCGCGACGCTCATCAGCATCGGCGCGCTGGCCGGGCTCACCACGGTCGTGATGATCCTCATGCTGGGCCAGTCGCGGGTGACGTTCGCGATGGCCCGCGACAACCTGCTGCCGGGGTGGTTCGCCAGGGTGCACCCGAAGTTCGGCACGCCGTACCGGATCACGATCCTGATGGGCGTCATCGTCGCGCTGCTGGCCGGGCTGGTGCCGCTGTCGGCGATCGCCGAGCTGGTCAACATCGGCACGCTGTTCGCGTTCGTCATCGTCTCGATCGCCGTCGTCATCCTTCGCCGCACCCGGCCGGAACTGCCGCGTTCCTTCCGCACCCCGCTGGTGCCGCTGGTGCCGATCCTGTCGGTGCTGGCCTGCGTGTACCTGATGCTGAACCTGCCGGTGGAGACCTGGCTGCGGTTCGTGGTGTGGATGCTCCTCGGCATCGTCGTCTACGCGGTGTTCGGCTACCGCCACAGCCGGGCGGCGGGCCGTGAGGCGGAGGCCGGGAAGACGGCCTCCTAGGGACGGGCTCAGAAACGGAACAGCGGGCCGGTGAGGGCGGTCATCTCGCAGCCGTTGTCGTAGGTCCGGGTGAACCGGACGGGCCTGCCCGCCCAGGTGCCGAACGCGCCGACGGTGTGCGGGTCGTACTCCGGCGGGCAGATCAGGTCGATGTCGTAGGTGAGCCTCGGCAGGTCGCCGTCCACCTGGCGCAGCAGGCCACAGGCGGTGACCGGGTCGGGGTGGCTGCCGCCGTCTCCGGCGCTTCCGTCTCCGCCGTCGCCGCAGCGCAGCACGACGCTCTTGGCGGGGCCGCCGGCGACGGAGAGGGTGAGCGTGATGGGCGGGCCGGCTCCGGCGGAGCCCATGGCGGGGTCCTGGGCGGAGGAGGAGCCGCCGAGGGCGGCGGCGAGGTCGTCCGAGACGCTTGAGGGGCCGTCCGGTGCGGAGGATTCGGCCGCGTGCGACATGACGGCGAGGGCGAACAGCATGACCGCGGAAGCGATCTTGACGGTTCTCATGGCGGGGATGTTCCCCGTGTCGGGTAAGGACCCGGCCGGGACATGGCCAAGGATCTTCCCGCTCGCCCTCTCCGGGCCGGGAGATCTGCCCGGCCTTTCCCCTTAAAGCCCTACATGAGGGGTCGAAAAGGGCGGGGCATGAAGCGAGCCGCGCGGGCCGCACCGGGGTCCGGTCCTGACGTCCGTACGGCCGCGCGGGTGTCCCGGAAACCGGCCGGGAAGCCCGGATGGGCCGCGCGGCGTCCCGGGGAGCGCCGCACGGCCGTACGGGTCAGAACCGGGTCAGGCCGGGACCGACGCCACGCCCGGCGGCAGGAACCGCGGCCGGGCGACGCCCTCGCGGTCCAGGTACGGCGTGATGCCGCCCAGGTGGAACGGCCAGCCGGCGCCCAGGATCATGCACAGGTCGATGTCCTGGGGCGCGGACACCACGCCCTCGTCGAGCATGATGCGGATCTCCTGCTCCAGGGCGCGCAGCGCGCGCAGCCGCACCTCCTCCGCGGTGGACGGGGAGGTGCCGCCCGCGAAGAAGGCGGCCGCCTCGGGGTCGGGCGTGAAGTCGGGCTTGAAGACGCCCGGCTTGCCCGCCGCCACCAGCCGGGCGAGGTTCTCCGACACGCCGAAGCGGTCGGGGAACGCCTGGTGCATGGTCTCGGCGACGTGCAGCGCGACGGCCGGGCCGACGAGCTGGAGCAGCGCGAACGGGCTCATCGGCAGGCCGAGGCCGTCCAGCGCGTGGTCGGCGGTCTCCAGCGGGGTGCCCTCGTCCACCGCGCCGATGACCTCGCCCATGAAGCGGGTCAGGATGCGGTTGACCACGAACGCGGGCGCGTCCTTGACCAGCACCGACGACTTCTTCAGCGTCCTGCCGACGGCGAAGGCGGTGGCCAGCGTCGCGTCGTCGGTCCTCGCGCCGCGGATGATCTCCAGCAGCGGCATCACGGCGACCGGGTTGAAGAAGTGGAAGCCCACCACCCGCTCGGGGTGCTCCAGCCTGGAGGCCATCTCGGTCAGCGAGAGCGAGGAGGTGTTGGTGGCCAGCACGCACTCGGCGGAGACGACCTGCTCCACCTCGGCGAACACCTGCTGCTTGACCTTCATGTCCTCGAAGACGGCCTCGATGACGAAGTCGGCGTCGGCGAACGCGTCCTTGGTCAGCGAGCCCGTCACCAGGCCCTTGAGCCGGTTGGCCTGGTCGGCGGAGACGCGGCCCTTGCCGAGCAGCTTGTCGATCTCGCCGTGGACGTAGCCGACGCCCTTGTCGAGGCGGGCCTGGTCGAGGTCGGTCAGCACGACCGGGACCTCCAGGCGGCGGGCGAACAGCAGCGCCATCTGGGAGGCCATCAGGCCCGCGCCGACGACGCCGACCTTGGTGACCTTGCGGGCCAGCGCCGCCTCCGGGGCCCCGGCGGGCCGCTTGGCGCGGCGCTGCACCAGGTCGAAGGAGTACAGGCCGGCGCGCAGCTCGTCGCCCATGAGGAGGTCGGCCAGGGCCTCGTCCTCGGCGGCGAAGCCCTCGTCGCGGGAGGCGGTGCGGGCCAGCTCGACCAGCTCCAGCGCCCGGTAGGGGGCGGGGGAGGCGCCGCGCAGCTTCATGTCGACGAGGAAGCGGGCGTCGGCGACGGGCTTGGCCCAGTCCTCGGCGGTGTGGTCGGTCCGCGAGACCGTCACCTCGCCGCGCAGTACCTTGGCGGCCCAGCGCAGCGACTCCTCCAGGAAGTCGGCGGGCTCGAACATCGCGTCGGCGACGCCGGCGGCGAAGGCGTCCCGGCCCTTGATCATCCGGTTCTGCGACAGCGGGTTCTCGATGATGAGCTTGAGCGCCGCGGCCGGGCCGATCAGGCGGGGCAGGAGCTGGGTGCCGCCCCAGCCGGGCACCAGGCCGAGGAAGCACTCGGGCAGGGCGACCGCGGGCACGCCGGAGGAGATCGTCCGGTAGGCGCAGTGCAGGGCGACCTCCAGGCCGCCGCCCATCGCCGCGCCGTTGACGAACGCGAACGACGGCACGCTCAGCTCGCCCAGGCGGCGGAACACCCGGTGCCCGAGCCTGCCGATCTCCAGCGCCTGGTCACGCTCGGCGACCAGCGCGGCGCCCTTGAGGTCGGCGCCGACGGCGAAGATGAACGGCTTGCCGGTGACGCCCACGGCCGCGAGGTCGGTGCGGGCCTCGACCGAGTCGAGGGCCTCGGCCAGGGAGGTGAGGCCGGCCGGGCCGAACGTGGACGGCTTGGTGTGGTCGAAGCCGTTGTCCAGCGTGATCAGCGCCATGGTGCCGGCGCCGTCGGGCAGCTCCACGTCGCGGACGATGGCGCGGGTGACGACCTCGTCGCTGAAGATTTCCCTGATGTCCGTCACTTCGCACCTTCCCAGGCGAGGTTCTCCCAGATGACCGTTCCGCCCATGCCCATGCCGACGCACATCGTGGTGACGCCGTACCGGACGTCGGGGCGCTCGCCGAACTCGCGGGCGAGCTGCGTCATCAGCCGCACGCCGGAGGAGGCCAGCGGGTGGCCGAAGGCGATGGCGCCGCCGTAGGGGTTGACCCGGGCGTCGTCGTCGGCGATGCCGAAGTGCTCCAGGAACGCCAGCACCTGTACGGCGAAGGCCTCGTTGATCTCGAAGAGCCCGATGTCGGAGATCGACAGCCCGGCCAGGCGCAGCGCCCGCTCGGTGGACGGGATCGGCCCGACGCCCATGACCTCGGGGTCCACGCCGGCGAAGGCGTAGGAGACCAGCCGCATCTTGGGGGTGAGGCCCAGCTCGGCGGCGGCGTCGGCGGCGGCCACGATGCAGCCGGTCGCGCCGTCGTTGATGCCGGAGGCGTTGCCCGCGGTGACCCGGCCGTGCGGGCGGAACGGGGTCTTCAGCGTCGCCAGGCCCTCCATGGTGGTGCCGGGGCGGGGCCCCTCGTCGGCGGTGGCCAGGCCCCAGCCCTTCTCGGCGGTCCGGACGGCGACCGGCACCAGGTCGGGCTGGATCCTGCCGTCGGCGTAGGCCTTGGCGACCTTCTCCTGGGAGGCGACGGCGAAGGCGTCGGCGCGCTCCTTGGAGATGGACGGGTAGCGGTCGTGCAGGTTCTCCGCGGTCATGCCCATGACCAGGGCGGAGCCGTCCACGAGCTTCTCGGACAGGAACCGTGGGTTGGGGTCGACGCCCTCGCCCATCGGGTGGCGGCCCATGTGCTCGACGCCGCCGGCGATGGCGACGTCGTAGGCGCCGAAGGCGATGCCGCCGGCGACCGTGGTCACCGCGGTCATCGCTCCGGCGCACATGCGGTCGATCGCGTAACCGGGGACGCTCTTGGGCAGCCCGGCCAGCACGGCGGCGGACCGGCCGATGGTCAGTCCCTGGTCGCCGATCTGGGTGGTGGCGGCGATGGCCACCTCGTCGACCCGCTCCGGCGGCAGGTTCGGGTTGCGCCGGATCAGCTCACGGATGACGCGGACGACCAGGTCGTCGGCGCGCGTCTCGGCATACAGGCCCTTGGGGCCCGACCTGCCGAACGGTGTGCGCACACCGTCGACGAATACGACGTCACGAGACGAAGGCACGGGTTCGCTCCTCGTTGCTGGGTAGCTTCACCCCCCATGCTACTCGTCGGTAACAACATCTCACACGACCCGCCCCCTCCGCATCTGCGGCAGACTGGGAAATCGTTTTCCTGGAGGTCGCGATGGTCACTCTCGAAGATGTCGCACGGCAGGCCGGCGTGTCGCTCGCCACGGCCTCGCGGGTGCTCAACGGCAGCACCCGCCAGGTGGGCGCGTCGCTGCGGGCCAAGGTGGAGCTGGCCGCCCACCAGCTCGGCTACCGGACCAACGTGGCGGCCCAGACGCTGGCCAGGGGCGCCAGCAACGTGATCGGCCTGGTGGTCCACGACCTCACCGACCCCTACTTCGCCGCGCTCGCCGACGGCGCGATGCGGGTGGCCGAGAGCCACGAGTTCATGGTCATGGTGGGCACGACGCACCGCGACCCCGAACGGGAGATCGCCTACGTCTCCACCCTGAACGCCCAGCGGGTCCGCGCCGTGCTGCTCACCGGGTCAAGGGTCGACGACGCCGGCGTGACCCGCAGGATGCGTCAGGAGCTCGACCGCTACCTGCAGACCGGCGGCCGGGTGGCCTGCGTCGGTCAGGAGGCGCTGGGCGTCGACACGGTGGTGCCGGGCAACCGCGAGGGCGCCGCCGACCTGGCGCGGGCCCTCGCCGGTCTGGGGCACCGCCGCTTCGCCGTGCTCGCCGGGCCCGAGCGGCTGCTCACCGCCCAGGACCGGCTGGCCGGGTTCGCCGGGGCGCTCGCCGAGCTGGGCCTGCCCGCCCCGCAGGTCGTCCACGGCTCCTTCGACCGCGACGGCGGTCACGCCGCGGCGGCCGAGGTGTCCGACGCCACCTGCGTGTTCGCGGTCAACGACGTGATGGCGGTGGGCGCGCTGGCGTCCTTCCGCGACCGGGGTGCCGGCGTGCCCGGCGACGTGTCGGTGGCCGGGTTCGACGACATCTCCACCCTGCGGGATCTGGTCCCGCAGCTGACCACCGTACGGCTGCCGCTGACGGACATGGGGGCGCGGGCGATGGAGCTGGCCCTCACGCCGCCCGGGGACGGCGCGGACGCCGGGCCCAGGATCGAGGCCGTGGCCGGCGAGGTCGTTCTCCGCGAGAGCACCCGCCGCCTCGGCTGAGCCGGCCCGCCCCGGCTCGGAGCGCCCCGGCCGTGCGCGCGGGCCGTCCCGCCACACGGACGGCGGGGCGGGCAGGGTGACGAGACGAAACCGGACGACAGGACGGCGGAACGGCTCGGGTGGCGGGACATGCCCGACGGCCGGACGACCATCGGCCTCCGGCCGTCCTCCGGGCCGGCCTCAGTCCTCGATCAGCTCGGCGAACCTCTCCTTCACCCGGGCCAGGATCTCGTCGGGGTCGGCGGCCCACACGTCGGCGTTGAAGATCTCCACCTCGATGTCCCCGGTGTAGCCCGCCTCGGCCACCGCACGGGTCAGCGGCGCGAAGTCGATCACGCCGTCGCCCATCACGCCCCGGCCGAGCAATACGTCGGCCGGGAGCGGATGCAGGTGGTCGCACACCTGGTAGGAGGCGATCCGCTCGCCCGCCCTGGCGATCTGCGCCAGGACCTGCGGGTCCCACCACACGTGGAAGGTGTCGACGACCACGCCGACCCGCTCCGCCGGGTACGGCCCGGCCAGGTCGAGCGCCTGCCCGAGGGTGGACAGCACCGCCCGGTCGGCGCAGTACATCGGGTGCAGCGGCTCCAGCGCCAGCCGTACCCCGCGTTCGGCGGCGTACGGGACCAGCTCGGCCAGCGCCCCGGCGACGCGCTCCCTGGCCCCGGCGAGGTCGCGGTCCACCGCGGGGGAGGGCTCGCCCGGCGTCACACCCGGCAGGCCGCCGACCACCATGACCAGGCACGCCGCGCCCAGCGTGGCGGCCTCGTCGATCGCCCGACGGTTGTCGTCGAGCGCCTCCCGGTCCCCGGAGGTCAGGAAGCCGCCCCGGCACAGCGACGACACCCGCAGGCCCGCGTCGGCCACCAGCTTCACGGTCTCGTCCAGCCCCTGCGCGGCGACGTCCTGCCGCCACAGGCCGATCGCCCCGACGCCGTGCCGTACGCAGCCCTCGACGGCCTCGGCCACCGACCACCGCCGGGTGGTCCACTGGTTCAGCGACAGGCGGCTCATCGTGTCGTCCCCTTCCGGGCCCCGGCCCGCGTCCGGCTCTTCCGCCCGCTCAGCATCCGTGCACCGCCAGCAGCGACCGCATCCGGTGGACGGCCAGCTCGGGGTCGGCCAGCAGCCCGGCCCGGTCGGCCAGGCGGAACACCTCGGCCAGGTGCGGCAGCGAGCGCGCCGCCTGGGCGCCGTTCACCATGGTGAAGGCGTCCTGGTGGCCGTTGAGCCAGGCCAGGAAGACGATGCCGGTCTTGTAGTGGTACGTCGGCGTCTCGAAGATCTTCCGGGAGAGCGGGACCGTCGGGCCCATGATCTCGTCGTAGCGGGCGGTGTCCCCGGCGTCGAGGGCGGCCAGGGCCGCCGCGGCGGCCGGGGCGATCGCGTCGAAGATCCCCAGCAGCGCGTGGCTGCCCGAGGCGATCAGCGACGGGTAGTTGAAGTCGTCGCCGGTGTAGAGCCGCACGCCCTCCGGCAGCGCCGCGCGCAGCGCCACCTCATGGCCGGCGTCCAGCAGCGAGACCTTGACGCCCTCGACCGCCGGCGCGTGCTCGCGGATCAGCTCCAGGAACGACGCGGTGGCCTCGGCGACGTCCCGCGAACCCCAGTAGCCCGCGAGGTTCGGGTCGAACATCTCGCCCAGCCAGTGCAGGATCACCGGGCGGTCGGCCTGCGACAGCAGCTTGCCGTAGACCGCGTGGTAGTCCTCCGGGCCCCGCGCGATCGCGGCGAGCTGCCGGCTGGTCATCAGGATCACGCCGGCCCCGGCCTCGCGGACGGTCTCGGCCTGCTCGGTGTAGGCGGCCGTGACCTCCTCCAGGGTCGCGGCGCCCGGCGCGTGGTCGGTGCCCGCGCCGCAGGCCACCAGCTCGGCCGGGTCACCGAGCTCCGCCGCCGCGGCGGCGCTGCGCCGGATCAGCTCGCGGGTGGCCGGCCAGTCCAGGCCCATGTTGCGCTGCGCGGTGTCCATCGCGTCGGCGACGCGCAGGCCGTACGACCACAGGTGGCGGCGGAAGCGCAGCGTGGCGTCCCAGTCGACGGCGGCGGGCGCGCCGGGGGTGTTGTCGCCGAGCGGGTCGGCCACCACGTGCGCGGCGGCGTAGACGACGCGGCCGCGCGGCGGGCCGGCGGGCCGCTCCCAGGCGACCGGCTCGCGCAGGGTGTGCCCCCCGCCGGGGAGGTCGATCCGCATCACCGCTCCATCGCCAGGCGGCGTCCCTCGGCGGAGGAGCGCAGGGCCAGCTCGGCGACGCGGACGCCGCGCGCGCCGGAGGCGAAGTCGTGCGGGAACGGCGCGTCCTCCAGCACGTGCCGGACGAACATCTCCCACTGGGTCTTGAAGCCGTTGTCGAACTCGGCGTTGTCCGGCACCTCCTGCCACTCGTCGCGGAACCGCGCCGTGACGGGCAGGTCGGGGTTCCAGACCGGCCTGGGGGTGGCCGCCCGGTGCTGGATCCGGCAGTTGCGCAGCCCCGCGACGGCGCTGCCGTGCGTGCCGTCCACCTGGAACTCCACCAGCTCGTCCCGGTTCACCCGGACGGTCCAGGAGGAGTTGATCTGGGCGACGACGCCGCCCTCCAGCTCGAAGACGCCGTAGGCGGCGTCGTCGGCGGTGGCGGGGTAGGTCTCGCCCCGCTCGTCCACCCTCTCGGGGACGTGGGTGACGGCGCGGGCGTAGACCGACTCGATCCGGCCGAACAGGTTCTCCAGCACGTAGGTCCAGTGCGGGAACATGTCCAGCACGATGCCGCCGCCGTCCTCGGCGCGGTAGTTCCACGACGGGCGCTGCGCGTCCTGCCAGTCTCCCTCGAAGACCCAGTAGCCGAACTCGCCGCGCACCGACAGGATCCGGCCGAAGAAGCCGCCGTCGATCAGCCGCCTGAGCTTGAGCAGGCCCGGCAGGAACAGCTTGTCCTGCACGACGCCGTTCCTGACGCCCCGGGCGGCGGCGGCCTCGGCCAGCGCCACGGCGTCGCCGTGGTTCTCGGCGGTCGGCTTCTCGGCGTAGACGTGCTTGCCGGCCTCGATCGCCGCCAGGACGGCCTTCACCCGGGCCTGGGTGACCTGGGCGTCGAAGTAGATCAGGTTGGAGTCGTCGGCGAGGGCGGCGTCGAGCTCGGTGGTCCACTCCTCGATGCCGTGGTCGGCGGCCAGCTTGGCCAGCTTGTCCGGGTTGCGGCCCACCAGCACCGGCCTGAGCCTCACCCGGCCGCCGTCGGACAGCGCCACGCCGCCCTGCTCGTTGATCGCCAGGACCGAGCGGACCAGATGCTGGCGGTAGCCCATGCGGCCGGTGACGCCGTTCATCACGACGCCGATGCTTCGGTGGGACATTCTTCTCCTGCCTCCTATGGAAAGCGCTTTCCGAATCACCGTACGGCAGCCGCTGCCTTCTCGGCAAGAATCCCCGAGGGGTTTTCCCGGTCACCCGTGGCGGGACGACACCTGACCAGAGAGGTGATGTCCACGGCCGGGGACCTCCCGGTCACCCGTGGCGGGGCACCACGCGGAAAAGCGCTCCGGACGCGCGGAGGCGTTCCGGAGCGCCCTCGCAGCCGGGCGTCCCGGCGGCGCTCAGTCCGTGCCCTTGGCCGAGAGCTCCGTCAGGGCCTTGGCGATGGGGGCCGCGGTCAGTTCGATCTGCCACTCCCGGGCGCCCAGCTCGCGCAGCCGGGACGCCACACCGTCCTCGTCTACGGGGGAGGGGGGCTCCCACGTCAGGCGGCGCACGGCGTCCGGCTGGATGAGGTTCTCCGCCGGCATGTGGTGTTCCTCGGACAGGGAGGTCACCACGGTCCGGGCGGCGGCCAGCCGCCTGGCGGCCAGGGGGTCGCGGTCCATCCACCGGTTGGCGGGCGGCGGCCCGTCACCCGGCGTGCTCGGCTGGGGGAGCTCCGACTCCGGCAGGGTGCGGGCCCTGCCGATCGCGGCCAGCCACTCGCGCAGGTGCTTGCGGGCGCTGCGGCCGGTGAACGGGGGGATCTCGGTGAGGGCCTTGGTGGTGCGGGGCAGTTCCAGGGCGGCGGTGACGATCGCGGAGTCGGGCAGCACCCGGCCCGGGGCGAGGTCGGCCTCGCGGGCGAACCCGTCGCGGAGCGTCCACAGCTCCCGGACCACGGCCAGCCCGCGCAGCGAGCGGACCTTGTGGATGCCGGAGGTGCGCCGCCAGGGGTCCGCGCGCGGCGCCGGGGCCCGGTGCGCCAGGACGGCGGCGAACTCCTCCTGCGCCCACGTCAGCTTTCCCGCCGTCTTCAGCTCCTCGTACAGCACGTCACGCAGCTCGACGAGGACCTCGACGTCGAGGGCGGCGTAGCGCAGCCAGTCCTCGGGCAGCGGACGGGTGGACCAGTCGGCCGCGGAGTAGCCCTTCTCCAGCCTGAGACCGAGGACGTTCTCCACCATCATGCCGAGCCCGACGCGCTCGTAGCCGAGAAGCCGGCCGGCGAGCTCGGTGTCGAACAGCGCGCGTGGCAGGAAGCCCAGCTCGGCCAGGCACGGCAGGTCCTGGGAGGCGGCGTGCAGCACCACCTCCGCGTCGGCCAGCGCCGCGTCCAGCTCCGACAGGTCGGGGCAGCGGATCGGGTCGATCAGCGCGCTGCCCGCACCCACCCGGCGCAGCTGCACCAGGTAGGCGCGGCCGCTGTAGCGGTAGCCGGAGGCCCGCTCGGCGTCCACCGCCACGGGGCCGGTGCCGGCGGCGAAGTCGCGCACCACGCGGGCGAGCCCGGCGGGCGTCTCGACGACGGGAGGTATCCCCTCCCTGGGCTCGAGCAGCGGAACGATGGTTGTCTCGTCGGTCACGTTCGAAAGGACTCCGGATCTTCGCGACGGCGCTGCGGCAGGGCCGCCACGCCGGGTGGCAGGGGTGGCATGCCCGCCGCCAGGCACATCAGGTCGCACCAGGCGGCGACGTGGCCGGAGAGGTCTTCCTCCAGCGGGGACCAGGAGGCCCGCAGCTCCAGCTCCGTGGTCACCGGATCCTCGGCCTTGTTGCCGAAGCCCTCCGACACCGCCCTGGTGACGGTGCCTCCGGCCGCGGCGTAGGCGGCGCCGTGGGCGTCGAGCGACTCGGTGAGCCAGCTCCACGCGACCGGGCCCAGCAGCGGATCCTCGGTGATCTCCGGCTCCATGTCGGCCCGGACGTAGGCGACGAGCCGGAACTGGCCGTCCCAGCCGCGCTGGCCGTCGGGGTCGAAGAGCATGATGAGGCGGCCGACGGCCAGCTCGTCGTCGTCGCGGTAGACGGACGCGCCGACGGCGGCCGAGTACGGGGCCAGCCGCTGCGGGGCCGGGATGTCCTCCAGCTCGATCTCCGGCCTGACCTCCGTGGGGCGCAGTGTGGCCGCCGCCCGCCGGAAGGCGGCGGGAGCGGGCGCGGCGTCACCGATGGTCATACCGGAAGCGTAGGTCGAAAGTGAACGCATGGGGACCATTGGGGTGGGTGTAGGAGCCATCGGAAGCGATCAAGCCGACGCCGCCGGAGGACGGGAGGCGCGGGAGACCCCGCCGCCGCGGGACCCGGCGGGTCCTGACGACCCGGGGAACGCCCGGGGCGCGAGGAACAGCGCGTGCCCGCACTCGACGCACGCCCACTCCGGGCACTCGCCGGGATCGTGCCCGTCGGGGCAGGGAGGTTGCTCGAAAACCCGGTCGCCGGCGCAGGAAGCACAGTGCTCATCGCGGTGTTCGAGTGAACGCCACGTTATGGACATCGTGGACATCGCACAGGCCTTTCGTCGGGTCGTGGTCCGACGTTGGCACGTCGCGCCGACATTTCCCCGCAACGTGCTCGGCGTGTCCCGAAAGTGGTGCCGGAATCGGTGCCGCGCGGTGACTTGGCGAACATTTGGAACAGCCGGGGGCCGGGCCAGGTTCGTCGATGGGAGGAACTGTACCTGGAAACATGATCGCTTCGTGCCGTCCGGGCGGCGGACCCGCCCTCCGGGCGCTTCCGACCGGCTCTCCACCGAGGGACGAAGAACCCAAACGGGTCGAACACTATCGTCATCATGACTTGAAAGTGCGTGGGCGTTGTTATAGATGATCTCAGCGAATAAATGACGATTTCGCCCTAGATCGCCCGCGGGTGGCCTGGGTGAACGGACCGGGACCCCGGCATGGCACCCTGGAAGGGTGAATCCCGAGCTTGCCGACTCTCCGTTCCTGCGCGCCTGCCACCGGCGTCCCGTCCCCCACACCCCCGTGTGGTTCATGCGTCAGGCCGGCCGCGCGCTGCCCGAGTACCGGGCCGTGCGCGAGGGGGTGCCGATGCTCACCGCGTGCGCCACCCCGGACCTCATCGTGGAGATCACGATGCAGCCGGTCCGCCGCTACGGCGTGGACGCGGCCGTCTTCTTCAGCGACATCGTGGTGCCGCTCAAGGCGATCGGGATCGACCTCGACATCAAGCCCGGCGTCGGCCCGGTGGTGGCCGACCCGATCCGGGACGCCGCCGCGATCGAGACGCTGCGCCCGCTGGAGCCCGGCGACGTCGCCTACGTCACCGAAGCCGTCCGGGCGCTGACCGGCGAGCTGGGCGCCACCCCGCTCATCGGCTTCGCGGGCGCGCCGTTCACCCTGGCCTCCTACCTCATCGAGGGCGGCCCCTCCAAGAGCCACGACCGCACCAAGGCGATGATGTACGGCGAGCCGCGGCTGTGGCACGCCCTGATGGACCGCCTGACCGGGATCACCCTCGGCTTCCTGCGCGTCCAGGCCGAGGCCGGCGCCTCGGCCGTCCAGCTGTTCGACTCCTGGGTGGGCGCGGTCGCCCCCGAGGACTACCGCGAGTTCGTCATGCCCTACACCCGCCGCATCTTCGCCGGCCTGACCGACCTGGACATCCCGCGCATCCACTTCGGGGTCGGCACCGGCGAGCTGCTCGGCCTGCTCGGCGAGGCCGGCGCCGACGTGGTCGGCGTCGACTGGCGGGTCCCGCTCGACGAGGCCGCCCGGCGCGTGGGACCGGGCAAGGCGCTGCAGGGCAACCTCGACCCGGCGGTCCTGTTCGCTCCCTGGGAGGTCATCGAGCGCCGCGCAGCCGACGTCCTGGCCCGCGGCGCCAAGGCCGAGGGCCACATCTTCAACCTCGGGCACGGCGTGCCGCCCGCCGCCGACCCCGGCCAGCTCACCCGCCTCACCGACTTCGTGCACGAGACGTCCGCCCGCTGACCCGCCCTACGTCTCCTCGACGGCCGCGGGCTCCTCTTCCCGCGGCGCGGGCGGCGGGATCGGACGGCGCTGACGGTTGCGGCGGGTACGGCGCAGCACGAACGCCACCACCAGCCAGATCAGCCCGGCCGCGATCGTCCAGGGCAGCAGCACGCCCAGCACGGTGAGGCCGATCTTCAGGGCCTCGACGAAGCTCCGCCAGCCCGTCCGCAGACCCCCGAGGAAGCCCGACGACTCGTCCTCCGGCTCGGGGACCACGACCTCGGGGCCGACCAGGTTCAGCGTCAGCGTCGCCATGCTCGTCTTGGCGGCGAGCGACCGCTGCCGGGCCTGGAGCGCCTCCAGCTCCGTCTCGCGGCTGGAGACCTCCCGCTCGATCTCCAGCACCTCGCCGATCTTGTCCGCCCGCTTCAGCAGGGCGCGCAGCGAGTCCAGCGACGCCTTCGCCGACCGCACCCGGCTGTCGACGTCGGCCACCTGCTCGGTGACGTCCTTGGTGTTCTGCTGCACCGACTCCCGCACGCCGAGCTCCTTGCCCAGGCGGTTCAGCACTCCGGGGTAGGCCGACGGCGGGACCTTGAAGACCAGGTTCGCGCTGCCCTGGTCGCCGTTGGAGGAGCCGGACCGCTCGGTGGCGAGGTAGCCGCCGGCGGTGTCGACGAGCGCGCGCGCCCGGTCCGACGCGGCGGCGACGTCCTTGACCCGGACCGTCAGCTCGGCGGTGTAGACGATCTGCCGGTCCTGGGGGATCGGGTTCACCTGCTCGGCCGGCGCTCCCGTGGCGGCCGCGCGGCTCCTCTCCGCGTCGCCCCCGGAGGCCGCCGAGTCGGCGCCGCCCTGGTCTGCTGAGACGGCCTGCGGCGCGGCGGGCGCGGCCTCGCCCGACGTCGAGTCCATCTGGGCGCGTTCACCGCTGCCGCACGCGGTCAGCGCCAACACCGCGGCCGCCAGCGCGATCGCCGGCCGTAAGCCGTACCGGAATCTGTTCATGTCCTGATTGACGGAGGTTTGTCCAACGCGGTTGGGTACGCGCGGTCACGATGGCGTCACGTTCTCCGCACCGCGCGATCACGGGGGTGGCGGATGCCGGGCCGCCCGCGGCGGGCGATACGGTCGACATCCATGGAACGCAAGCGTCACCACGTGGTGGTCGTCGGCGGGGGGATCGCGGGGCTCGCCGCGGCGTGGCATCTCGGGCGGGCCGGGGACCGCGTCGAGGTGACGGTGCTCGACGCCGCCCCGCGGGTCGGCGGCAAGCTCCTGACCGCCGAGGTCGCCGGGGTCCAGGTGGACGTCGGGGCCGAGGCGATGCTCGCCCGGCGGCCCGAGGGCAAGGAGTTGGCCCGGCTGGCCGGCCTGGGCGACGAACTGCGGGACCCCGGCACCACCCGGGGCGCCATCCTCACCCGCGGCACGCCCCGGCCGCTGCCCGCCGGACAGGTCATGGGCGTCCCCTCCGACCTGGGGGCGCTCGCCAGGTCGGGCATCCTGTCGCCGGGCGGCCTCGCGCGCGTGCCGCTGGACCTCGTGCTGCCCGCCACGCTCATCGACACCGACGTGTCGGTGGCCGCCTACATCCGCGCCCGGATGGGCGCCGAGGTGGTCGACCACCTGGTCGAGCCGCTGCTCGGCGGCGTCTACGCGGGCCGGGTCGAACGGCTCTCGCTGGACGCGACGATGCCGAAGATCGCCATGGCGGCCCGCTCGGAGCGATCGCTGCTCAACGCCGCCCGCCACATCGCCGCCGAGGCGCCGAAAGACGCCGGGCCCGTCTTCACCTCCCTGCGCGAGGGGATGGGCAGCCTGCCCGCGGCGGTCGCCGCCGCCTCCGGCGCGCGGGTGCGGACCGGCGTCACCGTGCGGGAGCTGCGGCGCACCGCAGACGGCTGGCGGCTGGTGACCGGGCCGGTGCCCGCGCCGGAGGTCGTCGAGGCCGACGCCGTGGTCCTCGCCGTCCCCGCCACCCCGGCGAGCCGCCTGCTGGCCGAGGAGGTCCCGGCGGCCGCCGCCGAGCTGGCCCGGATCGAGTACGCGAGCATGGCCATCGTCAGCCTGGCCTACCCGCGCGAGGCGTTCCCCCGGCTGCCCGAGGGGAGCGGCTACCTCGTCCCGGCGGCCGACCGCCGCCCGGTCAAGGCCGTCACGTTCAGCTCCGTCAAGTGGCCGCACCTGACCGAGACCGCCTCCGGGCTCGTCCTGCTGCGCTGCTCGATCGGCCGCCTGGGCGAGGAGGCGGTGCTCCAACGTGACGACACCGAGCTGGTGGCCCTGGCGACGGCCGAGATGGCCGAGGTCATGGGCGTGCGCGGGCTGCCGCTCGACTCCCGGGTGACCCGCTGGGGCGGCTCCCTGCCACAGTACGAGGTGGGCCACCTCGACCGGGTCGCCCGCATCCGCGCGGCCGTCGCCGACCGGCCCGGCCTGGCGCTGTGCGGCGCCGCCTACGACGGCGTCGGCATCCCGGCCGTCGTCTCCACCGCCCGTACGGCGGCGGCCCGGATCCTGGACCACCTGGACCCCACGGGAGAATGGCGGAAGGAGTCGTCGAAGGCACGCTGACCGGGCGGCCCGAGACGGCCGGCACGACGAACACGAACACGACGAACACGAAGAACACGTCGGGAACGACGAGGACGACGGAGCCCCGTGGGGCTCCCGGAGGGGTGAGGACGACGGACGGGAACCCGAGGCCCAAGGCGCGCGACCTGAACCAGGTGATCCGCTACACGATGTGGTCGGTGTTCAGGATGCGTGAGCGCTGCCCGGCGACCGGACGAGAGGGCATGGCCGAGGAGGTCGAGGCCCTCCTGGCGCAGGCGGCGGAGAAGGACGTGGTCACCCGCGGCCTGTACGACGTGGCAGGCTTCCGGGCCGACGCCGACTTCATGTTCTGGTGGCACGCGCCGACCCCGGAGGACCTTCAGGAGACCTACTCGCGCTTCCGCCGCACCGCCCTGGGGGAGCTGACCGAGCCGGTCTGGTCGGTCATGGCGCTGCACCGCCCGGCGGAGTTCAACAAGTCGCACATCCCGGCGTTCCTCGCCGAGGAGGAGCCCCGCGGGTACGTGAGCGTCTACCCGTTCGTCCGTTCCCTGGAGTGGTACCTCCTGGACGACGCCGACCGGCGCCGCATGCTCGCCGAGCACGGCCGGATGGCCCGCGACTACCCCGACGTGCGGGCCAACACCGTCTCCTGCTTCTCGCTGAACGACTACGAGTGGATGCTCGCCTTCGAGGCCGACGACCTGCACCGCATCGTCGACCTGATGCGCACCCTGCGCGGCGCCGAGGCCCGCAGGCACACCCGGGTGGAGATCCCCTTCTACACCGGCATCCGCAAGCCCGTCGGCGAACTGGTGGCGGCGCTGCCGTAGGCCGCGCCCGGCCCCGGTTCGGGGCCGTCCGATGCGGGACGCCCGGTGAATCCGGTGAAACGCTCGATTAGTTTCCCGGGCGTTGTCATACTCGGGGAAAACACCTGTCTATGTGAGGCCGAAGGTGAACATGGGCGCGGGTCTGGCACGGTCCACGGGGCGCGGGGGCGGACGCCGCAGAAGGCGGGCCCGGCCGCGGGTCCTGGAGATCTCGGTCGGGGCGACTGCGCTGGCGGTCGCGGTCCTGGCGCTGGGCCGCTCGATGCTCGCCGCGGACCCGCCGCCCGTCCCGGAGGCGCAGAAGCATCTCCTGGCCGCGCCGCAGCAGGGCGCCGGGGACGGCAGGGCGGTGGGCGTGCTGCCCGGCGGCAAGGCGGGCAGCGGCCACGGGTCCGGCGACGCGGCCAAGGCGGACGGGCCGTCCAAGCACAGCGATCCGAGGGCGTTCGCCTACTTCGCTGCGCACAAGGCGACGAAGCGGGTCAAGGACATCCGCGTCGTCGGCGGCTACCTGCGGATATACACCGACCTGCCGGACTCGGCGGACAACTCCAAGCAGGCGATCAAGCTGTGCGAGACCGGTCTCGACTATCTCGTGGGGGAGCTCGGCTCGGTGAACCCCGTCGTCTTCGTCCAGGCGAGGTTCGGCGAGAACGGCAATCCCGTCCTGGCCAACATCCTCGGCCCCGGCGACTCCGACTGCCGCGTCACCTACCCCAAGCCCGGCGGCTAGGCGCCCCGCCTCGCGGGGTTTCGCCGTACCGGGGGCCCGGTCGGGGAGCGGTGCCCACTCCGGCGGGGCCGCCCGCGCGGGACCGTCAGCCGTCGGCCGGCTCCAGCCGCAGTGACACGGAGTTGATGCAGTAGCGGTCGTCGGTGGGGGTGCCGTACCCCTCGCCGTGGAAGACGTGCCCGAGGTGTGAGTCGCAGGTGGCGCACCGGACCTCGACCCGGACCATGCCGAGCGAGCGGTCCTCGATGAGGGTCACCGCGTCCGACTTCGACGGCTCGTAGAAGCTCGGCCAGCCGCAGTGGCTCTCGAACTTGGTGTCGGACCGGAACAGCTCGGTGCCGCAGGCCCGGCAGCTGTAGACGCCCACGGTCTTGGTGTCGACGTACTCCCCGGTGAAGGGGCGCTCGGTGCCTGCCTGGCGGAGCACCTGGTACTCCTCGGGAGAGAGCTGGGCGCGCCACTCGGCGTCGCTCTTGACCACCTTGTCCATCCCCCCAGCCTATGCGGCGGGTGTTCCCGCCGGGACCACGTGCCCGCCGGGGTCGTGTGTCCGGAATGCCAGGAAAAAGATCTTTATGATGAAGCATCCATTTATGTCGGGTTTTGCGTCTTAGTAGATGTGGAGGGTTCTCCCTCCCGCTGAGGGGTCAGACCACCCGTCAGGCCGTCCATGGGCCAACAGGACGACCAGGTGGCCGTCGGCCGGACGACGCGCCAGCGTCCGGGCCGGTGAGCGGGCGGGTGGTCGCGCGGTCCGCCCCGTCGAGAGCCCGGTCCCGCCGCCGAGGTGACTCCGGGACGGACCGCCCGACCCCCTCTCGCGTGATCCGGGATGACCGGACGGGAACGGCGTGTTCTCCGGTGCCGGAATCGATGATCGCGGCTTTTGCTATGGTCTGCGGGATCGATCCATTCGGTTCCCGGGGGAGACCGCATGCCAACGATCCGGCCCTTACGCGCTGGGGACCCCAGCCATCTGGGCGGCTACCGCCTGCTCGGGTGCATCGGGCAGGGCGGGCAGGGCGTGGTCTACCTCGCCGAGTCGCCCTCGGGGGAGCGGGTGGCGGTCAAGGCGATCCATCCGGAGAAGGTCGCCGACCCCCGCGCGGTGGAACGTTTCCTCCGGGAGGTCCGGACGGCGGGCAGCGTCGCGGAGTTCAGCACGGTCAGGGTGCTGGACGCGGCGGTCGACCACGAGCGGCCCTACGTGGTCAGCGAGTACGTCGACGGTCCCTCCCTGGCGGAGATCGTCGAGGGGGAGGGGCCCTACGGCGCCGGGGCGCTGCACCGTCTGGCGGTGAGCACGGCCGCCGCGCTGGCCGCCATCCACCGCGCCGGAGTCGTCCACCGTGACTTCAAGCCGGGCAACGTCCTCATCGGCCCCGGCGGCCCGCAGGTGATCGACTTCGGCATCGCGCGTGCCCTGGACTCCGCGGCGTCGACCACCGGGGGGATCGGCACCCCCGCCTACATGTCGCCCGAACAGCTCTCCGGCGGCGACGTCGGCGCCGCGTCGGACGTCTTCGGCTGGGCCGGGACGATGGTCTACGCGGCCACGGGACGGCCCCCCTTCGGCCGTGACTTCCCCGCGGTGATGTACCGGATCCTGCAGGCGGACCCCGATCTCTCGGCGCTTCCCGCGGACCTCCGGCCGCTGATCGCCCGCTGCCTGGACAAGGACCCGGCCGCCAGACCCTCCGCCCGGGAACTGCTGATGGCCCTCGTCGGCGGCGATCCGGCCGCGGACCGGCTCCCGGAGCAGGCGACCGGTCCCGCCGGCGGATCCGTCCGGGACGAGCCGGTGCGGGAGGAGGCCGTCCGGCATGGATCCGTCCGGGACGAGCCGGTGCGGGAGGAGGCCGTCCGGCGCGCACCCATCCGGGAGGAACCTGTCCGGGAGGAACCCGCCCGGGACGGACCCGGGGAGCCGGAGACGGAGCCGTCGCGCCCTTCCCGCCGCCGACGCCCCCGAAGGACCATGTCCGGCGGGAAGGCCGCGCCGCTCCGCCTGCCGGCCGCGGCGGTCCTCGCCGCCTCGGTGGCGGGTGCGGTCTTCCTGTACGTGAACAGCCGGCCCGCCGGCGACTCGCCCGGAGACGGCGGGGCCGCCGCGGACTCCTCCCTGATCACCCTGGCGGGCTCCCGGCAGGCCGCCGAGAAGATCGTGGCGGAGTGGACGCCGGAGGCGCTGGAGGCGGCCGAGCCGTACGAGGGCGCCGTCGGATCCGAGTCGCGGGGGAGCGGCGCCGAAGAGGTGGAGACGGGTGATCCCGCAACGGTCCCCCCGTACGATCTGGAGCCGCTGCGGGGGGAGGAGAGACCCAGCTACATCGGGGCGTACGTCCCCCAGACGGTCGGCAAGGTGTTCTTCCGGGTGGGGAGGCTCCGCCACTGGTGTTCGGCCACCTCGGTGAACTCCGAGGCCGGCAACCTCCTGGTGACCGCGGGGCACTGCCTCTACGATCCGAAGCGGCGCGAGGCCGTCGCCTCACTGGTCTTCGTGCCGGCCTACTACCGGGGCAAGGCCCTCTTCGGGATCTACCCGGGCTCCTCCGCGGCCGTCCACCCGAAGTTCGTCGACGGCGGCGACCGCGGCCACGACTACGCGTTCGTCACCGTCTACGGCGCCGGCGGCAAGCGCCTGGCCGAGGCCGCCGGGGCGCAGGGGCTGGCGTGGAACGGATCACGTCGTGAGAAGGCCGACGTCTTCGGCTACCCGGAGGGGGCCCATCCCGACGGGACGCCCTCCCGCTCGGGTGACACCCCTTTCCGGTGCTTCGGTACCACTCCTCTGGACGCGTCCAGGGGTGCCGAACAGGCGCTGGGGTGTCCGATGGCCCCCGGCGCCGACGGCGGCCCGCTGATCACCCGGTACGACTCGGACCGCAAGACGGGATACGTCAGCGGCGTCATCTCGGCCTTCGCGGACGCCAACGGGAACGGCCGCTACGACCGGTCGGTGTCGCCGTACTTCGGGGAGGACGCCCGCCGGACCTACCTCCGGGTGGCCGGTCTGTCCACCGACTCGCTCTGAAGGGGGCCGGGCGGGGGGTCAGCGGCGGGAGCCGACGGCGAAGGCGATGTTCACCACGACGATCCCGAGCCAGACGAGGATCATCGGGCCCCCGCTCGCGCCGGTGATGGCGAAGGCGACCGTGCTGCCGACGCCGAGCACGATGGAGACGATCGCCAGGGCCAGTCGCTGCCCGGCGTCCACGCCCGGCCGGACCCCGGGGGCCTTCGGCTGCCGCTGCGGGACGCGGGCGGCGACCTGTTCCTCCACCCGCCGGTCGATCTCCTGGCCCATCTTGTCCAGGAACCCCTCGATGAGGGAGTCCTCGTACTCGGGACCCAGCTCCCGGCGGGCCTCGACGGCGGCGCGCAGCTCGTCACCGGTGGATGATCTCTTCTCCATGGAGCGAGATATATCGCTTATTTCACCCACTGTCCACGGGAGTCCGGCGTCCACGGGGCCCGGCACCTGCGGGGACCCGCCGCCCGCGGGAGCCCGCCGCCCGCCGGGGGCCGGCGGTCGACGGCACGGCGTCCGGGACGCGGCCCCTCAGCCCTCCCTGACGTACCGGGTGAGCAGGAACCCCTCGTCCTCCAGGACGTGGGCCAGGCGCAGCCGGGTCGACGAGGCCGGGCCATGGAGGATCCGGGCGGCGTCCCCGCCGATCATCAGCGGGCTCACCGTCAGGCACAGCTCGTCCACCAGGCCGGCCGCGGCGAGCTGGGCGTTGAGCCTCGCCCCGCCCTCGCACAGCACCCGCCCCAGGCCGCGCTCGCCCAACTCCCCGACCGCCAGGGCGAGGTCCACCCGCTCCCGGCCGGCGACGATCACCTCGGCGTGCCGGGCCGCCTCCTCGCGCCGGCCGCGGGGGGCCGCCTCGCAGGTGACGACGATGGTCCGCGCGTCCGGACCGGCCTCGGCGAAGAGGGGGCCCGACAGGTCCAGCTCCAGGCTCGCGGTGACCACCGCGATCGGCGGGGCGGCCGTACGGCCGGCGCGCAGCGCCTCCCACGACCTCCTGGGCTTCACCGGGCCGTACCCCTCGGCCCGTACGGTCGCCGCCCCGGCCAGGACGACGTCGGCCAGCCCGCGCAGCACCCCGAAGACCTTCCGGTCGCCCCGGCCGGACAGCCCGCCGGACAGCCCGTCCAGCCAGGTCCCGCCGTCGGCGCTGGCCACCATGTTGAGCCGGAGCCACCGGTCGCCGGGGTAGGCGTAGAGCTCCGCGAGCTCCGAGAGGCCGGGGTCGCGGAGCCCGGTGTCCCCGCCGGGGACGGGATGGATGAGACGCATCCCCCTACCCTGGCACACCCTCCGGGTCCCGGCGGTGGCGCAGGACCCGCACCGAGCGCGAGGTCACCGCGACCTTGGAGTCGGCCGGCCAGGACTCCCCGGCCGACCCGCCGGGCCGCTCCTCGGCGGTGTCCAGCACGGACTCCCACCGCCACCCGTATCGTCCCCCGGGGACGGTGAACGTCATGTCCTCGTGGTGGGCGTTGACCAGCAGCAGGAACGAGTCGTCGGTGATCCGCTCGCCGCGCGGACCCAGTTCGGTGATGGCGTCGCCGTTCAGGAAGACCGCGAGCGACTTGGCGTAACCCGTGTGCCAGTCGGAGGCCGTCATCTCCTCGCCCGACGGGGTGAGCCAGACGATGTCGCGTGTGCCGTCGTCGCCCGGACGGCCGTGGAAGAACCGGCGCCGCTGGAGGACGGGGTGCTCACGCCGCAGCCGCGACAGGCTCCGGACGAACTCCAGCAGGTCGCGCTCGCGCCCGGCGAGCGACCAGTCGACCCAGGAGACCTCGTTGTCCTGACAGTAGGCGTTGTTGTTGCCGCCCTGCGTGCGGCCGAACTCGTCTCCGGCGGTGAGCATCGGCACCCCCTGCGAGACGAACAGGGTGGTCAGGAAGTTACGGCGCTGGCGGCGGCGCAGGCGGTTGACCCCCTCGTCGTCCACCGGCCCCTCGGCGCCGCAGTTCCACGACCGGTTGTCGTCGGTGCCGTCGCGGTTGTTCTCGGCGTTGGCCTCGTTGTGCTTGCGGTCGTAGGAGACCAGGTCGTTCAGCGTGAACCCGTCGTGGCAGGTGACGAAGTTGATGGAGGCCACCGGGCGGCGCCCGGAGGAGGCGTACAGGTCGGCCGAGCCGGTCAGCCGGGAGGCGAACTCCGGCAGCGCCGAGCCGTTGCCCCGCCAGAAGTCGCGCACGGTGTCGCGGTACTTGCCGTTCCACTCCGTCCACAGCGGCGGGAAGTTGCCGACCTGGTAGCCGCCGGGGCCGACGTCCCACGGCTCGGCGATCAGCTTCACCTGGGAGATCACCGGGTCCTGCTGGATCAGGTCGAAGAACGCGCTCAGCCGGTCGACGTCGTGCAACTCCCGGGCCAGGGCGGCGGCCAGGTCGAACCGGAAGCCGTCCACGTGCATCTCCAGCACCCAGTAGCGCAGCGAGTCCATGATGAGCTGCAGCGCGTGCGGCGAGCGGACGTTGAGGGAGTTGCCGCAGCCGGTGTAGTCGAGGTGGTAGCGCCGGTCGCCGTCGTGCAGCCGGTAGTAGGCGGAGTTGTCGATGCCCCGGAAGCCCAGGGTGGGGCCCATGTGGTCGCCCTCGGCGGTGTGGTTGTAGACCACGTCGAGGATGACCTCGATCCCCGCCTCGTGCAGCGACCGCACCATCGCCTTGAACTCCATCACCTGCTCGCCGCGCCGGCCCGAGCAGGCGTAGGCGGCGTGCGGGGCGAGGTAGGCGATGGTGTTGTAGCCCCAGTAGTTCGTCAGGCCCCGGGCGACCATGGCGTGCTCGGGCACGAACTGGTGCACCGGCATCAGCTCGACCGCGGTGACGCCCAGGCTCCGCAGGTGCTCGACGACCGCGGGGTGGGCGAGCCCTGCGTAGGTGCCGCGCTGCTCGGCCGGGACGGCCGGGTGGCACATCGTCAGCCCGCGCACGTGCGCCTCGTAGATCACGGTCTGGTGGTACGGCGTGCGGGGCAGCCGGTCGTCGCCCCAGTCGAAGAACGGGTTGACCACCACGTTCTTCGGCATGAACGGGGCGCTGTCGTCGTCGTTACGCGCGGACGGGTCGGTGAAGGCGTAGGCGAACAGCGCCTCGTTCCACTCGACCTCGCCGTCGACGGCCTTGGCGTAGGGGTCGATGAGCAGCTTGGCGGGGTTGCAGCGGTGCCCCTGGGAGGGCTCGTAGGGGCCGTGGACGCGGTAGCCGTACCGCTGTCCGGGCATGACGCCCGGGAGGTAGCCGTGCCAGACGAAACCGTCGGCCTCGGGGAGGTCGATCCGCTCCTCGCGGCCGTCGTCGTCGAACAGGCACAGCTCTACCCGCTCGGCCACCTCGGAGAACAGGGAGAAGTTGGTCCCCGCACCGTCCCAGGTGGCACCGAGGGGGTACGGCTCTCCCGGCCAGATTTCGCGCATGTAGCCCTATTCTCCTCCAATCACACCCTCGTGTGCAGGGTGTCACGGACCCGTGTCCCATTCGCGCCACGAGAGAGGCATGAGGGGAGGCGGACGGCCACGCCGTCGTGGCCCGTCCTCGGCGGCGGCGCCGCGCCCACGGGGGGCTCCCCGGCCGCCCGTTCCTCGCCCCGGTGGGCGGCGGGCCCCGGCCGGGCCGCGGGGACCGGGGGCACGACCCTGGGCGCCCGATCCCCCGCGCGGCGCGCCGCCGGAGAGCTTCCGGCAGAGTCTATGCGCCCGCCCGCGTCCCGCCGCCCGGAAGGAACCGGGCGGCGGGACCGGGCGGACCGGGCGGGACGGCCGTCAGTCCACCAGCTCGGCGTCGAGGGTGATGGTCGTCCCCGCCAGGGCCTTGCTCACCGGGCAGTTCGCCTTGGCGGTCTCGGCGGCGGTCCGGAACTCCTCGGCCGA
The DNA here is from genome assembly GCF_055585205.1 of Streptosporangium sp. NPDC053982. NCBI lineage: Bacteria > Bacillati > Actinomycetota > Actinomycetes > Streptosporangiales > Streptosporangiaceae > Streptosporangium > Streptosporangium sp. NPDC053982. The sequence continues at coordinate 57,617 of NZ_JBVJKQ010000018.1, forward strand.
CAGCCCCGGCACCTGGGCGCGGACCGACAGGACGATGCCGGTGATGCCCTCGCCCGGCTGGAAGGTCACGTCGGCCTTGGTGGCGACCGTCTGCGGCGGGGTGCCCGCCTGCGCCAGGCCGTGCGACAGGGCCATCGAGAAGCAGGCGGAGTGCGCCGCCGCGATCAGCTCCTCGGGCGAGGTCTTGCCGTTCGCCTGCTCGGCCCGGGAGGGCCAGGACACGTCGAACGTGCCCACGCCCGAGGTGTCGAGCGAGACGGTGCCCGAACCGTCGAGGAGGGCGCCCTTCCACTGCGTGGTCGCGGTACGTGTCGTCGCCATGGCGATAGTCCTTTCGATCATGGGTGCTACCCGATCGACCCTACTCCGCGCCGCGGGGGCGGCCGGGCCCCGCCGCCCCCGGAAATCCGGCCCCGTCCGTCGCGGGGCCCGGCGCACGTCCGGCTCAGACCCCGGGGCCGGGGGCGCCGGGCGCGGCCGGCCGTACGGCGGCGCGGTCGATGATCGCGTCCAGGTCCAGGCCCGCCGGGAGCGTGCCGAACGCCCGGCCCCCCTCGCCCGCGAGGCGCGAGGCGCAGAAGGCGTCGGCGACGGCCGCGGGCGCGTGCCGCACCAGCAGCGAGCCCTGCAGCACCAGCGCCATGTCCTCGGCGACGGCGCGGGCGCGCAGCTCCGCCTCCTCCGGGTCGGCGAGGGTCTTGCCCAGCCGTCCGGCCGCCTCGTCCAGGCGCCGGTCGGCCCCGGCGGCGAGCGCCACCTCGGCCAGGAAGGCGTCCAGGGCGTCCGGCTCGCGCCGCAGGGCACGCAGCACGTCCAGTGCGGCCACGTTCCCCGAACCCTCCCAGATGCCGTTCAGCGGCGACTCGCGGAACAGCCGGGGCATCTGCGACTCCTCAACGTAGCCGTTGCCGCCCAGGCACTCCATCGCCTCGGCCGCGTGCGCCGGGCCGCGCTTGCAGACCCAGTACTTCCCGGCCGCCAGCGCCGTACGGCGCAGCGCCGCCTCGGCGGCGTCCCCGGCCACCGCCCGGTCGGTGGCGCCGGCCAGCCGGGTCATCAGCGTGGTCGCGGCCTCCGACTCCAGCGCCAGGTCGGCCAGGACGTTGCGCATCAGCGGCTGGTCGGCCAGCCTCCGGCCGAACGCGGCGCGGTGCGCGGCGTGGTGCACGGCCCGGGTCGCGCCGTACCGCATGCCGGCCGCCGAGCCGATCACGCAGTCGAGCCTGGTCATGTTGACCATCTCCAGGATGGTCCGCACGCCCCGCCCCTCCTCGCCGACCGGCCAGGCGAGCGCGCGGTGGTACTCCACCTCGGCGCTGGCGTTCGACTTGTTGCCCAGCTTGTCCTTCAGCCGCATCAGCCGCATGGCGTTGCGGGCGCCGTCGGGCAGCACACGGGGCAGCAGGAAGCACGTCAGCCCGCCGGGCGCCTGGGCCAGGACCAGGAACGCGTCGCACATCGGGGCGGAGTTGAACCACTTGTGCCCGGTCAGGACGTAGGAGCCGTCGCCCAGGGGTTCGGCGCGGGTGGTGCCGGCGCGCACGTCGGAGCCGCCCTGCTTCTCGGTCATGCCCATCCCGGCGAGCACGCCGCGCTTGCCGAGCGGCGGGCGCAGCCCGAAGTCGTAGTGGCCCGAGGCCAGCAGGGGCTCCCACTCGGCGGCCAGAGCGGGGGAGTGGCGCAGCGCCGGGACCGCGGCGTAGGTCATGGAGATCGGGCAGCCGTGCCCGGCCTCGGCCTGGCTCCAGACGTAGAACCCGGCGGCGCGGGCCACGTGGGAGCCGGGCCGGGCGTCGGCCCACGGGGCGGCGTGCAGGCCGTTCTCCACGGCGACCGTCATCAGCTCGTGCCAGGCGGGATGGAACTCCACCTCGTCGATCCGGTTGCCGTAGCGGTCGTGCGTGCGCAGCACCGGCGGGTGTTCGTTGGCCAGCCGTCCCCACTCGGCGGCCTCCTCGGAGCCGGCGAGCACGCCGAGCCGGCCCAGCCCGCCCGCGGCCCAGCCGGCGCCCTCGCGCGTCACGCCTTCGAGGAGCGCCGGGTCGGCCGAGACGTCGTGGCCGGTGAACGGGGGTGCCTGGTTGAAGACCTCGTGGGTCGCGTCAGGGGTCACGGGTGCCTCCGAGGGTGCCGGACCGGCCCTTTCGCCGGGTCCCGGCATCATCTCAAAGCCCTCGCGCGGCCGGTGCGGCGCGGACCTCCTCGCGGTGCCTCCGCTCGGTCCTCCCGCCTCCCGCCTCCCGAGCGACCGGAGGTCCTCGTGCGACTCAGAGCCCCCGGGCGGCGAGCGCGGCGCGGACCTCCTCGCGGTGCTCCGCCAGGCCGGCCAGGCCCGTGGAGGCCCAGTGGCGCACCTCCTCGTCGGGGTCCCCGGTCATCGAGAGGAGCAGTTCCAGCCCCTCGGCGTGGCCCGGCGGCAGGACGGCGGCCAGCGCGGCCGGGTCGGCCTGGGTACGGGTCCAGCCCTCCGCGGTGATGATCGACAGCACCTCGGGCAGCGCGCGCGGGTCGGCCTGGCCGCCGAGCGCGCCGAGCACCGAGCGCAGCACCCGCTCGTCGCCCTCGGTCACGGCCATCCGCCGCAGGATCGACAGCGTCCGCTCCAGGAACGGCCGGTCGTCCCCGTCTCCGTCCGTGTCCGTCCCCGCCGGGGAGGACCCGTGGTCCCTGTGGGCGCCGAGCTGGGACAGCACGTCGGCGGCGAACTCCCGCCTGCGCGGGTCCTCGCTCACGCACAGCTCCGCCGCCGCCTCGAACGTCTCCTCGTCGGCCCGCCCGCCCAGCGAGTCGGCCACCGTCCACCAGGTCTCGGCCTCCTCGTCGAGGTCCCGGTACGGCAGCGCCCGCTCGACCAGGTCCCCGAACGGCACGCGCTCATCGGTCGCGTCCTCCAGCAGGGTCGCGACGGCCGCGTGGCCGCGCTGGCACACGATCTCGGAGGCCCCGCCGTCCGGCCGCAGCGCCGTGACGGTGACCAGGTCGGTGCCGTCCTCGGCGCGGGCGCGGCTCACCGTGAAGCCCGTGAGGTCCGAGTCCTCGGGCGCCCGCTCGGCGAGCTGCTCCAGCAGCGCGCTCTCCAGGTGGGTGCCGAGCCAGTCGTAGGCGATGGACAGGGGCGTGTCGCCCTCGCCGTCGGCCCGGGTGGGGTCGGCCCCGGCGTCCAGCAGGAGGCGCACCACGCCGAGCGCGCCGCGCCGGGTGGCCAGGGTCAGCGCGGTCTCCCCGCCGTCGTTGGCGTCCTCGGCGGAGGCGCCGGCCGTCAGCAGGGCCCGGACGGTCCCGGCGTGGCCGCCGGCCGCGGCCCACAGCAGGGCGGTCCAGCCGTGGCTCTCCCTGCGGCCGGGGTCGGCCCCCGCGGCCAGCAGCGCCTCCACGGTCTCGGTGCGGCCCCAGGAGGCGGCGCCGCACAGCGGCAGACCTTCGTCCTCGCCTCCGCTGATCCGGTTCGGGTCGGCCCCGGCGTCCAGCAGCGCCCGCACGATCGCCGTGCGACCGCCGGTCGCGGCTTGGTAGAGGGCGGTCGTCTCCCCGGCGTCGTCCGGGTCGGGGGAGGCGCCGCCCCGGAGCAGACGCCCGACCTCCTCGGCGTCGTTCCCGGTCACCGCGTCCAGAAGTTCTGCGTACATCCTCCGGATGATAGGCGCCGGACGCGTTCTCCTGCCGCAGAGGGATCCACGGACCGCCTATATCGCGATATGTTGTGTTTCATGAGTGATCCGGGTGCGATGCGAGTCTCCGACGCCGAGCGGGAGGCCGCGGTCGAGCTGCTCCGCATCGCCTCCGTCGAGGGACGGCTCACCCTCGGAGAGCTGACCGAGCGCACCGAGGCCGCCTATACCGCCGTCACCCACGCCGACCTCGCCGTCCTCACCTCCGATCTTCCCTCGGCGCAGGGCTCCGGGCCCGCCCCGGCCCCGGCCCCCTTCCCGGCTCCGGCGCGGCCGGAGGGCGGCCGGGCGCGGCGCTGGCTCGTGGCCGTCATGAGCGAGTCCAAGCGCCGCGGCAAGTGGCGGATCGACCGGGAGCTGGGCGCGGCCGCGGTGATGGGCGAGGTCGTGATCGACCTGCGCCAGGCCGAGGTCCGCACCGACGTGGTCGACATCATCGCCACCGCGGTCATGGGATCGGTGAAGATCATCGTTCCCGACGGCGTGGACGTCGAGATCGACGGCTTCGCGATCATGGGGGAGAAGAAGGTCCAGGTCATCGAGGCTCCCGAGGGCATGCGGGCGCCGCTCGTCCGGGTGCGGGCCTACGCGCTCATGGGCGAGATCAAGGTGGTCGGCGACTCGCGGGCACGCCCGATCGAGAAGGCGTGGGCGGCCTGGAAGGAGCACTGGCAGCGGGCGTACGGCGAGCTGCCGGAGCGGCCGCGGCCGCCCCTGCCCCCGCACGGATGGGAGGACCGCCGGGAGGACCGGTGGGAGCGTCGTGAGGAGCGGTGGGAGCGCCGCGCCCAGAGGCGCGACGAGCGGCGCGACCGCCGCTACTGAGCCTCCGGCCCGCCCTCGGCGCGGGCTCCGGCCGTGCCGTCCGGCCCGTCCCCGGCGCGGGATTCCGCCATGTCGTCCGGCCCCGAGGGCGAATACCCGTCCGGTGGATCCGGATCCCGGTGGGGATCGCGGGACGTGACCCGGAGGCCGGGGATGGACGGCTCGTCCGCGTGGCCGGGTGTGCCGTTCATTGCGGAGAGTAAAGAATTTTATCACGGTGCGATAAAGACGTTGCCCGGGATTTGAGGGTTTAGTCTGCTCTGACCTGGGGAGACGCATAGAGGCCGTCCTTTTCGCGGGCTTGATCACGTCCGTATCGATGACTAGCGTCACACAGAGTGTCCGGCTGCCGGGTCCGAACGGATGCTTCATCCGCATGCCCGGACTAGCCTGGCTCAGGCTGGGCCCTGATGAGTAGTGGTCACGAACGCGCACGTAGCAGGCACCGACGAGGAGTTCTCCCCGATGACGCACAGCCCCCTGACCCGACGCGACTTCTTCCGGCGCACCGGCGCCGGATTCGCCATCGCCGCGGTTCCCGCCCTGCTCGCGGGCTGCACGGCGGTCGACAACGGCACACCCTCCGGGGGAGGAGGCGGACAGGGGACGCTCGACCGGATCAGAGCCGCGAAGAAGATCAAGGTCGGGTTCGCCAACGAGGCCCCGTACGGCTTCCGCGACAAGCAGGGGAAGCTCACCGGTGAGGCCCCCGAGCTGGCCCGCGCCATCTTCAAGAACCTGGGGGGCGTCGAGCTGGAGCCCGTGCTGGTCGACTCGTTCGGCGCGCTGATCCCCGGCCTGTCCGCCGGCCAGTACGACATCATCGCGGCCGGGATGTCCATCACCCCTCCGCGCTGCGGCCAGATCGCCTTCTCCGACCCCGACCACGCCGGCATGAACGCCTTCATGGTCAAGAAGGGCAACCCCAAGGGGATCACCACGTTCAAGACCGCCGCCTCCTCCGGCGCGACGATCGCGGTGCTGGAGGGTGCCATCGAGCAGGAGTACGCCACCAAGGCCGGTGTGGAGCAGGACCGGATCCGGGTCTTCCAGAAGGCCAACGACGCCGTCCGCGGCCTGTCCGACGGCCGGGTCGACGCCGTCGCGCTCACCGCGATCACCCTGCGGTGGGCGCTGAAGGAGAACCCCTCCTACGCCGGGAGCCTGGAGGTGACCGAGGCGTTCGCGCCCGAGGTCGACGGCAAGGAGCAGTTCGCGGCCGGCGCGTTCGGATTCCGCAAGAACGACGGCGACCTGCTGGCCGCGTTCAACGCCGAGCTGAAGAAACTGCAGGACGGCGGCGGCGTCCTACCGATCGTGGAACCGTTCGGGTTCGGGCAGGCCGAGATCGACAAGGCCAAGGGGCTGACCGCGGCGCAGCTCTGCGCCGCCTGACCGGGTCCCCGTCATGCTCCTGTCCGCAATGGCCGCCGAGCCGGTCCTCGACACGGTCGGCGAGATCTGGCCGTACCTCATGGAAGGGACCTGGGTCACGGTCCAGGTCGCCCTGGGGGCGACGCCGCTCGCCCTGCTGCTGTCCTTCGCCGTCGGGCTGCTGTCGACGTCGCGGCGCCGCTGGATCCGCGGGGCCGCCCGCGGCTACCTGGAGTTCTTCCGCGGCACCTCGGTGATCGTCCAGATGTACTGGATCTTCTTCGCGATGCCCGCGCTCACCGGCTACCGGCTGGACCCGATCCTCGCCGGCGTCCTCGCCGTCGGGCTCAACCTGGGCTCCTACGGGTCGGAGGTCGTCCGGGGCGCGATAGCCGCCGTCCCCCGGGCGCAGTGGGAGGGCGCGCTCGCGCTGAACTTCAGCCCGTGGCAGCGCATGGTCCGGATCATCCTGCCGCAGGCGTGGCGGGGCATGATCCCCCCGCTGAACAACCTGTGGATCGAGCTGATCAAGGCAACCTCCCTGGTCTCGGTGATCTCGGTGTCCGACGTCATCGCGGAGAGCCGGATCCTGCGCAACACCGGATACGACCCCCTCCTGGTGATGAGCCTCGTCATGGTCATCTATCTCGCGCTCGCGATGATCGTCACGCTGGTCATGCGGTTCTTCGAACGCCGCGCCGCCGCCAGGGCCGGCGTCGACGTCCCGCCGCTGTTCGTCAGACGCCGGCGGCCCGCACCGGTGGGAGGCTCCTCGTGAACTGGGACTGGGACTACGCCCTGCGGATCGCCCCGGAGATGCTCAGCCGGGGCCTGGTCGTCACCGCGCAGGCCACCATCGCCGGAGCGGCGCTGGCCTTCGCCCTGGGACTGGTGCTGGCGCTGCTGCTGCGGTCGGAACGGCGCTGGATCGCGACGCCGGTCCGGCTGTTCGTCGAGTTCATCCGCAGCACCCCGCTCGTGGCGCAGCTGTTCTTCGTGTTCTTCGTCTTCCCCAGCGCGCTGGGGATCACGATGTCCGCCCTGACCACCGGCATCCTCGTCCTCGGCGTCCACTACGCGAGCTACACCGCCGAGGTCTACCGGGCCGGCATCGACGGGGTGCCCAAAGGCCAGTGGGAGGCGGCGACCGCCCTGAACCTGCCCCGGTTCCGCGTCTGGACCAGTGTCGTCCTGCCGCAGGCCGTACGGCGGGTCCTGCCGATGCTGGGCAACTACCTGATCGCCGTCTTCAAGGAGACCCCTCAGCTGACGCTGATCACCGTGGTGGACGTCCTGGGCACCGGCCGCATCCTCGCCTCCGGCAGCTACCGCTACCTCGAACCCATCACCATCGCGGGACTGTTCTTCCTGGTCGTGGCGATCCCCGCGTCCATCCTCGTCCGCCGTCTGGAGCGCCGTCTTGCCCAGTGAAACGCACATCGCAGCAGATGAGTGGAAGATCCGCTTCGACAAGGTGGTGAAGCGCTTCGGCTCCCTCACCGTCCTGGACGAACTGGACTTCCACGTCCGCCCGCGCGAGCGGGTCACCCTGATCGGTCCCAGCGGCTCGGGCAAGACGACGATCCTGCGGCTGCTGATGACCCTGGAGAAGCCGACCGGCGGCCTGATCGAGATCAACGGCGAGCCGTTCAGCCACATGAGGAGGAACGGCGGGCTCGTGCCCGCCGACGAGAAGTACCTCCGGCGCGTCCGCTGCAAGATCGGCATGGTCTTCCAGCAGTTCAACCTCTTCCCGCACATGACGGTCATGCGCAACCTCACCGAGGCGCCCGTCCGGGCGCTCGGGCGCTCCCGCGAGGAGGCCGAGGCCAAGGGCGCCGAGCTGCTGGAGCTGGTCGGCCTGGCCGACAAGGCCGACGAGCATCCCCTGCGGCTGTCCGGCGGCCAGCAGCAGCGCGTGGCCATCGCCCGCGCGCTGGCGATGGAGCCGGAGATCCTGCTGCTGGACGAGGTCACCTCCGCCCTCGACCCCGAGCTGGTCGCCGGCGTGCAGTGCCTGCTGCGTGACATCGCCCGCGAGTCCGACCTGACGATCCTGTGCGTGACCCACGAGATGCACTTCGCCAAGGAGTTCTCCGACCGGGTGCTCATGTTCGACCAGGGCCGCATCGTCGAGGACGGCCCTCCCGGGCAGATCTTCGACGACCCTCAGGAGCAGCGCACCCGCGACTTCCTGCAGGCCGTGCTCCAGGCGACCTGACCGGCGCTCCGGACACCGCGCGGCCCGCACCGGCTTGAGGGCGGCGTCCGGGACGGCCCATGCTCAGGCCGGTTCAGGCCCCCGGCCGGTGCCCGTCCTGGTCCGCGCCCGTCCTGATCCGTGTCCGTCCCGGTCCCTTCCGGACCGGGACGGACCCATTTCCGGGAAGATCCATTCCAGGGGCGTGCAACGTCCCGGGACGGCCGGAGCGTAGTGATCGGTGGAAGGTCACCGAGACACCGAGGACGGCGAGTGCGAGACAGAGCCGATTTCGAGCGGTACGTCGAGCAGCGCTCGGCCCGCCTGCTGCAGGCCGCCTACCTGCTGTGCCGCGACTGGGGCACGGCCGAGGACCTGCTGCAGACCGCGCTGGCCAAGGCATGGCTCGCCTGGCGGCGGGTGGGCGACGACCCCGACCCCTACGTCTACCGCATCCTCACCAACACCCACGCCTCCTGGTGGCGGCGCCGCTGGCGGGGCGAGGTGCCCACCGGGGCGCTGCCCGACACGGCGGGGGAGGACCGCACCGGCGAGGTCGGCACGCGCGAGGCCGTACGGCAGGCCCTGGCGGCGCTGCCCGACCGGCAGCGGGCCGTGGTCGTGCTGCGTTACTTCGCCGACCTGCCCGACCCGCGGATCGCCGAGATCCTCGGCTGCTCGGTGGCCACCGTCCGCAGCCAGGCCAGCCGGGCCCTGGCGAAGCTGCGCGTCGATCCCGCGGCGATCGCCGCGACCACCTCAGGGGAGCCGAGTTGACGATCACAGAGCCGGAACTGCGCGAGATCCTGGCGGCCGAGGGCGACGACGGCCACCGCGGGGGCGTGACCGTCGCCGCCGTCGACCGGCGGGTCCGGCGGATCAGACGCCGCCGCGCCGCGGCGCTGGGCGGGACCCTCGCGGCGGGCCTCGCCGCCGTCGCGACGCTCATCCTGCCGGGGACCGGCGCCACCGTCGTCCCCGACGACGTCTGGACCGGCGTCATGGCCCAGCCGACGCCCCGGTACGGCGCCCGCTACGTCGACGATGTCGTTCTAGAGAAGCGGTTCTCCACGATGGGCGAGCGGCTGTCCCTCGACCTGCCCGCGCGGCCGTACGGGACGATGACGCAGGTCGCGGTCCACTGCCCGTTCGGCGCGGAGGTCCTCTACTGGGAGGACGGGAAGTACCGCAACGCCCAGACCTGCCGCGAGGGGCTGGAGGACCGGGAGCGCTCGAAGAGCATGACCATGCTGTTCCCGGAGTCCGAGATCGGGCGGCTGGAGATCGCGGTGGTCCCGCCCGGCTCGGTGCGGCGGCAGGGCCTCCCGTTGGCCGGCGACCGGGACGCCCGGCAGGTCGTCGCGGACGCCCCGAAGACCCGGGCCGACATCAGCGTCACCGTCACGCTCACCCGGACCGAGCCCTGCGACGGCGGCCCCGGCTGCCGCTTCGCCGACGAGATCGGGGTCGGGCCCGTCTGTCCGGGCGCCGTCGTCGTGACGGACCCGCTCGACGGCCGGATCGTCGCGGTGCGCTGCCCCGGGGACGGCCGGGACGGCGCGAAGCCGAGCCCGGGAAGCGGCGGGGACGGCGGCTGAGGCACCGGCCCCTGGTGCCTCGGACTCCGGGATCGCAGGTCTCGGGGCCTCGGGGTACGGGAACCGTCGAGGTTCGCGGGCCCGGCCTCGGCGGGTCCCGGTCTCACCGGGAGGCCAGGCCGAGGTCTCACCGGGAGGTCAGGCCGAGGCGGACGCCGGGCGGCGCCGTACGGCCTCGTCGTAGCGCTCCGCCAGGACGGCCGCGACCTCGGGGGCCGCGCCGAGCACCCCGGCCACGACGGACGCGCCCGCGGCGAGCGAGGCGTCGCGGGTCCGGTCGGCGAAGTGGCCGGGGGCCAGCAGGTAAGGAGCCACCGCCACCCGCGGGGCGCCGGCCGAGAGCAGGCGGCGGACCTCACGCTCCGGGGCGGGCTCGGCCGCCGAGGCGTAGGCGACGCCCACCGACCACCAGCCCCGCAGGCGGGCCCAGTCCGCGGCGACGGCGGCGACCGTCGCGTTGGCCCGCGGGTCGCTGGAGCCCGCCGACACCAGCACCACCGCGGTGTCCGGGTCGCCCGGCTCGACCCCGGCCTCGGCCAGCCGGCGCTCCAGGGCGGTGACCAGCAGCGGGTGCGGCCCCAGCGTGCCGCCGACCCGGGTGCGCAGCGCCGGGCGGCGGGCGGTGATCTCGGCCAGCGAACCGGGGATGTCCACCCGGCTGTGGTAGGCCGCGGTGAGCAGCAGCGGCACCACCACCGCCTCGTCCAGCCCCGACAGCGCCGCGGCGAGCGTCGGGGCGGCGTGGTCGAGGTAGGCGGCGCGCACCGGAAGCTCCGGCCGCTCCCGCCGCAGGAGGCCGAGCAGCTCCTCCACCGTCGCCGCGGCGCGCGGGTCACGCGACCCGTGCGCCACCGCGACCAGCGGCGTGACCGGCGGGGCGCCGGGGCCGGGCGGCGTCAAAGATGCAGCCCGCATTCCGTCTTGCCCATCCCGGCCCAGCGGCCGCTGCGCGGGTCCTCACCGGGGGCGACCTGCCGGGTGCAGGGCGCGCAGCCGATCGAGGGGTAGTCGTCGTAGTGCAGCGGGTTGATCAGCACGCCGTTGTCGGCCATGTAGTTGTCGACGTCGTCCTGCGTCCAGCGGGCGATCGGGTTGATCTTCACCATCTGGCGCTTGGTGTCCCATTCCACGACCCTGACGTCCGAACGGGTGACCGCCTCGTCGCGGCGGATGCCGGACACCCAGGCGAGGTACGGCTCCAGCGCCCGGTTGAGCGGCTCCACCTTGCGCAGGTAGCAGCACAGGTCGGGGTTGCGGCCGAACAGCCGCGGCCCGAGGTCGCGCTCCTGCTCGGCGACCGTACGGGACGGCTTGACGTCGATCACGTTCACGTCGTAGACCTGCCGCACCGCGTCACGGGTGCCGATCGTCTCGGCGAAGTGGTAGCCCGTGTCGATGAACAACACGTCGATCCCCGGCTTCACCCGGCTGACCAGGTCGATCAGCAGGGCGTCGCTCATCGAGGAGGTCAGGCAGAGCCGGTCGCCGAAGGTGGCCGCCGCCCACCGGATGATCTCCAGGGCCGGGGCGTCCTCCAGGAACACGGCCGCGGACTCGGCGATGTCCTGCAGGTCGAACCCGGCCCGCTGCCGGTTCAGGCCGATCTCGATGTCAACGATGCTCACGTTCATCACTCCCAATCCGCCGTGAGGGCCGCCCGTGCCGCTCGCGCCGCACCGGCCACCCCGTTCACCCCGCTCGTCACGCCGTTCGCCGAGCCGTTCGTCGTGCCGTTCGTCGTGCCGTTAGCCGTGCCGTTCATGACGCCGTCCACCGCGCCGGGCCCGCGCCGGCCCGTCCCGCCCGCCGTACCGTCCGCCGTGCCGCGGCCGGTCACGACCGCACCCCGATCCCGAGGAACTTCAGCTTGAAGGCGCGGGCGCACGAGCGGCAGTACCAGCCCCCGTCGCCCTCGTAGGGCTCCAGGTCCTCCTCGCCGCAGTACGGGCAGTGGAAGGGGGCCATCCGCTCGCTCATCGCCGCCCCCTCCCGGAGCCTCGCCGTACGGCGCCGCGTCTCACTTGAGGTCCGCCTCGTCGGCCCGCCGCACCCACTCGGAGAACGTCTCGCCCTCGTCGCGCTGCTTGGTGAAGTTGCGCGCCACGCGCTCGACGTAGTCGGGCAGCTCCGCGGCGGTGGCCTTCAGGCCCCGGACCTTGCGGCCGAAACCGGCGTCGACCCCCAGAGAGCCGCCCAGGTGGATCTGGAAGCCCTCGACCTGCTCGCCCGCGTCGTTGACGACGAGCTGGCCCTTCAGGCCGATGTCGGCGACCTGGATGCGCGCGCAGGAGTTGGGGCAGCCGTTGACGTTGATGGTCAGCGGCTCGGTGAAGTCCGGCAGCCGCCGCTCCAGCTCGTCGATCAGGTCGGACGCGACGGCCTTGGTCTCGACGATCGCCAGCTTGCAGAACTCGATGCCGGTGCACGCCATGGTCTGGCGGCGGAAGGTCGAGGGGTTGACCCGCAGGTCGGCGGCCTCCAGCTCGGCGACGAGGCTGTCCACCCGGTCGGGCGCGACGTCCAGGATGACCATCTTCTGCTCGACCGTGGTGTGCACCCGGTCCGAGCCGTGCCGCTCGGCGATGTCGGCGATCAGGTGCAGCGTGTCGCCGCTGAGCCGGCCGACCCTGGGCGCGAAGCCGACGTAGAAGTTGCCGTCCCTCTGCGGGAAGACGCCCACGTGGTCGCGGCGGCCGCCGCGCGGCGTCTCGGGCGCCGGGCCGTCGGGCAGGGCGTACCCGAGGTACTCCGTCTGCAGGACCTCCCGGAACCTCTCCACGCCCCAGTCGCTCACCAGGAACTTCAGCCGCGCCCGGTGGCGCAGGCGGCGGTAGCCGTAGTCGCGGAAGATGCCGATCACGCCGCCGTAGACCGCCGAGACCTGCTCGGGCGTGACGAAGACGCCCAGCCGCTTGGCCAGCATCGGGTTCGTGGACAGGCCGCCGCCCACCCACAGGTCGTAGCCGGCCTCGCCGCGCTCGTTGACGACGCCGACGAACGCCACGTCGTTGATCTCGTGAACCGTGCAGTGCGCCGGGCAGCCGCTCACCGCGGTCTTGAACTTGCGCGGCAGGTTGGAGTACGCCGGGTCGCCGATGTAGGCGTCGTGGATCTCGCGGATGTGCGGGGTGCCGTCGAGCACCTCCCCGGCGTCGATCCCGGCCAGCGGGCAGCCCAGGATGACGCGCGGGGTGTCGCCGCACGCCTCGGTGGTGGACAGGCCCACCGCCTCCAGCCGCTCCCAGATGTCGGGGACGGACTCGATCTCGATCCAGTGGAGCTGGATGTTCTGCCGGTCGGTGACGTCGGCGGTGCCGCGGCCGTACAGGTTGGAGATGTCGGCGATGGCACGCAGCTGCCGCAGGTCCAGGCGTCCGCCGTCGATGCGGACCCGGAGCATGAAGTAGCGGTCGTCGAGCTCCTCCGGCTCCAGGATCGCGGTCTTGCCGCCGTCGATGCCGGGCCGGCGCTGGGTGTAGAGGCCGTACCAGCGCATCCGGCCCCGCAGGTCGGCGGGGTCGATGGAGTCGAAGCCGTACTTGGAGTAGATGTCGATGATCCGCTGACGGACGTTGAGCCCGTCGTCGTTCTTCTTGTTCTCCTCGTTCTTGTTCAACGGTTCGCGGTAACCGAGAGCCCACTGACCCTCGCCGCGCGGGCGCTTGTGGTGCCGGTTTGCCGGCCTGGCCGGGGTCGTCATGCGCGCGTCCTTCACGATCGATGAGGTGATCTCGGGCACGCGCGGGCGGCGCACCTCCCGCCTCGCCGTCGAGTACGGGGGTCGCTTCGCTTCGAAAGAAGGCTTCGCTTCAGGGAAGAAGGACGCCTGTCGCGCGCCCGCAGCCGGATGGAATCAGCGGTGGGCGTCGGTCAACGGACGTCACAACAGATGGCGCTGCGGACACGCAGGAGGTCGACGTGGCGTCGCACGACGAGCAACGGGTCCGCTGGCATGTCTCTGACGATACCGTGATGGTGGGAGATGTCCAATGTGCGGTCCACACTCTGGACCGCCGCCAGGGCCAACCTTGGCCCGCCGTGGAGCCCCTCGCGGGTCCCGGACGTCATCCCGGCCCGCGACCCGCCTGGTACGGCGCGTGGCTCGCCGGTACGGCGCGCGACCCACCCGGTACGGCGCGCGGTTCGCCCGGTACGGCGCGCGACCCACCCGGTACGGCGCGCGGTTCGCCCGGTACGGCGGGCGCCGCCGCCTCACCCCTGGCGCGGCCAGCCCAGCTCCGACTCCTTGTCCTTCCCGGCCTGCTCGGTGGTCTTGTGCTGGCAGTCGCACCACGAGCCACCCCGGCACTCGTCGTGGCGACGCTCCTTGCACAGGTCGCAGATCATTCTTCCATTGTGCCGTCTTCATCCGGGCGGCCCCGGAATCCCCGGCTCCGGGTCCCGCCGCGCCCCAGGACGGGTCCCGCCGCGCCCCCGGGCGGGGGTCCGGGAAGCGTCCGGGGCGTTTCTCACGGAGCTTTTCCGGGACTCCTCCCCGGAGTCTTTCCGGGGCCCTTCCCCGGGGTCTTCGCGGAGGGACCCAGGGAGGAGTCCGGGACGTACCCGATGGAACCGTCCGGATCCGGCCTGCCATCCTCGAAATATGAGGACCCTGCTCAACGTGATCTGGCTGGTGTTCGCCGGAATCTGGATGGCCGCCGGTTACGTCCTCGCGGGCATCATCTGTTGCGTTCTGATCGTCACGATTCCGTTCGGAACCGTTCCTCGGCGCCCAGCATCACGCGGGGATCGAACCGTACTTCGATTCGCATGGGCGGGAGGAGTCTGAGCGCGGGTAGCGATACTCGTTCCACCTTCGCGAGTGCCGCGTCGAGTTCGGCCCAAACTCCTTGCGACACCCACTCGTTGAAGTACTTTGAGGCGGTACTCGTCGAGCCGTACTCCTCGCGGAGTGTCGGCCAGGAAACGCCGGTCCGGGCCTTGGCGAAGATCGCGTCGACCGAACGCCGTACGCGGCCGCGTCGTCCGGCGGGGAGCAGGTGGGAGACCAGCGCCCACTGCTCATCCGAGAGGTCGGCCGCCGGGACGTTCACTCCGGCCGACTTATACCAGGACTGCACGGTACAGATGTGGCCCCCGGTTCGGACCGGCACCGGCCCCTCGATGAACACCTTCACGTCGAGTAGACGGAGAATCTTGCTCTGCTCCTCCAACCTCATGTCCATCAGCTGATGCTGAACCAGTTTGGCAAGGGACTTGAGGCCGTGGGCCCGGTGCTCCGCCTCCTTGACTTCGGCCAACCAGGCGGCGGCCTCGGCGCGCATCTCCTCCAACTGTCGTAGCTCCTCGTTAAGGGCCACTGTTGCGGCGGCGATGGCGTCTGCAGACTGCTGCTGCTTGGCGGCAGCCACGACCACGGCGGTGATGGACGCCCTCATCGCGTCGATTTGTTGGTCGAGGCCGACGATCCGCTCGGCGTGTGCCGCCTGATCGCCGTCGGACATAGCGACCCGCTCGGTGGCCAGCGCATTCAGCTTCCGCAAGTTGCCGAGCAGGGTGACGACCTTTAACCAGACGTGCTTCTCCACCGCCTCAGCGTCCATGGACGAGCAGTCGCAGACCCCTTGACCGGGCACGGTGTCAGTTTTGCCGCTGCAACGGTAGTTGCGGCGACCGTATGAGAGAGACTCGCGACTGCTGCCGGTGTACGGCGCTGTGCAGCGGCCGATCAGCCGACCCGTGAGCGGGTAAACCGCTCGGTTACGACTGCTGGTCCTCGCACGGGCGGCGACCTTCTGGCGGAGCGCGGCCGCCGCGTTGTCGGACAGGATCCGGGGGAGCGCGATGGTCACTGAATCGCCCCACAGCGGTCTGCCGTCGGCATCGGTCTTGGCGTGCGCGCCGCGAAAGATCAGTTCGGCGTCGAGTACCGCCCGGGACATGACCCGATCGCGGAGGTTGGCCACCGACCACGGACGGCCCGAACGGCAGGTGAACCCTTCAGCGTTGAGCCGGATGGCGGTCTGCCGCAGGTTCAGCCCTTCGATCACCACCATGTCGTGGACGCGCTGCACGAGGGCACGCTCGGCCTCGTCGACGACCAACCGCGATTCGCCCCTGATGCCCTTCGCCTCGATCCGGTAGCCATACGGGGGCCGGCCGCCGATGTGCGGCGAGCCAAGGTCCTCGGCTTTTTCCTGGAGACCGCCCTGGGTGCGTAGCCGGATGTTCTCCCACTCGGTCTCGGCGTAGTCAGCTTCCCGCCGCATCTGCGCCCGGCCTTCAGGAGTGGTGTTGTCGATGTTCCGGTTGGTGATGGCGACGAAGATTCCAATGTCCTCCAACGCCCAGACCCAACGCCAGAAGGCACGACCGATACGGCCGATTCGGTCGCCCCCCTCTACCACGACAAGGTCGAACTCGTTGAGTTTCGCGTGCTCCATCAGCCGGTCGAAGTCCGGGCGTTCACCCATCTCCTTTGAGCCGGAGATGCCCTCATCCTTGTACGTGCCGATGTGGTGCCAACCCTTGTTCGCAATGTGGCGGCTGTTTTTGCGCGCCTGGCTGGCGATGCCGTAGCCGAGCTTCTGCTCCTCGGTGCTCACCCGGAGGTAGTCCACGGCCCTGAGGACCTGCGGCATCGTGGCGTGGGCGACCGTAGCGGTCGCTGTGCATAGACATGTGCTTGGATTTGTCATGTCGACTCCTGGACAGTCGGCCGGCCCCGGGACGGTTGCAGCCGTCGCCGGGGCACTCAATGCGGGCGATGGTATTCGAATTACTCGCGGCTTGCTGCTGCTTCCGGGTGGGCGCGAGGAGTTACGGAGCTGGACCGAGCAGCAGGGGCAGGAGACGGACACACGCGCCTGAGTCCAGATCGATTCCTACGACCACGTCACGGAGATTGTGAGTCGCTGGGTGCCTAGTGCTCTGACTGCGAAGGCTCGCCGGGTTCTGTCTCGGGGTGTCCGCAGTTTGGCTGGTCGAATCTCAGTGGCCGAACGAATGCTTCTGATCTAGCGTCGCAGCATGGTGGATGCGGAGATGCTGGCGTACTACGAGCACGGCCTGGAGCAGAACCGGTTGGCTTCCGGTGGGCGGCAGATCGAATTCTTGCGGGTGTGGGACTTGTTGGAGCGGCATCTGCCGCCGGCGCCTGCACGGGTACTGGACGTTGGAGGTGGTGCTGGCGCCTACGCGTTGCCACTGGCTGCGGCCGGGTACGAGGTGCATTTGATCGATCCGGTGCCGCTGCACATCGAACAGGCCGAGGCGGCCTCTCGAGTCGCCTCCGTTCCGTTGACCAGCGCGGCCGTCGGAGACGCGCGTGCCCTGGAAGCCGCCGCGTGCAGCATGGATGCCGCGCTGCTTCTCGGGCCGCTGTATCACCTGACGAATAGGGACGACCGCATCACGGCCTTGCGGGAGGCCCGGCGGGTGGTGAGGCCGGGCGGTGTCGTCGTGGCGAAGGCTCTGTCCCGGTTCTATCCGCTTTTCGAGGACATCGCCCGGGGAACGCCGATCGGGCCGGGCGGCTCCGAGGAGAACGTCAGGTTCCTCACCGACGGCCAATACCGGAACCCAAGCGGTGACCCGGCGCAGTTCACCACCTCGTTCTTTCACCGGCCGCAGGATCTCACCGAGGAGGTGGAGGAGGCCGGGCTGGAACTGCGTGTGCTCGTCGGTGCCAGCGGCAGTGTCAAGCTACTGCCCGAATTCGCCCAGCGTCTGGAGGAGCCTGAGCAGCGAGAGCGGGTACTGGCCGTACTGCGTCTGCTCGAGACGGAGCCATCGATCCTGGGTATGAGTCAAAATTTCGTTGCCATCACCCAGGTCCCTGTGGAGGGCTGATGTGCCGTAAATGACTCAGGCGGTCTGCCTGAGTGGGCGATTTTCTCCGCGCATGCCCTTCTCGCTACTCATTGAAGGCGAAGGTCCGCTCCGGGCGCCCGGTCAGCGCGTACTCAATCCAGGTCTTGGTGTGCTGGAAGGTGATTCCCCGGCGCGCCGGCAAGGCCCTGAGGACTTTGTGGCCGATGCAGATCGTCCGGCCGGGAAGCGCCTGCAGATAGGCGGTGAGCTTGCGGATCGACCAGCGGGTGAACGGCTGGCCGAGCTTCACCGGTCGCGTGATGGCCGTCTGGGCGACGAAGGCTTCCTCGTCGTCACTGAGCAGGCGGGGACGGTCTCCCGCCCGCTGAGGCTCCGGCAGGTCAGCCCGCTCCCGTTGAAGTGGTGGGATCACATCACGGACGGTGTCTTCATCGGCTTGGACCAGGCGGGCGATGACCGGGACGGTGTTGCGCCCGCGGAGGCTGGCAGCTGCGAAAGACCGTTCGATCGAGTCTGGGGAACCCCTGGTTTCCCGAGCCAGTGTGCTCCCCGGTCCAACCCTGGGGACTGAAGTCCCGACGGCGTCCCGTGATGCACCCCCGGCCCCGGGGGCGCCGTGGACGGGACCCGGCGTGCCCCCGGACCGGGGAGGGGAGACCGCCGGACACGCGCCGGCACCATGGCCGGACGGTTCGTGATCAAGAGGCACTGGGCATACCGTTGTGTGGCATGACGTCCACTGATGCCCAGGCGCACCGGCCGGGGCCGGAGAAGCCCACATCGCGTGGACGCGTGGCCCGGCTGCGGGCCGGGCTGACCTGGCTGCGCGGCACGGGCACCTGGGCCCTCGCCACCGCCACCACCAACGCGGGCATCGCCTACCGCGTCACCGGCCTGGCCGGGGAGGCGGCCTTCTTCGCGCTGCTGTCGCTGCCGCCGTTCACCCTCGGCCTGATCGGCCTGGTCGGCCGGCTCACCGGGATCTTCGGCCCGGAGACGGTGCAGGACGTCCGGGCCTGGATCCAGTCCCAGGCCCACCTGCTGTTCACCGACAACGCCGTGAACACCGTCGTCACCCCGCTCGTCGACGACGTCCTGAATCCGCAGAAACAGGTCCCGCTGATCTCCGTGGGTTTCGTGCTGGCCCTCTGGTCGGGCTCGCGCGCCCTGTTCGTCTACGTGGACCTGATCTCCGTCGCCTACGGCCTCGGAGAGGAGCGCGGCATCATCCGCACCCGCCTGATGTCCTTCGGCCTCTACGTCGCGGGCCTGCTGATCGGGCTGCTGATCATGCCGGTCCTCGTCCTCGGGCCGGTGGTGCTGCACGGCGTCCTGCCCCGCGACTACGCCTCCCTGGTCGACGGCCTCTACTGGCCGGTCGTCGTCATCGGCTCGGTGATCTTCCTGACCCTGCTCTACCACGTGAGCGTCCCGGTGCGGACGCGCTGGTGGCGGGAGCTGCCGGGGGCCCTGCTCGCCCTGATCATCTGGATCGCCTGCGCCGCCGTGCTGCGCGAGGTCCTCGCCGCCTGGTTCTCCCCGGTGTCGGTGTACGGCTCGCTCGCCGCCCCCATCGCGGTGCTGCTGTGGCTCTACATCACGGCGCTGGCCGTCCTCATCGGAGCCACGCTGAACGCCGAGGTGGACCGCCTGTGGCCCGTGGACGGAGCAGGCCGGGCCACTCGCACCGGTCAGTCCGCTATCGTCTGAAGCGCGACTGGCGCATTGGGTGGGAGCGACCACCGGGGAGCGGAAAGCGGAGGGCCGCGCGCCTGGGTCCTCCGCGCGATGTCAATGCCGACAGGGGAGTGAAGGCGCATGAGTTCTCTTTCGAGCGTCGATCCGCAGATCGCCGAGCTCATCAAGGCCGAGGAGCGGCGTCAGGCCGACACCGTCAAGCTGATCGCCTCCGAGAACTACGTCTCCAAGGCGGTTCTCGAGGCCACGGGCACCGTCCTCACCAACAAGTACTCCGAGGGCTACCCCGGCAAGCGGTACTACGAGGGCCAGCAGGTCATCGACCAGATCGAGACCCTCGCCGTCGAGAGGGCCAAGTCCCTGTTCGGCGTCGCCCACGCCAACGTCCAGCCCTACTCCGGCTCGCCCGCCAACCTGGCGATCTACCTCGCCTTCCTCCAGCCGGGCGATACCGTCATGGGCATGGGCCTGCCGTTCGGCGGCCACCTCACCCACGGCTGGTCGGTCTCGGCCACCGGCAAGTGGTTCAACCCGGTCCGCTACGGCGTGCGCCGCGACACCGGCCGCGTCGACATGGACGAGGTCCGCGAGATCGCCCTGCGCGAGCGGCCCAAGCTGATCTTCTGCGGCGGCACCGCCATCCCGCGCACGATCGACTTCCCGGCCTTCGCCGAGATCGCCCGTGAGGTCGGCGCGGTGCTCGCGGCCGACATCGCCCACATCGCCGGCCTGGTGGCCGGCGGCGCCCACCCCTCGCCGGTCGGCCACGCCGACGTCATCTCCACCACCACCCACAAGACGCTGCGCGGCCCGCGCGGCGCGATGCTCATGGCCACCGCCGACGAGCACGCCACCGCGCTGAACAAGGCCGTCTTCCCCGGTCTGCAGGGCGGCCCGCACAACCACACCACCGCGGCGATCGCGGTGGCGCTGAAGGAGGCGGCGACCGACGAGTTCAGGGACTACGCCCGCCAGGTCGTGGTGAACTCCCGGGCGCTGGCCGAGGAGCTCCTGGGCCGCGGTTTCGACCTCGTCTCAGGCGGCACCGACAACCATCTCATCCTGCTGGACCTGACGCCCAAGGGCATCGGCGGCAAGCCCGCCGCCCAGGCGCTGGACCGGGCCGGGCTGGAGACCAACTACAACACCGTGCCGTTCGACCCGCGCAAGCCGTTCGACCCGTCCGGCATCCGGATCGGCACCGCCGGTGTGACCAGCCGCGGCATGGGCGCCGCCGAGATGCGCCAGATCGGCGCCTGGATCGACCAGGTCGTCTCCGCGCTCGCCAAGGACCAGGACGAGGCCGAGAACGTCATCGCCCGCGTGCAGAACGAGGTCAGGGAGCTCACCTCCCGCTTCCCGGCTCCGGGCCTGTAGGTCGCCCGCGCCGCGCCGGCCGGACGTCCTCCCGAAGGTCCCCGGGAGGGGGCACCCGCTCCCTCCCGGGGACCTTCGGCGCTCCCGGCCGTCCCGGCCGCCCCCGGGGGTTCCCGGGCGGGAGACGGACACGCGGGGACGGGACGGAAAAAGGGTTTGCGCCGGGGGGCGGGTTTCGCGGTATGTTCCGTCATGCGGATCGTCCGCGCGACGGAACCGGTGGGTTCCGGTCACGGCGCCGCCCGGGGACGGGCGGCCACGAGCAACGGAGGTGAGGACTATGCGGGCCTTTCTGAGCAGCCTGCCGTCAACCGACCTCCGGGTGCCCGCCTGACCGATCTTGCCGCGGGCGCCCTCTTTCCGCAAAGGGTGTACCCACGTTGTCCGCTCCGGACCTGTTCGCTTCTTCTGCTTCTTCCGCTTCTCCGGCGTCGCTGTCCCGCCTCGGCTGGGACGACTCCCTCGCCGCCGACCTCCCCGACGGCCTGCTGCCCGCCCGGGTGGCCCGCGTCGACCGCGGCGCCGCCGAGGTGCTGACCGCCGAGGACCATCTCCAGGCGCACTACGGCGCCTCCGTACGGCGGGCCGCCGCCGCAGATCCCGTCGCGCTGCCCTGCGTCGGCGACTGGGCGGGGCTGCGCCGGCTGCCCGAGGGCCGCTTCGAACTCGCGGCGCTGCTGCCCCGCCGTACCGCCTTCGTCCGCGGCGGTGTCGGCAGGACGTCGCGGGGCGGCCTGTCCGGCGACTCCCAGGGGCAGGTGCTCGCCGCCAACGTCGACGTCGTGTTCGTCGCCGAGCCCGCCCTGCACGCCACCGACACCGCCGACCTGGGCAGGATCGAGCGCCTGCTGGCGCTGGCCTGGGAGAGCGGGGGGCGGCCGGTGGTGCTCGTCACCAAGTCCGACCTCATCGGGGACGCCCTGCCCCACCTGCTGGAGGAGGTCGCCGCGGCGGCCCCGGGAGTGGACGTGCACGCGGTCTGCTCCGTCACCGGGGAGGGGGTGGACATCGTGCGCGGCCACCTGGACGGCAGGCGCACCGCCGTCGTGCTCGGCGCCTCAGGCGCGGGTAAGTCGACGCTGGTCAACGCGCTGGCGGGGGAGGAGCTCATGGAGACCCAGCGGGTCCGGGCGGGTGACGGCCGCGGCCGTCACACCACGGTCCACCGCGAGCTCCTCCGGCTCCCCGACGGCGGGCTGATCATCGACACCCCGGGGATCAGGCGCATCGGCCTGTACGACATGGCCGAGGGGGTGGACATGGCCTTCTCCGACATCGAGGACCTCGCCGCGCGGTGCCGGTTCGCCGACTGCGCGCACCGGGCCGAGCCGGGCTGCGCCGTGATCGCCGCCATCGAGGACGGCACGCTGTCCGAGCGGCGGCTGGAGAGCTGGCACAAGCTGCGGCGTGAGGCCGTCTGGATGGCGTCGCGGAGTGATCCGAAGCTGCGCAAGGAACTGCAGAACAGGTGGAAGGCCATCCACAAGGAGATGCGCAGGCCCGGCCGGAACCGGCCCTAGGTTCTACTCCGCGGGTCCTCGCCGTGGCGAGGACCGGTCCGGGCGGCCTGACCCGGGGTGAGACGCCGGAGCCCCCGTCCGGCGGATGGCCGGGCGGGGGCTCCGGGAAGCGGGGAGGTCCGGCGGTGCGACCGCCGGGCCGGAGGCCGCGGGAGGCGTGCGAGGCGAATCCGGCGGGATCGCCGGAGAAGGAGCCGCGGGAGGCGGGCACCGGGGAGGGACTTACCTGCCGGGTGCCCCGCCCGAGGACGGAACACCCTGATCGTGCGGCGACGTGTGATCCCGCGCCGGAACGGCGGGACCACACGCGGGGGAAGCCGGGTGGAGGTGTTGCTCAGGCGACGGCGCTGATGCCGGCGCTCGCGGCGCGGCGCATGCGACGGCGACGCTCGGAGGCGCGCTCGTCCTCGTTCAGGCCGCCCCAGGTGCCGTACTTCTCCGGACGCGACAGCGCGTAGTCGAGGCACTCGGCGCGGACGGGGCACTGGGCGCAGATGGCCTTGGCCTTCCGCTCGCGGATGTCGCGCTCAGGCTGGCGCTCGCCGTCGGGACCGAAGAAGAGCACGAGGTCCTCACCCCGGCACGCGGCGTCATCCTGCCAGCCCCAGCTGGGCCGAGGACGGGCGGTCTGCCGACGTACCTGAGACATGAGAAAACCACCTTTTACGTGAGAGGTAATTCGGGTTGATGCCGCATTGGACGTTTGTGGCGTCCCTGAGTCCAACGCCGGTATTGCCCGTGATGTTCCCTCAGGTCAGGCGAGAGCGGGGGTGGCGTACCGCACAGGCGTGAGCCTGTCCAGCGTGACCAGCCGATAGGTGGTGACCGTCTCGGCGCAAGCCGTACCACATGGCGTTGTGAGCGTCATGGGCTCGACCACCACCCGGAAACGAGCGTCGCCACCGCGCACGAAGGCTTCGGTGGTGACGCCGTCCGACCTGGAGGACTCCACGGCCACTCCGCCGACCGAGAGCTCACCCGTGTGGGCACGGACGAAATGCTCAGCGGCCTGCGACGGCTCGGGGATGCCCGCGCGTCCCCGGAAACGGTCGAGGATGACCTCGCCGGACCGGTACGCATCGACTGCCGCGATCGCAGCAGCCTGAGACATGCTGCCGTAGTAAAGCCCGTGTGGCAAGCACACGAGGTTGGCGGCATAGCGATCGCCGCCAACATGTGATGTTTCCCATATTCTGTCCGGCAAAACCTCTGCCAAGGACCGAGCCAGGGGAAGTCCAATGCGGGCGCAGCACGCGTTGCGCTTGGCATGCGTGCACACCAGAAAAACCGGCTCACTCACAAGTATGCAGGACTCCGGGACCACTCCTGCCACCAGCGCGTCCATGTCAAGATCGGTTGGACCTGCGATGACGCCCTCGGCGATCCACGGCTCGGGGGCCGTGGCGTCGGCGACCATGACGTGGATGCCGCCGGGCACGGGCTTCCGGTGCCCCGGGCGGCGGATGAGCTGGGGCCGGACACCGAGGCTCTGGGCCCGTCTGATAAGCGCGTGAATCTCCTCGCGCAGCCGGCAGTCCTCCAGGTGCGAGGCCCACGGGCCGGAGTGCTCGATGAGCAGCCAGAAGCGGGCCCCCACCGTGGCGCTGGCGAGAACCGGCAGGTCACCGGTGTGACAGCCCGCAGGATGCGAGCAACTTCCGGCCCATGCCCGTCTGTCCGTCCCCGAACCGCACCCCGAGCTCACGCACCCCTCCTTCGACTTAGGTGAGACTAACCTAATTGATCGGCGGGTGTGGCGTGAGATGTGAATGTGCTCTGTTCCGCCGCGCGGCGACCGGCCGGAGCCGGAGGAGGCGAGCGGAGGTCCGGTGTCAAGGCCCCGGGGCTGAGAGATCCCTGTGAGAAATCTCCCGCCGCAAGCACGGTCAGGAGAGCCTGTCAAGGGATGGAGGGGAATCCGTATGCCGTCTGAGGGCCGGGACTTCGCCGGTTCCGTGCCCCGGAGCGGCCGCCGGGTGCCCGCCGGCCTTCCCTGCCTTCCCTGCCTTCCGGGTCCGGAGGGCAGGGAAGGGGGTCAGCCGGTCCCGTGCTCCAGGGCGGCCAGGGCGGCGGGCATGGCCGCCGCCCGGTCCTCGGGGACGAGGCCGATCCGGGTGCGGCGGTCGAGGAGGTCCCCGGCGTCCAGCGCCCCCTCGTGCCGGACCGCCCAGACCAGCTCGGCGCCGGTGACGCCGGTCGGCAGCGGCTCCGCCAGCGCCGGGTCGCCGGCCGCCAGGGACCGCACCGCCGCGGCCTCGGCGCCGTACCGCGCCTCCAGCCGTCCCCGCACCGCCGTGCCCGGCGGGAGGTACCCGACGAGGGGCAGCCGCGCCGTACGGCTCGCCCCGGCGGTCAGGCCCCGCAGTCGCACCGCGAGGTCGACCGCGTCCTCGGCCATCCGCCGGTAGGTGGTCAGCTTGCCGCCCACGACCGTGACCGCCCCGCCGGGGGAGACCAGCAGCGCGTGCCGCCGCGACAGGTCGGCGGTGCGCCCGCCTTTCCCACCCCGCCCGCCGCTCCCGTCCGTCCGGCCGTCCCGGCCCCGTTCGCCCGTATCGAGGAGCGGGCGCAGCCCGGCGAAGGCCCCGGCGACGTCCTCGCGCCGGATCCCCGCCGCCAGCACCGAGTTGAGCACGCCGAGCAGGAACGTGACGTCCTCCTCCGGCGCCTCCGGCACGTCGGGGACCGGCCCGTCCACCGGCTCGTCGGTGAGGCCGACGTAGACGCGGCCGTCGTCCTGCGGCAGGACCAGCGCGAACCGGTTGCCCTCCCCGGGGATCGGCACGTGCAGCCCGGCCCGCAGGCCGGGGAGGGACTCCGGGCGCAGCACGAGGTGGGTGCCGCGCGAGGGCCGCAGCCGGATGTCCGGATCGAGCCCGGCGGCCCAGACCCCGGTGGCGTTGATCACCGACCGGGCGCGGATCGTGAAGACGTCGCCGGTCGGCTCGTCGCGGACCTCGGCGCCGTCCCCGGACAGCGCGAGTGCCCGGCAGCGGGTCAGGATCAGGGCCCCGTGCGCGGCGGCCGTCCTGGCCAGCGCCACCACCAGGCGCGCGTCGTCGCTCAGCCGTCCGTCCCAGGACAGCAGCGCGCCGCGCAGGCCGTCCGGCGCCAGGGGGGCGGCCAGTTCCAGCGCCCGCCGGGCGGAGATCCGCGCGGGGCCCGGCAGCAGGGCGCGGGGCGTGCCGGCCGCCGCCCGCAGCCCGTCACCGAGCCGGTAGCCGGCCATCACCGTCGCCGCCTGGACACGGGAGACCCGCGGGGTCAGCGGCAGCAGGTACGGCGCGGCCCGCACCAGGTGCGGGGCGGTGCGGGCGAGCAGCGCGCCGCGTTCCACCGCGCTCTCCCGGGCCACCCCGACCTGCCCCCTGGCGAGGTAGCGCAGCCCGCCGTGGATCATCTTCGAACTCCACCGGGAGGTGCCGAACGCCAGGTCGCAGGCGTCGATCGCGGCCACCGACAGGCCGCGGGAGGCGGCGTCGAGCGCCGCCCCGGCGCCGGTGGCGCCCAGGCCGACCACCAGCACGTCGACCACGAGGCCGCGCGCCTCGGCCAGCTCGCGCGCCCGGCGGGCGGCGTTGAGGGAGGAGCCCCGCAAGGAGGGGCCGGGGAGGGCGGGGAAGCTCACGGGCGCAGGTACCTCTCCAGGATGGCGGCGAGTTCGTCGTCCAGTTCGCCGGGGGAGGCCGGGGCGAGCACGGCCGGGCCCGACAGCAGGAACGACTGGGCGGTCAGCAGCACGGTCCGGGCCAGCCGCGCCGGGTCGCCGGGCCGTACGGCGCCCAGCTCCTGCCCGCGCGCGACGGACTCCGCCACGAGCGCCAGCATGGCGTCCTGGCTGGCCCCCCGGCGGTGCAGCAGGTACGGCAGGAGCAGCTCGGGGTCCACCTCGACGATCTTGCGCCAGAGCGGGTGTCCGCGCAGGGCCCGCACCGCCCCGACCGACGCGGCGACCGGGTCGTCCCCGGCGAACCGGCCGGCGACGAGCGTCCACTCGCGGGTCATCAGGTCGGCGACCAGGGCGCGGACGTCGGGCCAGCGGCGGTAGAGCGTCATCCGGGACACCCCGGCCCGCCGCGCCACGTCGGTGAGCGTGGTGCGCCGCACGCCCACCGCGAGCACCATCTCGCGGGCGGCGTCGAGGACCGGATCGAGCACGGGATCGGGGGCCGGGCCGCGCGCCGTCTCACGCGCCGGCCCGGCGGCGGGGCCGTGGGCGGGTGGCAGGGCGGGTGCGGATTCGGGTTCGCCGGCGCCGGGCGCGGAGGCGTCGCCGGGAGCCGGATCGCGGGCGGGTTCGCCGGGGTCCATGACCGTATTGTGACGAATGGACGTCATCTGTCACAGTGTAGACGTGGAAACTCCGACGACCGCCGCCGAACCGATGCTCTGGTCCGGCTGGGGCGACCCCGCACGGGCCGCCGAGCTGTCCGAACCGGTCCGCCGCCTGCTGGGCGACCTGCTGGGCGTCCGCGCGCCGGACACCCCCGCCGCGACCCTCGGTGAGGTGCGGCTGCCCGGCCCGGCGCTCCCCGCGCCGGTCACGGCCGAGCTGGAGGAGGCCGTCGGCGCCGGGCACGTCCGCCGCGACCACGAGACCCGCGTCCGGCACACCCGGGGCAAGTCCACCCCCGACCTGCTGCGCCTCCGCGCCGGGGACGGCTCGGACGCCCCCGACGCCGTCGTGCTGCCCGGCTCCCACGACGAGGTGCTGGCGGTGCTGCGGATCTGCGCCGCGCACCGGGTGGCCGTCGTGCCGTTCGGCGGCGGCACCTCGGTCGTTGGCGGCCTGGCGGCCGACCGGCGCGGCTTCGCCGGGGTCGTCGCGCTGGACGTGACACGGCTGAACCGGCTGGTGTCGGTGGACGCCGAGTCCATGGTCGCCGAGCTGGAGCCGGGGCTGCGCGCGCCGCAGGCCGAGGAGCTGCTGGCCGGGCACGGGTTCACGCTGGGGCACTTCCCCCAGTCGTTCGAGTACGCGACGCTGGGCGGCTTCGCCGCGGCCCGCTCCAGCGGGCAGGCGTCGGCCGGCTACGGCCGGTTCGACGACATGGTCGTCGGCATGACCGTGGCCACCCCGCGCGGCACCCTGGAGCTGGGCCGCGCGCCCAAGTCGGCCGCCGGGCCCGACCTGCGCCAGGTGATCCTGGGCTCCGAGGGGGCGTTCGGGGTGATCACCTCGCTGCGACTGCGGGTGCGCCGGATCCCCGCCGAGCGCCTCTACGAGGGCTGGCGGTTCCCGTCGTTCGCGCAGGGGACGGCCGCGCTGCGGCGTCTCGCCCAGGACGGCCCCGTGCCCACCGTGCTGCGCCTGTCCGACGAGACCGAGACGATGGTCGGCCTGGCCAGACCGGACGAGCTGGGCGACGTCGCCCCGGACGCCGGCTGCCTGGTCGTCGCGGGCTACGAGGGCGAACCGGGGGAGGCGCGCGCGCGGCGGGACGGCGCGGCGGCGGTGCTGGCCGGGCTCGGCGGCGTCTGCCTGGGCACGGCCCCGGGCGAGTCGTGGGCCCGGGGCCGCTACTCCGCGCCCTACCTGCGCGACTCCCTGCTCGCGGCCGGGGCCACCGTGGAGACGCTGGAGACGGCCGGTTTCTGGTCCGCCCTGCCCGGCCTCTACGACGCCGTACGGGGCTCGCTCCAGGGCTCCCTGGGCTCGCCGCTGGTGATGTGCCACGTCTCCCACGTGTACGGCACGGGCGCCTCGCTGTACTTCACGGTCGTCACGGCCCAGTCGGCCGACCCGCTGGGACAGTGGGAGGCGGCCAAGAAGGCGGCGAACGAGGCGATCGTCGCGGCCGGGGGCACGATCTCCCACCACCACGGCGTCGGCCGCGACCACCGGGACGCCCACGCCGCCGAGATCGGCGAACTGGGCGTGGAGATCCTCCGCGCGATCAAGGATCGGCTGGACCCGGAGGGCGTCCTCAACCCCGGCGCGCTGGTCGCCCCGGCGCGGGGCTGAGCGCATGGTCGGGCCCCCGGGCCGGGCGTCGGGCTGGACGTCTGGTCGAGTCCCGGGCCGGGCGCCGGGTCGAGCGCTCGTTGAGCGCCGGGCCGGGCGCCTGGTTCGGTGCCGGGCCGGGTGCCGGTCGGGCGCGGGGTCCGGCGCCGGCCGGTTCGGACTTCCCCGTATTTTCCAGGGAAATGTCCCCCTCCGCCGAACGGGCCGATCTATGATCGTCTGCCGTGACGGCTTACGGTCCGCCTCCCGTGCTCGGTCTCGAACCCTCCGATCCGACCGTGCTCGGCCCCTACCGCGTCGCCGGGCGCCTGGGCCGAGGGGGCATGGGGACCGTCTACTTCGGGGAGAGCGCGTCCGGGCCGGTGGCGATCAAGGTGATCAACCCGGTCCTGGCCGCCGATCCGGAGTTCGTGGCGCGGTTCCGCAACGAGGTGGCCGCGGCCCGGAGGGTCAGCCGGTTCTGCACCGCGCCGGTCCTGGACGCGCGGCTGGACGGGGATCCGCTCTGGCTGGTGACCGAGTACGTCGCCGGACCCGACCTCGAACGCGTGCTGCGCCGGGAGGCGCTGCTGCGCGGATCCGACCTGGAGGCGCTGGCCGTCGGGGTGGCGACCGCCCTGACCGCGATCCACGGCGCGGGGGTCGTGCACCGCGACCTCAAGCCCGCCAACGTGCTGCTGTCCCCGCTGGGGCCCAGGGTGATCGACTTCGGTATCGCCCGCGCCCTGGACACGGGTGACGGGCACACCGCGACGAACCAGCTCATCGGCACCCCCGCCTACATGGCCCCGGAGCGGTTCGCCGGGCAGTCGGCGGGTCCGCCGGCGGACGTCTTCGCCTGGGGGTGCGTGGTGGCCGCCGCCGCGACGGGCCGCTCGCCCTTCGCCGCCGGGAGCGTCCACGAGATCCCCTACCGCGTCCTGAACCACACCCCGGACCTCGGCGGGATCGACGACGGGCTGCGCGGCCTGGTCGAGGCGGCGCTCGACAAGAACCCGGCCTCCCGGCCGACCGCCAAGGAACTGCTGTCGGAGCTGGTCGGGCAGAACGACGCGGAGGACACCGCCAAGGTGGCCGGCACCCTGCGGCTGAACCTCCCCGGCCTCCTCGCGCCGACCGTCCGGGGGAGCGAGCCCGGAGAGCCGGGGGAGCCGGGGGAGCGTGAGGAGCGCGGAACCGGCCGGGCTCCGGCACCGTGGCGGCGCCCGGCGGTCGTGGGCGGCGCGGCGGCCGGGGTACTCCTGCTGGCGGCGGCCGGGGTGCTCTGGGCCCGCACCCTCCCTCCGGCTCCGCCTGAGCCCACCGGTGTGCTGTACCGGGACGACTTCGGCAACGACAAATCGGGCTGGTTCAACGACGGAACCCGAACGGACACCTCCCGTGGTTACACCGGGGACGGCCGCTACACGATGGTCACCGACATCTCCAACGACTCCCACATGGTCGAGGCGCCCATCAACGCGGAGCCCGTCGAACACGCGTTGGTCACCGTCCGGGTCGACATCGAGAGTGGAAGGCCCAGCAAGGCGTGGACCGGGATCTACTGTGACTACAAGCCCGACGACGATCACGCTCACTACTACACCCTGGAGGTCCGTCCGGACGGGCGCGCGAGGATCCACAAGACCACCCAGGCGACCGGGTGGGACATGACGCCCGACGTCCTCGCGCCCGCCTTCTCCAAGAAGAAGGCGACGCTCCGGGCCGAGTGCTCCCGGAACGGGGACGAGGTGCGCCTGGCGCTCTGGATCGACGACCACCTCGTGGTCGAGGCCGTGGACGAGGACGCGGGCGGGGCCACGGGCAAACCCCGGTTCGGGCTCAGCGTGGCAAAGCTGCCCGGGGACGACCAGGAGACCCGGACCTACTTCGACGACTTCGAGATCGGCTCGCTGCCCTGAACCGGGTGCGCCGACCCGAGACCGGCGCGAACACCTGGTCGCGAGTGCGCGGCGGATCGGGACGAGGGTTTGGCGGTCCTGTTCGGGGTCCCGCCCAGCGAAACGGACATGTCCGAAAAATCTACTTTGTAAAGGCGAGGGCTCGTCACGCGGGATACAGCCGTGACGGCCGGTCGGAGAGCGGCCAGACGTACGGCAGGTCGTTCGAGTCGTCACCGAAGTCGTCGCCGAAGACCGGGCGGTAGAACTCCGGGGACTTGCGCAGCAGCGCCGACCGGTGGCTGAGGTGCAGCTCCGGGTCGCCCAGCCAGGGCGGCAGCTCGTCGGCGGCGGCGAGTTCCGCCTGGGGGCGGGGCGTTGCGACGCCGAGGAGGCCGGACATCTCCCGCGTCAGCGTGTCCGCGCAGGTGTCGGCCCGGCCTCCGGCGCGCCATCGCTCGCAGATCTCCAGCCCGTACCTGACGAGTGCCTCCTCGTACCCGGTCCACATCCGCGCCGCGGGGTGGTGGCGCCAGCCGTACCCCGGGACGGTCAGGGCGCGCAGCACCTGGATGGTCTCCACGCGCTGCTTGCCGAGCCGCCGGGGGTCGAGGACCCGGGCGGTGGCGGCGAAGTCGGGATAGGGAAGGAAGGTCTGCATCGAAGGTCTTCCGTACCCCGGTATCGCTGCACCTGTCCGAGATCAACGCCAAGATATGGTCATGGTTGATATCGGTCGGGCCGCGAGTCGCGGGCGTGACGGTTCCTCCCGGGTGTCGGAGGAGGGGGCGGGCTGGTCATGCGCCCGGACGGGTACGTTCCAGGACATGCTCCCCGGCCGAGCGAGCTTCTCCTGGCTGAACCCGCGCACGCTGTGGCGGTCGAGGAACGAGGTCCTGGCGATCCTGTTCGGGGATCCGTCCGGCGAGGTGCGCGCGCGCTGGGTGGCGGCCCAGCGGGAGCGGGGCGCGGACCCGGGGATGCGGATCCCGGTGGACGTCGGCCCGGAGTTCTCCTTCCTGGTCCTGGGGGACACGGGGGAGGGGGACGCCTCGCAGTACGCGGTCGTCCCGGGGATGCTGAAGATCGGGCGGGACACCGCCTTCGCCGTCATCGCCAGTGACGTGATCTATCCCGCCGGGTCGGGCAACGACTACGACGTCAAGTTCTTCCGCCCGTACCAGGACTATCCTGCTCCGATCTACGCGGTCCCCGGCAACCACGACTGGTACGACGGGCTCGGCGGTTTCATGCGCGTCTTCTGTGAGGCCCCGGCGCTGAAGGCCGAGCGGCGGGGTTTCCGGCTGTCGCCGCCGGGGTTGCGGGGTCTGCTGTGGCGTGAGCCGGACGTGATCGACGAGGCGGCGCTGGAGCGGGCGCGCGGGCGACGGTCCGAGCCCGGGCAGCGGGCCGTGCAGCCGGGGCCGTACTGGGTGCTGGAGACGCCCTCGCTGCTCGTCGTGGGGGTGGACACCGGGATCCGCGGCGCGCTGGACGCCGGGCAGACGCGGTGGCTGCGCGAGGTCTCGCGGGATCCGCGGCCCAAGATGCTGGTCACCGGCAAGCCCGTCTACGTCCGGAACGAGTACCTGCCGTCGGCGCTGGAGGGGGGCGGCACGATCGACGACATCGTCGCCGACCCCGCGCACGGCTACGTCGCCGTGATCGGCGGGGACGTGCACAACTACCAGCGGTTCCCGGTGAAGAGGGGCGGGCGGACGATCCAGTACATCGTGGCCGGGGGTTCCGGGGCGTTCATGCACGCCACCCACACGATCCCCAGGGTCACGGTCGGCGGTGTCAGCGAGGACGACTACCGCTGCTATCCGCTGCGCGGTGACTCGCTGTCGTTCTACAGCAGGCTCTACAGCGACCGGCTGCGGATGCGCCGGCTCTACCTCACGCCGGCCGAGAGCGCGGCGGTGATGTCGGAGCGGATCGGCGTCACCCCGGTCCGGGGGGCTGCCTCCGTGCCCGTCACGGCGCGGATGAGGTGGGCGGCGCGGATCCTCGGGGGTCTGCCGATGCCGTTCCGGCTGCCGGTGGGTCGGACGTTCCACCGTTATCTGTCGGAGTTGTCGGACTGGGACACGCCGCCGTTCTTCAAGAGCTTCCTGCACGTCTCGGTGACTCCGGAGGCGCTGACGATCCGGTGCTTCGCGGCGACGGGCTGTCTGGAGCAGGAACTCGAACCCCCGCTCGAGGACGAGGTGGTGATACCGCTCGTCTGAGCGGAAGTGTCGGGGCGGCGTGGCAGGCTGGCCTCATGTACGTGGCAGTGGCGGCCGGTCCGGGGGGCGGGGGCGTCCTGCTGCCCGCGGGGGGTGAGGCGCGGGCCGTCGCGGATCTGGCGGCGGCCGTGCGGGAGCTTGAGACGGGGTCCGGGGCGGGGCCCGGTACGAGCGCGCCGGGGCTCGGTGCGCGGGCCGTTCCGGGGTCCGGCGCGGGGGCCGTTCGAGGGTCCGGCGCCGGTCGGGAGGCGGCTGCGGGCACGGTGGCCGGGCCGGTGGGCGGGCGTCCGCGCTGGGTCTGGGCCGACACCCGCGCGGTCTATCCCGCCCTGCTCGGCGCCGGGGCACGGGTGGGCCGCTGTCATGACCTGGCGCTGACCGAGGGCCTGCTGCTGGGATACGAGGGGCGCTACGGCGAGCCGCGGTCGGCCGCGGCGGCGTACGCCCGGTTGCACGGTCTGCCGGTGCCCGGCGACGACCACCACGCGCCCGGTGGGGAGCGGGCGCGTCAGGCCGCTCTGTTCGAGGAGGAGCCGCCCCCGCCGGACGCCGGTCCGGTGGCGGAGGTCCTCGCCGACCAGCTCCGGCGGATCGAGGCCACCGCCGACCCGCACCGGTTCCGGTTGCTGGTGGCGGCCGAGTCGGCCGGGGCGCTGGTCGCCGAGGAGATGAGCCGCGAGGGCATGCCCTGGCGGCGTGACGTGCACGACGCGCTGCTGACCGAGCTGCTCGGCCCGCGCCCGGTGCACGGCATGCGCCCGGCGAAGCTGCAGGCGCTGGCGGATCGGGTGTCGGCGGCGTTCGGCACGCCGTTCAACCCGGACTCCCCGCAGCAGATCGTCCGGGCCTTCAAGGCGGCGGGGGTGCCGGTGGCGTCCACCCGGGCCCACGAGATCAGGAAGGTCGACCATCCGGGGGTCGAGCCCCTGCTGGCCTACAAGGAGCTGGCGCGGCTCCACAGCTTCCACGGCTGGGCGTGGGCCGACCAGTGGGTGCGCGGTGACCGTTTCCGGCCTGAGTACGTCGTCGGCGGGGTCGTGTCGGGCCGGTGGGCCACCAGTGGCGGCGGGGCGTTGCAGATCCCCAAGGTGATGCGCCGGGTGGTGGTGGCCGACGAGGGGTGGGTGCTGGTGGTGGCCGACGCGGCGCAGCTTGAGCCGCGGGTGCTGGCCGCGATGGCGGGGGACGGCGGGCTGGCGCGGGCGGCCGGGGAGGCCGACCTGTACCAGGCGCTGTCGGGGGCGTTCGGCGGTGACCGGGCCCACGCGAAGATCGCCCTGTTGTCGGCCATGTACGGCGGGACCAGCGGTGACGCCCCCAAACTGCTGGCCGTGATGCGGCAGCGCTTCCCCCAGGCGTACCGGTTCGTGGAGGAGGCGGCGCGCAGCGGCGAGGAGGGTCGGCTGGTGCGGTCGTGGCTCGGCCGTACCTGTCCGCCGCCGTCGGCGCGGTGGCGGGAGCTGGTCTCGGGTCCGGAGGGCAGGCGTGCGGCGCGTGACCGGGGGCGGTTCACCCGTAACTTCGTGGTCCAGGCGACGGCGGCGGAGTGGGCGCTGTCGCTGCTGGCGGTGCTGCGCGGGTTGCTGCCGGATCCGGCGCGGCTGGTGTTCTTCCAGCACGACGAGGTGATGGTGCACTGCCCGGCCGAGCTGGCCGATGAGGTGGTGGCGGCGGTGGGCCGGGCGGCCGGGGAGGCGTCGCGCCTGCTGTTCGGCGCGACGCCGGTGCGTTTCCCGATGCAGGCGGCCGCGGTGCGCTGCTACGCCGAGGCCAAATGACGAGGGGCGCGGCGCCGCGAGGGCCGGTGCGGCGGCTCAGGGGTCCGGGGGCGGTGCTCCGGCCGGCGGTCCGGGAGGTCTCACGGTGCTCCACGGGTCCGGCCGGCGGCGCGGCGCCGCGCGGATGCCGAGGGCCGGTGCCCGTACGGCGGGCCGGGAGGTCAGGCGGTGCGTGACGGGCGGCTGGTGAGGGCCAGCCAGGCGGCGGTGACGGTCACCATGACGGCCACGGCCGTGCCGAGGGTGCCGTAGGACAGGCCGCTCACGATCAGTCCGGCGATGATCGTGCCGCCCGCGCCGCAGACGTTCATCAGCAGGTCCGACAGGCCCTGTACGGCGGGGCGGCGTTCCAGCGGCACGGCCTCGGTGAGCATCGCCGAGCCCGCGATCAGGCCGCAGGACCAGCCGATGCCGAGCAGGCCGAGGCCGACGGTCACCTGGCCGATGTCGTGCGGCCCGGCTCCGCCCGAGAGGAGGGCGGCGGCCAGGAGGATGCCCATGCCGAGGACGAGTACGCGGGTCCGGCCGATCCGGTCGGCCAGCCAGCCGACGACCGGCGACAGGACGAACATCCCGGCGATGTGCACGCTGAGCACGAGGCCGATGGTGCGGTAGCCGGCGCCGTCGTGGTCGAGGTGGACCGGGGTCATGGACATGACCGACACCATCGCGGTGTGGGCGATCGCGATCGCCACCAGTGCCCGGGAGGCGGCGGGGCTCTCGCGCAGGGCCCGCCAGCCGGCGCGCAGGCCGCCCCGGCCCCGGGCGCCGGCCGGGGTGGTCCCGGGTGCGGCGGGGGAGGCCGAAGAGGCCGGAGCCGAGGAGCCCGGAGAGACCGGGGAGCCGGGAACAGGGCTGGGAGGGACCGGGGAGTCCGGAGAGACCGGGGAGCCGGGGGAGCCGGGGGAGATCGTGCGGGCCAGCAGCAGCGGGTCGGGCCGCAGCGCCACCAGTACGACGGCCAGGGCGATCGCGAACGCCAGCAGGGAGAGCGCGAAGGGGCCGGCGTCGGGGGCCAGGCCGATCCGGCGGCCGAGGCGTTCGGCGGGTTCGGCCAGGTTGGGGCCGGTGACCGATCCGATCGTGGCCGCCCAGACGACCCACGCCAGGTGCCGGGCGGAGTGGCCGGGGGCCGACAGGTCGGTCGCGGAGTAGCGGGAGGCGAGGTTGCCCGCGCTGCCGCCGCCGAACAGCGTCAGGCCGACGAGGAGGATGGGCCACACGCGGGTGGCGATGCCGAGCAGCGCGACCAGGCAGCCGAGCACGGCGCAGGCGTAGGCCAGGGTCAGCCCGGCCCGCCGCCCGCCGCGGCTCGCGGCGCCCGCGGTGGGCAGGGCCAGCAGCGCGGCGCCGAGCACGGTGGAGGTCCCGGCGAGGCCGCTGAGCGCCACGGAGCCGGACAGCTTGGCGACCAGCAGCGAGCTGAGGGCCGTGCCGACGGCGACCCCGATCCCGCCGGTGATCTGCGCGGCGGACAGCACCACGAGGGTCCGCCGCTGCACCGCCGCTAGGTCGGCAGGGCTTTCAAGGGGAACGGCGTCTTTTTCGGGGGTGGGGGAGGGGGTGCGTGTCACGCGTGAAGTCTGCCATCACTCATGACTCCATCTGAAGCGATATTCCGGTCTCCCGAGGCTCGCGGGCCCGGACGCCCGCCCGGGAACCGGGACGCGGGCGGCGGGGCGGCGGGCGTGCGGGACGCGGCCGGTGACGGCCGACGAGGCGGATGAACGGGCGGGACGACGGGGCGGGTGGCCGGGCGGTCAGGCGTTCGGGGTGAAGGTGTCGAGGAAGACCTGCCGGAACGCCGAGCTCTTCCCCCAGTCGAGGTCCTGCACGGCGAACGTGATCCGGTAGGCGGTCGCGTCGTCCACCGCGACGTATCGGGTGAGCCCGTGCATGGGGACGGCGCCGCCGGACACCGCGTAGGTGTACTCCAGGTCGGCGGCCTTCCAGTCGCGGTAGGGGGCCCGGGAGAGTCCGATCTCGGTGTACTCGTCCAGGCCGTTGCGGTCGGCGCGGCGCAGCGCGGTCATCGGGTCGAGCACCGGGACGGGGGTGACGGTGACGCTCCGCCCGCTGTCCCGGGGGCCGGTGAACACGGCGCCGCCGTCGTCACCCGGCTTGGCGGTCCAGCCCTTGGGCAGCGCCGCCGCGACGCCGGCCTCGCTGAGCCGCCGGTATCCGTCGGGGACCTCGGTCCGCGGCCGGTCCGGGGCCGCGGGGTCGGCGGTGTCACCGGGGTCGGCGGGCGTCGAGACGGCGGCGGAGGCGCCGGGGCCCGCGGTGGTGGCCGGAGACTCCGGGGCATCGGATGAGCGGGGCAGCAGCAGGACCAGCGCGACGATCACCAGAAGCAGCGCCACGGCCCCGCCCGCGGCCAGCGTGCGCGGTGTGAGGCGGCCGCCGGATCGGCCGTTCCGCCGTACGCCGAGGGGGTCGGGGTCCTCCGGCGCCGCGTGCCGCCGGCCGCGCGGGGACGCTCCGGCGGCCCCGCGGACCGCTGGAGCGTTCCCCCCGGACGGCCGCGGGGAGGCGCCGGCCGTACCGGCGGGGGCGTCGGGCGGGGGGTCGCCGAAGAAGGGGGAGGAGAAGTCGGCGGAGGAGCTGCGCAGCGCGTCGTAGCCGCGCATCCCGGCCGGAGGGCCTCCGGGGCCGTCGGACGGCGGGCCCGGGAAGGGGGCGGTCTCGGCGCCGGACGCGGCCTGCGGGTCGTAGGGCACCCGTACCGGGCCGGAGGGGGTCTCGATGATCCGCGACGGCATCGGCCCGGGTGAGGGGGTCCGCGAGGACGCGGGGCGGACCGCCGGGACGTCGGGGGGGAAGGACGGCTGGGAGCCGAAGGCGGTAAGCCGCTCAGAGGAGGTGGAGAAGGGGTCCTGCGCGGGGGGCGCCTGCCGGGAGGAGGCGGGGAAGGGGTCCTGGGAGGAGTGGGAGGGGAAGGACGCCTGCCCGGGAGCCGCGCGGAAGGGGTCCTGGGCGGAGGGCGAGGGGGAGGCGGGGAAGGGATCCTGCGGGGTGGGGGCGGGCAGCGGCGCCCGCGCGGCGCCGTGGCCGGACGGCTCGGCGTCGCGGCCCGGCAGACCGGGCAGACCGGGCAGACCGGACGAGCCGGGGGGATCGGACGGGGCGGGTGGGCCGGACGGGACGGGCAGCGCCCGCTCCAGCAGGCGGGCCGCTTCGGCGGCGGTCATCCGGCCGTCGGGATCCCTGCGCAGCAGCCCCTCCAGGACCGGGGTCAGCGAACCGGCCCGCACCGGCCGGGCGGGTTCGCCGGAGAGGATCTCGTTGAGCACCGTCATCGCGTCGGGCCCCTCGTACGGGGGGCGGCCCTCGACCGCGGTGTACAGCGTGGCGCCGAACGCCCACAGGTCGGCGGCGGGGGTGGCCGCCCGGCCGGTCAGGCGCTCCGGCGGGACGTAGGCGGGCGAGCCCACCAGCAGGCCGGCCAGCGGGGCGCCGCCGTCGTCCTCCAGCGCGGCGAGGCCGAAGTCGGTGAGCACCACCCGGTCGGCGGTCAGCAGCACGTTGCCGGGCTTGACGTCGCGGTGCAGGATCCCGGCGGCGTGGGCCTGGCGCAGCGCGTCGAGGACCCGGACGCCGATCTCGGCGGCCTGCGCCACCGGAAGCGGCCCGCCCTGCCGTACGGCCTGCTCCAGGGACCAGCCGCGGACCAGCTCCATCACGATCCAGGGGCGGCCGTCCTCCTCGGCGACGTCGTGGACGGCGGCGATGCCCGGGTGGTTGAGCCGGGCCGCCGAACGGGCCTCGCGGATCATGCGCCGGTGGGCGGCCCGCGCGCCCGCGGGATCGAGGCCCGGGGGCAGGATCAGCTCCTTGACCGCGACGTCGCGGTCGAGGAGCACGTCGTAGGCGTGCCACACCCGGCCCAGGCCGCCGCGGCCCACCGGTGACACCAGCCGGTAGCGCCTGCCGATCAGCCTGTCGGGTCCCGGGGCCGCGCCCGGCGGGACAGGGCCGCCGTCCGGTCCGGCAGGGGCGTCACCGGTCAAGCGATCGGTCATCGTATCCAGTCCCCCCGGAGGCAGCCTGATTTATGAGGCTGGACACAATATAAGTCTTACATTCAGTAATGGAAGTTGATGTTTGGGAAACCATTCGCAGGTGGCATCGCCCGGTGATCGTCCGCTGCGGCACGCCGCCTCCGGCACGGTCGGGCTGACGTCGTACGACGCGCCGCGGCCCGGGGCGGCCCGCGGGTCCGGCCGCCGCGTTCCCGGCCCCTGAGATCAGTCTCCCGCGCCGCCGCCTGGCCCGGCCGCCTCGGCGAGGGCTGTCAGGGCCGTTGTGAAGGCCGACGCGGGCGGGCTCACCAGGCCGGCGCCCACCTGTCCGGTGCCCGCGACCCGGCCCGCGATGCCGGTGTTGACCGCGGGCAGCAGCCCCGTCCGGGCGACCAGGGTGACGTCGACGCCCACCGGCGTGCCGCGGAAGCCGAGGACGGGGATCCGGTGGACGGGGTGCTCGGCGAGGGTGATCTCGTACATGGACCGGGTGGCCCGCATCGCGTCCGGCACGTCGCCGCCGACGAACCTGACGATCGCCGGGGCCGCGGCCATCGCGAAGCCGCCCAGGCCGGCCGTCTCGGTGATGGTGGAGTCGCCGATGTCGGGGTTGGCGTCGGCCGGGCCGTACGCGCCGAGGTACAGCCCGTCCGGCACGCCCGCCGGGCCGGTGAACCAGCGGTCGCCCAGCCCGGAGACCTGGATCCCGAAGTCGGTGCCGTTGCGGGCCATCGCCACGACCACGGTGGATCCGGGCACGTCCCGGGCGGCGTCGGCGCTCACCTTGCAGGCCGCCATGCCGGCGTTGAGGAAGAAGTGGTCGTTGCCGTGCACGAAGCGCAGCACCTCGGCCGCCCGGCCCGGCGCGGCGTCCACGATCGCCGCGGCCAGCTCGCGCACCAGCAGCGACGTGGCGGCGCGGTTGCGGTTGTGCAGCTCGTCGCCCATCTGCAGGGCCTGGGCGATCAGCGTCCCGAGGTCCAGCGGTCCGGTCAGCTCCAGCGCGGCCCGCAGCACCGGGCCCAGGACCTCACCCATCCAGGTGAGCCGCCGCAGCACCTCCGGGCCGTAGGCGCCGTAGCGCAGCACCTTGCCGAGCCCCTCGTTGAGCGAGCAGAAGGCGGTGCCGCCGTGCTCGGCGTCGCGCACCTCCAGCATCCACATCGACGGGCTGACCACCCCGGCCATCGGCCCCACCGCCCGATGCCGGTGGCAGGGCTCCAGCCGGACGCGCCCGGCGGCCAGCAGCCTCCCGGCCTCCTCGGGGTCGCCGGCCAGCCCCTCCAGCAGCGCCGCCCCGACGAGCGCGCCGCGCATCGGCCCGGAGGCCCGTTCCCAGGTGATCGGCGGCCCGGCGTGCAGGAAGACGCCCGGCGGCAGGTCCAGCGCCTCGCGTGCCGGCCGTACGGTGACCAGGTGGGGGCGGGCGGAGACCAGGCGGCCGACGGCCATCTCGTTGGCCCTCGTCCTGCGCGGGTCGGCCAGCACCCGGGCGAGGGCGTCGCCGGTGCCCGGCATCGGCGGGCGCCAGTCCACCCGGACCCTCGGCACGGCCTGCGCGTCCAGCGCCTCGCCGAGCGGCTCGGCTCCGACGGTGATCACGCGGAGCTCCCCGGAGAGCAGCGGCGTCGTCACGGGCGTCGTCGGTGTCGGTGGCGTCGTCATGGGCGTCCTCCGCGTGCGGAACGGCTCGCGAGCCGGTCACCGGGCCGGTGGGCTCCCACCGGGTGGTCGCCGGGCCCGCGGGTTCTCATCGGGCACCCGCCGTCAGGTCCGCGGCGTGCCGGGCCGCCTGCGCGTTGGAGGCGAACACCGCCGCCCCGGCCGCACGCAGCGCCTCGGCCTGCCGGGACAGCCCCTGCGGGTCGCCCTCGGCGCCGACCAGCGCCACCACCGTCGCCGTCCCCCGGGCGACGGCCGCGGCGACGGCGGGGGCGAGCCGCTCCGCCGGGTCGGGGTCGGCGCCGTGCCCGAGGACCACGTCCAGGAGCGCGACGTCGCCCGCCGGCACGCCGGCCAGGGCCTCCAGCCGCAGCGTGGGGTCGATCATCGGGTGGGCCCGGCCGCGGGTGTAGGCGTCGTCGCCGAAGTCGGTGAACCGCCCGGTCCCGGCCACCAGCCGGGCCTCGGCGCACAGGGTGCCCCCCGCGTACAGGCCGTGCAGCGTCGCGCCGTCCCGGCGGGCCGGTCCGCCGGGGCCGTTCAGGCCGCTCGTTCCACCCGTTCCGTCTGTTCCGGGCGAGACGGTCGTCCCGTCGCCCGGTTCCGGCGCCCCGCCGTTCCCGGTTCCCCCGCGGGCCGGTTCGAGGTCGGGCCGGGAGGACCAGGAGGGCCAGGCGGGGACCGCCGCCCCGAGTGCGCGCAGGGCGCTCTCGGCCGCCGCGGTCAGGTCGCCGCCGCCGGGGCCGAGCAGGGCGCTGACGACCGGCGTGGCGAGCCCGGCGACGGCGTCCCGCACCGTCCGGGCCGCCTCCGGGGCCGGCGGCTTGGAGACCAGGACGATCAGCTCGGTCGCCGGGTCGGCGTCGAGCTCGGCGAGGGCCCGGAGCGTGGACAGGCCGCCGACCTCCGCCGACAGGTCCCGGCCGCCCACGCCGAGCACGTGCCGCACGCCCACGCCCGCCAGGTCCAGAAGGCAGGCGATCTGCTGCGCGCCGGTGCCCGAGGCGGCGACCATCCCGACCGGGCCGGGCCGCAGCACGTTGGCGAAGCCCAGGCCGGTCCCGCCGATCACCGCGGTGCCGCAGTCGGGCCCCATGACCAGCACGTCCCGTTCGGCGGCCCGCCGTTTGAGCAGCACCTCCTGCTCGACGGGCACGTTGTCACTGAAGATCATCACCGGCAGGCCGGCCTCGATCGCGTCCATCGCCTCGGCGAAGGCGTACGGCCCCGGCACCGAGACCAGGGCCAGCGCCGAGCCGGGGCCGGCGGCGAGGGCGCGGGCGGCGGCGCCGACCGTGCGCGGAGCGTACACCGCCGCGCCGCCGAACCCGCCGGGATCGTCCGGGCCACCACCCCCGCCGCCCGCCGTACGGCTCGCGAGACCGGCCAGCAGCCGGTCCAGCTCGGCGGCGGCGGCATCCAGGGCGGCGTGGTCCTCACCCCGCAGCGCGACCAGCAGGTCGCCGGGACCGGCCTCGGGCAGGCCGAAACCCAGGTCGGCGGCGACGCCGCGGTTGAGGCCGGTGGCCATCGCCACCAGGGCGACCTCGACGCCGGGCAGCTCGGCGGCCGTCCGGCTGACCCGCATCAGGGTGACCGAGTCGTGGTAGGCGCCCGCGCGCACCCGGACCAGATCGGCGCTCATCGGACCCGCCCTCCGTCCCGGGCGAGATCTCCTGCAAGATCTCCTGCGAGGTTTCCGGAGAGCGCGACGACGGCGGCCAGGCCGATGCGCAGGCCCCAGGCGAGATCGGCCCCGGAGGTGTGGCCGAGCCCGAGCAGCCGCTCCAGCGCGGGCTCGGGGGACCTCCCGCCGGTCACGCCCCGCAGGACGGCCAGCACCTCCGCGCACGCCTGGCCCCTGGTGGCGCAGTGCAGCAGCGTGGCCGAGACCGCGGTGGTCCGGTCGCGCGCGTCGAAGGCGACCGCGGCGCCCAGCCAGTCGGCCAGCCAGACGGCGCGGGGCGTCCCGGACGCCGTTCCGAGGTGACGCAGCGTCACGAGCGTCCCGGCGAGCACGTCGTCGCCGCTCGGGGTCAGCCCGGGACCCAGCCCGACGAGCTGCTCGGCGGCCGTGACGCAGTCGAGCAGCGAGGCCCGCGCGCACCCGGCGGCCAGCAGCCCGGCGGCGGCGGAGCCCTCCAGCCCCGGCCGCCGCGGCGACCGGTCGCACACCCCGGCCAGCACCGGCAGCGCGGCGGCCAGCCTCGCCGGGCCGGCCCGTTCCGGCGGCGGCGCCGGATCCCACCAGCGCCGCACCCGCAGGCGCAGCCGTCCCAGCTCCACCGCGCCGTCGCCCACCCACGCCTCGTCGCCCACGGCGGCCTGCGGCAGCGCCCCGGCGGTCACCAGCGCGTTGGGCAGCCGGACCGCCGCGCCGGTCGTCACCGCCACCACATGCGGCTCCAGCTCCGCGCGGACCTCCAGATAGATCGCCGAGGGGAACACCGCCAGCACCCGCGCGGGCCGCCGGGGCGGATCCAGCACCGGCCGCAGTGCCACGCTCGCCGCGCCGGTCGCGTCCACTCGCACTGGGAACGGCCGCGGTCTCCTCGGGCGTGCCGTGACGCTCATGTCGCGTCCGCCCACGCCGGAGCCGGTCGCGGTCTCCTCGGGCGTGCCGTGACGATCATCCCGCCTCCCCGCCGGCCGTCCCCCTCGTCGAGCCGACCGTAGAACGGCAGGTGAGCCGGGCCGTACGGGTAAAGATGCCAATGCTCGGACGGAGAGTTGGCTCTTCCTGACAGAGGTCACATCGGTCAGAATCAGCGCATGGAACCTCCCGTGCGGCCGGCGAGCACCGGAACGATCATCCACGGTGTCGCGGTCGGCGAGGTGCTGGGCGTCTCCGCGCTGGCCGGGGCGCGGCTGATCGCCGGGGAGAGCGGGCTGGGCCGGATCGTGCAGCGGCTCAACGTGATGGAGGTACCCGACATCCTGGCCTGGGTGAAACCGCACGAGCTGCTGCTCACCACGGGCTACCCGCTGCGCAACACCCCCCAGTCGCTCGGGCGGCTGGTGGCCGACCTCGACGAGCGGGGCCTGGCGGCGCTCGCCGTCAAGCCGGGCCGCTACCTCGACCGGCTGCCCGCGGAGATGGTGGAGCAGGCCGACCGGCTGGGGTTCCCGCTGATCCGGCTCCCCGACGGCGTCGGGTTCGACGACATCCTCAACCAGGTCCTCACCGACATCCTCAACCGGCAGGCCGCGGTGCTGGCCCGCGCCGAGGAGGCCCACCGGGCGCTGGTGCAGGTCGTGCTGGCCGGCGGCGGCCTGCGGGAGGTGACGG
This sequence comes from Streptosporangium sp. NPDC053982, assembly GCF_055585205.1. Classification (NCBI taxonomy): domain Bacteria; kingdom Bacillati; phylum Actinomycetota; class Actinomycetes; order Streptosporangiales; family Streptosporangiaceae; genus Streptosporangium; species Streptosporangium sp. NPDC053982. The sequence goes on from NZ_JBVJKQ010000018.1 coordinate 100,498, forward strand.
CGGAGGTCGCCGGGCTGCTCGGGGTGGCCGTGGCCGTGCTCGACCGGGGCGACCGCACGCTCGCCGCCGCCGGGCCCGCCGAGTACCTGACCGCGCTGCGCAGCGCCCCGGAGGGCAGCCGCACCTCCGTCCCCGTCGTCGCGGGCGGCCACCATCACGGCCGCATCGTCGCCTGCGGGCCGGTCGGCTCGATCGCCGACAGCGACGTCGGAATCCTGGAACGTGCCGCCACGGTCGCCGCGCTGGTCGTGACCCGGCAGGAGGCGGTCAACGCGGTGGAGAGCAAGTACCGCGCCGACTTCCTGCGCGACGTGCTGACCGGCCGGGACGGCGACCCCGCCCGCGTCGCGGCGCGCGCCCGGACCTTCGGCTGGGAGCTGGAGCGCCCGGTGACCGTGCTGGTGGCCGAGCTCGACCCCGGCGGCGACGAGCGCGCCGTCCAGGACCGCCTGCCGGCCTGCTGGGCCGCGGCGGTGCGCCGCCACGACCCGCGCGGCGCGGTGGCGGGCTTCTCCCACGAGGTCGTCGCCGTCGTGGACGCCGCCGCCGACGTCGCGCGCCTGGCGAAGGACGCCGCCGCGGCCTTCGCCGAGTGTGCGCCCGCGACCTTCTCCACCGGCGCCAGCCGTACCGCGCCGGCCGTGGAGGGGCTGCCCGGCGCGTACGGCCAGGCGCTTAAGGCGGCCCGGGTGGGCCGGCAGCTCCACGGTTCCGGAGCGGTCGCCCATTTCGACCAGCTCGGCGTCTACCGCCTGCTGTCGCTGGTCGGCGACACCGACGAGCTGCACGCCTTCGTCCGTGAGACCCTCGGCCCGCTCGCCTCCGACGACGACGCCGAGAACGCCGACCTGCGACGGACCCTGCAGGTGCTGCTGGAGACCAACCTCAACGTCGCCGAGACGGCCCGCAGGCTGCACTTCCACTACAACACGCTGCGTTACCGCATCGGCAAGCTGGAACGCCTGCTGGGGGGCTTCACCGAGGACGCCCACCTGCGGCTGAACCTCACGCTGGCCCTGCACGTCCTGCGGATGCGCGGCATCTAGACTCTGGAGGGTGAACGAGACCTTCGAGCTGGAAACCGACTACATCCCGCTCTGCGACCTGCTGAAGTACTGCGCCGTCACCGACACCGGGGGCCAGGCCAAGCATTTCATCGCCGAGGGGAACGTCATGGTCGACGGTGAGGTCGAGACCCGCAAGACCCGTAAGATCCGCGAGGGTCAGGTCGTGGCCGGCGAGGGTTTCGAGATCCGGGTGATCGCCGCCCGGTGAGGTCGTCACGGCCCGCGAGACCCACCTGATCCGCCCGGCGGCCGGGGGTCCGCCTGCCGACTCGGATGATCGGTTTCGGCAGTTCGTGCCAGTGCGAGAAGTGACAGGACGGGCCTAAGGTGCCCGCAACGAACAGCTTGGGATTCGGGAGGGATGCCTACGGGGCGGCCACCGACCGACCGCCCGTTGAAAGGCAGGGCTTGATGGTTGCAGGTTGGACCAAGCACGGTGACGGCAAACACCTCGCGCCGGGCGAGGTGGTACGGCCGGACGAGCGGCTGTCGTGGCCGCGGATGATCGGGTTCGGGGCCCAGCACGTCATCGCGATGTTCGGCGCCACGTTCGTCTTCCCCCTCGTCATGGGGCTCGACCCCAACGTCGCCATCATGTTCTCGGGCGTGGCGACGATCATGTTCCTGCTCATCGTGCGCGGGAAGATCCCCAGCTACCTCGGCACCAGCGCCTCGTTCGTGGGCGGCGTGCTGGCCATCCGGGCGCTGTACGGCGGCGACACCCCGGCCGGGGACGCGGTGGTCACCGGGGCGATCCTGCTGGTCGGCCTGGTGCTGGCCCTGGTGGGCCTGGCCATCCACTTCGTGGGCGTGCAGATCATCAACCGGGTGTTCCCGCCGGTCGTCACCGGCGGCGTCGTCATGCTGATCGGGTTCGGCCTGGCCTACGTCGTCGCGGACGTCTACTGGCCCAGCGACCAGTGGCTCGCGCTGATCACCATGATCGTCACATTCGTGATCATCGTGGCGTTCCGCGGGTTCGTCGGGCGGATCGGCATCCTCCTCGGGCTGGTCATCGGCTTCGCGCTGTCCTGGGCGGCCGACCGCGTCTTCGGCGACATCACCGCCTTCAACGCCGGGACCGGGAAGATCGACACCCATCCCCGGGTGAACCTCGACGCGGTGGCGAGCGCCGACTGGATCGGCCTGCCGCACATGCACCTGCCCGACATCAAGGTCTCGGCCGCGCTGCTGGTGCTGCCCGCGGTGATCGCGCTGATCGCCGAGAACGTCGGCCACGTCAAGGCGGTCGGCGAGATGACCGGCACCGACGTCGACCCCTACCTGGGCCGGGCGATCGCCGCCGACGGCGTCACCACAGCGGTCGCCACCGCCTTCGGCGGCTCCCCGACCACCACCTACGCCGAGAACATCGGCGTCATGGCCGCCACCCGGGTCTACTCCACGGCCGCCTACTACATCGCGGCCGCCATCGCGATCCTCTTCGGCCTGTGCCCGAAGTTCGGCGCGCTGGTGGCGGCCACCCCCAACGGCGTGCTGGGCGGCATCACGGTGATCCTCTACGGCATGATCGGCCTGCTCGGCGCGAAGATCTGGATCGAGAACCGCGTCGACTTCTCCAACCCGGTCAACATGGTCCCGATCGGGGCGGGCATCATCCTGGCCATCGGCCCGGTCAAGCAGATGTTCGGCTCCGACTTCGCGCTGGAGGGCATCGCCTTCGGCACCATCGTCGTCGTGGGCGGTTACCACCTGCTGCGGGTCGTCTCCCGGCAGACCGGGGCCGTGGAGGTCCCCGCCGAGGAGGCCGGGCAGACCCGGGAGACGTCGGGATGACCGGCGGGCGCGGCGGGTCCCGGCCCGGACGGCCGGGCGCGGGCGGTTCCGGGCCGGGCGCGCGGGCGCGGGAGACCTCCGGATGAAGCCGCCTCCGTTTGAATACCACGCCCCCCGTTCCGTCGCCGAGGCGATGGAGGTCCTGGCCGCGGCCGGGCCGGAGGGCAAGGTGCTCGCCGGAGGCCAGAGCCTGATCCCCCTGCTGAACATGCGGCTGGCCGCCCCCGGCCACCTCGTCGACGTCAACCGGCTCACCGCGCTGGACACGGTCGAGGTCGAACCGGGGGGCGTACGGGTCGGCGCGCTGGCCCGGCACGCCCGCGTGGAGCGCTCGGCCGAGGCGGCCGCCGCCCAGCCGCTGCTGCGCCAGGCGCTGCGGCTGGTCGCCCACCCGGTGATCCGCAACCGGGGCACGGTCGTCGGCAGCCTGGTGCACGCCGACCCCGCCGCCGAGCTGCCCGCGGTGCTGGCGCTCCTCGGCGGCTCGGTACGGCTGGCCCGGCCCGGCGCGGTCCGCGACGTCCCGGCGGCCGGTTTCTTCACCGGCCCCCTGGAGTCGGCCGCCGAGCCGGGCGAGCTGGCCGTCTCGGCGTTCTTCCCCGCGTCCGGCCCGCGCTGCGGAACCGCCTTCCACGAGGTGGCCCGGCGGCACGGCGACTACGCCCTGGCCGGGGTCGCGGCCCTGGTCCGCCTGGACGACGGCCTGCGCGTCACCGCCGCCCGGGCGGCGTGCGTGAGCGCGGGCCCGGTCCCGGTCGTGGTGGACGTCACCGGCCACGCCCGCGCGGACGGGTGGGCGGCGGCGGCGCGGGCCGTGGCGGAGCGGGCCGAGCCGGAGGACGACATCCACGCGAGCGCCGGCTACCGGCGGCACCTGACCGGCGTCCTGGCCGAGCGGGCGCTGCGGGAGGCGGCGCTGTCCGCGGCGAGCGGTGAGGAGCGGTGAGCCGATGACGAACATCGCGGTCACACTGACCGTGAACGGGGTGGTCCGGAGGGCCGAGGCGCCCGGAAGGCGTCTGCTGTCCGACTTCCTGCGCCACGACCTCGGACTGACCGGCACCCACGTCGGGTGCGAGCACGGGGTCTGCGGCTGCTGCACCGTGCTGCTGGACGGCGAGCCGGTGCGTTCCTGCCTGACGCTGGCCGCCACCGCCGACGGACACGAGATCACCACGGTGGAGGGGCTGGCCGGGCCGGAGGGGGAGCCGTCGCCGGTGCAGCGGGCCTTCGCCGAGTGCCACGGCCTGCAGTGCGGCTTCTGCACCCCGGGTTTCCTGTGCACGGTCACCGCCCTGCTGCGGGACAACCCGGCGCCGAGCGAGGAGGAGGTGCTGGAGGGGCTCTCCGGCAACCTCTGCCGCTGCACGGGTTACCAGAACATCGTCAGGTCCGTCCACCGCGCCGCCGAACTCATCGCCGGGGAGGGCGACGACGCCCCGGCCGGATGGCCGTCCGCGTCCCTCCGGGACACCGGACCCGCCGGGGAGGCCGGACCCGCCGGGACCACCGGCCTCGCCGGCACCGGATCCGCAGGTCCCGCCGGATCCACCGGGGAGCGTGCCGGGGCGGAGGGGGCATGACGACCAGGCTGTTCGGCGAGCCGGTGCCGCGCCGCGAGGACCCCCGTCTGCTCACCGGGCGGGGCCGCTACCTGGACGACCTCGGCGCGGGCGCGCTGGAGGCGTCCTTCGTCCGCTCCCCGCACGCCCGCGCCCGCATCCTCGACATCGACGTCTCCGCGGCGATCGAGGTCGAGGGGCTGGTGGCGATCTACACCTGGGAGGACCTGCCGGAGGAGGTCGGTGCGCCGCTGCCGCTGCTCATCCCGCACCCGGCCCTGACCCACGGCCGCACCGCCCGCCCCCTGGCCCGCGACGTCGTCCGGCACGTCGGCGAGCCGGTCGTGATGGTCGTCGCCCGTGACCGCTACCTCGCCGAGGACGCCTGCGCGCTCATCCGGGTCGACTACGAGGTCGCCGGGGCCGTCGTCGGGGTGGAGGAGGCGACGCGGTCCGACAGGCTCGTCCACGACGACGTGCCGGGCAACGTCGGCGCGCACCTGGTGCAGGAGGTGCCCTCGGCGGCCGGGCTCGGCGCCCGGGAGGCGATCGAGGCGGCCCCGCACGTCCTGTCCTTCCGCCTCGACATCGAGCGCAGCGCCTCCATGCCGCTGGAGGGCCGCGGGGTCTACGCCCGCTGGGACGCCGACGACCGCTCCCTGCGGGTCTACTCCAGCACCCAGACCTCCACCAGCGTCCGGATGGCGATCGCGGCCCGGCTTGGCCTGCCGCCGACCAAGGTCGAGGTGATCGCCCCCGACGTGGGCGGCGGGTTCGGCGTCAAGATCGTTCATCCGTGGCCGGAGGAGGTCCTCGTCCCCTGGGCCGCCGTGCTGCTCGGACGCGAGGTCAAGTGGACCGAGGACCGGCGTGAGCACTTCGTCTCCTCCGCCCACGAGCGGGCCCAGGTGCAGCACGTGCGGGTCGGTTTCGACGACGCCGGGCGGGTGCTGGGCCTGGACGTGACGATCCTGCACGACCACGGGGCCTACACGCCGTACGGGATCATCGTGCCGATCATCACCGCCACCCAGCTTCCGGGCCCGTACCGGATCGGCGCCTACCGGGTCGAGTTCTCCTCCGTCTACACCAACACCGTGCAGGTCACGCCGTACCGGGGGGCGGGACGGCCGCAGGCGGCCTTCTGCATGGAGCGGACCATGGACCGCATCGCCGCCCACCTCGGCCTGGACCGTACGGCGGTGCGCGAGGCCAACTTCATCCAGCCCGGCGAGTTCCCCTACGACCAGGGACTGACCTTCCAGGACGGCCGGCCGCTGATCTACGACAGCGGCGACTACCCCGAGTCGCTGCGGATGCTCAAGGAGCTCATCGGCTGGGACTCCTTCGGCGAGCTGAAGGCCCGCGCGGCGGCCGGGGGGCGGCGCCTGGGCATCGGGCTGGGCTGCTACGTGGAGGGCACCGGCGTCGGCCCCTACGAGGGCGGCCACGTCCAGGTCACCTCCGACGGCCGGGTGCACGTCTCCACCGGCCTGACGTCCCAGGGGCAGGGCCACGAGACGGTGTTCGCCCAGATCGCCGCGTCCGAGCTGGGCGTGCCGCTGGAGCGGGTCTCGGTGGTCACCGGCGACACCCGCAGGTTCGGCTACGCGGTCGGCACGTTCGCCTCGCGGGCCGCGGTGATGAGCGGCAACGCGATCGCGCTGGCCTGCCGCAGGGTGCGGGAGAAGGCGCTGCGGATCGCCGCCGACGCGCTGGAGGCCGACCCGGGCGACCTGGAGATCGTCGACGGTGAGGTCCGGGTGGCCGGCACGCCCGGTGCGGCGGTGCCGCTGGCCACGGTGGCGGTGCTGGCCAACCCGCTGCGCTACGCCTTCGACGCCGAGGCGGCCCGCGCCACCCAGTTCGCCGGGACGGCCTCCCCCGACCGGCCGCCGGTGGCCGAGGGGGACGAGCCGGGGCTGGAGGGGCGCGACTACTACTCGCCGGTCCGCTCGACCTTCGCCTCCGGCATGCACGCGGCGATCGTCGAGACCGACCCGCTGACCGCCGAGATCCGCGTCCTGCGCTACGCCGTCGTCCACGACTGCGGCAACCTGGTCAACCCGATGATCGTCGAGGGGCAGATCCACGGCGGCGTCGCCCAGGGCGTGGGCGGCGCGCTGTACGAGCGGATGGTCTACGACGAGCACGGGCAGCTGCTGAACGCCTCGTTCATGGACTTCCTGATGCCCTACGTCACCGAGGTGCCGCGGATCGAGACCGCGCACCTGCAGACCCCGTCCCCGCTGAACCCCCTGGGCATCAAGGGCGCGGGGGAGGCCGGGGTCATCCCGGTGTCGGCGGTGATCGCCTCGGCCGTGGAGGACGCCGAGGGCATCCGGATCGACCGGATGCCGATCTCCCCGTCGGAACTGTTCGACCTGCGCCGCCGGTGAGGGGCCCGCCCGTCCGGTCGCGGCGGGCGGAGTGCGCCATCATGATCCCGCGGAACCGCTCGCCGAGGAGAGACATGGTCATTCCCCCCGCCCGGCATCGTGACCGGCGGCCCGCCGGAGCCCCCGCTCCCGCCGCCTCCACCGGGGCCCCTGAACCCGGCGGCCTCCGCGGCCCGCACGGTTCCGGGGTCCGTTGATGGGCCTGCAGCCGCCCGGCGAACTCGTCGCCGTCCTCCACCTGGTGGGCATCCCGTGGCCCGCGTCCGACGAGGAGACACTGTGCGGCGCGGGTGTGCGGTGCCTGGCGCTCGCCGGGACGTTCGAACACGCCGGGCACACCGCCGACGACCACGCCGCTCCCGTCTGGACCAGCAACTCCGGGCAGGACGTGGCGGCCTTCCGGACGCGGTGGACCGCCGCCGACGGACCGGGCGCCCAGGCCGACGACGCCGCCAGGGCGGCCCGGATCCTGGCCGGGGCACTGGTGCTGTCGGCCATGCTCGTCTTCGTCCTCAAGGTCTCCATGATCAGGACGCTCTTCCGGTTGCTGCTGCGGCTCCTGACGAGGAACGTCGGTCCCTGAGCCGCCGTGACGGCGGTGGAAGGCGTCATGTCCGCCCAGGTCCTGCTGCGCCGGCTCCACCGCCAGGTCCTGGAGCGACTCGGCCGCGAGGTCGGGCCGGCCTTCTCCAGGGCCGGCCGGCTGCTGGACGCCCCCGCTCCCCGCCCCAGGGCGTGGGAACGCCCGTGGACCACGCCCGGCCCTTCCATGGGGCCGCCACCCGCGTCGGCCCGGAGCAGCTGCGGCGCCCGTCGTCCGCCGCCGGGGAGTCCTCCCGGCAGGTGGCGCCGGAGGAGATCGTCTGGCGTACCGGCCGCGAGCCCCTGTGGGTGGGCGTCCGCCCCGGACAGTCGCCGGAGGACATCTTCAGAAACGGCCTGCGGCCCGCCGACCCGCACGGTCCGATCGACTTCGTGCCGGGCGGGATCGACTCGGACGCCGTCGTCCGGGCGAGGCCCCACGCCGCCCCCGGTGACTACTACCTGGTCAAGGTCGATCCGCCCGGCGGCATCCACGAGGCGGAGACGCTGCGGGCCCTGGGACTGCCCGCCGGCCCGGCGGTCGAGGGCCGCGTGGTCTTCGGCGGAGGCATCGACCGGCGTCACATCGCGGGGCTCTACCCGCCGGGGGTCCATCCGTCGGAGGCGGGGATGTTCTTCCGCAACCACCGGTGGTACGAGCGTCCCCCGGACTGACCGGCGACCGGGTGACGCCCGGCCCGGGGAGGCGGGCGCGGGGCGGGTGACGCCCGGCCCGGGGAGGCGGCCGGAGGTGACGCCCGGCCCGCCGTGACGCCTCAGGCCGGTGACGAGTGCCGGCGGGCGAGGGCGGCCATCACCTCCTCGGCGCCGGTCTGGGCCGCGCGATGCGTCCGGGAGGCGGCGGCGACCTCCTCGGCGGCCGCTTCGTACCGTTCCGCGATGGCCTCTCCCCGGGCCAGGGCCTTGCCGACCAGGTGCCGGTAGGCCGCCCCGATCTGGCCGACCAGGTCGCCTTCGCCCCAGGGGTCGCCGTCACCGGCGAACCCGTCGCCGAGGATCCGCAGCTCCTCGCGCAGGACCTCCGCCGCGTCCGCCAGCCCCGAGGCCGAGCCCAGCAGGTCGTGGTGGGAGACCTCGAGTTCGCGCATCCGCCCTCCTCGCGTGCGGCCCGGGAACCGCGGAGCGATCATAGCCACCGCCGTACATCCGCGCCGGGCCGTGCCGCCCGCGCCGCCCGCGCCGCCCGTGCCGTGCCGTGCGGGCCGGGCCGTCCGCGCCGGAACCGGTGCCCGGCGGGATCGGTCGCCGCGTCGCTCGTCCCGGCCGGGGCCGGTGTCAGGAGCCGTCGGCGGGATCCGGCCGTCCGGTGTCGTCCCGTACGGAGGTCCCGTCTCGGCCGGGGTCGCCGGCCGGCGTGGAGCCGGGGACCGGATCGGAGGCGGGGTCGTGCGCCGGGACGGAGGCGGGGTCGTGCGCCGGCGCGGAGCCGGGGACCGGGCCTGAGGCGGGGTCGTGCGCCGGGGCGGGCCGCTCGGTCACGGGGATCCCCGCCACCGTCTCTCCGATCAGCGGAACCTCCGCCGCCTCCCCGGTCGCCTGGTCCTCCGTCACGGTGCCGCCGCCCGCCGCCCGCTCCTTCGCCGGTCTCCCGCTCGGCGGGCCCTCCGCGGCCGGGTCGCCGGCCTCCGGCTCCTCCGCCGCCGGCTGCTCCGTCATCGGACCGGCCGCCGGGTCCTCCGCCCCGGGCCCGTCCGGGTCCGGGACCTCGGGCAGGTCGCGCATGGTGCGCAGCGGGGAGAGCACCGGCGGCACCACCGCCAGCAGGGTGACCCCCACGACGACCCACAGCGTGGCGCGGGCGCCGAACTGCTCGCCCAGCAGACCGCCGACCAGGCCGCCGATGGGCAGCGTGCCCCACACCAGGAAGCGCATGGTGGCGTTCATCCGGCCGAGCATGCGCTCGGGGGTGACGCTCTGACGGAAGGTGACCTGGCCGACGTTGTAGAGCACCACGCCGATCGACTGGATGAACGCGCCGATCGCGAAGAGCGAGACCCGCCAGCCCGGCTCGGTCAGCGGCACCAGGGCGGTGAACGGCGACGTCACCATGATGGACAGCCAGATGATCCGGGCCGAGCCGATCCGGCGGCTCATCGGCCCCACGAGCGCCGCGCCGGTCAGGCCGCCGACGGACACCACCGAGAACAGCACGCCGATCGCGCCGGGGGACAGGCCGACCACCCGGGCCAGGAAGATCATCTCGACGGCGACCATCATGCCGTTGGCGAAGTTCGCCAGGGCCGTGGAGGCGGCGATCAGCCGCAGGATGCGGTGGGAGACCACGTACCGCAGGCCCTCGCCGATCTCCTTCAGCAGTCCCCGCCGTTCGCTGCGGTCCGGGACCTGCTCGGTGGCGTCGATCCGCCCCAGCATCAGCGCCGAGCCCAGGAAGCTGACGGCGTCCAGCACCACCGCGACCGGCGCGGTGAGCAGCTGGATCAGACCGCCGCCGACGGCCGGGCCGGCGATCTGCGCGGAGTTGCGGACGATCTCCAGTTTGGCGTTGCCCTCCATCAGGCGGTCCCTGCCGACCAGGCTCGGCAGGTAACTCTGGTAGGCGACGTCGAAGAAGACCGTGGCCAGGCCGGTGCCGAGCGCCACGCCGTACAGCTGGGGCAGGCTCAGCGCGTCGAGCCACCAGGCGAGCGGCACCGAGGCCAGCAGCACGGCCCGGACCACGTCGGCACCGACCAGGATCCGCCGGCGCGGCATCCGGTCCACCCACACCCCGGCCGGCAGTCCGACCAGCAGGAAGGCCGCCGTCTGCGCGGCGGCCAGCAGGCCGGTCTCGAACGGGCTCGCGTGCAGCGCGAGCACCGCGACCAGCGGCAGCGCGAGGGTGCTGACCTGCGTGCCGATCTGGCTGATCGTGTCCGCTCCGAACAGGAGCGAGAAGTTCCGGTGCCGGAACAGACTGGGGGTGGTCACCGAGGCATGTTTGCGATCTTTTCACTGGAAGTCAATGCCTCTGTTTCCCAACTCCACCGCCCGGAAAATGTCAGATCTCACAGTGATAACGGTGGCCGCCGGGCTCGTGGAGACGGCCACGGCCGCGGTGGCGGCCGTGGCCACGGTGTTCCCGGTACGGCGTCGGCGGCGCGGCGGACGGGGAGGGCGGCGCGCCGCCCGCTGTCAGGACGCCCCGGCCCGGGCGACCCGGGCCGCGAGACCCCGACGCGAGGGCCGGTCCGGGAGGCTCCGGAGCGGGGGCCTGATCCGGGAGACCCGGGCCGGGGAGTCAGGCCCGGGAGACCTCGGCGACCAGGCGCCTGCGGAATACCCAGTAGGTCCACGCCTGGTAGCCGAGCACGAACGGCAGCGCGATCAGGCCGATCCAGGTCAGCATGCCCAGCGTGTAGGGGCCGGAGGCGGCCCCGGCGACGGTCATGCCCGGCATGGGGGCTTCGAAGAGGGTGGCGAACAGCGCGGCGCCGGTCAGGACGATGGCGGAGGCGGTGGCGGTGAACGCCCAGCCGTCCCTGCCCCGCCAGGTCAGCGCGACCCCGGCGGCCAGGGCGGCGACCGCGGCCAGCGCGCCCGCCCACGGCCACGGCGCCGCGGCCCAGCCGCTGCCCGCCGGGGGGATGCCCGGCAGCGCCACCACGGCCGCGGGCAGCGCCACCGCCGAGGCGGCCATCGCGGCGCGGCGGGCGCGGGCCCGTACCGGGCCGGTGATCTTCAGCGCGACGAAGACCGCGCCGTGCAGGGCGAACAGCGAGAGCGAGAGGATCCCGCCGGCCAGCGCGGCGGCCGCGCCGCCCCGCAGCAGGTCGGCGAAGACGGCGCCCCACAGGAACGCCGGGAGCGCGCTGCCCGCCACGATGCCCAGGTCGCACCAGCGGCGGTCCGTGGCGTGGTGCACCTTGCCCCGCCACTCCAGGCCGACGCCGCGCACGATCAGCCCGACCAGGACCAGCGTGAGCGGCAGGTAGAACTCGCTGAGCAGACCGGCGTACCAGGCGGGGAACGCGGCGAACATCGCGCCGACCGCGGTGATCAGCCACACCTCGTTGCCGTCCCAGACCGGGCCGATGGTGCCGAGCACCTGCCTGCGCTCGGCCTCGTTCCGCGACAGCGCCGGGGCCAGCATGCCGACGCCGAAGTCGAAGCCCTCCAGGACGAAGAAACCGGTCCACAGGAAGGCGATGACGATGAACCAGAAGGTCGTCAGTTCCATGTCCGTTGTCCGCTCAGTACATCAGGGTCGGCTGGAGCAGTGCGGTGCGGTCCTCGTCGCCGTCGCGCGAGGGCGGGGCGAGGGGGCCGGGGGCGGCGGGCTCGGGGCCCGCCTTGACGTGCCGGACCAGCAGTACGGCCTCGGCCAGGGCGAGCGCGCCGTACAGGACGGTGAAGACCGTCAGTGAGATCGCGACCTCGGCGAGGCTGACGCCGGGGGAGACGCTCGCGGCGGTGAGCAGCTCGCCCTGGACGGTCCAGGGCTGACGGCCGATCTCGCTGAGCAGCCAGCCGGCGATCATCGCGAGGGTCGGCAGTGGCAGGGCGAGCAGGCAGGCGCGGGCGAACCAGGAGGGCACCGGGCGCGGGTCGCGGCGGCGACGGCGGGTCAGCCACAGGCCGAGGACCGAGAGGGCCACGGTCGTCATGCCGAAGACGATCATGACGCGGAAGGACCAGTAGACGACGGTCAGGTCGGGGACGTAGTCGGCCGGGCCGAACTGCCGGGCGTAGGCGGCCTGGAGGTCCTCGGTGCCCCGGATGACGGCGCCGAAGTCGCCGGTGGACAGGAAGCTGAGCACGCCGGGCAGCTCCACCCCGGGCACGGGGGAGAACGGCGCGCCCGCCGTGCTGTGCCGGAGTCCCTCGGCGGCGGCCAGCTTCATCGGCTGCTGCTCGTTCAGGAGCTTGGCGGAGGCGTCGCCGGTGAAGGCGACGACGGCCCCGGCGATCGCCGTCATGACCAGCGCGGCGCGCATCGGGGCACGCCACATGCCCTCCTCGCCGCGCCGTACGGGAACGGTGCCGCCGGGGCCCGGACGCCGCTCGCGCAGGACGCGGTAGCCGCAGACGGCCAGCACGAACCCGCCGGCGACGACGAACGCCGCGCCGACCACGTGGGGCACCTGGGCGAGGGCCGTGGGGTTGGTGAGCACCGCCCACAGGTCCGTCATGCGGGCCCGGCCGCCGACCACCTCGTAGCCGACCGGGTGCTTCATCCAGGCGTTGGCGGCGAGGATGAAGTAGGCCGAGAGGTTGGAGCCGATCACCGCCGCCCAGATCGTGGCGAGGTGGACGCGCTTGGGGAGGCGGTCCCACCCGAAGATCCACAGGCCCAGGAACGTCGACTCCAGGAAGAACGCCAGCAGCGCCTCCAGCGCCAGCGGGGCGCCGAAGACGTCGCCGACGAAGACGGAGTACTCACTCCAGTTCATCCCGAACTGGAACTCCTGCACGATGCCGGTCACCACGCCCATCGCGAAGTTGATCAGGAAGAGCTTCCCGAAGAACTTGGTGAGCGTCAGGTACTGCTCCCTGCCGGTGCGGTGCCAGGCGGTCTGCAAGCCGGCCACGAAGACGCCCAGGCCGATGGTCAGGGGTACGAAAAGAAAGTGGTAGACGGTGGTGATCCCGAACTGCCACCGCGCCAGGTCCAGTGCGTCCATCTTCCCCTCACGGGTCAAAGCTCTACAAGCGGTAGTGCTACCTCCAGTAGTACTACAACGTGTAGAGCAAAGGGGGGCGCCGGTGCCGCGAGCTGATGCGATCTTCGTCACACGGCCGGTCCGGACCGCACTCCGGCTCGGATCCGGGTCAGGACCGGCGGCCCGCGGCCTCCAGGTAGGCGTGGAGGTTGCCGAGCTCGAAGCCCCGGCGCTGGATCTTCTTGACCAGGACGCGGAAGTCGCGGGACAGGTTCGGCCGGAAGTGCAGCAGCAGCACGTCGCCGGGGCGCAGCTTCTTGTCCGGCACCTGATAGGCGATCTTCCCGCCCGGCTGCACGGTCGCCGTCCAGAGCAGCAGCGCGTCCATGCCGCACGCCTTGGCCGCCCTGCGCGTCAGGGTGTTGAAGGCGCCGAACGGCGGGCGGAACAGCCTGGGCGACTCGCCGGTGTGCCTGCGGACCAGCTTGGCGGTGCCGCAGATCTCCGCCTTCTGCCGCTCGTAGCCGAGCGTGGGCATGCTGGGATGGGTGAGCGTGTGGTCCTCGATCGTCGCCCCGGCCTCGCGCAGGTCGCGCACGTAGTCCCACTTCCCGGCGCCGAGGTATCTCCCTCCCTGGGCGGTCGGGTCGGTCGCGCCCCTGGCCTCGACGGCGTCGCGGGTGACGAAGGCCGCGATCGGGATCCGCCGCTCGCGGACCTGCGCCAGGAACCCCGGGTCCTGCTCCCATCCGTCGTCGATGGTGAGGAAGACGACCTTTCGCTTGGTCGGGATGGAGCTGATCACGGGCGGCAGTCCGTCGGCGGGCACGGGGATCCGGGCCACCTCGCCCGGCCTGGGCAGCACCCCGGGCGGGCCGGTGGGGGACGGCGAGGCGGACACGGCGGGGGAGGGGGCGCGGGCGGCGCCGTCCCTGCCGTCCGCCGCGCCGCCGTCCGCGCCCGTGCTCCCCTGGCCGCAGCCCGCGCCCGCCGTCACGACCGCGAGCGCGACCGCCGCCCCGGCCATTCGTGATCTCCCCGATGCCATGGCGCACCATCCTGCCAGGGGCCGGGGACCGGTAATCGCATAAATGGCCATATGGGGCATTTGTCGGTGACGAGATCCGGCGGCCGGGGCCGGCGGAGAGTCCGGCGATGTTGGGATCTCCTGACCCATTCCGGACCGGAGAATCAGCGTCTTCCCATGTCAGAGGGGTAATACCTGCGGTTACCGGGAGGTTCGCCACCGGCCGTTCCCGCCTGCCGGGCCGCGCCGGACGGCGGCGGCGCCGGTGCGGCGTGGCGGCCGGAAACGGCCGCGGGGCCGAGCCGACGGCGGGCCGGAATCGGAGAAGCGACCAGCCATGCGAGGACCATATGACCCATGAACATCAGCACACCGCCGACCCGCTCGCCCGCGTGCTGGGCTGGGCCGGCCTCGGCCTGGGCCTGGCGCACGTCGTCGCGCCGAAGACCGCCGAGCGGATCCACCGGAGGCTGACGCCGACGAGCGGCCGGGAGTTCATCCAGGCCATGCCGATGATGGGCGGCACGCCCGGTCGCGGCCCGAGGCGGAGGCTCATGCCCACCGGCGGCCGGGAGTTCCTGCACACGCTCCCGTCGCGCGGAGCGGGGGGCATGCTCAGCGGGATGCCGATGGCGGGCGGCCGGAGACTTCCCCGCGGCCTGCGGCGGACGCTGGCGCCGACCGGCGGCCGGGAATTCCTGCACGTCATCCCGCAGCACGGGGCGCGGGGTCTGCTCCACATGACGCCGCCCGGCACGGGCCGCGGCATCGCCGGCCGGATCCGCGCGATGCTGGCGCCGACCGGCCGGCGGGAGTTCCTGCACGTGATCCCGTACCCGGGAGGCCGCGGGCACGCCCGCGGGATGGGGGACCACCACCGCATGGGCGGCGCGATGCGCATGATGGCGCCGGGCCGCCGCATCGGCGGGATGAGGCGGATGACGGCGTCCGGGCACGGCCTGGGCGGCGCGATGCGGATGATGGCGCCCGGCCGCGCGAAGACCGGCCGGGGCGGCCGCTCCGGCGGCGGAGGCGGCCGCATCGGGACCCTCACGGCGGCCACCGGGCTCGCCGCCGCCGTGTACGCCGCGATGCGGGCCGGCCGGCGCACCACGGCCACCCGGGGCCCTGAGGGCCGGGAGGGCCGTGAACTGGGCGATCGGATCCGGGACCTGCGGGCGGCGGTGACGATCAACCATCCCTGCGAGGAGGTCTACCGGTACTGGCGGGACTTCGGGCACCTTCCGCGGTTCATGACGCACCTGGAGTCGGTGGAGGTGACCGGCGACGGACGGTCGCACTGGACGGCGCGGGGCCCGGCCGGCAAAAGCGTGCAGTGGGACGCGGAGATCGTCGAGGACCGCCCGGGTGAGCTGATCTCGTGGCGGTCCACGGGACGGGCGACGGTGCCCAACAGCGGGACGGTGCGGTTCGCCGACGCCCCGGGCGGGCGCGGCACCGAGGTGCGGGTGAGCCTGAGCTACGACCCGCCGGGCGGCAAGGCGGGCCTGGCGCTGGCCCGGCTGCTGGGCGAGCACCCCGAGCAGCAGGTCCACGACGACCTGCGGCGGTTCAAGCAGGTCATGGAGACCGGGGAGGTGGTGCGCTCCGAGGGCAGCCCGGAGGGCACCCGCGCGCTCCGGCAGGCCGTACAGCGTCCCGCCCAGCCGGTGGGGTGAGGGGAAGACATGAAAGCCACATGCTGGATGGGCCGCAACACCGTCGAGGTCCGGGACGTCCCGGACCCGGGGATCGTCAACGCCCGCGACGCCGTCGTCCGCGTCACCTCGACCGCGATCTGCGGCTCGGACCTGCACCTGTACGACGGGTACATGCCCACGATGAAGAAGGGCGACATCCTCGGCCACGAGTTCATGGGCGAGGTGGTGGAGGTGGGCCCGCAGGTGCGCAACCTCAAGGTCGGCGACCGGGTGGTCGTCCCGTTCCCGATCGCCTGCGGCAACTGCCTGTCCTGCCAGAACGGCATGTACTCCGTGTGCGAGAACTCCAACCCCAACGCGGGCGTCGCGGAGAAGGTCCTGGGTCACTCCCCGTCGGGGATCTTCGGTTACTCGCACATGCTCGGCGGCTACGCCGGGGGCCAGGCGGAGTACGCCCGGGTGCCCTTCGCCGACGTGGGGCCGATCAAGGTCGAGGACGGCCTGCCGGACGAGAAGGTGCTGTTCCTGTCCGACATCCTGCCCACCGGCTGGATGGGCGCGGAGATGTGCGACATCAAGCCCGGCGACGTCGTCGCCGTCTGGGGGGCCGGGCCGGTCGGCCAGTTCGCGGCCCTCAGCGCCCGCCTGATGGGCGCCGAACGGGTCATATCCATCGACCGCCTCCCCTACCGGCTGCACCACGCCGAGCGCGCGGGCGCCGAGACGCTCAACTACGAGGAGGTCGACGTCATGGAGGCGCTGCGGGACATGACCGCCGGCCGCGGCCCGGACGCCTGCATAGACGCCGTCGGCATGGAGGCCCACCACGGCAACCCGGCCATGTACGCCTACGACCGCACCAAGCAGGCGACCCGCCTGGAGACCGACCGGCCGTACGCCCTGCGCCAGGCGATCATGGCCTGCCGCAACGGCGGGACCGTCTCGGTGATCGGCGTCTACGGCGGCATGGTCGACAAGTTCCCGATGGGATCGATCATGAACCGGTCGCTGACCCTGAGGGCCGGCCAGTGCCACGTGCAGCGGTACATGAGGCCGCTGATGGAGCGGATCCGCAACGGCGACATCGACCCCAGCTTCGTGATCAGCCACCGCATGCGGCTGGAGGACGCCCCGCGGGCCTACGAGATGTTCAAGCACAAGGAGAACGAGTGCAACAAGGTGGTCCTGACCGCCTAGCGGGGTTCCGCCGTCTCGCCGTCCGCCGCGCCGAGGGCACACGCCCTACCGGCGCGGCGGGCGGATGCCTACAGTACTGGGATGAAGGTCGCAGGCAGCGCCGTGCTCGGCGTCGACAGGGACCGCGTGTGGTCCGCGCTCCAGGACCCGGCCGTGCTCGTGCGCACGATCCCGGGCTGTGAGCGCCTGGAGGAGACGGGGCCCGGCGCCTACCGGATGACGGTCACCGCCGGGGTCGCCTCGATCAAGGGCGTCTACCAGGGAGAGGTGACGCTGACCGAGCCGGACGCGCCGGAGCGGTTCGTGCTCCGGGCCCGGGGGCAGGGCGCCCCCGGCACGGTGGACGCCACCGTCGAGATCCGCCTCAGCGACGCCGGGGACGGCACCCGGGTCGACTACGACGCCGAGGCGGTGGTCGGCGGCATGATCGGGGGCGTCGGCCAGCGCATGCTCGGCTCGGTGGCGAGGAAGACCGCGGGAGAGTTCTTCACCGCCGTCGAGAACCACCTCGCCGCCGTCGTGACGGCCCCCGCGGTCCCCGCCGCCTCCGTGATCGGAGTCACCGGGACCGCCGGGACCGCCGGGACCACGGCGACCGTCCCGGAGACAGCCGCGATCCCCGTCCAGGCCGGCCCGGCGGCCCTCGCCGGAGAAGCCGCCCGGCCCGGCCCGGCGGTCGTCCCCGCCGGAGAGCAGGCCCAGGCCGCGCCGCGGGTCTTCGAGCGTCCCGCCGCCCGCCCCGCCCCGCGACCCGCCGCGAACGGCCCCGCCTGGCCGGTCCTCGCCGCGTTCGGGATGGGCGCCGGGGTCGCGCTCGGCAGCGCGGTGATCGGCTGGCTGCTGGGCCGCGCCGGCCGCCGCTGAGCCGTACCCGGCGGGTCTCATGTCCCGGTGAAGGACCGGGACTTTTCCCGTCAAGCGGCCGCGCGCCCGTACGGCGGCGCGGCGGATCCGGTGGCACCGTCGGGTCGTCGGCCGACGACGGGCCCGGGAGACCATGGAGCCGCTGCTGATCCTGCACGCCGTCGCGGCGGTGTGCGCCCCGGCCCTGGTGCGCAGGCTCGGCCGCGACGCCTTCCTCGTGCTCGCCCTCCCGCCCGCCTGCGGGTTCGCCTACACGCTGTGGGCCGTCGTCACGGGCGCGCCCGTCTCCTCGCGGCACGACTGGGCGCCCGCCCTGGGGATGAGCCTGTCCTTCCGCGCCGACGCGCTGGGCCTGCTGATGATGACGCTGGTCACCGGGATCGGCGCGCTGGTGCTGCTGTACTGCTCCCGCTACTTCTCCGCCGGCGAGGACGGGCTCGGGAGGTTCGGCGGGTCGCTGACGGCCTTCGCCGGGGCCATGCTCGGGCTGGTGGCCGCCGACGACCTGCTCCTGCTGTACGTGTTCTGGGAGCTGACCACGATCTTCTCCTACCTGCTGATCGGCCAGGACCCGGCGAGCCGGGCCGGACGGCGGGCCGCGCTGCAGGCGCTCACCGTCACCACCTTCGGCGGGCTGGCCATGCTCGCCGGGTTCGTCATGCTGGGCGAGGCGGCCGGCACCTACCGGGTCTCGCGGCTCCTCGCGCATCCGCCGGCCGGCGGGACGGTGCCGGCCGCGCTGGCGCTCGTCCTGGCCGGGGCGCTGTCGAAGTCGGCGATCTTCCCGTTCAGCATGTGGCTGCCCGCCGCGATGGCCGCGCCGACCCCGGTCTCGGCCTACCTGCACGCCGCGGCGATGGTCAAGGCCGGGATCTACCTGCTGGCCAGGCTCGGCCCGGCCTTCGGCGAGGACGTCCCGTGGCGGGCGGCGGCCGTGTCGCTCGGCCTGCTCACGATGCTGCCGGCCGGCTGGCGGGCCCTGCGTGAGAACGACCTCAAACGGCTGCTCGCCTACGGCACGGTGAGCCAGCTCGGCTTCCTGACCGTGCTGTTCGGTGCCGCCACCCGCGGCGCCGCGCTCGCGGGCGCCGCGATGCTGGGCGCGCACGCCCTGTTCAAGGCGTCGCTGTTCCTGGTCGTCGGGATCGTCGACCACGCGGCCGGGACCCGCGACCTGCGCGCGCTG
This sequence comes from Streptosporangium sp. NPDC053982, assembly GCF_055585205.1. Taxonomy (NCBI): domain Bacteria; kingdom Bacillati; phylum Actinomycetota; class Actinomycetes; order Streptosporangiales; family Streptosporangiaceae; genus Streptosporangium; species Streptosporangium sp. NPDC053982. Next base: position 119,461 of record NZ_JBVJKQ010000018.1, read on the forward strand.
AGCGGCCTGCGGCGCTCGGCGCCCTGGCTGTGCGCGGTCGCGACGGCCTCCGCGGCCTCCATGGCGGGCGTGCCGCTCTTCTTCGGGTTCTCCGCCAAGGAGGCTGCCTTCGAGTCGCTGCTCGGCGGCGGGCCCGCCCAGGTGGTGACGCTGGCCGGGGTGGTGCTCGGCTCGGCGCTGACCGCCGCCTACAGCCTGCGCTTCCTCGCCGGGGCCTTCGGGAGCCCGCCGGGCCGGGAACCGACCCCGATGGCGCCCTACGGCGTCGCGACGTTCCTGCCGCCCGCCCTGCTCGCCGCGCTCGGGCCGGTCGCCGCCCTCCTCGCCTCCCGGTACGGCCATGCCGTGGAGCCCTACACCGCCACCTTCGCCGACCCCGGCCACGAGGCCCACCTCGCGCTGTGGAGCGGCGCGCCCGTCCCGCTGCTGCTGTCCGCCGCCGCCCTGGCCGGGGGTGCGCTGATCTTCGCCGCCGGGGACCGGGGGGCGCGGGCCGGGCGGCTGCTGCGCACGATCGACTCCGGACGGGTCTACTGGGCGCTCGTACGCGGCATGAACCGCTTCGCCGGGCAGCTCACCGGCGTCGTCCAGCGCGGGTCCCTCCCCGACTACCTGATGATCGCGTTCATCACCCTGGCGGGCATCGCGGTCTTCGCGCTGCTGTACGGGCCCGTCACCACGGTGGGACCGGCCGTCGTCCTGTGGGAACGCGCCGAGCAGCCCGTCGTGGGGCTCCTCCTCGCCGTCACCGCCGTCCTCGCGCCGTTCGCCCGCTCCCACGTCGTGCTCGCGCTGCTGGTCGGGCTCACCGGGTACGGCACCGCGCTGCTGTTCCTCTCCCACGGCTCACCCGACCTGGCACTGACCCAGCTCCTCGTCGAGACGCTGAGCCTGGTGGCTTTCGTGCTGGTGCTGCGCAGGCTCCCGATCGTCCCGCAGGAGGAGCAGCGGCCCAGGGTGCCGCTGGCCGTACGCGCCGTGCTCGGGGCGGTCACCGGCCTCGTCGCGGCCGGCGCCGGGACACTGGCGGTCAACGCGCGGTCGGAGACGCCGGTCGGGACGCTGCTGGCCGGGCCGACGGAGCAGGCGAAAGCCTCCAACATCGTCAGCGCGCTGCTGGTGGACATCAGGGCCTGGGACACCCTGGGGGAGAGCACCGTTCTCGTCGTCCTCACCCTGGGGGTGACCAGCCTGGTCTTCCTGCGCCGCCGCACCTACGCGCTGGAACGGCCCCCCGCCGGGCACCGCAGGCCGCCGGGCCGGACCTACTGGCTGACGGCGACCCTGCCGCCGGGGGAGCGGGCGGCGGTCCTGGAGGTCATCGCGCGCATGATCTTCCACACCCTGCTGCTCGTCTCGGTCTTCCTGCTGTTCACCGGGCACGGCTCGGTGGGCGGCGGGTTCGCCGGCGGCATCGTGGCCGGGCTGTCCCTGGTCGTCCGCTATCTCGCCGGGGGCCGGTACGAGCTGGCCGTCGCCGCGCCGACCGGCGCCGGGGTGCTGATGGGGCTGGGCCTGGTGCTGTCGGTGGTGTCCGCGGTCCTGGGCCTGGCGTTCGGCGGCGCGCCGCTGCGCGCGTTCTCCGCCGACCTGGCAGTCCCCCTGGTCGGGAAGGTCCACCTGTCCACCGTCCTGCTGTTCGACCTCGGGATCTACCTGACGGTGTTCGGCATGGTCCAGGACATCCTGCGCAGCCTGGGCGCCGAGCTGGACCGGCAGATCGAGGAGGAGGAGACCCGGTGAGCGTCCCGCTGCTGCCGATCGCCGCCTCCGCGATCCTGATCGCGGTCGGGGCGGCGCTCCTTCTGGAACGCAGCCTGGTGCGGCTGCTGGCCGGCGTCATCCTCCTCGGCAACGGGGTGAACCTGCTGATCGTCACGGTCTCCGGCCCGCCGGGGGAACCGCCGATCCTCGGCGTCTCCGATCCGGCCCGGATGGCCGACCCGCTGCCGCAGGCGATGGTGCTCACCGCCATCGTGATCACCCTGGGCGTCACCGCGTTCCTGCTGTCCATGGTCCACCGGTCCTGGCAGCTCACCGGCGGCGACGAGGTGCAGGACGACACCGAGGACCGCCGGGTGCGGCTGCGCTCCCGGCGCGGCGAGATCGCCGAGGCGGTGCGCGAACGGCGGAGGGCCTACCGCAGGCTGGTCGCCGGGCAGCGCGCCGAGCTGGCCCGCCTGGACACCGCCCGGCACGAGCGCGAACGCCGCGAGGCCCGGGAGATGCGGCAGCGGATCGACGAGGCCGGCGCCGAGCTCGACCGCTGGGTCCGCGAGCACGGGGAGGCGCAGTCCCCCGAGCGGATCGCCGAACGGCGCGCCGAGACCCGGCGCGCCGAGGAGGAGTCCCGCCGCGAACGCCGTGAGCGGGTCCGCCGGATCCGCGAGGACTTCGCCCGCCGGGAACGGGAGCTCGCCGAGCGCGAGCGGGAGGTCCGCGAACGGCTCAAGGCTCGCCGCCGCGAGGCCCGGGAGGCGATGCGGGCCGCCATCCGGGCCGACCGGTCACGGCAGGCCAGGGCCGACGACCCGGACCTGGAGGGCGAGGACTGATGGAGGCCCTGATCCCCGTGCCCGTGGTGCTGCCGCTGCTGGCCGCCGGACTGAAGCTGGCCATCGGCGGCCGGCTGCGCCGGACCCAGGCGCTCATCAGCGTGGGCACCCTCGCGATCGTGCTGGCGGTGTCGCTGGCCCTGCTGGTGGCGGCCGACCGGCGGGGGCCGCTGGTGACGGACGCCGGCGGCTGGCCGGCGCCGTTCGGCATCTCACTGGTCGCCGACCGGCTCGCCACCGTCATGCTGGCGGTCTCCTCGGCGGTGACACTGTGCGTGATGATCTTCGCCCAGGCGCAGGCGTACGCCGACCAGGAGCAGGCCGCACCGCTGGCGATCTTCCACCCGGCCTACCTGATCATGTCCGCCGGCGTGTCCGACGCGTTCCTGACCGGCGACCTGTTCAACCTCTTCGTCGCCTTCGAGATGCTGCTCAGCGGGTCGTACGTGCTGCTGACCTTCGGCGGGACGGAGTCGCGGGTCCGGGCGGGCGCCACCTACGCGGTGGTGGCCCTGGTGTCGTCGATGCTGTTCCTGGTCGCCATCGCGGTGACCTACGGCGCGACCGGCACCGTCTCGATGGCCCAGCTCGCCGAGCGGTTCACGCCGCTGCCGGGCTCGGTGAGGCTGCTGGTGGAGCTGACGCTGCTGCTGGTCTTCGTGGTCAAGGCCGCGGTGTTCCCGATGTCGGGGTGGCTGCCCGACTCCTACCCGACCGCGCCCGCGCCCGCGACGGCGCTGTTCGCCGGGCTGCTGACCAAGGTCGGCGTCTACTCGATCATCCGGCTGGAGGCGCTGCTGTTCCCCGGCGGCCCGGTGGGCGGCCTGCTGATGTGGGCGGCGCTGGCCACCATGCTGCTGGGGGTGCTCGGGGCGGTCGCCCAGACCGACATCAAGCGGATGCTCTCCTTCACCTTGGTCAGCCACATCGGCTACATGGTGTTCGGCGTCGCGCTCTTCTCCGTCGGCGGGGTGGCCGGCGCGGTCCTCTACGCGGTCCACCACATCACCGTGCAGACCAGCCTGTTCCTGGTGGCCGGGATGATCGAGCGCCGCACCGGCACGACCTCGGTGGACCGCCTGGGCGGGCTGCTGGGCCTCGCGCCGCTGATCTCGGTGCTCTTCTTCGTCCCCGCGATGAACCTCGCCGGGATCCCCCCGATGTCGGGCTTCCTGGGCAAGCTGGCGCTGGTCCGGGCGGGGGTGGCCGACGGGAGCCCGGTGGCGCTGATCCTGGTCGCCGGGGGGCTGGTGACCAGCCTGCTCACCCTGTACGCGGTGGCCATGACCTGGAACAGGGCCTTCTGGCGGACGCCTCCGCCGGACGTGACCGGGGCGGGCGTCGTGCTGGAGGGGGAGGAGCCTTCAGAGGGTCCGGAGGGCTCAGAGGGCTCCCAGGGTTCGGAGGGCTCGGAGGGCGCGGGAGGCTTCGGGGGCGCCGGGGAACGCGGGGGGCCGGGCGGTGCCGGCGATTCCGGCGGACCCGGCGGACCCGGCTCCGGGGAGCCGGGCGCGGGCCGGGCGCGGGGCACCGAGGGGATCACCGGCCGGGAGATCGTCACCAGCGTGCGGATGCCTCTCCCGATGATCGGCGCCACGGCCGCGCTGGTGGCGCTGGGCCTCTCCTACACCGTGCTGGCCGGGCCGCTGAGCGCGTTCACCGTACGGACCGCCGCGGAGCTGCTGGCCCGTGAGCCGTACGTCTCGGCCGTCCTGGGGGGCGGCCGGTGAGCCGGCCGGACGGCGGCCGCGCGCCCCGGCTGCTCGGCAGGCCCGTCCCGCCCCGCACGGTGGCCTGGCTGACGCTGGTCTGGCTGCTGCTGTGGGGCGAGCTGAGCGTCGCCAACATCCTCGGCGGCCTGCTCGCCGCGCTGGCCGTCGTCTGGCTGCTGCCACTGCCGGCCCGCGAGCCCGCGCTGCGCGTCCACCCGGTCGGGCTGCTGGTCTTCCTGACCGGCTTCGCCGCCGACCTGGTGGTCTCCAGCGCCCGGGTCGCGTTCTGGGCGCTGCGCTTCGGCACGGTGCCGCCGATGGAGATCGTCGAGGTACGGCTGCGCACCTCATCGGAGGTGATGGCGGTGCTGACCGTGGTGGCGCTGTCGGCGCTGCCCGGCAGCCTCGTGCTGGAGGCCCGCCTGACGGAGGGGGAACTGCTCCTGCACGTCCTCGGGCCCACCGGCGATGTGCAGGGGATGGTACGGGCGGATGTGGCGAAGCTGGAGGCGCGCATCGTGGCGGCCTTCGGCACCACCGCCGACAGGGAGGAACTGCGATGACGGCGATGGTGTACCCGGTGGTACTGGCGCTGCTCGGCGGCGCGGCGGCGATGACGCTGTACCGGCTGGTGCGCGGCCCGTCCATGCTGGACCGTGCGATCGCCCTGGACGTCATGACCGCCGTGGTGATGTGCGTGATCGGCGCGGCGGCGGTCGCTCGCGGCCAGTACTCGGCGCTGCCGCTGCTGCCGGTGCTGACCCTGCTGGGGTTCGTCGGATCGGTCTCGCTGGCCAGGTTCTTCGCCGGGCGGGCGCGGTGACGGCGGCCGGGGGGCGGGCGGTCCCCGTCGCGGCCCCCGCCGCGGTGATCACGGCCGGTTTCGCAGCCGGGCGGGCGCGGTGACCGTCCTGGACGCCGCCGCCGCGGCGTGCCTGCTGCTGGGCGCCGCGCTGGCGTTCGTCGCCGGGGTGGGGATGGTCCGCTTCCCGGCCACCCTCGCCCGCATGCACGCCGCGACCAAACCCCAGGTGCTCAGCCTGCACCTGGTGCTGCTCGCCATGTGGCTGCGCCGTCCCACCTGGGCGACGGCCGGGCCGCTGCTGCTGGCCGCGGTCTTCCAGGTGATCACGGCGGCGGTGGCCGCCTACATGGTCGGCCGCGCCGCCTACCGCGGCGGCGCACCGGAGGACGGCACGGCCATCCCGCCCGGTGAGCCTCGCGCCTGAGGGTCCTCCGGCGTAACGTGGCGGGTATGCGGGAGGCACGTGCGGAGGATGCCCGGACCGAGGCCAGAAGGCTCGTCACGAGTCTGCTGGGCACGGAGAGACCCCAGGCCGGCGCCCTGCTCCGCGAGGCGGAGACGGCGCTGGGGGCCGGTCGTGTCGAGCGATGCGCGGAACTGGCGCGCGGAGCGCCGCTCACCCGCCGCTCCACCGAGCTCTCGGCGGTGGCCGCCCTGCTGGTCGGCACCCGCGACCTGGGGGAGGAGTGGTGGCGGCGGGCCCGCGGCGACAAGCTGCCCGCGCCGGACGAGGCGCTGTCGGCCGCGACCGCCATCGACCCGTGGACCGACCTGACCGTGCTGGAGATGCTCGCCGCCTGGATCGCCGACGACGCCGCCGACGAGGCGTGGGGCCCGCCGGCGGGGGCGGCCGACCTGAACTCCTGGCAGGCCGAGGACCGCGTCGGCCTGCCGCGGGACGCCGAGCCCGGCCGGCGCCTCGTCGTCGCCTTCGACGCGGGCGGCCGGCTCGACGCGCTGGTGGTCAGGCGCCCCGACGGTGAACTGGGCTCCAACCTCGACTTCGACTCTTTGCGCTACTCCCGCCCCGCCGAGGCCCAGTGGAGCTGGGGTGTGGCGGCGGGCCTCGGCCCGCACCCGCTGGGGGAGGACCCCGACCCCTACGCCGAGCCCGTCGACGACGACGCCGCCCGGACCCTGCGCGCCTGGGCCCTGGACAACGGCGCCTCCGCGCGGCAGGCCGGTGAGCCGTGGCGGACCAGGGGCGACGTGGTGGCGGCGGTCGACCGGGTCGACTGGATGTGGCGCAGCGGGGAGTGGTTCGCCTGGTGGCGGGCCGTGTCCGCGCTGGTCGACGGAGACGTCGACCGGCTCGCCGCCCGGCTTTCGGACATCGCTGACATGTCCTGATAGCGGCTGTCCGTTTCATCGGTGGAACGCCGGGCAGAGGAGCGCTCCCTCACCCCATCTCTCGCGCTCCGTCCGGTGTCCGCGGGCCGCGCCGCGCGGCGGCCGTCCGCCGGAGGCGGCGGCCGGAAGGACAACATGACGATGTTCCGCCGAAGGACACGACTCCTCGCCCTCGCCCTGCCGGTCGCCGTCCTCCTGTCGGCCTGCGGAGGAGAGGGGGGCGAGGGAGGGGAGGGCGACGGCTCCGACCGGTCACTGACGGTCTGGACGGTCGAGGACGTCGCCGACCGGGTGGAGGCGCAGAAACGCATCCTCGCCGACTTCACCAAGGCCACCGGGGTTCCGGCCAAGCTGGTGCCGGTCGCCGAGGACCAGCTCACGAGCGTCCTGTCGTCGGCCGCCGCGGCCGACGACCTGCCCGACGTGATCGGCGCCCTCCCGCTGACGGCCGTCAACCGCCTGCTCACCGACGACCTGCTCGACACCGAGACCGCCGCCGCCGTCGTCGGCGACCTGGGGGAGGGCACCTTCACCGAGCAGGCCCTGAAACTGACCCGTGGCAAGGGCGCCCAGCTCGCCGTGCCCAGCGACGGATGGGCGCAGCTGCTCTTCTACCGCAAGGACCTCTTCGACAAGGCCGGTCTGGCCGCCCCGGACACCTACGACGCGATCAGCAAGGCCGCCCGGACGCTCGGCAGGGACGGCACGACGGGTATCGTCGCCGGCACCGCGCCCGGCGACTCCTTCACCCAGCAGAGCTTCGAGTCGCTGGCCCTGGCCAACGGCTGCGACCTGGTCGGCGCGAACGGCGACGTCGCCCTGGACAGCCCCGGCTGCGCCGAGGCGTTCGGGTTCTACTCCGGACTGCTCCGCGACCACTCGGTGCGCGGCAACCAGGACGCCGACACCACGAGGGCGTCCTACTTCTCCGGCAGGGCCGCGATGACGATCTGGTCGTCCTTCCTGCTCGACGAGCTGGCCGGGCTCCGCGACGACGCCCTGCCCTCCTGCCCGGAGTGCAAGGACGACAAGACCTTCCTGGCGAAGAACACCGGCGTCGTCAGCGCGCTGCGCGGCCCGAAGGGCACGGCCCCCGTCACCTTCGGCGAGATCGTCTCCTGGGCGGTCGTCAAGGGCGCCCCGAGCGCCGAGGCGCGGAAGTTCGTGGGATACATGATGGGCGACGGCTACGAGAAGTGGCTCGCCGTCTCCCCCGAGGGCAAGGTCCCGGTACGGCAGGGCACCGAGGACGACCCGCGGCGCTACCTGACCGCCTGGAAGGACATGAAGGCGGGCGTGGACCGCAAGGAGCCCCTCTCACGCTTCTACGGCGAGGACGTCCTGGAATCGGTGATGAAGAGCCCCGAGTCCTTCGCCCGCTGGGGCGTCTCCCAGGGACAGGGCGAACTCGCCGGGGCCGCCGCCGGCCAGTTCATCGTCCCCAGGGCGCTGGCCGACCTCATCGGCTCGGGCGGTGACCCGGCGAAGGCGGCCGACGAGGCCGCCCGCAAGGTCAGGTCCCTCAAGGAAGAGATCGGCTCCTGACGCGCCCGGGAGGCGACCCCATGAGAAAGAACCGCCCGGAGGAACCGGCGGGCGGCCTCCGCAGGAGGGACGCGCGCACCGGGCTCCTGCTCATCTCCCCGACCCTCGTCATCGTGCTCGCGATCGTGGTCGTCCCGCTGCTGTGGTCGCTGCTCATCGCGTTCCAGCGGATGCGCCTGCTCAGCATCGGGCGGGTCGGGCTGTTCGAGAACCTCACCCTGGCCAACTTCCAGCGGGTCCTCACCTCCGGGGAGCTGGGGGAGGGCCTGGTGACCACGCTCGCCTACACCGCCGGGGCCACGGCGCTGTCCGTCTCACTGGGGCTGGCTGTGGCCCTGGCGCTCCGGCGGCCCTTCCGCGGCCGGGGACTCGTCAGGGCCGCCATGCTCCTGCCGTACATCGCCCCGGTGGTGGCGGTGACCTTCGTGTGGCGCGTCATGCTCAACCCCGAGTTCGGGATCGTCAACGCCGTGGGCACACGCCTGCTGGGGTGGGACGACCCGGTGGCGTTCCTGTCCCAGCCGACGGGCGAGCTGTCGCTCCTGGGTCTGCACCTCACGGTGCCGACCGCGCTGCTCACGCTGATCGCGTTCGAGGGGTGGCGGTACTTCCCCTTCGCGTTCCTGTTCCTGCTCGCCCGGCTGCAGGCGATGCCCCACAGCGTCGAGGAGGCCGCCACCGTGGACGGCGCCACCCCGCTGCAGTCGTTCCGCCATGTGATCCTCCCGCAGCTGATGCCCGTCATCGCGGTGCTGGTGGTGCTGCGCACCATCTGGACGTTCAACGAGTTCGACGACGTCTTCCTCCTCACCGGAGGCGGCGCCGGGACGGAGGTGGTCAGCGTGCGGGTCTACGAGCTGCTCACCGTGCAGCGCAACGTGGGCGCGGCCGCGGCCCAGTCCGTGGTCCTGGCCGCCGTGCTCGTCGTCCTCATCGGCGCCTACATGTGGCTGCTGCGGCGCCGCGGAGAGGAGTCACCGTGACGACCGCAGAGGAGAGCCGGGCGGCCGCCCCCGCCCGCCCGGCGCGCCGGCCCTGGAGCCGGGACCGCGTCGAGCGGACGGCACTGGGCGTCGCCCGCCCGGTGGTGATCGTCCTGGCGCTGGTCGCCACCCTGGTCCCGTTCGCCTACATGCTCGCGCTGTCGGTGCGGCCGATCAGCGACCTGCTGCGGGACCCGCTGGCGGTGTTCACCGCCCTCGGCGACCTCACGACGTCCACCTACCGGCAGGTGCTGGCCCCGGTGGACGCCGGAGGGCAGGGCTTCCTCGGCCTGCTGGGCAACAGCACCCTCGTCGCCGTCGGCTGCGTGCTGGCGACCCTCCTGGTCTCCATCCCCGGCGCGTACGCGGTGAGCCGGCTGCCGTTCTTCGGCCGCCGGAAGGTCGGCGTCCTGTTCCTGGCCGTCTACCTGTTCCCGAGCATCGTCGTGGCGATCCCGCTCTTCGTGCTCCTCACCCGCCTGCACCTGCGCGGCTCGCTGGCCGGCCTGGTGCTCGTCTACGTCGCCCAGACGGTGCCGGTGGCCGTCTACATGCTGCGCAACTACTTCGACGCGTTGCCCGAGAGCGTGGAGGAGGCGGGCCTGGTGGACGGCCTCGGCCGGCTCGGCGTCATCCGCCGGATCAGCCTGCCGCTGGCCATGCCCTCCGTCATCGCCACCGCCCTGTTCGTCTTCATGATCGCCTGGAACGAGTTCCTGTTCGCCCTGCTCTTCCTCGTCGACCGCCGGGAACGGTGGACCGTGTCGCTGGGGCTGTCCCAGCTGTCCGGCGGCGCGGAGGTCCCCACCACCACGCTCATGGCCGGATCGGTCATCATCACGGTGCCGGTGGTCCTGCTGTTCCTGTTCACCGAGCGGCTGCTCACCGAGGGACTGACCAGCGGCGCCGAGAAGGGCTGACCCGCCCCTTCCGCCGGGGCCACGGAGAGAGGCGGCCCCGGCGACCCGGAGGCGGTGGCCCGGCGGTCTGGTGGCCCGGTGAGGACGCCGGGCCCGGTCAGCTCCCGCCGAGGTCGCCCGCGCGGTGGTGCCGCCGGCACAACACCCGGTAGCGGATCGGGGCGGCGTCGGTGTCGCCGATGACGACCTGCTCGCCGGTGTGGACCATCTTGTCGCCGACCACGCGGGCGTTCAGCAGGCCGGGACGCCCGCACCAGCACAGGACCTCGACCTGCAGACGGCTGATCTCGTCGGCCAGCTCGAACAGGCGCTGGGCGGCGGGGAACATCTGCGACCGGAAGTCCGAGGCCAGCCCGAAGGCGTAGACGTCGACGCCGTGGTGGTCGGCGAGGTCGGCGAGCTGCTCGATCTGGTCCACGGTGTAGAAGCACGCCTCGTCGCAGATGACGTAGTCGACGGGCTCGTGCCGCCGGACCAGAGCCATCAGGTCGAGGTCGTCCTCCACCTCGATGGCCTCGCTGTCGAGCCCGATCCGGCTGGTGACCTTCGGCCCGCCCGAGCGGTCGTGCTTGGTCAGCACGAGACCGCGCCTGCCCTGACGGCCGTGGTTGTAGTTCATCTGCAGGGCCAGGGTGGACTTGCCGCAGTCCATCGGGCCGAAGTAGAAGCGCAGCACCCCGTCCCGGGTTCTGGGGGGAACGGTCGAAAGCGCGGACGATTCGGTCACGGGCCGCCAGCCTAGTGGGTCGGGGCGGGGTGTTTGGGCGGACGGTGCGCTGGTAGGAATTAACAGGTCCTTTGCCGGTACGGCCGAGTCCGGCCGGATCCGGCACCATGTGAACAGAGAGGGAGATCCCCTTTTGACCTTGAGAGAGTGGGAGAGCCCGTGACGACCACGAAACCCTCCATGCCCCCCGTCGACGGCGTCGACAGGAACTCCACGGGCCGGAAACCCGCCGCGACCGCCCCTGCGCCTTCGGGCGCCGGTCCGGCCAGGGCCGCCGAGACCGGGGAGATCCCCGCGCTCACCGCGATGATGACCGAGGACGAGGTCGTCGCCGCCAAGGCCGAGGCGGCCCGCTGGCGCTACGGGTTCTACGTCGTCCTCACCGGACTGCTGGTCATCCTCGTCGCGTTCGTCGTGATCGCCCTGCGCGCCGGTGAGAGCGCCGCACCGTTCGCCGGCCTGGTCGGGGTGTCGGGCGCGATCATCGGCGCCTACTTCGGCGTCCAGGTCGGCCAGTCCGGCAAGGACCGGGCCGAGGCGGAGCTGCGCCGTACCAACGAGATGGCCATCCGGCTGGCCGCGAAGGTCCACGCGCACGACGCGGACGCGGTGATCGGCTCGATCATGAGCCCGCGCCGCCGCTGACCGCGCGTCGGTTCCGGGGGCGGGCCGCGACCCGCCCCTCGCGGACCTTCGCGTGAAGGGCCGCCCGGCGGGAGAGGTTCCCACCGGGCGGCCCTTTCGCCGCTTCCGGGCGTCTTCCGGCGCCGCTCACCCCTGCCCCGCGCCTGCCGGGGCCGCCCGCCGTCTTCCGGGCCCCTCGCCCCTTCCCGGCCCTGCCGCCTTCCGGGCCCCTCGCCCCTTCCCGGCCCTGCCGCCTTCCGGCGGGTCAGCCTCGCGGCTGCGGCACGATCGGGCCCTCGCTCGCCTGGACCAGGACGAACCCCTGCCCCTGGAAGGCGAGCTGTACGGCCTCGCCGCTCCCGCGCCCGATGAGCGCCGCCGCCTTGAAGGTGCGGTTGATCCCCACGCCCAGCCCGGCGCTCCAGCACACCGCCGACTGGCTGTCGGCGAACGTCGGCCCCCAGGAGGTGTCGAGCAGCGCCGGCGTGCCGTGCGCGGTGACCGCGACCCAGCCGGTGCCGGTGAGCGTCGTGTTGAACAGGCCCCCGGCCGCGATGCCCGCGCCCTGCACCCGGTGGATGTCCCAGGAGAGCTGCGGGTCGAAGGCCAGCAGGTTCGTCCCGTTGACGGTGATCGCGTCGTTCTCCAGGTAGAACAGGTGCACGTCCTGGGCGTTGTCGGCGAGGAAGAGCATGCCCTGCCCGCGGACCCGCATCAGCGGCGCGCCCTCGCCGGTGACCATCTTCTTCAGCAGCTTGCCGACCCCGCCGCCCTCGTAGTCGAAGTCCATCTTCCCCTGGAAGGCCACCATCGACCCCTGGCGCGCGAGCACCTCACCGTTGAGCTGGACCCGCAGCATCTTGGCGTTCTGCAGGACGAAGTGGCCGGGGACCTGGTCCTGGTCCAGGTTGCCGAAGAACGAGCTGCGCACGGGCGATGCCTTCCGCGTCGGGGATGCGTCGGAGACGACGGTCACCTGTTCAGCGATCGCGACGGCCCTGGAGTTCCCGCCGGTCTCCGGGAAGCCACCGCCCGGCGAAGATCCGCCGTCACGCACACGCGCGGCTCCTGCCCGAGCCCGTGGGGCTTCTGGTCTCCCGCCGTGACCAATACTGTGGCGCTCATGGGCGAAGGCGAACCATCCCTGCGGCTGACGGACGTCATGACCACGCTGGACACGGCGCTCACGGCCCTGAGGGCCACAGGCGCCGATCTCGATTACCGGGTGGGCGGCACCGGCGCCGCTCTCCTGCAGGGCGTCCGTCTCCCAGCAGGGGACATCGATCTCCTGGTGGCCCGGCGGGAGGACGTGGACACGTTCGCCACGGCCCTCTCATCGTTCCCATGCCTCTACCCGGCCGCCTGGATTCCGGAGTCTTCCCAGTACTTCACCAGATACGAGATCGACGGGGTGACGACGGAGATCAGCACCGTCGAGCGGCGGACCGACTCGGACGGGCTGGAATGCGTCGGTCCCGGCCCATGGCGGCACTACGTCGTGATCCCGTGCGGCTCTCACCGCGTCCCCGCGGTCCGTCTGGAGCTCCGGCTGGCCACGGAGCTCCTACGGGATCGGCCCGATCGCTACGAACCTCTCCTCGACCACATGGGCTCCCACGGATTCGATCCTGATCTCCTGCGGACGGCGATGAACGCGTGCCGCCTTCCAGCGGAACGCCGACGACTGGCCCAAGATCGCCTCACATGCTTCTCTGCCGGCCTCGAATCGTGAAGCGGCGAATGGAAAGAAGCCGGTTCGATCAAGGCCTGAAGTCGTAGGCTCGTGGTCATGGGGGCCGGACACGCCGATGAGGAGCTTCGTCGTCTGGTGGACCGGTTTTCGCCGGCCCAGGCGCGTCGCCTTCTGCCTTCGGTGAAGGCAGATCCCGAACCGCCTGAGCCGGTTCGACGTCGTCTGTCGATCGCCGGGATCGGCTCATCCGGAGAAGGTGATCTGTCGGAACGGGTCGAAGACCTGCTGATGGAGCGGTTCAATCGATCGGGATGACCGCCACGCTCCCGGACACCGGCCCCATCTCAAGGCATGAAAGTTCCCGCCGGTGGAGAAACAGCTGGGATCGAAGGCCGGGCTCGTCATCGCCGTGGTCGTCGACGAAGGTCCGCCCGTGGGTTCCCCGCCGGTTCGCCGAAGAGTGCCCAACCGCTCCGGGTCGCTTCGGCATTCTCCGCCGATTCGCCGGGACCGCCGTACTGGGTAGACACGGGAGCATGCGCAGCGTCCGTATCGGGGTCGACACCGGCGGCACGTTCACCGACGTGGTCGCGGTGGACGAGCGGACCGGGGAGATCACCACCGTCAAGACCCCCTCCACGCCCGCCGACCCGGCGGACGGGTTCATGGAGGGGGTGCGCAAGGTCCTCGCCGCGGCCGGAGCCGAGGCCGAAGCTGAGACAGGAGCCGAGGTCGGGGCCGCGATCGGGACCGGGAACGAGGACGGGGTCGGGAGCGAGGACGGGGTCGGGAGCGGGGCCGAGGGCCGGGCCGACGGGTTGGAGGGCGTGACGGCGGTCGTGCACGGCACGACCGTCGCCACCAACCAGCTCCTGGAGGACCGCGTCTCCGGCCTCGGGTTCGTCACCACCGAGGGGTTCGAGTTCATCCTGGAGATCGCCCGGCAGAGCGTCCCGGACGGCTACGGCAACTCCTACTTCTGGGTGAAACCGCCGAGGATCGTCCCGGTGCACCGGGTCAGGACCGTCGGAGGGCGCCTGGACCACACCGGCGCCGAGGTCCGGCCGTTCGACGACGAGGAGGCCGTGGCGGCGGCCAGGTGGTTCCGGGAGCGGGGGATCACCGCGATCGGCGTGTGCTTCCTGCACTCCTACGCGAATCCCGCGCACGAGCTGCGCATGCGCGAGATCCTGGCGCGGGAGCACCCCGAGGCGGTCGTCTCGATCTCCAGCGACGTGCTGCGTGAGTACCGCGAGTACGAGCGGTCCGTCACGACCCTGGTGGACGCCGCGGTCAAGCCGACCGTGCGCCGCTACATCGCCGGGCTCGCCGAACGGCTCGGCATGCCGTTCTCGGTCATGAAGAGCAACGGCGGCGTGCTGTCGGCGGCCGAGGTCGTGCACCGGCCCGTCACCACGGTGCTCTCCGGCCCGGCGGCGGGCGCGCTCGGCGCCGCGCTGATCGCCTCCACCGCCGGGCACCCGTCGGTGATCACCCTGGACGGCGGCGGCACCTCGACCGACGTCGCGGTGGTGATCGAGGGCGAGCCGTCGCTGACCACGGAGGGCTCCGTCGGCCGGTACCCGTGCAAGATCCCGATGATCGACATCGTGACCGTCGGCGCGGGCGGGGGCTCCGTCGCGTGGATCTCACCCGAGGGGACGCTCAAGGCCGGGCCCCGGTCGGCCGGGGCCGACCCCGGGCCGCTCTGCTACGGCCGCGGCGGCACCGACGTCACCGTCACCGACGCGCACGTCTTCCTCGGCCGGGTCCCGCCGTACCTGCTGGGCGGGGAGATCCCGCTCGACGCCGGCGCCGCGCGGCGGGGCGTCGAGGAGCTGGCGGGCAAGCTGGGGCTGAGCGCCGAGCGGACCGCCGCCGGCATCCTGGAGATCAGCGCTTTCAACCAGTCCAACGCGATCCGCCGGATCACCGTCGGGCGGGGCCTGGACGTGCGCGACTTCCCCATGGTGGCGTTCGGCGGCTCGGGCCCGCTGCTCGCGTGCCGCCTGATCGACATCCTCGGACTGCCGTCGGTGCTGGTGCCGCCCGACCCGGGCAACGTGTCGGCGTTCGGCCTGCTCACCGTGGACGTCAAGGACGACTACGTGCGCACCTTCGTGACCCGGGACCTCTCCCTCGCCGACGCCGCCGACGTCTTCGGTGAGCTGGAGGAACGGGCCGCCGAGGCCCTGACCCGCGAGGGCTTCCCCGCCGACCGGCACGTCTACGCCCGCAGCGCCGACCTGCGCTACTACGGCCAGGCGTACGAGGTGCGGGTGCCCGTACCGGCCGGGCCGCCGGACGAGGCGTGGCGGGCCGAGGTGCTGGCCCGCTTCCACGAGGCCCACCGGCGGCTGTACGGGTACGGCTACCCCGGCGACCCCCGCCACGGCGTCGAATGGGTCAGCCTCCGCGTCTCCGGCATCGGCCCGATCACCCGCCCGGCCATCCGGCGCAGGCCGTACGGCGCCGCGGAACCTCCGCCGCCGGCGGCGGTCCGGGAGGTCTTCTACGACGGGTGGGCGCGGGTGCCGATCCACCGTCGCGCCGCGCTGGCCCCCGGGACGACCGTCCGCGGCCCGGCCGTCATCGAGGAGTACGGCTCCACGCTGCCGCTGCACCCGGGTTTCACGGCGCGGATGGACGAGTACGGGAACCTGGAGGTGCGCCGTGGACCCTGAGCGACCGATGAGCGGGGGCGGGGTCGGCGCGGAGAGTGGAGTGGTCCGCGAGGGACGAGCGGCCCGCGGCGCGGGCGAGGAGTGGTGAGCGACCGATGAGCGCGGCCGATCCGGTGCTGGTGGAGATCGTCGAGGGCACGCTCGCCTCGGTGGAGCGGGAGGTCGAGACCGCCATCGCCCGTACCGCCCGCTCGCCGATGATCCGTGACGCCCACGACTTCCGCGCGGGCATCCACGACGTACGGCTGCGCAAACTCACCGGCAGGTCGTACTCGGCGCTGGTCCAGCCCGTGGTCCGCGACTTCCCGGTCGCGGAGATGAACCCCGGCGACGTGTTCTTCCACAACGACGTCTACCTGTCCGAGGGCGGCATCGGCCACCTGCCCGACCTGTGCGTGACGGTCCCGGTCTTCCACGACGGCGCCGTGGTGGCCTTCGTGCAGGCGTTCGGGCACCACGACGACATCGGCGGGGCGGTCCCGGGGTCGATGCCCTCGCACGCGCGCAGCGTGTTCGAGGAGGGCCTCATGGTCCCGCCGATCAGGCTGTGGGACCGGGGCGTGCCCAACCGGGCCGCGCTGACCATCATGACCCGCAACTCCCGCATGCCCGACTCGCTGGCCGGCGATCTGGACGCCGAGTGCTCGGCCTGCCTGATGGGCGCCCGGCGGCTGGCGGAGCTGTTCGCCCGCTACGGGCGCGAGGCGGTCGAGGCGTGCTTCGACGCGATCATCGCGAACACCACCGAGACGTTCCGCAGGGAGCTGCTGGCGAAGATCCCCGAGGGGGTCCACGTCTGGGAGGACTACGCCGAGCACGACGGCGTCGACCCGCCCCGGCTGCACGCCCAGCGGATCACCCTCACCGTCGACCACTCCGCCGCCGTGCCGCTGGTCATCGACTTCACCGGCACCTCACCGCAGGCGAAGGGGCCGATCAACCACGCCGGCGACTACGCCGACGGGGTGTTCCTGAAGAAGTGGCTCGCGCCGATCCTGCGCAACCTCGCCGACACCCCCGAGCGGATGGCCGGGCTGGACGTCAACGAGGGCGTCGTCCCGCTGATCGGGATGCGCTTCCCGGAGAAGGGCACGCTGCTCACCCCGATCTTCCCCGCCCCCACCAACGCCCGCACGTTCGTGATCCTGCGGCTGCTCGGCGTGCTGGCCGGGGTGCTGGCCAAGGCGACCGGCGGGCGGATGCCGGCCGACCAGGAGACCATCCGCTACACCGGCGTCCACGGGACCGGCGCGGACGGCGCGCCGTACCTGATGCGGGAGGTCCTCGGCGGCGGCTCGGGCGGCCGGTGGTACGCCGACGGCGAGGACACCATCCACGTCGTGCCCGATTCGCGCAACATCCCGGTGGAGTTCGCCGAGTCCCGCTGGCCGCTGCGGGTCGAACGGCTGGGCCTGGCGCGCGACTCCGGCGGCCCCGGCCTCCACCGGGGCGGCCTCGGCTACGACAAGCACATCCGGATGCTGCGCGACGCCTCGTTCATGTCCATCGCCGACCGGTCGATCCTGTCGTGCTGGGGGGTGAACGGCGGGCGGGCCGGGCGGCCGTTCTCCGTGGAGATCGAGGGCCGGGCGATGGAGGGCCTGGTGGACGACGCCCCGGTCCGCGCGGGCGAGGTCATCCGGGTGCGCACCACCGGGGGCGGCGGCTGGGGCTGCCCGCTGGACCGTGACCCGGAGGCGGTGGCCGCAGACGTCCGCGACGGCAAGGTCTCGCCGGAGAGCGCCCGCGACGACTACGGGGTGATCCTGCGCCTCCCCGGCGGGTCCGGCGCCGCCGGCACCCCGGACGACCTGTTCGGCTCGGGCGGCCCGTACGGCTCACCCGGCGCGGGTGGCGCGGACGGCACGGATGGCCCGGGCCCCGTGGACGCGCCGGCGGTCGACGCCGAGGCCACCGCCCGCCGCCGAGCCGAGCTCCGCGCCCTGCTCCCCGGAACCGCCCCCTTCTTCGACCGCGGCCCCGGCTTCCCGTCACTGTCCGGCGGCCTGCCGCACGCCGACGTGGACTTCGGGTGACGGCTCCGGGCGATCAGGGTGCCTGCGCGGGGCGGTTCAGCCGCGGTGGCGGAGGATGCGCATGACGGCGAGGGCGCCGAAGGCGAGGGCGGCGGTGAGCAGGATGGCCGTCTCTGTCCACTGGAAGCGCCAGAACCGGTCCACGGGGTGGTGGTAGACCGCCCGGCGGTAGCCCCCGGCGGCCAGGCAATCCTCCCTGAGGATCTGGGCCCGCTCGGAGCGGACGTCCACCCCCGCCGGGGGTGGGCAGGCGGCGGGCGGCGGAGCGGCGATCTCCCTGCCCGAGGGGGCCACCCAGGACTCCTCGACCAGCAGGTCGCCGCGTTCGTAGAGCGCCGTCCGCTCGGCGGTGACGGTCCGCACCGGCTCGGCGTAGGCGTCCCTGGAGAAGAAGACGGCCGGGATGGCGACGGCGATCACCGCAACCGTCACGGCCATCGCCGCGAGGGTGCGGCGCACGAGCGCCCCGGCGGCGGTGCCCAGCATGAAGGCGAACAGCCACCACGCGGCCGGGACGACTCCGATCATGGTGAACGTCCCCGCCTGCAGCTTCCGCTCGCCGACGGCGTCCTCGAACACCGTCAGCCACAGACTGATCATCACCGACACGGTGAGCGCGGCGGCCACGACGATCCCGCCGAGCGTCGTCAGCTTGACGGCCAGCCACCGCCGGACCGGCACCGACTGGGTCCAGGCGAGGGCGTTGGTGCCGCGCTCGAACTCCGCGGCGAGCACCGGCGCGCCCCAGAACGCCCCGACCAGCCCGGCGCCGAGGAAGGGGAGCAGCCCGAAGACCAGGTAGACGGGGTTGTAGTACTCCTCGTAGAGGACCGAGTTGACGCTCCGGCACGCGACGCCGGAGCCGGGGCAGCCGGGCGGCGCGTGCCCGGCGATGTAGGCGGAGGCACGCAGGCCGGAGACGAGCAGCAGGATTCCCAGGGCGAGCAGCAGCCCGCCCGTCACCAGGATCTGCGCGCGGTGCTGCCGCCAGGTCAGCCAGAACAAGGGGGGTTCCTCTCGAAGGGACTCGAGGTCAGGGCGTGGGGGACAGGGCGGGACGGGGGAGCGCCGCGGCGTCGGGGGCGCGCAAGTAGGCCAGGACCATCTCTTCCAGCGTCACGGGGCGGGCGCTCCAGCGCGGGTCGGCCGGCGGCGCGGCGTCGCGGACGAGCAGGGTGGCCTGCCGCCCGGTGCCGCCCCGGGAGACCGTCGGCAGCCGGGCGGCGAGCGCGCCGGCGGTGTCGGACGGCCCGGTCAGCAGGCTGTGCCGGGCCATCAGGTCGTCGATGTCGCCGCTGACCTGGACCCGGCCCCCGTTGACCACGACCAGCCAGTCGCAGACGCCCTCCAGTTCGGAGACGACGTGCGAGGACAGCAGGACCGTCAGCCCGGTCTCGGCCACCGCGCCCATCAGGCCGCGGGTCACGTCGTCGCGGGCCAGCGGGTCCAGGTCGGCCAGCGGCTCGTCCAGCACCAGCAGGTCGGGGCGCTTGGCCAGCGCGACGGTCAGCGCCACCTGGGTCCGCTGGCCACCGGAGAGCCGGCCGACCCTGCGGTCGAGCGGGATGCCCAGCTCGGCCAGCCGCCGCCGGGCCGCCGCGTCGTCCCAGCGGCGGGGGTTGAGCCCGCGCCCGAACCGCAGCATCTCCGACACCCGGAACCCGGGGTAGAGCGGCTTGTTCTGGGCCACGAACGCCATCCTCTCCCCGTTCTCGCGGGCCGGGCGGCCGAAGACGCGCACCTGCCCCGTGGTCGGGGTGAGCAGGCCCACGGCGAGCCGCAGGAGGGTGGTCTTGCCCGCGCCGTTCGGCCCGACCAGGGCGGCGACCCGGCCGGCCGGGACCGCCACCGAGCAGTCGCGCAGCGCCCAGGTGCGCCGGTGGCGCATGCCCAGGCCGGTGGTCTCCAGCGCGTTCATACGGTCTCCTCCCGGAAGAAGGCGGTCTCCCGCCGAATCTCCCGCCGGTTCTCCTGACGAAGGGAGGCGCTCTCCGGCGGGTTCATGCGGTCTCCTGCCGGAAGGAGTCGGTCAGGACCGAGGCGATGAGCGCCTCCAGGTCCTCCAGCGTCAGACCGGCCTGGCGGCCGTCGCGCACCCAGCGGACCAGTTCGGTGCGCAGCCGGGCGCGGTCGTCCATGGAGGTCTGGCCCAGCGACCGCTGCACGAACGTGCCGAGGCCCGGCCGCCCGGCGACCAGGCCCTCCCGTTCCAGCTCGCGGTACGCCTTGAGCACGGTGTTGGGGTTGATCGCGAGCTGGGCCACGACCTCCTTGGCGGTGGGCAGCCGGTCGCCGGGCCGCAGGACGCCGAGGCGGAGGGCGTGCCGTACCTGCTGGACGAGCTGGAGGTAGGTCGCCACCCCCGACCCCCGGTCGAGGCGGAATTCGATCACGCCGCCACCTTTCACTAATGGATTAGGGGAATAGTGGAGACCTTCCCGGCGCGTGTCAAGCCACGCCTTCGCCCTTGCGGTCTCTTACAACGGGTTCGACACGCTTTGACGTCATCCTGTGATCTCCCATTGACGGGGAGATCGTCCTGGGTTCTGCTTCGGTTGGACATTTGTGATCGTCGCCGGGCCAGGGACGATCCGGGAGACGGGATGGGACGCGCATGCGCCTTCGATCGGTGGCGGCGAGCCTCGCGCTGGCCGCGGCGTCCTTGACGATCACGGCCGTTCCCGCCCCCGCGGAGACCGGCCCCGTCCCGGCGAAGGCCGCCGCCCGGTCCGTCACGAAGACCGTCTCGGAGGCCGCCGCGGCGTCCGTCTCGGAGTCGGCCTCGGAGACCGCCGCGAGGGCCCCGGCGAGGACCCTTCCGCAGATCACCGCGCGGACCCTCCCGGAGTCCGTCGCGAAGTCCCTCTCCGAGACCGCCGCGCGGTCTCTTTCGAAGGCCGTCGCGAAGTCCCTCTCGAAGACCGCCGCGCACGCCGAGCCCGTCCGGCCCGCGACGCCCGCCCCGGGAACCGCCGGATGCGATCCCGTCGCCGGCGTCGAATGCCTGCTGCCGTTCCCCAACGACTGGTTCACCACCCGGGCACGCACCCGTACCGGCCTGCGGGTGAACCTCGCGGCCGAGGCCATGCCGCGCAACGCGGCGGGCGTCCCCGTCGATCCGGCGCAGTGGAACGCCGCCGACGGCTTCTCACCCGGGTCCATGCTGCTGGCCCACGCCCCCGGGATCGACCTGGGCAGGACCGGCGCCGCGCCGGTCACCGACATCGGGTGGTCGCTGCGCCGCGACGCCCCCGTCGTGATCGTGGACACCCGCACCGGGGAGCGCTGGCCGTACTGGGCGGAGCTGGACGCCAACGCCGCCGACCCCGCCCGGCGGGCGCTGATCGTGCGGCCGGCGCGCAACTTCCGGGAGGGGCACCGCTACGCCGTCGCCCTGCGCAGGCTCAAGGACGCCGACGGGCGCGACCTCCCGGCGCCGGAGACCTTCGCCCGGCTCCTCGGCGACGATCTGCCGGCGCGGGACCCGCTCGCCGCCCGGCAGCGGGCGCTGCGCCGTACGGTCGAGGATCTCGGGCGGGCCGGGGTGGACGCCGGGGACCTCTACCTGGCCTGGGACTTCACCGTCGCCAGCGAGCAGGGCATCGCCGGGCCGGTGCTCGCCATGCGCGACCGGACGCTGCGCTCGCTGCGCGGCCGCTCGCCGGAGTTCACGGTCGGCTCCGTCACCGACCTCACGCCCGAGCAGGACCCGGGCATCGCCCGCGAGGTCACCGGAGAGATCTCCGTCCCCAACTACCTCGACAGGCCCGGCGGCCCGCCCGGGTCGAGCCTCAACCGGGGCCCAGACGGGCTGCCCCGCCCGCTCGGCGACACGCTGAAGGCGCAGTACCAGTGTGAGATCCCGCGCTCGGCGTTCCGGCGGCCCGCCAGAGCCGCCCTGTACGGCCACGGCCTGCTGGGCCGGGCCACCGAGGTGCGCGCGGCCAACGTGCGGGCGATGGCCGCCGAGCACGGCTTCGTCTTCTGTGCGACCAAGTGGATCGGCATGGCGGAGGAGGACGTCCAGCACGTGGCGGGCGTTTTCTCCGATCTCTCCCGGTTCGGCACGGTCACCGACCGCCTCCAGCAGAGCCTGCTGGATTTCGTCCTCCTCGGCCGGGCGATGACCGCCGGGGACGGCTTCGCGGGCCACGACGCCTTCCAGGACGGGCACGGCAGGGCGCTGATCGACCGGCGGGCCGGTCTCGCCTACGACGGCAACAGCCAGGGGGCCATCGCGGGCGGCGCGCTGGTCGCCGTCTCGCCCGACGTGCGCAACGCCGTGCTGGGAGTGCCGGGGATGAACTACAGCACGCTGCTCAACCGCAGCGTCGACTTCCAGCCGTTCCAGCGGCTCATGGACGCCTCCTACCCCGACAAGCTCACCCAGCAGGTCTGCTTCGCGCTGATGCAGATGCTGTGGGACCGGGCCGAGACGAACGGCTACGCCCAGCACCTGACCGACGACCCGCTGCCCGGTTCGCCCCGCCACCGCGTGCTGCTGCACGCCGCCTTCGGCGACCACCAGGTCTCCACGGTGACCGCCGAGGTGGAGGCCCGCACGATCGGGGCCCGGATCCACCGGCCCGCGCTCGCCGCGGACCGCAGCCCGGACGTGGTGCCGTTCTGGGGGCTGCGGGCGCTGCCCCGCGAGCCGTACGAGGGGTCGGCGCTGGTGGTCTGGGACAGCGGCACGCCCGTCCCGCCGACGGTCAACGTCCCCCCGCTCGGCCCGCAGTACGGTCACGATCCGCACGAGGATCCGCGCAACGACGTCCGCGCGCGGGTGCAGAAGGCCCACTTCCTGCGGGACGGCCTGGTGGTCGACGTCTGCGGCGACGCCCCCTGCACGACCGCGCCGGCCCGGGACTGAGCCGATGGTCAGCCGGGGGAGTCCTCGCCGGCCGGGTCCAGCAGGACGAACTCACCCGGCACGGCGGCGCCGTCGATGAGGAGGTCGGCCCGCTCGCGGGTGCCGTCGGCGGTGAACCACTCCTGCTCGGACCGCGTCCACTGCTTCCACTGCGGCGCGAACCCGGCGCCGTCCCGGGCGAGGGCGCGCGCCAGCCGCAGGTCGCCGGGCGCCTCCACCCAGACGGTGAGGGCGGCCGGGGTGGTGCGCCGGGCCGTGCTCACCCCCTCCAGGAGCAGCACCGGCGCGACCGGCACCGCCACCCAGTCGGCGTAGGTCTCCCGGACCCAGTCGTAGCGGCGGTACCCGCCCGGCTCGCCGGCGGCCAGGGGGGTGAGCACCCCCTCCTCCACGTGCCGGAACCACGCCACCGGCGGTTCGTTCCACGGCACCGGGAAGTCGTCGCTGTGGACCACCTGGGCGTTCAGGGTCCGTGCCAGCCGTCCGGCGAAGGTCGTCTTGCCGGACCCTCCGGGCCCGTCCACCGCGACGACGCGGACCGGGCCGCACGACGGCGGCAGTTCCAGAACCGTCCGGGCGAGATTCTCGAAGGAGATGACATCCACCTTTCCATTAGAAACCACCGGAAAGCCGGGGAAAAACCTGCGGATCCCCAGAGAGGCCGCGGTTTCTGACAACATTTTTCACTTCTGTCATGGTTTAGTGGGAAGCCGCGGCGATCCGGGGTACGGAGCGGCCCCGCCGATGGCGGAGAATGATTTCCCCGCCTCGGTTCGACTAGGCTCGACCACCACCGACGGAGGTTGATCTTGCACGGAGCCCTCGGCGACATCGTCGTCCTCGACCTGTCGCGCGCGCTCGCGGGGCCGCACGCCGCGCAGATGCTCGGCGACCTGGGCGCCCAGGTGATCAAGGTCGAGCACCCCGGCGGCGGCGACGAGTCACGAGGCTGGGGTCCGCCGTTCGTCGGCCCGGACGCCGACGTCTCCACCTACTTCCTCGCCGCGAACCGCAACAAACGCTCGGTCACCGCCGACCTCAAGACACCCGAGGGCAGAGCCCTCGTCGAACGCCTGGTACGGCGGAGCGACGTGCTGGTCGAGAACTTCCGCACCGGGGTCCTGGACCGCCTGGGCTTCCCCGTGACGCGGCTGCACGAGCTCAACCCCCGCCTGGTCATCCTGTCGATCACCGGGTTCGGCCACGACGGCCCCGAGGGCGGCCGCCCCGGATACGACCAGATCGCCCAGGGCGAGGCCGGGCTGATGAGCGTCACCGGCCCGCCCGGCGAGCCGTACCGGGTCGGCTCTCCCATCGCCGACCTGCTGGCCGGCATCCACGGCGCCTACGGCGTGGCCGCCGCCCTCTACGAGCGGGAGCGGACCGGGCGCGGCAAGGTCGTGCGCACCTCCCTGCTGGCCTCGGTGACCGCCGTGCACGCCTACCACGGCACCGCCTGGACCGTCGCGGGCGAGGTCCCCGCGGGCGTCGGCAACCACCACCCCTCCATCGCCCCCTACGGCGCGTTCCGCTGCGCCGACGGCATGATCCAGATCGCCGCGGGCAATGACGCGCAGTGGCGGAAGGC
This sequence comes from Streptosporangium sp. NPDC053982, assembly GCF_055585205.1. NCBI lineage: Bacteria > Bacillati > Actinomycetota > Actinomycetes > Streptosporangiales > Streptosporangiaceae > Streptosporangium > Streptosporangium sp. NPDC053982. The sequence continues at coordinate 143,556 of NZ_JBVJKQ010000018.1, forward strand.
GGCCGCGCTGCTGGGCCTCGACCCCGCCGCCCCCCGGTACGCGACGAACCGCGACAGGTGCGAGCACCGCGACGAGCTCGTCGCCGACATCGAGCGGGCACTGGCCGCGCACGATCGCGCCCACTGGCTGGCCGCACTCGACGCGGCCGGCGTGTCCGCCGGGGCGATCAGGTCCATCGACGAGGTCTACGCCTGGGAGCAGACCCGCTCGCAGGGCCTCCTCGTCGAGGTGGACCACCCCGTGCTCGGCGCCATCGAACTGCCCGGCCCGCCGTTGCGCTTCGACGGCGAGCCGCCCGCCCGGCACACCGCCCCGCCGACACTGGGCCAGCACAACGACGAGGTCCTCGCGTGGCTGGAGGACCGTGAAGGCTGACGCCCTCCTCCCGGCCCGGACCGGGGGAATCCGATGAGCCCGAACCGTCCCGACGTCCGCACCATGATCGGCATCGTCCTCGACCCGGGGACGTGGCGGTCCTGGGACGCCCCGCCCGCCGAACCGGCCGGGCACGGGTCCGACTACGCCGAGGAACTGGCCGCGGCCCGCGCCCGGAGCGGATACGACGAGTCGGTCGTCACCGGCGAGGGACTGCTGGACGGCCGCCGGGTCGCGGTCGTCGCCTGCGAGTTCTCCTTCCTCGCCGGGTCGATCGGGGTGGCCGCGGCCGAGCGGCTCACCGCCGCCGTCGAGCGGGCCACCGCCGAGCGGCTCCCGCTGCTGGCCGCGCCCGCCTCCGGCGGCACCCGCATGCAGGAGGGCGCGCTGGCCTTCACCCAGATGGTGAAGATCACCGCCGCGGTCGCCGCGCACCGCGCCGCGGGCCTGCCGTACATCGTCTACCTGCGCCACCCCACCACCGGCGGGGTCTTCGCCTCCTGGGGATCGCTCGGGCACGTCACCGCGGCGGAGCCGGGCGCGCTCATCGGCTTCCTGGGGCCCCGGGTGTTCGAGTCGCTGCACGGCTACCCGTTCCCCGAGGGCGTCCAGGTCGCCGAGAACCTCTTCGCCCACGGCCTGATCGACGCGGTCGTCTCCGCGGAGGACGTCCGGAAGGTCGCCATCGGCGTGCTGGCGGTGCTGTGCGCGCCGCGCGAGGTGCGGATCAAGGAGCCCGAGGCGGACGAGCCCGTCCAGCCGGTCGAGGCGTGGGATTCGGTCATCCGCTCCCGCCGCGACGACCGCCCCGGGGTGCGGGCCCTGCTGCGCCACGGCGCCTCCGACGTCACCCCGCTCAACGGCACCGGCGAGGGGGAGAACGACCCCGGCCTGCTCATCGCCCTGGCCCGCTTCGGCGAGGCACCCGCCGTCGTGCTCGGCCAGGACCGCGAGCGGGGGCGGTCGGGGGCCCAGCTCGGCCCGGCCGGGCTGCGGGTCGCCCGCCGCGGCATGCGCCTGGCCTCGGAGCTGGGACTGCCGCTGGTCACCGTGGTCGACACCTCCGGGGCGGCGCTGTCGAAGGCCGCCGAGGAGGGCGGCCTCGCCGCCGAGATCGCCCGGTCGCTGGCCGACCTGGTGACGCTCGACGCCCCGACCGTCTGCCTTCTGCTCGGCGAGGGGGCCGGGGGCGCCGCCCTCTCGCTGCTCCCGGCCGACCGGGTGCTGTGCGCCCAGCACGCCTGGCTGTCCCCGCTGCCCCCAGAGGGCGCCTCGGCGCTGCTGTACCGCAGCGTGGACTTCGCCCCCGAGATCGCCGCCGCCCAGGGTGTGAAGTCCACCGACCTGCGGCGCGACGGCATCGTGGACCGGGTCATCCCCGAGCTCCCCGACGCCGCCTACGAGCCGGAGGCGTTCTGCCGCCGCCTGTCCGCCGCCCTCGAACACGAGATCGCCGGCCTGCTGGCCGCCCCGCCCGCCGACCGCCTCACCGCCCGCCTGGCCCGCTACCGGCGGCTCGGGGTGGGCTGAGGAGGCTCCGTCTCCCTGGGAGCCCCGGAGATCTCGGGGGCGGGCTCCGGGCGGATCGGGGTGACGGCCGGCACCGCATGCCGCCAGACCTCGGCCCCCGCCGCGTCGTAGCCGACGACCTCGAAGCCCTCCAAGTAGGGGTCGGAGCGCCGGTAGGCGCCGGAGAACAGGGCGACGCCGCCGCCCCACGGGTCGGCGACCGCGTCGGCGCCGGCCGACGTGCCGTCCCGGAAGACCAGCGCGACCCGGGCGGTTCCGGCGCGGGCGACGCCGTACCAGAGGCCGTCGGACAACCCCAGGCCGACCGGTGCCTTCCCGCCCGGGGGACCGGCCAGGGGATACCTGGACCCGATGAGGTCCATCCCCGTGACCTCGCCGCCGCGCCACCAGACGACGGTCCGGTCGGCGTCGTCGGCGTACAGGCGCGCGGTGAGGCCGCCGGGCATGCCGGCGGCGGGCCCGATGGGCCGCCCCGCGACCTCGGGGGGCAGCATGGGGGCGTCCTGCCTGATCCGCTGCACGACCCTGCCGTCACCGTCGAGGAACTCGATGCGCGTCACCTCGGTGCCGGCCGGGAAGGACAGGGTCCATACGGCCAGCGGCGCGCCGCCGGGCCGGTGGATGACACCGGGGATCCGGGCGCCGTCCCCGGTGACACCCTCGACCCGCGTCACGGCAGGGCGGGCGGCGCCGTAGGTCAGCTCGGCCGGCCGGCGCGGCCAGCGCGAGTGGAAGCGGTCCAGCTGCCAGGCGCTCTCCCGCTCGTGACCCTCCGGAGGCACCTTCGAGCAACCGCTCGACGCCCCACCGGACGCCTGCTGGACGATGTCGCAGAACCGGTAGCCGCCCGGGGCGGCCCCTCCGGCGAACCACATGATCACCGGCCTGTCCTCCACCGGATCGCCGACCGTCATCGGTTCGCCGACCGGCGGGTTCTCGGCGACGGCCCGCCGGTAGAGGTCCTGTCCCCCGGCGGCTCCGATGGCGACGCTCACCCCGGGACCGGAGCCCGCGTTCAGGAACACCGCCACGGCGGTCACCGCGGCCGCGGCGGCGGCCACCGGGACCAGGACGAGCCTGCGGCGCAGTGGCCTGCGAGCGGTCCTGCGGGCGCGGGAGACGGTCTTCGCGTAGGCGTCGGGGGCGGTGCCGTAGGTTCCGGCGCGGGCGTCGAGTGCGGCGCGCAGCCGCTCCTCCAGATCGTTCATGATTCCTCCCCGAGAGCCCTGCCGAGGGCGGCCAGCCCCCGGCTGGTGTGCGTCTTGACGGAACCGGGGGAGACGCCCATGGCGTCGGCGATCTCCCGTTCCGAGAGGTCCAGCCAGTAGCGCAGGACGACGGCCTCGCGCTGGCGGCGGGGGAGCCGGTCGACGGCGGCGAGGAGCTCCCGGTGCCGTTCGGCGACCAGGGCGAGGTGCTCCCCGCTGTGCGCGTCCGGCGGCGGCTCGGGGCGGCGCAGCCGTGCCAGCCGCAGGTGACGCAGCCGGTTGCGGGTCAGGTTGCAGACGGTGGACCGGACATAGGCGACGGCCGCGCCGTCGTCGCGCAGCCGGGCCCGCCGCGCGTGGAGGCGGGCGAACGCCTCCTGGGCGATGTCCTCGGGGTCGTCGGCGCCGAGCAGCCCGGCCAGGCGCACCATCGACGGATGGTGCGCCGCGAACAACTCGGCGAACGAGGGCGGCGTCCCGGACGAGACGCCTGGGATGTCGGAAACGTCGATCACGGTAGCGAGACACCCGGAGGGCCCGCCGGTTGACAGGACCCCACCGGGAAAAGACCACCGGGGCCGGGTCATGCCGGGAGCCGGGGCCGAGGTGTCAGGACCGGCCGGGAGAAGCCGCCGGGGCCGGGCTGGGCCGGCCCCGGGTCACTCCTGGGCCTCGGGTCACTCCTCGGCGGCGGGGAGGGTGAGGGGGATGGGGACGCGCTCCACACGGACGGAGAAGACCTCCTCGCGCGGCACGACGACCTCGTAGGCGCCGTGGTCGACCATCCAGTAGCCCAGCGCCTCGGCCTTGAGGCCGCTGTGGCCGGTGTAGGCGATGTGCAGGCTCTCCTCGCCGTTCTCCTCGGAGACGTCGAGGATGAGGCACGGCTCGCCGCCGAACGAGCCCACCGTGCGGACCAGCGTCAGCCGTTCGAGGTCCTCGCGCTCCACCACGGCCCGCCAGTACCCGGAGGCGGGCTCGAAGCCCTCCAGGGCCTCCTCGTCGAACAGGGTGACCTCCGAGGCGCCCGGGCCGAGGGCCGCGACGTGGGTCCGCCCGCCGTAGTGGGCGACGAAACCCGACGCCACCGGCTCGATCTCGTCGCTCATGCCGCCGGCCGCCAGGTCAGGCCGTCGTAGACGCCGAACGGGCGCTCGCCGCCGGAGGTCACGTGGACGATCTCCGCTCCGGCCGGGATCGGCGCGGGCAAGGTGTGGAACTGCGGTATGCCGTGCTCGCGCGAGGTCGTGAAGCCGTTCCCGGTGAACGGCGGTGCATCGTTCCAGTCACCGCCCATGTGCGGGCCGTACGGCACGACGTAGTCGTCGATGTCGCGGGCGAACCAGCGCATGAGGTAGATCTCCGGGGTCGTGGCGGTCAGCTCCGAGCCCTCGAATCCCAGGTCGAGACCCGTGAAGAGCTGGGCGGGGGTGGTCAGGCGGGCGCAGTCCTGCACCCGGTAGACGTATCCCGAGATGACGGTCCGCCTGCCTGACAGGTAGGGCACGAGCAGCCGAGGCGGGATGACCTTCTGCATCTGCGTTCTGCGCCCAGGTGGATCACTCACGGTCGCATTTTACGATCCGCCGGCTCCGAGCCGCCGGTGTTCCAGGCACGGCAGGGCATTCCGGGTGTCAATCGTGATCTGAGGGTCGAGTACGGACGTCAGCACCCCAGGGGCCGGCCCCAGGCCGGCGCGGACGACGCCCATCGGGTCGACCAGCATGCTGCGGCCGACGCCGAAGCCGTCACGGTAGGCGGGGTCGGGGGCCTGGCCCACGGCCGCCACCCAGACCGTGTTCTCGATCGCCCTGGCCCGGACCAGGGTCGCCCAGTGATCCTCCTTCATCGGGCCGGACCCCCATGCCGCGATCACCGCCAGCACCTCGGCCCCCCGGTCCACCAGGGCGCGGCCCAGTTCGGGGAAGCGGACGTCGTAGCAGGTGACGAGGCCGACCCGCAGGCCGGCCAGCTCCACCACGACCGGCGCGTCACCCGGCGCGACCAGCTCGGACTCGCGGGCTCCGAAGGAGTCGAACAGGTGGATCTTCCGGTAGGCGGCCGCGATCTCACCGGACGGGCCGAGCGCCACCGCGGTGTTGTGCACCAGGCGGGTCCCCGGCCCCGCCGGCCCGCCCGCTCCGTCCGGCGCGCCCGGCTCGAACACGCCCGCGATCACGGCCATGCGGTGCGCGCGGGCCGCCTCGGCGAGCCCGGTGACGAAGGGGCCGTCCAGCGGCTCGGCCAGGTCGGTGATCCGCTTGCCGTACCGGGTGAGCGTCGCCTCGGGGAAGACCGCCAGCTCGGCGCCGTCGGCGGCGGCCCGCTCCATCGCCTCGCGCGCGCGGCGCAGGTTGACGGCGGGCTCCTCATCGACGGGGATCTGGCACAGGGCGATGCGCGTCACCGGTTGCCTCCTGCTCGGATGTGGCCCCGCTCGCCGGGACCCGCCGGGTTGATCCCCGCTACGGCGGGGAGTCACACGAGGGGTCCCGGGAGGAGGGGACCGTTGACGACTGCGACCCTACCCGGCGGTTCGGCACCCGCTCCAGCCATGTCAGGCACCGCCACAGCCATTCGGCGGGGCCGTAGCGGAAGCGCCGCAGCCACAGGCGGCTGAGGACGATCTGCGCCGCCAGCACGACCGCCGACAGCGCGAGCACACCGGCCCTGGTCGGATCGGCCGTCAGCAGCGGCAGCGCCGCGAGGATCGCCGCGGTGCTGAGCAGGTAGTTCGTCAGCGCCATCCGGCCGAGCGGCGCCAGGGCCGCCAGCAGCGCGCGGCGGGCCCGGGTCCGCAGGAGCAGCAGCAGACCGGTGCAGTAGGCCGCCGCCGCGGCCAGCCCGGCCGCCGGGTAGACGGCCCGGTGGAACAGGGCCGGGTCGGCGGCGGTGCGGACCCACCAGGCGGTGAGCGTCACCGCCAGGACCGCCGAGACGGCGAAGGCGGGCGGCAGCAGCCGCTCCGGCGGGGCGTAGCGCATCAGCGCCGCGCCCAGCAGGAACAGCCCCGGCACCAGGATCAGCCCGCCGCCCTCCTGCGCCGCCCAGGCGGTGGCCGCCGCGCCCAGCGCCGCCACCGCGGCCCGGGGGAGGTAGGAGGCGGGCAGCAGGACGGCCGCGCCGAAGATCGCGTACGGCAGCAGCACCTCACCGGGGTTGACCAGCTGGTGGAGCGCGCCGAAGCAGGCCAGCACCGCCAGCCTGCGCAGCAGCACCGCCCGCGGATGCCGCGCCCGCCCGGCGGCCGACCGCAGGAACAACACGAAGCTCAGCCCGAACAGGAACGAGAAGATCGGATAGAACCTGGCCTGCAGCAGGTTCTCCACGCCCCAGTCGACCGCGTCGCGGCCGGCGGACGGCAGGCGCGCGCGGGTGTGCTGCCAGGCGTTGACCACCATGATCCCGCACACCGCGAAGCCGCGCAGGACGTCCAGCTCGTGCAGCCTGCGCGCCGCGGCGGCCGGGGAGGTCCCGGCGGGTCGGGTCTCGCTCATGCGATCCAGACAACCAGACCGGCCCGCCGTACGGGGAGGCCGCCCGGAGGGAACGTCCCGCGTGCCCGGCCGGGCCGCGTGGGTCCGGGCGCGTCGTACGGGGATCACCCGGCGCGGGGCGGCCCGCTCGTCTCGCGGACGACCAGCCGGGCCGGCAGCACCGTGGGCGGCGGCGCGGGGGCGGCCGGGTCGTCGATCATGGAGATGAGCGCGGCGGCGACCGCCTCGCCGAACCCCGCCTTGTCCTGGGCGACGGTCGTCAGGGCGGGCCGGACCAGCGAGGCCAGCTCGATGTCGTCGAAGCCCGCCACCGCGACGTCGCCGGGGACGTCCAGCCCCGCCTCCGCGGCGGCCCGGACGGCGCCGACCGCCATCTCGTCCCCGGCGGCGAAGACGGCGTCGGGACGCTCGTCCAGTGCCAGCAGCCGCCGCATCGCCGCGTGCCCGCCGTCGAGGTAGAAGTCGCCCTCCACGACGTACTCGTCGCGGACCGGCAGGCCGAGGGCGGCGAGCGCGGCACGGTAACCGGCCAGCCGCTCGGTCCCCGGGTGCGTGCGGCCGGGCCCGGTGATCGTGGCGATCCGCCGCCGGCCCCGCTCGTGCAGGTGCCGTACGGCGGCGGCGGCGCCCCCCGCGTTGTCGGAGGTGACGTACGTCGCCCGGCGGCCGGTGACCGGGCGGTCCAGCGAGACGCAGGGCACGCCGGCCCCGGCCAGCCGGTTGAGGGTGGGGTCGGCGGTTCCGTCGTCGATGAACACCACGCCGTCGAGGCTGTGCCGCCGTACGGCCCGCAGGTGGCCGTCGGCGTCCTCGCTGGAGGCGAGCATCAGCAGGTGCCGTCCCCGCTCGTTCAGCGCGGTCTTCAGGCCGACGAGGATCTCCTGGAGGAAGGGGTGGCGCCATCCGGGGCCGCGGTGGCCGGTGTCCCACGCGAGGCCGATCATGTCCGACCGCTTGGTGGCGAGGGTCCGCGCCGGCGCGCTCGGGGTGTAGCCCAGGAGCGCGGCGGCGCGCAGGACGGTCTCGCGCGTCTCGCGGGTCACCGCGTCGGGGTTGTTGAAGACGCGGGAGACGGTCGCCACCGACACGCCGCACTGGCGGGCCAGGTCTCGGATCGTTGCCACCCCCGCACGCTACCCCATCTCTGTAACCGGTTACATGTAACCGGTTACAGAGAAACTAGCGGCCAGGGACGGAGAGACGACTCCGCTGATCACGACGGGTTCGGGAGATCGGTCAGGAATGGTGAAAAGGGTTGACAAACGGGGCGTTCCAAATATGAAATTCAATGAGTCGCTCGTTTTCCGGCGGGCAGGCGCGTTCTCCGGAACGCCCCGCCCGCCGGGACGGCCGGTCGCGTCCTCTCCAGGGGGCGGTGACTCCGTCGCAGGGCGAGCCGGGGTGGGCCGGGGGAGCCGGGGGCGGTCAGGGCCGCCGGCTCCCCTTCCTCTCCTTCTCCGACCTTTCCGCGACCGGGTCTTCCAGGGGGTTTCTCGATGACGGCGACCGAAGAGCGCGCCCCGGCGGCCGGGGGCTTCCCGGCCGGGTTCGTCTGGGGCGTGGCCACCTCGGCCTACCAGATCGAAGGGGCCGTCGACGCCGACGGCCGGGGCCCGTCGATCTGGGACGTCTTCTGCCGGGTCCCCGGCGCGACGGCCGCGGGGGAGTCGGGCGACCCCGCCTGCGACCACTACCGCCGCTGGCCCGAGGACGTGGAGCTCCTCGCCGGTCTCGGCGTCGGCGCCTACCGGCTGTCGGTGGCCTGGCCGAGGATCCTCCCCGAGGGAGGCGGCCGTCCCGAACGGCGCGGCCTCGACTTCTACCGCCGCCTCGTCGGCGCGCTCCGCGAGCGCGGCATCACGCCGTTCGTCACCCTCTACCACTGGGACCTGCCCCAGGCGCTGGAGGAGCGGGGCGGCTGGCGGGCCCGCGACACCGCCGAGCGGTTCGCCGACTACGCCGCCGTCGTGCACGAGGCGCTGGAGGGCGTGCCGTACTGGACCACGCTGAACGAGCCCTACTGCTCCGCCGTCACCGGATACGCCGAGGGCCGCCACGCGCCCGGCGCCCGCGAGGGGCACGGGGCCCTGGCGGCGGCGCACCACCTGCTGCTCGGGCACGGCCTGGCGGCCGCCCGGCTGCGGGAGCGGGCCCGCCCGGGGGAGCGGATCGGCATCACGCTCAACATGTCGCCCGCCGTGCCGGCGAGCCCGTCGGCCGAGGACGCGGCCGCCGCGCGCCGGATGGACCTGATGGTCAACCGGCAGTTCACCGAGCCGCTGCTCGGCGGCGTCTACCCCGGGGACATGGCCGAGGTCTACGGGGAGATCAGCGACTTCTCCTTCCGCCGCGACGGCGACCTCGCGGTGATCTCGGCGCCGCTGGACTTCCTCGGGGTCAACTACTACTACCCGATCCACGCCGCCGCCGCGCCGTACGACCAGCCCGACCCGGCGCTGCGCCCCGCCTTCGACATCGGCGTCCGCACGGTCACACCGGACGGGCCGCCGGTCACCGGGCTGGGCTGGCGGATCGAGCCGGACGGCCTGCGCGACACCCTCACCGGCCTCGCCGCCCGCTTCCCCCGCCTGCCGCCGGTCTTCGTCACCGAGAACGGCTACGGCGACGACGGCGACCTCGACGACACCGGCCGCGTCGCCTACCTCGCCGCGCACCTGGACGCCACCCGCGCCGCCCTCGACGAGGGGGTGGACGTGCGGGGGTACTTCTGCTGGTCGCTGCTGGACAACTTCGAGTGGGCCCGGGGATACGCCGCCCGGTTCGGCCTGGTGCACGTCGACTACGCCACCCAGGCCCGCACGCCCAAGGCCAGCTACCGCTGGTACCGCGACGTCATCGCCGGCCGCGCCTGAGCCTCCCCGTCCCGGACGGGGTCCGCGCCCGGGGGGACCGCCCGAGGGCGCCCAAGGGGTCTCGCATCCGGGTGGAAGCCCCGAGTCCGCGTCCGGGTGCGGCCGGCGCCGGTCACCGGTACCCCGCCGCGGAGGCGACCAGGCGGGCGACCCGCTCCGGCGCGATCCCGGTCGTGTCGACGACCTCCGCCGCCCGCCGCAGCCAGGGCAGGGCGTCGCGGTAGCGGGGGAGGTGGTCCAGGCGCCACCGCAGGGCACCGGTCTCCACGAGGTCGGTCTCGATCCGGTGGGTGAGGGTGTCCTCGTCGGTGTGGAGCAGGAAGTGGCGGACGGGGACGCCGGCCTTCCCCAGGCCGTCGCGGATCTCCGCCCAGTACCCCTCGACCAGGACCGTCTGCGGGGCGACGAGCACCCCGCCGACGTGGTCGAGCAGCCGGACGGCGGTCTCCACGACCAGGTCGCGCCAGGCGGGCCACTGCTGGAAGTCCGGCACCTCGGGCAGGACCTTGAGGTACCGGAGCATGAAACCGACCACCTCGGGGTCGAAGACCCGCGCGTCCGGGACGATCTTGACGAGCTCTCCGGCGGTGGTCGTCTTGCCCGCGCCGAAGGTGCCGTTCAGCCAAATGATCATGTGGTGACCGTACCGGGGCCCGGGGACCGGTTCGTACTCGATCGGCGGATCCGGCGCCGGTTACCCTGGGCGGATGAACGATCCCCTGGTGGCGCGGATGCGCGGGTTCGGCACGACGATCTTCGCGGAGATGTCGGCGCTGGCCGTACGGACCGGTTCGATCAACCTCGGGCAGGGCTTCCCCGACACCGACGGCCCGGCGGCGATGCTGGAACGGGCGGCGTCGGCGATCCGGGAGGGGCACAACCAGTACCCGCCCGGTCCGGGCGTCCCCGAGCTGCGCCAGGCCGTCTCCGAGCACCGCAAGGAGCACTACGGCCTCGCCTACGACCCCGACGGGGAGATCCTGGTGACCGTCGGGGCCACCGAGGCGGTCGCCGCTTCGGTCCTGGCGCTGTGCGAGCCCGGCGACGAGGTGATCGCCTTCGAGCCCTGCTACGACTCCTACGCCGCCGCGATCTCCCTGGCCGGGGCCGTGCTGCGGCCGGTCACGCTGCGCCCGGACCGCGGGCGCTTCACCTTCGATCCGGCCGAGCTGCGCGCCGCCGTGGGTCCCCGTACCCGGGTGATCCTGGTCAACTCCCCGCACAACCCGACCGGCACGGTCCTCACCCGCGCGGAGCTGGAAGAGATCGCCGGACTGTGCCGGGAACGCGACCTGGTCGCCGTCACCGACGAGGTCTACGAGCACCTCACCTTCGACGGCGTCGAGCACGTCCCCCTCGCCACCCTCCCCGGCATGCGCGAGCGCACCGTGACGATCTCCTCGGCGGGCAAGACCTTCTCGGTGACCGGCTGGAAGACCGGCTGGGTGTGCGCGCCGCCGGAGCTGGTCCGTGCCGTGCAGACCGTCAAGCAGTTCCTCACCTTCACCGCCGCCGCCCCCTGGCAGCTCGCCGTGGCCCACGGCCTGCGCCACGAGATGGAGTGGGTCGCCGCGCTGCGCGACGGGCTGCAGGCCAAGCGCGACCGGCTGGCCGCCGGGCTGGCCGCCGCCGGGTTCGACGTCTACCGCCCGGCCGGGACCTACTTCGTCCAGGCCGACATCCGCCCGCTCGGCTTCTCCGACGGCCTGGCCCTCACCCGCGAGCTGCCGTCGCTGGCCGGGGTGGTGGCCGTCCCCACCCAGGTCTTCTACACCCGCCAGGAACGGGGCGCCCACTTCGTGCGCTTCGCCTTCTGCAAGAAGGACGAGGTCATCGACGAGGCCGTCCACCGCCTCACCCGCCTCGGCAAAACCGAAGGCGACGATGGGTAATCGTGATTATACTTTCCGTGCCTGGTATCGCACTGATACCAGGCACGTTTTACGATGGGAGGCATGGCTATGACCTTGCGACTCTCGGACGACCAGGCTGAAGCTCTCCGGCGGCGAGCGGACAAGGAAGGACGGAGCATGCAGCAGGTGGCACTGCATGCCATTGAGGAGTACCTCGCGCGGGCGGCCGACGACGACCTCACCGACGAGATCGCAGAGCGGGGGGCCCGTCGCTTTGCAGACCTATTGCGCAGGCTCGGGGAATGACGGTCTTCATCACCCTGGAACAGGGGCTGCGGATCGCACGTCGGTCGGTCGGAGGGCCGATCCAGGTCCGTGATATCGGGCTTCTTGAGGCGGCGTTGCTTCGTCCGCAGACCTCTCTGTTCGGTCAGGACGCGTATCCCGATCTGTTCTCCAAAGCGGCGGCGCTGCTCCACTCGATCGTCACCAATCATCCGTTCGTCGACGGTAACAAGCGCGCGGCATGGCTCACCATGTATGCCTTCTGCGCCAAGAACGGCGTCGAGGTCGACCCGGAGGACGACGACGCAGCCTATGACTTCGTGATCGAGATCGCCTCAGGCAAGCTCACCGAGATCAATGAGATCGCCGAGGCGATCCGGAGCTTCGCGAGGTAGCTCATCCGGCCGGGTGGTCAGGGGGTGATGCGGATGGGCAGGCGGCGGGAGCGGAGGGCCGCGCGGACGGCGGCGGCGATCCGGGCGTACTCGGCGGTGCGGGCGGAGCTGGCGCGGTAGGCCAGGCCGATGGTGCGGCCCGGAGCCGGGTCGCGGAAGCGGCGCAGCGCGAGCCGTGAGCGCCTGCCCGTCTCCACCTGGACCGCCGACTCCGGCAGCAGGGTCACCCCGAGCCCGCCCGTCACGAGTTGCACCAGCGTCGGCAGGCTGGTCGCGTACGTCGTGGCGGTGGCGCGGGCACCGACCTCGCGGCAGACGTCGATGGCCTGCTCGCGCAGGCAGTGGCCCTGGTTGAGCAGAACGATGTCCAGCCCTTTGAGCGTCTCGCGGTCCACCGGTCCCGACCCCCCGGCCAGCGGGTGGTCCGCGGGCACGGCGAGCAGGAAGTCCTCCTCGTAGAGGGGCTCCTCGACCAGTCCCGCGGCGTCGGCCGGCAGCGCGAGCAGCACCATGTCGAGGCGGCCCTCGCGCAGTTCCTCCAGGATGGTCTCGGTCCTGGCCTCGTGCACGGTCAGCTTGAGCCGGGGGAACTCCCTGGCGAACATCGGCAGCAGCACGGGCAGCACGTACGGCGCGACCGTGGGGATCACCCCGAGGTGCGCCGGGCCGCGGAACGGCTCCCGGGTCTGCGCCACCTCCGCCATCAGGCCCTCCACCGCCGCCATGACCCTCGCGGCGTGCTCGGCCACCCGCTCGCCGGCCGGGGTCAGCAGCACCTTCCTGGTGGTGCGCTCCAGCAGCCGGGCCTGCAAAGTCTCCTCCAGCGCCGAGACGGCCCCCGACAAAGCGGGCTGGCTCATCCGGAGCGACGCGGCGGCCTCCCGGAAGTGCAGATGGTCGGCCACGGCGAGGAAGGCGCGCAGCTGGGCGAGGGTGGGGGCGGGATCACTGATAGGAAACACCTCTCGGATTGGTCCAGCCGTTCGATTTCACGGATCAATGCTAGATGCGGCAGGGTAGGGCCCCGACAACGAAGTCGTCTTCAAAGGAGATCCGGACTTGCTCACCATCGGTGACCACTTCCCTGAGTTCGAACTGACCGCGTGCGTCTCCCTGGACGCCGACAACGCGTTCGCCGATATCAACCACAAGTCCTACGAGGGCAAGTGGAAGGTCTACTTCGCGTGGCCGAAGGACTTCACCTTCGTCTGCCCGACCGAGATCGCCGAGTTCGGCCGGCTGGAGGGCGAGTTCGCCGACCGCGACGCCCAGGTCCTGGGCTTCTCCGTGGACTCGGAGTTCGTCCACCACGCCTGGCGCAAGGACCACCCGGACCTGCGTGACCTGCCCTTCCCGATGATGTCCGACATCAAGCGGGAGCTGTCGGAGTCCCTGGGCATCCTGGGCGAGGACGGCGTCGCCCAGCGCGCCACCTTCATCGTGGACCCGAACAACGAGATCCAGTTCGTCATGGTGACCGCGGGTTCGGTCGGCCGCAACGTCAAGGAGGTCCTGCGGGTCCTCGACGCGCTGCAGTCGGACGAGCTGTGCCCCTGCAACTGGAACAAGGGCGAGTCGGGCCTCGACGCCAAGAAGCTGATGGCCGGCGCCTGATGCCGATCGACAACCTGAAGGACGCCCTGCCGGCCTACGCCAAGGACGTCAAGCTCAACCTCGGGTCGCTGGTCACGACCTCCTCGCTGACCGAGCAGCAGCTCTGGGGGACGCTGCTCGCCTGCGCGGCGGCCACCCGGTCCCAGCGGGTGATCGCCGAGATCGCCTCCGAGGCGGCCGGCGCCCTGTCGGCCGAGGCGTTCACGGCGGCCAAGGGCGCCGCCGCGATCATGGCGATGAACAACGTCTACTACCGGTCGACGCACCTGATCGGTGACGAGACGTACGCCACCATGCCGGCCAGGCTGCGGATGACGATCATCGGCAACCCCGGCGTGGAGAAGATCGACTTCGAGCTGTGGTCGCTCGCGGTCTCCGCCATCGGCGGCTGCGGCCGGTGCCTGGAGTCGCACGAGCAGGTGCTGCGCCAGTCCGGCATGCCCCGCGAGCAGATCCAGGAGGCGATCCGGATCGCCGCGGTGGTCAACGCCGTCGCCGCGACGCTGGAGACCGAGGCGGCCCTGGCCGCCGTCTGAGGTCCTCCTCCCGCACGCGGGAAGGGCGGGCGTCCTTTCGAAGGACGCCCGCCCTTTCGCGTCTCACGGGACGCGGGTCAGACGCGGGTCACTCCACCGTGACCGGGGGAGCCGAGGGGTCGGCGGTGTCGGGGCGGGGGCCCCGGGCCGAGCGCAGCGGCACCTCCTTCAGCAGCAGGGCGGTCACCACGGCGACCAGGGCGATCGGCACGCCGACCAGGAAGACCATCTGCATGGCCCGGGTGAAGGCCTCCAGGATGACGTCCAGCACGGGGGCGGGCAGCCTGCGGATGTCGGCGGGAGCGCCGAGGTTGGGCGTGGCGCCGCCGGTGAGGCGCAGGTGCGCCTCACGCGCCAGCGCGACGATCTCTGCGCTGAGCCGGTTGGTCAGGATGGCGCCGAAGGCCGCCACGCCGACCGCGCCGCCGAGGGAGCGGAAGAACGTCACGCCCGAGGTGGTGGAGGCCATGTCGCGGCGGGGGACGGAGTTCTGCGCGGCCAGGATCAGGATCTGCATCGTCGCGCCCAGGCCGATGCCGAGCACCGCCACGTCGACGCCGACGACCACCAGCGAGCTGTCCACGTGCAGGCGGGAGAGCATGAACAGGCCGGCCGCGACCAGCAGCATGCCGAGGATCGGGAAGATCTTCCACCTGCCGGTCCGGGTGACGACCCGGCCGGTCGAGATCGAGGCGGTCAGCAGGCCGAGCACCATGGGCAGGGTCATCAGGCCCGAGCCGGTGGGGCTCATGCCCTTGACGATCTGCAGGTACTGCGGCAGGAACATCAGCGCGCCGAACATGGCGGCGCCGACCAGCAGGGAGGTGACGCTGGTGAGCACGAAGGTGCGGTTGCGGAACAGGTGCGGCGGCAGGATGGGGTCGGCGGCCCGGCGCTCGGCGAAGACGGCGACCACGAACATGACCAGGCTGAGCCCGCCCAGGGCGTAGGTCCAGCCGGAGTTCCAGGCGAACTCCTTGCCGCCGAGGGACAGCAGCAGCATCAGGGCGGTGGTGCCGCCGGTGATGAAGGTGGCGCCCCACCAGTCGACCTTGGTGTCGCGGCGGACGAACGGCAGTTTGAGCACCTTCTGGATGACGACGAACGCCACCACGGCCAGCGGCACGCAGATCCAGAACGTCCAGCGCCAGGACATGTTGTCGACGATGAAGCCGCCGAGCAGCGGCCCGGCCACGGTGGAGACGCCGAAGACGGCGCCGATGTACCCGGAGTAGCGGCCCCGCTCGCGGGGCTCCACCACGTCGCCGAGGATGATCTGCGGCAGCGCGGCCAGGCCGCCGGCGCCGATACCCTGTACGGCACGGGCCGCGATGAGCTGTCCCATGTCCTGGGAGAAGCCCGCGGCCACCGAGGAGAACAGGAAGACCAGCAGGGCGGCCTGGAACATGAACTTGCGCCCGTACAGGTCGGACAGCTTGCCCCACAGCGGGGTGGACGCCGTCATGGTCAGCAGGGTCGCACTGGCGACCCAGGAGAGCTGCTCCTGACCGCCGAGCTTGCCGACGATGGTCGGCAGCGCGGTTCCCACCACGGAGGTCGAGATCATCGACGTCAGCATGGCGAGCATCAGCCCGGCCAGAATTTCCAGCACCTGTTTGTGTGTGAAGTGCGGTGCGGTCTCGGCCTGGACCTGTTGTCCAGTCAGCATGAAGCAGCCCCCAATGTATGTACGATACATATGAAGTTAGTAGACGCTTGTTTACTGGTCAAATCGGAAGGACCCGAGGTGGACGAGACACGGCAGCGAGACCGGGAGGGCACCCGGCGGCGCATCCTCGACGCCGCCCGCCGGCTGTTCACCGAACTCGGCTACGACCAGGTGACGATGCGGCTGATCGCCGCCGAGGCCGATGCCAACATCGCGCTGATCAACCGCTACTTCGGCAGCAAGCGGGAGCTGTTCGCCGAGGTTCTGGCCATGCAGGGACGCTTCCCAGGTGTGCTGGAGGTGCCGCCCGCGGAGCTTCCCCGCCGCCTGGCGGAGTACGTCGCCGACCGGCTCAGGTCGGACCAGGGCAGCCTGATCATGTCGGCGCTCGTCAGGTCGTCGGGCTGCACCGAGACCCACGAGATCATCCGCGACCGGGTCGGCTCGGCGATCCTGGAGCCGCTGGCCGCGCGGCTGCCCGGCGGCGACGCGGCCTTCCGGGCGACCGCCGCCACCGCGATGATCACCGGGGTGAGCATGCTGAGCCAGCTCTACGGCAAGGGCGAGCTGGAGACGCCGGACCGGGAGGCCGTGGTCGGGCGGCTCACCGCCGTCTTCGAGGCGTGCCTGGCGCCCTGACCCCGGCCGGCCGCGGCCCGGATCCGGTTCGTCGCGGCTCAGGGCCGGTCCGTCACGGCGCGGGCCCGGTCCGTTGCGGCGCGGGCCCGGCTCCCTGCGGCCCGGTTCTCCGCGGCCCGGTTCTCCGCGGCCCGGTCCTCCGCCGTCCGGGCGGGACCGTTACGGCCTGGCCCCGGCGATCCGGCAGGTGGTGCCGGGGACGTGGTCGACCTGCAACGTGGTGTGGTCGATCTGGAAGCGCTCGTGCAGCAGCTCGGCGAGCTCGCGCCGGACCCGGTGGCAGTCGCCGCCGGGCCGTACCGACACGTGGGCCGACAGCGCGGGGAAGCCGCTGGTCACCGTCCACACGTGCAGGTCCTCCACCCCAGTGACGTCGGGGTGGCCGCAGATCGCGGCGCCGACCTCGGCCGGGGGCGCACCCGAGGGCGCGGCCTCGAACAGCACGCGGCCGGCCTCGCGCAGCAGGCCGTACGCGGCCTTGGCCATCAGCGCCGCCACCACCAGTGCGGCGACCGCGTCGGCCCGGGACCACCCGGTGACCCAGACGACGACGCCCGCCACCACGGTCGCGATGAAGGCGTACATGTCGTTGAGGATGTGCTGGAAGGCGCCCTCGACGTTCAGGCTGGTCCGGTCGGCCCGGGAGATGAGCCAGGTGGCCACCGCGTTGACCGCGATCCCGGTCAGGGCCGTGCCGACCACCAGGGGGGCCGCCACCTGTGGCGGCTCGATGAGCCGCCGCACCGCCTCGTAGACGAAGTAGGCGACGAGCAGCACGAACGTCAGCCCGTTGGCCGCCGCCGACAGGATCTCCGCGCGCTTCCAGCCGAAGGTGTAGGCGCCGCTGGCCGGGCGGGCGGCCAGGCGCATCGCGAACAGGGCGAGCGCGATGGAGGCGGCGTCGGTGAGCATGTGCCCGGCGTCCGAGATCAGCGCGATGGAGTTGGCGATGACGCCCACGACGACCTCCGCCGCCATGAAGACGACGAGCAGCACCAGCGCCGCCGTCAGCAGGCGGCGGTCCGAGCCGGCGCTGTGGCCGTGACCGTGTCCGTGACCCATTCCAAGACCCGTCTCGTCAACACTTGAACAGTTGCTCAGAAATTATGAAACCACGCCGGGCCGGGCAAGAGCCGGACAAGGGCCGGACCGCCGGTGGACGGGCGGTGTCCGGCGCGGCCCCCTCAGCCCCCGGCCCCGCCTTCGCCCCGGTTCCGGACGCGGCCCCTCGCCCCGGCCCCGGTTCCGGGTTCCGCCCTCACCCCGGCTCCGGTTCCGGGTTCGGGTTCGGGTTCGGGTTCGGGTTCGGGTTCGGGTTCGGGTTCGGGTGGAGGCTCCCGGTGTACTCGGGCACGGTGATCAGCGGCGGTCGCTCGTGCACGCTCACGTCGCTCACCCGCGGCCACCGGTCGTCGCCCGCCGTAGGGAACTGCAGGATCTCGTGGTACGGCGGAGCCGCGGACACCCGCCCCTGGCGTTCCAGCCGCGTCCAGGCGGTGAGCATGATGTGCGCGGCCATCCGCCCCAGCGCGTCGAGCGGCTGGTGGGAGTGGGCCCGCACACCGAGATCCACCTGTGCGAGCGCGTCCAGCCCCACCAGGCCGAGCAGGTCGATGAGCAGGCCCAGTTCGACGCCGTACCCGGTGACGAAGGGGATCCGCTCCAGCACGGCGCGCCGGCCCGCGTACTCGCCCGCCAGCGGCTGGCGAAAACCGGCCAGCTCGGGCCAGTGCAGGTTGATCAGCGGCCGGGCGACCAGCTCGGTGACCCTCCCGCCCGCGTGCGGCCGGAGGGCCTCGCCCTCGGTGAGCGGCCGGTCGTAGCAGCCCTTGACGTAGGCCACCGAGGGGTCCGACAGCAGCGGGCCGAGCAGCCCGGTGACGAAGTGCGAGGAGAAGCCGCGCAGGTCGGCGTCCACGAAGACGACCACGTCGCCGGTCGTGACGGCGAGCGCCTTCCAGAGGGCGTCGCCCTTGCCGGTCATGGCGCCGTAGCGGGGCAGCGGGGCGTTCTGGAAGACGACGCGGGCCCCCGCGTCCGCGGCCCTCCGCGCGGTCGCGTCGTGCGAGTGGGAGTCCACCACCACGAGCTCGTCGACCAGCGGAAGGCGTTCCTGCAGGTCACGCCGGATCAGTCCGACGATCTCCCCGACGGTGCGCTCCTCGTTCCGGGCGGGCAGGACGACGCTCACCCGGTGCCGCCCCTTGGCCGCCGTCACCGCCTCGGGGGGCCAGCCGCCCGACAGGCTCGTACGGGCCTCCAGCCAGTGGCCGACCTCAGTGAACATCACCCGTCGAGGGGGCGGGTCCCGGTGTCGTCATCGCTCCTGGCTCCCCTCCGCTGTGCGACCGTATTACCCGTTTTGCCCTGATATGAGGTGTTTAACCCGGTATATGGGTGTTTGTGGAGCAGGGGCGGCCGGGACGGAGAACCCGGCCGACCCGCGGACGACCCCGGTGAGCCTCGGTGAGTTCTGTCGAAGAGCGGTCCCGCCTTGGGCAAGGAGTGCCCATGAGCCTGGCCGTACCGGCCGTTAGCGTCGCGGTGTGGGCGGACGGTCCGGCGGAGGCGAACCCCCGCCGGCCCCGGCCGGGCGATCCCCGCCGCGCCCGGCCGCGCGTGGCGCGCACCGCGGCCGGGCCGCCGGGGGCAGCATGGAAGTCGCGGCACGGACGCGGACACGACCCGACGGAAAGGCGGCAGGGATGCCGGAACCCATCGAAGTGCGGAAGGTCGCCATCGAGAGCGTCACCGACGCCTCCGGGCTGGCCCGGCTCATCGACGACGGGGTGATCGAGGCCCACCGGGTGCTCGCGGTGATCGGCAAGACCGAGGGAAACGGAGGGGTGAACGACTACACCCGCATCCTGGCCGACCGAGCCTTCCGCGAGGTCCTGGCGGCCAAGGGCCACCCCTCGCCCGAGAGCGTGCCGCTGGTGTGGTCCGGCGGAACCGACGGCGTGCTCAGCCCGCACGCCACCGTCTTCGCCACCACGGCCGACGCCGAACCGGGCGACGAGCCACGCCTCAGCGTCGGCGTCGCGATGAGCGACGTCATCCTCCCCGAGGACATCGGCCGCCCGGCCATGATCGAGAAGGTCGCCGCCGGCGTGCGGGAGGCGATGAAGACCGCCGGGATCGACGACCCGGCCGACGTCCACTACGTGCAGACCAAGACCCCCCTGCTGACCCTGGCCACCATCGAGGACGCCCGTTCCCGCGGCAAGGAGGTGGTCACCGACGACACCGGCGCGTCGATGGACATCTCCAACTCCACCACCGCGCTCGGCGTGGCGGTCGCCCTCGGTGAGATCGAGATGCCCTCCGCCGACCGGATCCACCGCGACCTGTCGCTGTACTCCTCCGTCGCCTCCTGCTCCTCCGGCGTCGAGCTGGACCGCGCGCAGATCGTGGTCGTCGGCAACGTGCGCGGCATCGGCGGCCGCTACCGCGTCGGCCACTCCGTCATGAGGGACGCCCTCGACGCCGACGGCATCTGGGCGGCCATCCGGTCCAGTGGCATCGAGCTGCCCGAGCGCCCGCATCCGTCCGACCTGGGCGGCAGGCTGGTCAACGTGTTCATGAAGTGCGAGGCCGACCCGTCGGGCAGGGTGCGGGGACGCCGCAACATCATGCTGGACGACTCCGACGTCCACTGGCACCGCCAGATCAAGGCGGCGGTCGGAGGCGTCGCAGCCTCCGTCACCGGCGACCCTGCCGTCTTCGTCTCGGTCGCCGCGGTCCACCAGGGTCCGAGCGGTGGCGGCCCGGTGGCGGCCATCGCGGACCTGGGATAGCTCCGGTCACGGCCGCGTCGCCCGGATCCGGCGCGCCGCCCGGTCACGGCCGGGTGACCCGGAGGTCCAATGGCCCGGTGGCCGGAGGCCCGGCGGTTCGGACGGCCCAAGCGACCCAGGCGGGTGGCCCAAGCGGCCTAAGCGGCCCAGGTGGTCCAGGCGGGCGGCCCTGGAGGCCCGGGTGGCCGGTGCCGCCCGCCGTCCTGGCCGGCCGGGGGCGCGGGTAGGCTCCGGGTTCGTGCCGAGCATCCCGCAGCCCCTGGTCCCCGACGACGACGGCGCCGCCGACGCCGCCCTGGCGTCCGCGCTCGCCGCGTTCGCGTCCGGCGCCGCCGACGCCGGCGCGGTGGTGACGGCGTTGTCCGGCGCGCGGCTGCTCGTCCCGGTGGTGGCCCTGCTGACCTCCTCCGAGGTCGGCGAGCACGGGCTGCGCCAGGAGAAGGAGAGCGAGATGGCCCTGCCGAAGCTCGTCGGCAAGGACGGACGGGAGGCCGTGCCGGCCTTCACCGGGGCCGAGCCGCTCCGTCTCTGGCGCCCGGACGCCCGGCCCATCCAGACCACCGCCCCGCTGGTCTGCCAGGCCGCGGTCCACGAGGGGGCCGCCGCGGTGGTGCTCGACGTGGCGGGGCCCGTGCCGTTCGTGGTCGAGGGAGCGGTTCTGCGGGCCCTCGCCGCGGTCGCGTCGGGCGACGTCGGCGGGCTGGGCCCGGAGGTCACCGTGGCCCGGATGGCGGACGTCCCTTCCGCCCCCGATACGCCCGAGGCCCCCGAGGCCTCCGAAGCGCCCGAGTCGTCCGAGGCCCGCGAACCCGTGCGGATCGCCGGGGCGTCCGGGCGCGGGCGGTTCGGCCTGCCCTGGCGCAGACGCGCCTGACCCCGGCCGCACGCCGGGCCCCCGGACTCCGGCGTGCGACCGTCCGGCCGGTGGGCCGCACAGGCCGGGCACCGGGCGCAGCGCGCGGTGGGCCGCGACCGCCTGGCGGACACGGCGGGCCTGCCCCCGGCCCCGACCTCGGCGTACGGCGGGCGTGGCCGGCTCGTCCGGACTATGGTCGAGCGGTGGTCCTCCTCCCCGCCGCCGCGGCCCTCGCCGGAGCGCTGATCGGGCTGTGGTCGCGCGTCCTGGTCGTACGGCACTCCGTTCCCGAGGGGGAACCTCCCCGGCGTGATCGCCACGGGTGCGCCGCCTCGCCACCCGGCCCGTGCGACCCCGGCCCGTGCGACCCCGGCCTGTGCGACCCCGGCCCGCGTGCGGCCTTCGGCGGCCGGTGCCGCAGGTGCTCCGCCCGGTCCGGGCCGCCGCCGTTCACCGTGGAGGCCGTCACCGGGCTGGTCCTCGCCGCGCTCGCCTGGCGGGCCGTCACGCCCGGCCCCGCCGGCCCCGCCGGCCGTACGGGCACTCCGGGACCCCCGTGGACCGCCGGCCTGTGGACCGGCGGCGCATGGAGCGGCGGCGCACCGGCCGCCGCCCAGGCCGCCGAGTTCCTCGCGCTCTGCTGGCTGGCCGGGGTCTGCGTCGTGCTGGCCTTCGTCGACGCGGCCGTCCGCCGGCTGCCCGACCGGCTCACGCTCGCCTCCGGCCTCGGCACCGGCGCCCTGCTGACGGTGGCCGCCGCGGCCGGGGACCGGTGGGACGACCTGCTGCGAGCCGGGCTCGGCGGGCTCGCGCTGACCGCCTTCTACCTGCTGCTCTTCCTGGTCAACCCGGCGGGGATGGGGCTGGGCGACGTCAAGCTCGCCGCGGGCCTCGGCGTCGCGCTCGGCTGGCTCGGCTGGGGCGTCCTCGTCGGCGGCACGTTCCTCGGCTTCCTGGCGGGAGGCGTCTACGGCGTCGCCCTGCTGGTCACGCGCCGCGCGGGCCGCCGGAGCGAGATCCCGTTCGGCCCGTTCATGGTCCTCGGCACGTTCGCGGCGATCCTCGCCGCGCCGCTCCTCTGACGTTCGCGGCGGCCTCGCCGCTCCGCCCCTCCGGGGGAGATCCACCTGACGGGAGACGCCGGGCCGGTCCCACCGGCGGCCCCGGCGCCTGGAGCCGCCGGTGGGTGAGCACCTTCCTCCGCCGGACCGCGAGCGGCCCCGCCCGGATCGCCGGCCGTGTGCCGGAACCGGACGTTCCACGCGCGGAGGTCCGTACGGCGCGGCCCGCTGTACGGGGCCGATGTCTCACCTGGTGAGCTGCGGCCATTCCAGTGGGCGGCACATGGAAGACTTGTCGTCATGTTGCGCTGGTTGACCGCAGGAGAGTCCCACGGCCCCGAGCTCGTCGCGATCCTCGAAGGCCTGCCCGCCGGGGTCGAGGTGACCACGGCCGACATCGACGAGGCGCTGGCCAGACGCCGCCTCGGCTACGGCCGCGGCGCCCGGATGAAGTTCGAGCAGGACGTGGTGACGATCGCCGGCGGCGTACGGCACGGCCGCACACTCGGCAGCCCCGTCGCCGTCCGCGTGGGCAACACCGAGTGGCCCAAGTGGGAGACGGTCATGGCGGCCGACCCGGTGGACCCGGCGGTGCTGGAGGGCCAGGCCCGCAACGCGCCGCGCTCGCGCCCGCGCCCCGGTCACGCCGACCTGGCGGGCATGCAGAAGTACGGCTTCGACGACGCCCGCCCGGTCCTCGACCGCGCCAGCGCCCGCGAGACCGCGGCCCGGGTCGCCCTCGGCCAGGTCGCGAAGAAGTTCCTCAAGCAGGCCCTCGGCGTCGACATCGTCAGCCACGTCCTGTCGATCGGCGGGGCCGGCACGGACTCCGACGTCCTGCCCGGCCCGGAGGACCTGGCGAGGGTCGACGCCGACCCGGTGCGCTGCGCCGACCCGGCCGGCAGCGCCGCCATGGTCGCCGAGATCGACCGGGCCCACAAGGACGGCGACACCCTCGGCGGCGTCGTCGAGGTCGTCGCCTACGGCCTGCCGCCGGGCCTGGGCAGCTACACCCACTGGGACCGCCGCCTCGACGCCCGCCTCGCCGCCGCGCTGATGGGCATCCAGGCGATCAAGGGCGTCGCCCTCGGCGACGGCTTCGAGACCGCCCGCCGCCCCGGCTCCCGGGCCCACGACGAGATCGAGAACACCTCCGGCGGGGTCCGCCGGATCACCAACCGCGCCGGCGGCGTCGAGGGCGGCATGACCAACGGCGAGCCGCTGCGGGTCAGCGCGGCGATGAAGCCGATCTCCACCGTCCCCCGGGCGCTGGCCACGATCGACGTGCTGACCGGCGAGGCGGCCAAGGCCCACCACGAGCGGTCCGACGTGTGCGCCGTGCCGGCCGCCGCGATCGTCGCCGAGGCGATGGTCGCGCTGGTCCTGGCCGACGCCGCGCTGGAGAAGTTCGGCGGCGACTCGGTCGAGGAGGTCGCCCGCAACCTCGCCGGCTACCTGTCCTCGCTGGTGATCAAGTGACCGGACGGACCGCCGCGCACGGGACGGCCCGCCGCGCCGCGGAGGCCGCTCACGGGGCCACGCGGAAGGCCCGAAGGGAGACCGTGGAGATGACCATGGAGATGAGCAGGGAGACGGCCACGGAGAAGGAGGCACGGTGAGTCCCCGCGCAGTTCTGATCGGCCCCCCGGGAGCGGGCAAGTCGACCGTCGGCAGGCTGCTCGCAGGGCGGCTCGGCGTCGCCTTCCGCGACACCGACGCCGACGTCGAGGCCGTGGCGGGCAAGCCCGTCGGCGACATCTTCGTCGAGGACGGCGAGGAGCGCTTCCGCGAGCTGGAGGCCGAGGCCGTACGGCGGGCCCTCGCTGAGCACGACGGCGTGCTGGCCCTCGGCGGCGGCGCGGTCCTGGCCGGGGAGACGCGGGAGCTGCTGGCCGGCCACCCGGTGGTCTACCTGGAGGTCGGCCTGTCGCAGGCGGTCCAGCGGGTGGGCCTCGCCTCGGCGCGGCCGCTGCTCGTGCTGAACCCGCGCAGCCGGCTGAAGAAGCTCATGGACGAGCGCCGCCCGGTCTACGAGGGCCTGGCAGGCGTCGTCGTGGCCACCGACGACCGCGAGCCGGCCGAGGTGGCCGACGAGATCGCGAAGGGACTGGAGCCGTGACCGCCTCCAGGATCAGGGTCGGCGGGGCGGCCCCGTACGACGTCGTCATCGGCGCCGGCGTGCTCGGCGAGCTGAGCGGCCTGCTCGGCGCGGGGGTCCGCACCGTCGCGGTGGTCCACCCCGTGGGCCTGCCGGAGATCGCGAGCCCGGTCCGCGACGCCCTGGAGTCGGCCGGGTACGAGGTCGTCGCACTGCCGGTGCCCGACGGCGAGCGGGCCAAGACGGCCGAGACGGCCGCCGCCCTGTGGTCGGAGTTCGGCCGGCACGGCATGACCCGGTCCGACGCCGTGGTCGGCGTCGGCGGGGGAGCGACCACCGACCTCGCGGGGTTCGCCGCCGCGACGTGGCTGCGCGGCGTCAAGGTCGTGCAGGTGCCGACCACCCTGCTCGGCATGGTCGACGCGGCGGTCGGCGGCAAGACCGGGATCAACACCCCCGAGGGCAAGAACCTCGTCGGCTCCTTCCACCCGCCGGCCGGCGTCCTGTGCGACCTCACCACGCTGGCCTCGGTGCCCCGTGACGACTACGTCGCGGGCCTCGCCGAGGTCATCAAGGGCGGCTTCATCGCCGACCCGGAGATCCTGGCGCTCGTCGAGGACGACCCCGAGGGGGCCCGGCGTCCGGAGGGGCGGCACACCCGCGAGCTGATCGAGCGCAAGGTGCGGGTCAAGGCCGACGTCGTCGGCGCCGACCTGCGCGAGAGCGGCCTGCGGGAGATCCTCAACTACGGCCACACCCTCGCCCACGCCATCGAGCGGGTCGAGGACTACCGGATGCGCCACGGCGAGGCCGTGGCCGTCGGCATGGTCTACGCCGCCGAGCTGTCCCGGCTGGACGGCCGGATCGGCACGGCGATCGTGGAACGGACCCGCTCGATCCTGACGTCGGTCGGACTGCCCACGACCTACCGCCGGGATGCCTGGCCGGAGCTGCGCGACCACATGCGGCTGGACAAGAAGAACCGCGGCGCCAGGCTGCGTTTCGTCGTCCTGGACGACCTGGCTGAGGTGTCCCCGCTGGAGGATCCGCCCGAGGAGCTGCTCGAGGCCGCCTACCACGAGATCTCCCGGTGAGCGACCTCATGAGATCCGTCTACGTGTTCAACGGCCCCAACCTGGCGCGGCTCGGCACGAGAGAGCCCGACGTCTACGGCGCGGAGACCTTCGAGGACCTGGTGGAGCTCTGCCGGGAGGCCGGCCGGGAGCTGGGCCTGTCGGTGGAGGTCCGGCAGACCGACGACGAGGCCGAGCTGGTGGGCTGGCTGCATGAGGCGGCCGACTCGCGGACCCCGGTGGTGCTGAACCCGGCGGCGTTCACCCACTACTCCTACGCGTTGCGCGACGCCATCGCCCAGCGCACCGCGCCCCTCGTCGAGGTGCACATCTCCAACCCGGCCGCGCGGGAGGAGTTCCGCCACAACTCGGTCGTCGCGGCGGTGGCCACCGGAACCGTCGCGGGCTTCGGCCTGCGGTCCTACGTGCTCGCGCTGCGGGCCGTCGCCGAGATCACCGAGGAGGCGTGATGGGCTACCGTTCCTTCGTCGCCGTCGGCGACAGCTTCACCGAGGGCATGAACGACCCCGGGACCGGCGGGGCCTTCCGCGGCTGGGCCGACCGGGTGGCCGAGCGGCTCGCCGTGCTCGACCCGGAGTTCCGCTACGCCAACCTGGCCGTCCGCGGCAAGCTCATCGACCAGATCATCGCCGAGCAGCTGCCCCGGGCGATCGAGATGTGCCCCGACCTGGTCAGCTTCTGCGCCGGAGGCAACGACCTGCTGCGGCCGGGCAGCGACCCCGACCGGATGGCCAAGAAGGTCGCGGGGGCGGTGCGCGAGCTGCGGGCCACCGGCGCCGAGGTCCTGCTGTTCACCGGCGTGGACCCGCGCGACACCCCGATCATGCGCCGCGCCCGCGGCACCTTCGCGATCTTCTTCATGCACCTCCGGTCCATCGCCGACCTGCACGGCTGCCACCTGGTGGACCAGTGGTCGATGCAGGGGCTGCGCGACTGGCGTGCCTGGAGCGCGGACCGCCTGCACATGAACGAGGAGGGCCACCGGATGGTGGCCGCCAAGGTGTGCGAGGTGCTCGGGATCGACTGCGACGACGACTGGCGGAAGACCTGGCCGCCGCTCGGCCGCGTCGATCCGGCGGCCAAGCGCCGCGAGGACGTCCAGTGGCTGCGCGAGCACTTCGGCCCGTGGGTGGTCCGCCGGATCCGCGGGCGTTCATCCGGCGACGGACTCGACCCCAAGCGCCCCGGTCTGGAGCCGTTCCGCTGATCCTCCGCGGCTGAGGGGCCGCCCGCCGGTACGGCCCGGCGCGGGACCGTGACGGGACCGGGGCGCGGCGCCCGCCGTACCCGGGGCTGAGCACGGGCCGTCAGCGCTCGCCGTACTCGGGGCCGGGGGCGGGTCGTCAGGGGGCCGCGAGCCGTCGCAGCGCCTGGCGGACCTTCTCCGGGTCGTTGGTGGGCCAGAACGGCGGCAGGGAGTCACGCAGGAAGCCGGCGTAGCGGGCGGTGGCCAGCCGGGGGTCGAGGACCGCGACCACGCCCTTGTCGTGCTGGCTGCGCAGCAGGCGGCCCGCCCCCTGCGCGAGCAGCAGGGCGGCGTGGGTGGCGGCGACCGCCATGAAGCCGTTGCCGCCCTTGGCCGCCACGTGGCGCTGGCGGGCGGAGGTCAGCGGGTCGTCCGGCCGGGGGAACGGGATGCGGTCGATGATGACCAGCCGCAGCGACGGCCCCGGCACGTCCACCCCCTGCCACAGCGACAGGGTGCCGAACAGGCAGGTCGGCTCGTCCTCGGCGAACTGCTTGACCAGCAGCATGGTGGAGTCGTCGCCCTGGCACAGCAGCGGCACGCTCAGCCGGTCGCGCAGGGCCTCGGTGGCGGCCTTGGCGGCGCGCATCGAGGAGAACAGGCCGAGGGTCCGGCCGCCGGCCGCCTCGATCAGCTCGGTGATCTCCTCCAGGTACGCCTCGGGCAGGCCGTCGCGGCCCGGCTGGGGCAGGTGCCTGGCGACGTAGAGGATGCCGCTGCGCGGGTGGTCGAACGGCGAGCCGACGTCGAGGCCGGTCCAGCCCTTCGCACGCTTCCCGCCCTTCTTGTCCGGCTTCCCGGCGGCTTTCCCGGCGATCTTGTCCGCCCCGCCGGCGCCCTCCCCGGAGTCGCCCTCGGCGTCGTCCTTGGAGCGGTCGCCGGTGCCCAGGCCCCACTGGCGGGCCAGGCCGTCGAACGCGCCGCCCAGCGCGAGCGTCGCGGAGGTCAGGATCACCGTACGGTCGCCGAAGAGCTTGTCGCGCAGCATCCCCGCCACGGTCAGCGGGGCGATCCGCAGCATGGGCGGGCGGCGGTCGGTGCCGGCGTCCAGCCAGACGACCTCGGCCCGGTCGATCTCCTCGGCGTGGCCGAAGGCGTCGAGCATCCGCTGGGCGGTGTCGTGGACCTCGTCCAGGGCGGTGAAGGCCGCCTTGCGCAGCCCCGCGCCCTCGGGGTCGTCCTTGTCGCCGCCCTGGCGCGGGCCCAGGGAGGTGATGCACGCCCATGCCGCGTCGCGGACCAGGGCGAGGGTCATACCGAGCACCTGGGGCAGCTCGTCGAGCCGGCCGGGCGGCGCGGCGGCCAGCAGGGCCTTGAGGTCCTCGCCCGCCTCCATGAGGCGGTCGGAGGTCGGCTGGTCGATCAGCCGCCCCACCCGCCGCACGGCAGCCGTGACCATCGTCTCCGACAGCTCGCCGCTGACCACGGAGGTGACCCTGTCGACCAGCTCGTGGGCCTCGTCCACCACGACCACCTCGTGCTCGGGCAGCAGCGGGAAGTCCTCCATCGCGTCGATCGCCAGCAGCGCGTGGTTGGTGACGACGATGTCGGACTCCCCGGCGCGGGCGCGGGCCAGCTCGGCGAAGCACTCGGCCCCGCTGGGGCAGCGGGTGGCGCCCAGGCACTCCCTGGCGCTCACCGAGAACTGCCGCCAGGCCTGCTCGTTGACGCCGGGCACCAGCTCGTCGCGGTCGCCGGTCTCGGTCTCCTCGGCCCACTCCTGGATGCGCTGGACCATCCGCCCGGTCGCGCTCACCTCACGCGGGTCGAAGAGCTGGTCCTGCTCGTCCTCGGGCCACCCCGCGGTGGCCTTGTACCGGCACAGGTAGTTGCGGCGGCCCTTGAGGATCGCGAACGCGGGCTCGTGCGGCAGGTGCGGGGCGAGCGCGTCGGCCAGCCGGGGCAGGTCGCGGTCGACGAGCTGGCGCTGGAGCGCGATGGTGGCGGTGGAGACCACCACGGCGCCGTCGGAGGTCATCGCGTGCCGGACCGAGGGGATCAGGTAGGCGAGGGACTTGCCGGTGCCGGTGCCGGCCTGGACGGCCAGGTGCTCACCCTTGTCGATGGCCCGCTGGACGGCCCGCGCCATCGTGAGCTGGCCGGGCCGCTCGACCCCTCCGACCGCCTTGACGGCGGTGCTCAGCAACTCCTCGACGGGCGGCAGGAGCTCCTGCGAGGAGTCGTCGTCGGCTTCGGCGTGGGCGATGGAGTCGGTCGGCACGACAGCCAACCGTACTCGGTCCCCACGACGATCGCCGCCGCTCCGGGCGGTTCCGGGCGGCGAGCCTCGCGACGGCCGCCGCCGCTCCGGGCGGGGAGCGCGCGGGCCCGTCCCGGCATTCCGGAAGCCATGTCCCATGTCGCGTGGCAGACTGGCACCGGCACCCGGCCGCCGGAACGTCCTCGGTCGAAAGGAGATCGTCCGTTTCGGTGTCACCGGGGCGAAAGATGGGGACGGAAGGACCGGTTCGGTAGAGTTTCCCGGGGTCGAGTGGACGAATAAAGGCTGGTTGAAGCACGATGTCCTCCATGTCGGAAGTTGTCCCGTTGCCGTCATTCGGCGAGGTGTTCTTTGACGAGCGTGGCCAGGAGCGGGTTCTACGGGTCACCTGGCACGAAGGCACGCTGGTCCTGAGCCTGTGGCGCGGAGAGATGTGCACCGCCAGTTTCCGCATGCCGCTGAACGACGTCGGCCGCCTGGTGGACGCCCTCGACGAGGGGTTCATCCAGGCCGGGGGCCAGTACCCCGACGAGGTGGACGACCAGCGGCAGGCCGCGCCCCCGGCGGCCCGGACCGGCCAGGAGGTCCCGGCCACGCCCGCCGGGCACGGCGATCCCGGGGGCTTCCCCGTCTCCGGAGAGTTCCCGGCGGCCGGCGAGCTGCCGGGCACGGGGCAGTACGCCCGTCCCCGCCCCGAGGAGTACGCCCAGCCGCACCCGTACCCCGACCCCGACCGGCCGTATCCCGACCCGGATCGGCGGTACCCCGACGCCGCCGCCCAGCCCGAGCCGCCGGACGAGCGCCCGGTGCCCGCCCACGGACCCAACGACGTGCTGGTGGCCCGCGGAGCCGTGCCGGCGCCGCCGGACCGTCCCGCGGCCCGCGCCGCCGACTACGAGTACGGCTCCGGCGACGCGGTACCCCGGGAGAACATGATCGTGGGCGACTCGCTGTCGTACGGCGGGTATCCCGCCGACCCGCTGGGCCCGGCCTCCGGCGACCCCGCCTACCAGTTGCCCGGCGGCGACCGCTACGAGCCCCGGCAGCCGGACCCCTTCGCCGTCCCGCCCGCCGGATCCGACGCGTACGGCGCGGCGCCCGAGCCCGACCTCTACGGCGGGCCGTCCACGCAGCCCGGCCCGTACGACTCCCCAGCGCCCCGCCGGCGGCCCGGCTCCCACGCCCCGCACGACGAGTACGCCCCGCACGACGAGCGGTACCCATCCCGTTCCGGGCATTCCGACCACTACGCCTCCCCGGACGCGGCGTCCCAGGGGCAGCACTCCACCGACCCGTTCGGCTTCGCGGCGCAGCAGGCACAGCAGGCGCAGCAGCGGCAGCCGGCCTACGAGGCCGGCCCGCCCGAGCTGTCCGACCCCTACGGCCACCCCGCGCCGCAGTCCGACCCGTACGCCGGCGGCGTCCCGGGCGCCCCGCAGCCGGGTACGGCCGGCCACCCCGCCGACCTGCGCGACCTGTACGGCTCGCCGCCCGCCGGATACCAGCAGGGGGTGGACCCGTCCGACCCGCTCGGCCTGCGCGGCCGGCAGCCCGACCCCGACCCGCTGGGCCTGCACGGCCGGCAGGATCCGCGGATGTCGCGCCCGTACGTCCCGGACCCGCCGCACTCCACCGGTGAGCGGCTCCGCCCCGACCAGGGGTACGAGGAGCACCGCCGCGACGAGCGGGACGACCGTCACGACTGGTGATCCCGGGAAGGACATTCGGGATCACCGCGCTCGGGGGAGCCATGAGTCAGGAGTCCGTACTCCAGCTGCTGCTCGTTCCGGTCATCGCCATCGCGGTGGCCGCCGTCGCCAGGCGGCGCGAGTGGTCCGCGCCGCTGCTGCTGGTGCTGGCCGGGCTGGTGCTCTCGCCGCTGGTGCCCGGCTACCAGCTGGATCCCGAGCTGATCCTGCTGGTGTTCCTGCCCCCGCTGCTCTACTCCGCCGCGATCGACAGCTCCTACACCAGGCTCAAGGCCGTCCGCAGGCCGATCGGGCTGCTGTCGGTCGGGCTGGTGCTGTTCACCACCCTGGTCGTCGGCTGGGTGACCCACCTGCTGCTGCCCGAGCTTCCGGTGGCGGCGGCCTTCGCGCTGGGCGCGATCGTGGCGCCGCCCGACGCGGTCGCCGCGGTCGCGGTGGCCCGCAGGCTCGGGCTGCCCCGCAAGATCGTCTCCATCCTGGTGGGGGAGAGCCTGTTCAACGACGCCACCGCGCTCACCGTCTACCGGGTGGCCGTCTCCGCCGCGCTGGGCGCCGGGATCACCTGGCCGGAGGCGGTGGGCAGGTTCCTGTACGCCGCGGTGGGCGGCGTGGTGATCGGCGTCGCGCTCTCCTGGCTGCTGAACCGGCTGCTGCGGCTGCTGCGCGACCCGCTCACCGAGAACACCGTCATGCTGCTCATCCCGTTCGGGGTCTACCTGGCGGCCGAGGTCGCCCACACCTCCGGGGTGGTCGCCGTGGTGATCGTCGGGTTGTCCATCGGGCACAGGATGCCCTCGGCGGGCTTCGGCACCCGGCTGCTGTCCGGCGCGGTGTGGCGGGTCATGGGGTTCTTCCTGGAGACCATCGTGTTCATGCTGATCGGCCTGCAGCTGTGGCCGATCATGAGCGCGCTGGGCGGGGAGGACCCGTTGAGGCTCGCCGGGATGGCGCTGGCCGTCTTCGTGGCGACGGTGCTGGCCAGGGCCGTGTGGGTCGTACCCGGCCTCCACCTGCCGAGGAGGCTGTCGGCCCGGATCCGGCGGAACGAGCCGAAGCCGCCGTCCTGGCCGGCGACGCTCATCGTGAGCTGGGCCGGCATGCGCGGGGTGGTCTCGCTCGCCGCGGCCTTCGCCCTGCCCGAGGACTTCCCCGGCCGGCCCACCATCCTCTTCCTCACGTTCACGGTGGTGATCGGCACGCTGCTGATCCAGGGCCTGTCGTTCCCGGCGCTCATCAGCCGGCTGCGGGTCTCCAACGAGCAGGAGATCTTCGCCGACAACCTCGCCGAGGCCGGAGCCAAGCAGCAGGCCGCCACCGCCTCGCTCGCCCGGCTGGAGGAGCTGGTCGGAGAGGGGGTCCCCGAGTCCGGCGAGCACGTGGTGCGGCTGCTCAGGAAGCGGACCGAGCACCAGCCGCTCGCCGCCTGGGAGCGGCTCGGCGGCGGGACCGGCCAGGAGGGCGAGGAGACGCCCAGCGGGCTCTACCGGCGGCTGCGCCGGGAGATGCTGGCGGTCGAACGCGACGTGCTCGTACGGCTCCGCGACGAGGGCCGCCTCGACGACGAGGTGCTGCACCGGGTCATCAGGGAACTCGACTTCGAGGAGGCCAACCTGGAGCGCGAGTAGGGGCCCGTTCCCGGAGGCCGCCGGCGTGCCGTACGAGGCCGCACGGCTCCGGAGCCCGGACGGCTTCCGTACGCGGGTGCTATCGTGGACGGGACCCGTGATCGCGATCGATGAGGAGACCGGGAATGGCAGGGGACCTCGACATCTCCGGGTGACACCGGAAGTGGCCGGCCCGCGGCAGGCGTGTGACATCCGCCGCCGCCGGGGCCATGTCGTCGTCTCATCGATCCCTGCCGTCCGCCGGGCGTCCGCTGACGCGCCCGCTTCCGTACGAGGTCATCTCTCATGTCCGACGCTTCCGTCGTCTGCTCCGACCTGTCCTTCTCCTGGCCCGACGGCACCCCGGTCTTCCGGGGGCTGTCCTTCACCGCGGGCCCCGGCCGTACCGGCCTGGTGGCCCCCAACGGCGCCGGGAAGACCACCCTGCTCAAACTCATCGCCGGCGAGTACCGGCCGACCGGCGGCGGCGTCACCGTCGGGGGCGTGCTCGGCTATCTGCCGCAGAGCCTCCCCCTGTCCGGCGACCTGACCGTGGCCGAGGTCCTCGGGATCGCCCCGGTGATCGCGGCCCTGGACGCCATCGAGTCCGGCGACGCCGCCGAGGAGCACTTCACCGTGATCGGCGACGACTGGGACGTCGAGGAGCGCACCCGCGCCCAGCTCGACCGGCTCGGTCTCGCCGGCCTCGACTTCGGCCGCCGCCTGCGCACGCTCAGCGGCGGTCAGGCCGTCTCCCTGGGACTCGCCGCACAGCTGCTGCGACGGCCCGACGTGCTCCTGCTCGACGAGCCGACCAACAACCTCGACCTCGACGCCCGCCGCAGGCTGCACGGCGTGCTCGACGACTGGACCGGCTGCCTGCTGCTGGTCAGCCACGACCGGGCGCTGCTCGACCGGATGGACCGCATCGCCGAGCTCGACCGGGGGGAACTGCGCTCCTACGGGGGGAACTTCACCGCGTACGAGGAGGCGGTGCGCGCGGAGCGGGAGGCCGCCGAGCGGACCGTCCGCAGCGCCGAGCAGGAGCTGAAGCGGGAGAAGCGGGAGATGCAGCAGGCCCGTGAGCGGGCCGAACGCCGGGCGGGCAACGCCGCCCGCAACCTGAAGAACGCCGGCCTGCCGCGCATCTTCGCCGGGAACATGAAGCGCGGCGCGCAGGAGTCGGCGGGCCGGGCGGGGCAGGCGCACGCCACGCGGGTCGAGGACGCCAGGACACGCCTCGACGAGGCGAGCCGGGCCCTGCGCGACGACCAGCGGATCGCGCTGGACCTGCCGGGGACCGAGGTGCCGGCCGGGCGCACGGTCTTCCACGGCGAGCACGTGCGGGTCCGCCGCGGCGACCGGCCGATCTTCGCCGGGCAGGGGATCGACCTGACCGTCCGGGGCCCCGAACGCATCGCGCTGACCGGGCCCAACGGAGCCGGCAAGACCACCCTGCTCCGCGTGCTCGGCGGCGACGTGGAGCCGGAGGGCGGCCGGGTCACGCGGGCCGCGGGCCGCGTCGCCTACCTGTCCCAGCGGCTGGACCTGCTCGACCTCGACCGCACCGTGGCGGAGAACCTCGCGGCGTTCGCGCCCGCGATGCCGCAGGCCGAACGGATGAACCTGCTGGCCCGCTTCCTGTTCCGCGGCCCCCGCGCCCACCTCGCGGTCGGGGCGCTCTCCGGCGGCGAGCGGCTGCGCGCCACGCTGGCCTGCGTCCTGTACGCCGAGCCGGCGCCCCAGCTGCTGCTGCTGGACGAGCCCACCAACAACCTGGACCTGGTGAGCGTCGGCCGGCTGGAGAGCGCGCTTCAGGCGTACCGGGGGGCGTTCGTGGTGGTCAGTCACGACGAGCGGTTCCTCGCCGAGATCGGGGTGAACCGCCGGCTGCGGCTCGCCGAAGGCCGCCTGCTGGAGGAGGGGGCTCCGCAGGACGCCTGACGGCGCGCCCCCGGCCCCGGGCCTCCGGGACCCGGGGGCGCGCCCCCGGGTCCCGTTCTCGCGGACCGTCCCGCCTGCCGCGGGGAACCGCGGAACGGGACCTGGTTCTCCTTCGCGGATCCTCTCCGTGGCGGGGATCCGCAGGACGGGACCTAACCGAGCGTCTCGTCGACGAAGCACCACCGCCAGGTCTCGCCCGGCTCGAACGAGGCGATGACCGGGTGGCCCTCGTCCCGGAAGTGGGCGGTGGCGTGCCGGCCGGGCGAGGAGTCGCAGCAGCCGATGTGCCCGCAGTCCAGGCACCTGCGCAGGTGGACCCAGCGCATTCCGGTCTTCAGGCACTCCTCGCACCCCTCGGGGGTGCGAGGGGACGGATCCCCGGCCTTGGTCAGGTGTTCGCAGGTGGTCATGTGTTCCCCCTTGGTCGAAGACGCCTCACGGAGATCGTACGGTCACCGCCCGGGACGTCCGGCGGCGGCCACGCGGCCACCGCCGGGGCGGTCCGGCGGTGACCGGCCGGCCCCGCCGAGGGGACCGATCGTACGGTCCCCGCCGCCGGACCGGCCGCCCCGGCGGGACATGCGTCCCGGCGGCACCGCTCGCCGTACGGGTCCGCCGGGTAGGGTCTTTCGCATGCGACCCCTTACGCGACGTGTCCCCGCTCTCGCCGCCGCCGCGCTGGCCGCCGCCCTGTTCGCCACGGGATGCTCCGAACTGCAGGAGGTGAGCCAGGGCGTCGACAAGGCGCAGCAGTGCCTGCAGGCCACCGGCATCGTCACCGAGACGGTGAGCAAGATCTCCGGCCTGACCGACGACCCCGCCGCCTTGGAGAAGGCGCTGAACGACGGCGCCTCGAAGCTCAGCGGCCTCGCCGACCAGGCCGCCAACACCACGCTGAAGGAGGCCGCCGACGGGGTGGCCGCCGACCTGCGGAAGGTGAACGTCACCGACGCCAACAGCGCCGTCGACGCGGCGCAGAAGACCGCGACCGACTCGGTGCGCTGGATCGAGCAGCTGGGCTCCGCCTGCTCCTGACCCGCCTTTCCCGGCCTGCCGCGCGAAAGCCCGCCGGTCCGCTGCCCGCCGGTCCGCTGCCCGGGGTCCGGCGGGCCGGGCGGAAACGTCCGGTCCGCGTGGCGGAGATCCCGGCTTCTCACGGTGCCCGCGATCCGTCGATGAGGAGGCCGGTCCGCGCGAGGAAACCCCCGAGCCGGGCTCCAACGGGATCCCGGGTTCTCTATGGGAAATATCGGGGAAATACCGTCGATTGCATGAGCGCCCCTGGTCACGAACCGGATCCCCGGTTCACACTCGCGAACGAACGCACCTTCCTGACCTGGCTCAGCACCTCGCTGGCGCTGAGCGCGGGCGGCGTCGCCATGGCCGCGGTACCCGAGGACGTGTTCGTGCCCTGGATGCGGACGGCCCTCGCCGTCCTCCTGGTGTTCCTGTCGGCGGTGTCGGCCGCGATGGCCTACCCGCGCTGGCGTCGCGTGCAGCACGCGCTGCGCAACGCCTCCCCGCTCCCGGCGCCGGCCCTCGCCCCCGTCCTGGGGTACGGCGTGGCCGCCGTGGCGGCGCTCGCCCTGATCCTCATCCTGCTGGGCCGCTGACCCGGTGCCCGCCGCACCGGAGGCCGGAGCCCGCGCCGGAGGTGACCCGATGAACCAGCTGTGGGACGAGGGCCTGCAGAACGAGCGCACCCGGCTGGCCTGGATGCGCACCGCCGCCACGCTCGCCGTCGGCGGCCTGGGCGCCGGGGGGATCGTCCTGCGCACCGGTATCCGGCCGGTCGTCGCGATCCCCTTCGTCCTGGCCGCCCTCTGCGGGGCGCTGCTGCTGTCCCGCGTCGGCGTCCGCTACCGGCGCGTGCAGCGGGCCCTGCACGAGGGCCGCCCCCTCGACGACCGCGCCGACGCTGTCATCGCCTGGCTCGGCACGATGGCCGTCGCCGCCGGCGCGATCGGCTTCGTCCTCGTCCGTTAGAGGGACCGTGTGGGGAGGGCCCGCGTGTGAGGGCTCATGTGGGGAGGGCCCGTGTGGGGAGGGCCCGCGTGACGGCCGGTCCCGCGCCGGTGGCCGACATGGTCCGGATGCGCGTCCACCGCCCTGCGTCACGCCCCGGCCGGCGTGCCCGGCCTCTCATGATCCGGCGTCCGGGCCGTGGGGGCGGGGGCGTCTGGCGTCGACGTTGTCGGTCAGCGTCCGGAGGACGCCGGGCAGTTCCGTCACGGTCCGGACGGGCAGACCGGTCACGGTTTCCTCAGCCAGGGCGCACCACAGCAGTTTGATCCGGTCGGCCAGGGCTCTGCCGCTGTCGGTGAGTTCGACGACGCTGGCGCGCCTGTCGGCGGGGTCGGGCGTGCGGCGGATGTGGCCGGCGGCTTCGAGCTTGCGGGTCATGAGCGTGACGCTGGGCGGCTCGCAGCCGAGTGCCTCGCTGAGCTGGGCCTGGATTCTCGGGCCGGTCCGGGCGAGTTCGAGCAGGAGCGCCTCCTGCCCGGGGTGCAGGCCGAGCGGGGCGAGCAGCGCCGCTGCCCTGGCACGGTGACGCAGGCTCAGCAGGCGGATGGCCTGGTTGAGCGCGTCCGCTTCCTCGAAGTCCATGGGCCCTCCTTGACATATTAGTTATGCGCATAATATTTATCTGCTTAACTAATCCTACTCGACACCGAGGGACCGGCGCATCCGCTGTGACGCCGGGGGCCTGCGCGTCCGCCCACGACCGGACCGTCCGCGGAGCCGGAACCGGACCGTCCGCGGAGCCGGAACCGGACCGTCCGCGGAGCCGGAACCGGGCCGCCTGCGGAACCGCGGCCGGGCCGCCTGTGGAGCCGGGACCGCGACGATCTCCCCGTCCGCGTGAGCGGCGGGACGGCAAGGGAGAAGAACCCATGACGAGCACCCGCACCACGACCCCACGGGCCAGGCCGTACGCGACCTGGCTGGTCCTGCCGCTGGCGTGCGCCTGCCAGTTCATGGTCATCCTGGACTCGGCCATCATCAACGTCGCCCTGCCCTCGGTCCGCGAGGACCTCGGCTTCACCCCCGTCGGCCTGGCCTGGGTCGTGAACGGCTACCTGCTCACCTTCGCCGGTTTCATGCTGCCGGGCGGGCGCGCCGCCGACCTGTTCGGCCCGCGCCGGATGCTGGTCGCCGGGCTGCTCCTGTTCTCGGTCGCCGGCCTGGCCGCCGGCCTGGCGGCCACCGCGGAGGTGCTGGTGGCGGCCCGGGTCGCGCAGGGTGCCGGAGCCGCCATGATGGCCCCGGCGACGCTGGCCGTGATCAACACCTCGTTCACCGAGCCGGGCGCGCGAGCCAGGGCGTTCGGCGCGTGGTCGGCCTCGGGCGGTGTGGGCGGGACGGTCGGCGCGGTCGCCGGCGGCGCCATCACGACCGGCGTCTCATGGCGGTGGGTCTTCCTCATCAACGTGCCGATCGGCGCGGTGCTGATCGGCGCGGCCGTGATGTCGCTCGCCGGCACGCGGACCGGCCGGCGCGGATCGCTCGACCTCACCGGCGCGGTCACCGGGACGGCGGGGCTGGCCGCGCTGGTCTACGGGGTCATGCGGGGCGCCGACGGCGACTGGGCGTCCGTACCGGTCGCCGGGCCGATCGCCGCGGGACTGCTCCTGCTCGTCGTCTTCACGGTCGTGGAGGCGCGTCTCGCCGACCGGCCCATGGTGCCCCTGCGGCTGTTCAGGATCCGGGGGGTCGCCGCCGGCAGCGGCACGCTGCTGCTGTTCGGCGGGATCACCATCGCGATGTGGTACTTCACGTCGCTCTTCCTGCAGAACGTCCTCGGCTTCAGCGCGCTCCAGGCCGGGCTCGCCCAGACACCCGCGGCGGTGACGTTCCTGCTGGTCACGCGATGGGCGGCCGTCCTGCTGCCCCGGTTCGGGGCACGCCTTCCCGTGATGGCCGGCGGCGCCTTCCTCCTGGCCGGTTTCGGGTGGCTCGCCCAGGCCCACACCGGCAGCGGTTATCTCACCGGCGTGCTCGGGCCCATGCTGCTCGTCGCGGCCGGCATCGGGCTGACCTTCCCCACCCTCATGGCCGCGTCGACCGCCGACGCCCCCGAAGGCGACGCGGGGATCGTCGGCGGCCTGGCCCAGACCGCCGGTCAGGTGGGCGGGTCGATCGGCCTGGCGGTGCTCGCGACGGCCGCCGGCGCCAGAGCCGCCTCCGAGGCCGGCAGCGGCCCGGTGACCGCCCTCGCCTCCGGCTACGCCCTGGTCTTCCTTCTGGCGGCCGGGCTCGGCCTGGCCATCGCGGCGGCCGGTCTGCTCCTGCCGCGGCGCCGATGAGGCCGGTCGCCCGCGACGCGGCGACGCCGCTCACCGTGACCTCCGTACGACCCCCGTACGACCCCGTATGACACCCGTACGTACGACCCGCCGGCCCGTGCCCGGCGGATCGGCTGATGGGTCGGCCGACAGGCCGGCCGGCGAAGAGGAGACAGCATGACCAGCGCATTCGATCCGATCACCGTCGGCGGCACGCGACTCGCCAACCGGGTGGTCATGGCGCCGATGACCCGCAGCCGCGCCCCCGGCGGACTGGTGACGGAACTGACCGCGGAGTACTACGTCCAGCGCGCCTCCGCGGGACTGATCATCACCGAGGGCGCCCAGCCGTCGGTGACCGGCCAGGGGTATCCGTTCACCCCCGGCCTGCACTCCGCCGAGCAGGTCTCCGCCTGGCGCAAGGTGACCGACGCGGTGCACGCGGAGGGCGGAAAGATCTTCGCCCAGCTGCTGCACACCGGCCGGATCGGCCACCCCGTCCTGCTGCCCGGCGGCCTGGTCCCGGTGGCGCCGTCACCGGTCGCCGCGCGGGGACGGCTGTTCACCCCCGACGGCATGAAGGACTTCGTCACCCCGCGCGAGCTGGAGGCCGCCGAGATCGAGCAGATCGTCGCCGACCACGCGAGCGCCGCCCGCAACGCCGTCGAGGCGGGCTTCGACGGGGTGGAACTGCACGGCGCCAACGGCTATCTGATCCACCAGTTCCTCGCCCCCGGCACCAACCGGCGCACCGACGGCTGGGGAGGCTCGGTCGCGGGACGCATCCGGTTCGCCGTGGAGGCCGTCTCCGCGGTCGCCGCCGCGATCGGCGGCGACCGCACCGGCCTGCGCCTCTCGCCGGGAGGAACGAGCAATGACATCCACGAGCCCGACCCGCACCCCGTCTACCAGGCGCTCGTCGAGCGGGTAGCCACCCTGGACCTGGCGTACCTGCACGTCATGGAGGCCGGTCACCGGGACCTGACGCACGCCATGCGCCGGAGTTTCCCCGGCGCGTTCATCCTCAACCCGTACACCGGCGACCGTCCGACCGGCCCTGAGGAACTCGCGCTGATCCAGGACGGGACCGCCGACCTGATCGCCTTCGGACGGCTCTTCCTCGCCAACCCCGACCTGCCCCGCCGGCTGGCGACCGGCTCCCCCCTCAACACCGCCGACCCGGCCACCTTCTACGGCGGCGGCGCGGCCGGATACACCGACTACCCGGCCCTGCCCGCCTGACCGGGCGGGGCCGGACGGAACCGGGCGGGGCCGGGCACAGCCGGCCTCGCCCGGCGGGAGGCGGCGGCCGAGCGCGACGGCCCCGCCTCCCGGCAGGGGAGGCGGGGCGGGCACCGTACGGGAGAGGTCAGGAGGAGCCGCCGAGGGCCACCGTCTCGGCCACCTCGTCGTGGCGCTCGGCCTCCTCGGCGGCGAACCGTTCGGCGTCGAGCCGCTCGGCGATGTCCTCGTCCTGCTTCATGAGCGCGTCCAGGCTCTGGCCCGCCATGTCCAGGACGCCCATGTCGGCGTAGGCCTGCTGCAGGCGCGGGCTCCACAGCCCGATGTCCTTGACGCAGGGGACGATGCGGCTGAACAGCAGGGAGCGGAACAGCTTCATGTACTCCGACTGGTCCACGGACTCCATGGCCTGGGCGACCTCGGCCTTGTTCAGGCCGATGGTCTCCCACGTCTCCCGGCCGCGCAGCCGGTCGCGCATGAGGTAGCAGCCCTCGATGACGAACTCCTCGCGCTCACGCAGCTCGCTCTCGCTGAGCTGGCGGTAGTAGTCGCGCAGCGCCATCCGGCCGAAGGCCACGTGCCGGGCCTCGTCCTGCATCACGTAGGCGAGGATCTGCTTGGGCAGCGGCTTGGTGGTGATGTCGCGCATCACCCCGAAGGCCGCCAGCGCCAGGCCCTCGATGAGCACCTGCATGCCGAGGTAGGGCATGTCCCAGCGGGAGTCGCTCAGCGTGCTGTCCAGCAGCGACTTCAGGTGGGGGTTGATGGGGTAGGCGTGGCCGACCTTCTCCTGCAGGAAGCGGGCGTAGGTCTCGGCGTGCCGGGCCTCGTCCATGGTCTGGGTGGCGGCGTAGAACTTCGAGTCGAGGTCGGGGACGGACTCGACGATCCGCGCCGAGCAGATCATCGCGCCCTGCTCACCGTGCAGGAACTGGGAGAACTGCCACGAGGCGTTGTGCAGGCGCACGTCCTTGCGCTGCTGCTCGCCCATCCTGTCCCACAGCGGCGTGCCGTAGATGGCGATGGTGGTGTCGGGGACGCCGAGCACGTCGTACGGATCGACCTCGAGGTCCCAGTCGATGCGCTTGACGGAGTCCCACTGCTTGTCCTTGCCCTTCTGGTAGAGGGCGAGCATGCGGTCCCGGCCCTCGTCGTACTCCCACGTGAAGCGGGCGGCTCCGGCCGCCTCGACGTCCCACGTGGAAAGCTCGGCGGGGATCGCGTACAGGTCGTGCGTCGACATCTGGCCTCCAGGGACGTACACCGTACGTACACTGCGAGACTGGCACCCGTGCCGCGCGCGCGTCAAGAGACGAAGAGACGCGTGCGCCGGGAGAACCAGGAGAAGGAGACAATGGCGCCATGCCCGCCCAGCCGCTGTCCCGCCCGCGCATCGTCGCCGCCGCCGTCGACCTGATCGAGCGCGAGGGCGCCGACGCCGTGTCCATGCGCAGGATCGCCGCGGACCTGGGCGTGGGCGTGATGTCGCTCTACAACCACGTGCCCAGCAAGTCGGCCCTGCTGGACGGCGTGGCCGAGGCGGTGCTCTCGCAGATCGAGTTCGCCGACGACCCGGACGCCGAGTGGACCGACCGGGTGCGGATGCAGGCGCGGGCGTTCCGGCAGATCGCCCACCACTACCCGCGCTGCACGATGGTGGTGGTCAGCCGCCAGCTGAGCTCGGCCGCCGGACTGCTGCCGGTGGAGCGGGCGCTGTCCACGCTGCGCGACGCCGGGTTCGGCGGGCGGGAGGCCGTGCGCGTCCTGCGGGTGTTCATCGCCTACATCGTGGGCTCGCTGCTGCGCGAGGTCGGCGTCACCCCGACGTTCGCGCCGGTGCACCGGCCCGACATCGCGGTGGCCGACGCGGATCCGCTGCTGTTCCCCCAGGTGAGCGAGCTGGCGGGGCCGCTGGCCGACTGCGACCACGAGGCGGAGTTCGAGTTCGGCCTGGAGATGCTCATCCAGGCCGTCGCCGTGCGGCTGAGGTCGTCGGCGGGGTGACGCCCGGGGCCTCGTGAGCCCCGGGCGCCGGTGGTCCGGCTCCGGCGGGAGTGCTCCCTTCCCCTGGGCACTCCTCGCCCGCGTCAGTACCAGTTGCTCGCCTGGAAGTGACCCCATGCGCCGCACGGCGTGCCGTAGCGGTTCTTGATGTAGCCCAGACCCCAGTGGATCTGGGTCGCGGGGTTCGACCGCCAGTCCCCGCCGCTGCCGCTCATCTTCGAGCCCGGCAGCGCCTGGGGAATGCCGTAGGCGCCCGAGGCGGGGTTGTGGGCCTGGTGGTTCCAGCCGCTCTCCCTCGTCCACAGGCTGTCGAGACATCGGAACTGGTCGTATGACCACGCGCGCCGGGCCAGCAGGCGGAAGGCGATCGCCCTGTTCCTGCTGCTGGCCGTCCTCACGGCGAGTCTGACCGGCCTGGCCCGGGTGAACCAGGTGCCGCGGTGCATCATCGCCCCGGCCTGCTTGCGCAGGACGGGCTCCGCGAGCTCCTCGGCCCACCCGATCGCCGCCGGGCCGACCATGGTCGAGGTGGCGAGCATGGTCACAACTGCGTTACGCAGAACGCGATAACTGTCCACATCCGTCCTTCTTCGCTGGCCGCGTGCGGGAGGCGGCGGGGGAGACGGTGCTCCCTCGCCGCTCGGCGTTCCGGCACCCGTGGCTCGGATGCGGAAGCCCGCGCGGTCTCGCCGGCCCGATTCCGGCATGAGGCCCGCGGCGATCTCTCTACGGCGCTTTCTAGTACGCGCGAAGAGCGCCGGTCGCCGACTGCGGCGCGCGGAGGAAAGATGTTTGCGGGTTCTTACCGGTACCCGGGCGGTTCGGCGACGGCTTCCTTGCCGGACGCCGTTCCGCTGTGCGAGGGGAAGGAATGAAGATCAGCCCGGGATGGGGTTTCGATCAGTACCAACCGTGGGAGCGGAAGTGGCCCCACGCGCCACACGGCGTGCCGTAACGCTGCTTGATGTACGAAAGGCCCCATTTGATCTGGGTCCTGGGGTTGGTCCGCCAGTCGCGGCCGGCGCCGGCCATCTTCCCTCCGGGGAGGGCCTGGGGGATTCCGTAGGCGCCGGAGTAGCGGTTGTGGGCCCGGTGGTTCCAGCCGCTCTCCCTCGCCCAGAGCAGGCTCAGGCAGCCGAACTGCGTCCTGCTCCATCCCCGCGCGGCGACCATGGAGGCGCCGATGGCCTTGTTGGCCTGCGCCGAGGTGCGGGAGGCGGAGGCGAGGGCGGGGGATGACTGGGTGGCGACCCCGGCGCTGAGGGCCAGGGCGGAGGAGGCCAGCAGGACACCGGTACGGCGGAGCGTCGGCATAGGCATATCCCTTTCGTCTGGTTCGTCTGGCTGGGGGACTCCGACACGATGCCGCAGTCACCCCGGGACGGACCAAGCCGACAGGGGAAGTCAAGATCCATGTCAAAGATCGGTTAGAGTTCGATCAAGATATCGGCGAGGGGGTGGGCGCACCGCCTATGAGCTGTGTCACATTTCCCAAAGCGGGCGTCATAACTCTCGGATGTGACAGCAGGAATAGGCTGCAGATCATGAGTATTCGTGATATTTCCGTCCGTACGCTCGATGACGCCTCCACCACGCTCGGCGAGCTGGCCGGCGACGGGCCCGCCCTCGTCGTGAACGTGGCCTCCCGGTGCGGCCTCACCCCCCAGTACGCCGGTCTCGTCGAGATCCAGCGCGCCTACCGCGAGCGGGGCCTGACCGTCGTCGGGGTGCCGTGCAACCAGTTCATGGGCCAGGAGCCGGGGAGCGCGGAGGAGATCCAGGAGTTCTGCTCGGTCACCTACGGCGTGGACTTCCCGCTGCTGGCCAAGGCCGACGTCAACGGCGAGGACCGCCACCCGCTCTACGCCGCGCTGACCACGGCCGCCGACGCCGACGGCGAGGCCGGGGACGTGCAGTGGAACTTCGAGAAGTTCCTGGTCTCGAAGGAGGGGGAGGTGCTGGCGAGGTTCCGGCCCCGCGTCGAGCCCGGGGACCCCGCCGTCATCGCGGCGATCGAGAAGTCCCTTTAGGGGCGCAGCTGCCCCGCACGACCAGCTCGGTCGGCAGCAGCACGCCGCGAGGGCGCCGGCCGTCCCCGCGCAGCACCAGCTCGGCCGCCCGGTACCCGATGTCCTGGGCCGGC
The DNA here is from genome assembly GCF_055585205.1 of Streptosporangium sp. NPDC053982. Lineage (NCBI taxonomy): Bacteria > Bacillati > Actinomycetota > Actinomycetes > Streptosporangiales > Streptosporangiaceae > Streptosporangium > Streptosporangium sp. NPDC053982. Next base: position 187,336 of record NZ_JBVJKQ010000018.1, read on the forward strand.
TGGGCGATCACGGTCAGCGGGGGAGCGCACAGCTCGGCCCAGGGAACGTCGTCGAACATGATCAGCGACAGGTCCCTGGGCACCCGCAGGTCCAGCTCCCGGGCGGCGAGCACGGCCGCCTCGCCCAGCAGGTTGCCCCCGGCGAGCACGGCGGTGAGGTCGGGGCGGTGCTGGAGGAGCCCGGCCGCGGCGGCGTAGGCGGAGTCGCGGCTGCCGCGGGCGAAGACGAGGAGGTCCTCGTCCACCAGGGGGCCGAGCGCCTCTCGGAAGGCCGCCACCCGTTGCTCCTGCCCCGGGCCGCCCAGATAGGCGATGCGGCGGTGGCCCAGCCCCGTCAGGTAGTCCACCGCGGTCCGCACGCCCGCCCGGTCGTCGGCCAGGACGGCGGGCACGTCGCCGCGCCCGGCCGGAACCCGGTGGGCGAACACCGTGGTCAGCCCGGTGCGCAGGGTGGGCTCCCAGATCTCCCCGCTCCCGGAGGGGACCGCGATCATCCGGCCCACGCCCTGTTCCAGCAGCATGCCGACCATCTCGGCCTCGCGCTCGGGGTCGTCGCCGGTGGCGCCCAGGATCACCGGCTCACCGGCCGAGCGGGCGCAGGCCAGCACGCCGTCGGCCAGACGGCCGTGGAAGCTGTCGGTGATGTCGGGCACCAGCAGGCCGATCCCTCCGGAGCGCTGCTGGCGCAGGTTGCGGCCGAGCGCGCTGGGACGGTAGTCGAGCTGGGTCGCGGCGGCCAGCACCCGCTCCCTGGTCTCCGGGCTGGCCGAGCCGCCGGACAGGACCCGCGACACGGTGGCCACCCCGACCCCCGCCGCCCCGGCGACGTCCTTGATGGTCGTGCGACGCATACTCATGGAAACGATTCCATCATGTTTTCCGTATCCGATCCAGTGCGGAGCGACACCTTCAGGCCGCCGGACAAGCTGAAATCGGGCAAACCCTTGACAGGGATGTCCGGTTCCGGTGAGATGCATGAAAACGTATCCACATCGGGTGAACGCGGGGTTGGCCCGAGGCGCGAAGGACTGTGATGGCATCCATCGTTCTCAGGAACGTCGACAAGATCTACGCGGGTGGCGTGAAAGCCGTGAACAGCCTCAACCTTGAGATCAAGGACGGCGAGTTCATGGTGCTGGTCGGCCCCTCCGGCTGCGGCAAGTCGACCGCGCTGCGCATGATCGCCGGGCTCGAGGACATCAGCGGCGGCGAGATCGTCATCGGCGACCGGGTGGTCAACCACCTGCCGCCGAAGGACCGCGACATCGCCATGGTCTTCCAGAACTACGCGCTCTACCCGCACATGACCGTCGAGGAGAACCTCGCCTTCGGTCTGAAGCTCCGCAAGATGCCCAAGGCGGAGATCTCCAAGCGGGTCAACGAGGCCGCCAAGATGCTCGGCCTGGAGCAGTACCTCAAGCGCAAGCCCGCCGCCCTGTCCGGCGGTCAGCGCCAGCGTGTCGCGATGGGCCGCGCCATCGTGCGTGAGCCGCAGGCATTCCTCATGGACGAGCCGCTGTCCAACCTGGACGCCAAGCTCCGCGTCTCCATGCGCGCCTCCCTCAACACCCTGCACGAGCGGCTCGGCGTGACGACCGTCTACGTCACCCACGACCAGGTCGAGGCCATGACCCTCGGCGACCGCGTCTGCGTCCTGCGCGACGGCCTGCTCCAGCAGGTCGACACCCCGCAGAACCTCTTCGACAACCCGGTCAACCTGTTCGTCGCGGGCTTCATGGGCTCCCCGTCGATGAACTTCGTCAACGCCGAGCTGGTGCGCGGCGACGGCGGCGCCTCGGTCGCCTTCGCCGGCTTCAACCTCCCGGTGCCGCAGGAGACCTTCACCGAGAAGCCCGGCCTGGACCAGTACATCGGCAAGAAGCTCATCCTGGGCATCCGCCCCTCCGACTTCGACGACTCCGTCGTCGCCAACGGCCAGGCCGGAGGCTGGGCCCGGCTTCCGGTCCGCGCCGAGGTCACCGAGGAGCTGGGCTCGGAGATCAACGTCCTGTTCCTCATCGACGCCCCGCCGGTCCAGCACCAGGACACCGTCGCCGCCGCCGACGCGGGCGACGACGAGGAGGCGACGCTGCCGCTGGTGGGCGACAAGTCGCTGTGGACCGCCCGGGTCAACTCCCGCAGCCACGTCCGTCCCGGCCAGAACATCGAGCTGGTCGTCGACACCCACAACCTGCACTTCTTCGACCCGTCCTCCGGCCTGGCGATCGGGCACCCGGCCCACGCCCGCGTCTGACCCCCGGCGGGCCGAATCCGGCCACCCCGGATAGACCGAAAGGGCCCGTGCCACGACCCCCTCCCGTGGCGCGGGCCCTTTCGCCTGCCCGCGCCCGTTCAGGCGCGCGGCGGGGCGGGACGCGGGGGGGCGGGACGCGGCGGGGCGGGACGCGGCGCGGGGCCGGCCAGCAGCAGCCCGCAGGTCAGGACGAGGCACGTGCCCGCTCCGGCCACGACCGCGGTGAACGGCTCGGCGACGCCCGTCGCCACGGCCAGGTTCAGCGAGCACGTCACCGCGGTCAGGCTCGCCGGCAGCGCGGCGACGGCCCACGGACGCAGCCCGATCCGGCGCAGGCGGTGGGAGAAGTGGCCGGCGGCGTCCCGCGCCGGCCGACCGCCCAGGCGGGCCGTCAGCACCACGGCGGTGTCGGCGAGCGCGACGAGGGACGGCAGGACCAGGCCCGCCGCGGCGTGCGGCGCGGGACGGCCGGTCACCAGGAGAGCCGCCGAGGCGGTGAGCAGGAACCCGGTGAACAGGGAACCGGCGCTGCCCATGAGCACCCTGGCCGGCGCCCAGTTGTGCCAGAGGAACCCCAGCCCCGCCGCCGCCACGGCGATGAGCAGGACCCCGGGGACGGCCCGCCCGGTGAGGAACGCCGCCATCGCCAGTCCCGTCCCGGCGACCACCGCCATCGCGGCCAGCGCGCCGTCGGCGTTGTCGAGCAGGCTGAACGAGCGGGTCGTCACCGTCAGCCAGGCCACCGTGATCGCGAGGTCGAGCCACCCGCCGGTCACCGTGACCCGCACCCCGCACGCGGCCACCGCGGCGGAGGCGACCCCCGCGACCGCCAGGCGCAGCGCCGGGGGCAGCGGGGCGATGTCGTCCACCAGACCGGCCACGGCCAGCGTCAGCGCCCCGGCGAGCACCACGCCGCTCACGGGGTCGCGCAGCACCCACGGCGCGGCGACGAGCGTGCCGAGGGCGACGGCGACCCCGCCCAGATAGGGGGTGGGCCGCCCGTGGGCGCCCCGGCTGCGGCGGCGGTCGGTCAGCCCGCAGCGCAGCGCCAGCCACCCCAGGGGGGCCGACAGCGCCAGCGTCACCGTGAAGGCGGCCGGGGCGACGCCGAACAGCCAGATCACGTCGCCCGCGGGGTGGTCGCCCATTGACGGAACGTTAGCGGGCGGCCCCCGGAGATCATCCCGGCAACACGCCGGGCACGGCCGGCCCGCGGAGACCCGCGGAGACTAGCGGCGGCCGAGGCGGCGGGAGACCTGGCCGGCCAGGCCGCGGGGGATCAGCCTGCCCGCCCCCACGATCACCTTGTAGCGGATGTCCGGGACGCTCACCCGCGCTCCGAGGGCGAGGTCGCGCATGGCCGCGGCCACCACCTTGTCCGCCGACAGCCACAGGAAACCGGGGATGCCGGAGGTGTCCATCGAGGCGCGGTCGTGGAACTCGGTGCGCACGAACCCCGGGCACAGCGCCATCACCCGCACGCGGGTGCCGGTCAGCTCCGCGGCGGCGGACTCGCTGAAGTTCACGACCCACGCCTTGGACGCGCTGTAGGTGCCACGGGTGAAGAACGCCGCCACCGACGCCACGTTGACCACCGCGCCGCGGTCGCGCTCGCGCATGCCCGGCAGCGCGGCCAGCGTCAGCCGCAGCACCGCCTCGCAGTGCACCTTCAGCATCCGCACCTCGTCGGCCACCGGGACGTCGAGGAAGGAGCCGGGGTGGCCGAATCCGGCGTTGTTGACGAGCAGGTCCACCCCCTCGCGCAGTCGTTCCTCGACCTTCGCGATGTCCTCGTCGACGGCGAGGTCGGCGGGCAGCGTCTCGGTCTTGACGCCGTAGCGGCGGTGGAGGGTCTCGGCGGAGGCGCTCAGGCGCTCCTCGTCGCGGGCGACCAGGACGAGTGAGAAGCCGTCGGCGGCCAGGCGGCGGGCGAACGCGGCGCCGATGCCGGCCGTCGCGCCGGTGATCAGTGCGGTGGGCATGCACGCAGTCTAGAGATCACGCCGCCGCGCGTCCCGTCCGGCCGGAGCGCGCCGCCTTCCGGGTCGATGCGTGGTCCCGCCGACCGTCAAATAACGGAGAACAACCGCCGATCGTTCGGCAAGCGCCGTGAGCCGCGCCGTTCGTGTGATGTCTGGGCGAATATAACGGGTTGCGGGGACATGTCGCTCGTGTTCCGACGGTGGAACCGGGGCCTGGATCGACGATACGGGGGAATTCGGAATGACCAGAAGACACGCCGTGCCCATCCTGCTGGCGGCCGCCCTCGCGGGCGCGCCCGTCTTAGGGACCGTCGGCGCGGTGGCCGCCGCCGCCTCGGCGGCACAGTCGCCCGGCGATGAGATGAAGCCTTACCCGCCGCGTCCTTTCGGGCCGGGGGACTTCTTCGACGACCTGGCGGACGCGGCGCTGCTGAACGCGCTGGCGAACGCGGACGAAAGGGACGATGACGACGACGATGACGATGATCCGTTGAACCTGCTGGTCAGGCCGACGGAGGACGCGGACGACGCCCCGCAGGGAACCGGATGGGATCCCACCCGCGGTCTCGGCGGCGATGACGACGACGATGACGATGACGACGACTGCGGCGGGGGCTGCGGGGGCGGCGGGTGCGGCCCGGGATGCGAGGCGCGGAAAGAGGTGAGCAACCAGGCCGCGGAACTGCCGTTCACCGGAGCGCCCGTGGGGCTCATCGCCGCCGCGGGCGGCGGCCTGCTGGCCGCCGGAGCGGCGGGCGTCCTGCTCTCCGTGAGGCGCCGCCGATCCTCCGATGCCGGATAGGAGACACCGCCGGACAGCCGTGATGAGCCTGCTGGCTCTCACCGCCGTCACCGTGCCCGCCGGAGGCTGGGCGGCTCATCTCGGACTGGGCGCCCGGGACCATCTGGAGGCGGCGAGGAACGCGCTTCTCCGGTTGCGCGCGGTGGCGGCGTCGGGCGACCTGGAACTGACGGCCGGGCCGCTGCGGGACGCCCGATGGCACGCCGCCGAGGCGGACCGGCTCACCGGCGGCCCGGACTGGTCGCTGATCGCGCACGCCCCGGTGGTGGGGGGGATCGCGACGACCGTGCGGGGACTGGCCGAGAGCGCGGTGGAGCTGACCGACGTCCTGGCGGACGTGCGGCAGGCGGGCGCCGCGGTCCTCACGGCCGGGACCCGCACGGGTGACACGGGACGTCTGCTGACGGCGCTCGACGGGGCGGCGCCGGTCCTGGACGACTCGGTCACCCGGCTCGGACGGGCGGGCGCCCGCCTGGCGGCGACCCCGGCCGACACCGGAGTCGACGAACTGGACCGGGCGCGGAGCACCGCCCTGCGGGAGATCGACCGGCTGCGTGACGGTCTCGGCGACGCCGCGACGGCGGCCGCCCTGCTGCCCCCGCTGCTGGGCGGCCACGGCCCGCGGCGTTACTTCCTGGCCTTCCAGACCAACGCCGAGGCGCGGGGCACCGGAGGCATGGTCGGCGCGTTCGGCATCCTGACGGCCGACGCGGGCGAGGTCCGCGCCGGCCGGTTCTCCGCCCAGACGGGAACCATCGCGAGCCCCGTCCCCGTCGTCGAGCACGGAGCGCGGTTCCAGGCGCACTACGGGCCGTACGCAACGAAGCTGCTGTCCGTCTCCAACCTCTCCCCCCACTTCCCCTACGCCGCGGCCGCCTGGACCGGTCTGTGGGAACGGCGGCATCACCAGCGGCTGGACGGCGCCGTCGCGACCGACCCGGTCGGCCTGTCCCACCTGCTGGGACTCATCGGCCCGGTCGCCCTGCCCGGCGGCGAGACGGTGACCGCCGCCAACGTCGTCGACCTCACCGAGCGGCAGGCCTACGCCCGCTATCCCGACCCGGCGGCGCGCAAGCGGTTCCTCCTCGGGATCGCCGCCGCCGTCGGCCGTAGGCTGCCCGCCGCGTTCACCGACCCGGTGAGACTGCTGCCGGTCATGACCCGGATGGTGCGGGAGCGGCGGATCCAGGTGTGGAGCCGCCGGGACGACGAGCAGCGGCTGCTGGCCGCGACGCCGGTCGGCGGCGTGCTGCCGCGCCGGCCGGGACCCTTCGCCGGGCTGGTGGTCAACAACTCGGCCGGCGGCAAGCTCGACTACTACCTGAAGCGCTCCGTCGGCTACGAGCTGGGACGCTGCCTGGGCGAGATCGGGCTGCGCCTCAGCGAGGTGCGGGTCCGGCTCACCAACGACGTGCCGGGGGGAGAACTGCCCCCCTACGTCACCGACCGCCTGGACTCCACGCGGGACCGGTACACCCCCGGGACCAACCTGTCATGGGTGTCGCTCTACGCGGCGGTCGGCACGAAGGTCAGGGCGGTGCGGCTCGACGGCGAGCGCATACCGGTCACCCGGAACGAGGAGCGGTCCCACCCGGTCTACTCCGCCCTGGTGGAGCTCGCCCCCCGGCAGACGAGGACGCTGGAGTTCGAACTGGCCGAACCCGTCTCCGCCGAGCCTCCCGTGGTCCCGGTGCAGCCGCTGGTCCATCCGCAGCGCACCCGGATCACCGAGGACCGGCGGGGCTGCTCCTCATGACGGTGGAGGGACGTGCGAGCGGTGACGATGTCGCGGGACGACGCCGGGTTCCACATCCTGTTCGTGTGCACGGGCAACATCTGCCGCTCCCCGGTGGCGGAGCGGCTGGCCAGGTCGATCCTGGGACCGGCCTCACCGATCCGGGTGAGCAGCGCGGGAACCCACGCCGAGCCGGGAGGCCGGATGGCCGAACGCGCGCGGGAGTCACTGGTCCGGCTCGGCGGTGATCCGGGCGGCTTCGCCGCCCGGCCGCTCACCCCCGAGCTGGTGGCCGCCGCCGATCTCGTGCTGACGGCCGCCTCAGAGCATCGCGCCCGGGCGGTGCAGTTGCTGCCCGCGAGTGCCACGCGGGCCTTCACCATCGCCGAGTTCGGGGTCCTGTCCCGGGCCGTGCCGCCCGGGACGGCCCTCCGCCACCGGGACCTCGTGCGGCGGGCGCACACGCTGGTCGCCGAGGCGCGGGCCCTGCGTGGGCTGGTCCCGGTGGAGCGGCCCGACATCCCCGACCCCCACGGCGGCTCCCGGCGGGCCCACAGGACGGTGAGCCGGATGATCGCCGAGGCGCTCGCCGTCCCGCTCCGGCTGCTCACACACCCGCGGGAGTCTTGACCTCGGTGTTCGTCTCGGGTTCGTAGCCGTAACCGTAGCCGTAACCGTGGTAGTTGCTCCTCCTGACCGGGACGAAGTTCAGGACGGCTCCCACCAGGCGGGCGTTGATCGACGACAGCAGTTCCACGGCGCGGACGAGGTGCTCCCGCCGGGTCCTGCCGTACCGCGCGATGAGCAGCGCGCCGTCACAGATCGCCGCGAGCGCCGCGGCGTCGGTCACGGGCAGCAGCGGCGGCGCGTCGATGATCACCATGTCGTGGCTCTCCATGAGCTGGCCGAGCAGCGTGCGCATCGCCTGCGAGGCGAGCAGCTCGCTCGGGTTCGGCGGGATCCGACCGCTCGGCAGGACCGACAGGCCCGGCTCCCCCCAGGTCTGGACGACGTCCCGTAGCGCCATCTTCCCGATCAGCACGTCCGTGAGGCCGACCGCGCCCTCGATGCCGAGGTAGTGCGGGACGCGCGGGCGGCGCAGGTCGCCGTCCACCAGGATCACCCGCCAGCCGGCCTGCGCGAGTGCGATCGACAGGTTGGTGGCGATCGAGGACTTCCCCTCACCCGGCAGGCAACTGGTGACCACCAGCGACCGGGGCTGCCGGTCGACGCCGATGAACTGCAGGTTGGTGCGCAACGAGCGGAACGCCTCGGCCCTGGACGAACGGCCGCGGTCGCGGACGATGAGCGGCTGGCGCCGCGCGTTCCGCTCGTAGCCGATGGTCCCGAGGATCGAGCTCTTCGACGCCAGCCGCAGCACCTCGTGTGTCTTGACGGTCGTGTCCAGGCGGTCACGCAGGATGATCGAGCCGACGGAGAGGAACAGCGCGGCCACCAGGGCGAGCGCCAGGTTGACCAGCGGCCTGGGGCTGACCGGCTCCGTGGGGACGTCCGCCGGGTCCACCATGGTCACCCTGACGACGGGACGCCCGGGGGAGATCGGCCGCTCGATCTCGCTGATCAGCTTGGGGAAGCCGGTTCCCAGGGCGTTGGCCAGCCGCGCGGCGCGCGCGGGGTCGGTGTCGGCGACCGTGGCCCGGATGAGCACCGTGGCGGGGATGGACTCCGCGGTGATGTTCTCCTGGAGGCGCCGGACGTCACCGCCTTCGGCGATCCTGCCGATCATGCGGCGGCTGGTCAGCAGCCGGGCGTACGACTGCACCCGCTGCTGGGACAGCATCCCCGCCTGGTAGGCGGTGGAGAGGCTGCCCTCCCGGTCCTCGCTGTAGACCATCATGGAGATCGTCGCCGTGTACCTGGGCGGGGTGTTCGCGGTCACGGCGAGAGCCGCAGGGACCGCGATGACCAGTGCCAGCAGGATGAGCGTCCAGTTCCTGCGTGCGAGCCGTACGTAGTAGAGCAGTTCCACCGGTCTATCGCCGCCTTTCCAGGATGGTCGCCGGGCGGCTGCGCGCCCGGTCGGAGGAGTAGACCCGCACTCGTTGCGGCAGGCCGATGAGGATGAGGACGGCCCCGGCGACGGCGACGGCCACGGTGAGCGGCGAGATCCAGTTCAGGGCCGTCGCCAGGCCGAGCACGCCGGTGAGAGCCGTCACGAGGGCGAGGACGGCGGCCGTCGCCCTCGTGCCGAGGCCGATCCGGCGCAGGCGGTGGGACATGTGGTCGTTGCCGCCCTGGAGCAGCGGGCGGCCGGCCAGCTGGCGTGACAGGAGCACGACCCCGGTGTCGACGGTCGCGACGAAGGTCGACAGCAGCAGGCCCGCTATCACCGCGCCCGCCCCCTTCCCGGTGACCAGCAGGGCGGATGAGCAGGCGAAGACGAATCCGATGAACAACGACCCGGAGTCCCCCATGAACACCTGCGCCGGCGCCCAGTTGTGCGGCAGGAATCCCAGGCTGGCCAGGGCCAGGGCCACCAGCAGCACCCCGGCCGCCGGTTGGGCGCACACGAAGGCCGTCCCCGCCAGGCAGGCCGCGCCGGCCGCCGAGATGGCGCCGAGGGCGCCGTCCATGTTGTCGAGCAGGTTGAACGAGTTGGTGATCACAACGATCCACAGCACGGTGAGCGGCCCGTCCGCCCACGTCTCGGTCAGCGACGCCTGGACCCCGCCCACCACGACCCCGGCGGCGGCCACCACCTCGACGGCCAGCCGGACGAGCAGCGAGAGCGGCGAGAAGTCGTCGACCAGGCCCAGAAACGCCACGGCGGCGGCCGCGAGCACGAGCGCGGTGACCCGGACGTCGTCCAGGCCCGCCACGGCGGCGAACGGGACGATCGTGCCCAGCATGATCGCCACACCGCCCAGGTAGGGGATCGGCCGCTCGTGCGTCTTGTAGCCCCCCGGGCGGTCGGTGATGCCCCAGCGCAGTGCGAGACGCCCCAGCGGCCGGGTGGACACGGCGGTCAGCAGGAAGGCCGCCACCCCGGAGCCGAGGACGGTGACGCCGTTCACCGCGGCGACGTCGCCAGATCAGCGCGGGCCTCGGCGACGGTGTCCGCGAGGATGTCGTCCAGTGACAGCCGGGGCACCCACCCGGTGAGCGCGCGGAGCCTCGTGGTGTCGGGGACCCGGCGTGCCATGTCCTCGAAGCCCGCCTCGTACGCCTCGGCGTACGGGATGAGGTCGATCCCGGACGTGGTCCCGGTGAACTCGATGATCAGCTTGGCGAGTTCCAGGATGCTCACCTCGTCGCTGGCGCCGACGTTGAAGGTCTGGCCGATCGCGTCCTCGTGGTCGAGGAGCCGGAGCAGCGCGTCGACCACGTCCTTGACGTGGGCGAAGCACCGGGTCTGGGTGCCGTCGCCGAAGACCGTGAGCGGCGCGCCGCTGAGCGCCTGCCTGACGAGGCGGGGGATGACCATGCCGTAGGCCGGGCTCTGCCGCGGCCCCACCGTGTTGAACAGCCTGACGATGACCGTCGGGAGGTCGCGCTCCCTGTGGTAGGCGTTGGCCAGGATCTCGTCGACGGCCTTGGCCGTGCTGTAGGCCCATCTGACCACCGCCGGGCTGCCCAGGATGCGGTCGGAGAGCTCGTGGAGCGGCCCGCCGGAGTTCTTGCCGTAGATCTCACTCGTACTGGTGATCATGATCTTCTTCCGGTACCGGTGCGCGGCCTCGATGACGTTCTCCGAGCCGCGGATGTTCGTCGTCAGGCATCTCAGCGGCTGCTCGACGATCAACTTGACGCCGACCGCGGCCGCCAGGTGGACCACGACGTCGCAGCGGTGGACCAGCTCGTCGACCACGAGTTCGTCCAGCACCGACCCCTGCACGAAGTGCAGGCGGGGATGCGGCCGGAGGTTGTCCAGCCGCCCGGTCGACAGGTTGTCCAGGATCATGACGGAGTCACCGCGGGCGAGCAGCGCGTCGGTGAGATGCGATCCCACGAACCCGCTGCCGCCCGTTATCAGATAGGTGCTCCCTGTTAGCTTGCTCACGGCTTCCCCTATTACGCGCTGGAGATTTCTATGGCCGGGGGGAGAAGGGTGGATCAGGTGCGTGCGCCGGGTCATGTCCCGGTGGGCGGGACCGCCGCCGGCTCGAACCAGGCCGCCGTCAGGCGGAGCCCGTCTTCGAGCGGCACCGGCCGCACATCGGGGAACAGGTCGCGCAGCAGGTCGGGGGAGGCCTGGGACTCCCGGATGTCGCCCGTCCTGGGCGGCAGGAAGTCCGCTTCGATCGGCCTGTCCAGGACCTCGGAGAGGAGCCGCCTCAGGTACAGCAGGGAGACCCGGGTCCCGAAGGCGAGGTTCACCGGCCTCCGGCTCGTGACCCGGCGGACGGCCGCGTCGACGAGGACGTCGGTCACCGACCCCACGTAGGTGAAGTCCCGCGCCTGGTTCCCGTCACCGTGGATCGGCACCGGACGGCCGCGCAGGGCCGCGGAGACGAACGCCGGGATGACGGCCGCGTAGGCGTGGTCCGCGGTCTGCATGGGGCCGTAGACGTTGAAGAACCGGAACGGCAGGACCGGCAGGCCGTAGCTTTCCGCGTACGCCAGGGCGTAGGCCTCGGCGGCGAGCTTGCTCGCGCCGTACGGGCTGAGCGGCCGGGTGGGGAGGTCCTCGTGCTTGTACGGCTCCGGCCGGTTCCCGTACACCGAGGACGACGAGGCGAGGATCACCTGTGGCGCCGTCTCGCGGCACGCCTCCAGGACGTTGAGGGTGCCCGTGGCGTTGACGGTGTGCGAGGCCACGGGATCGGTCAGGGACCGGGGCACCGAGGGCCGCGCGGCCAGATGGATCACCGTGGTGGCGTCGGCGGCGAGGTCGGCCAGGAGGTCCCGGTCCAGGATGCTGCCCTTCACGAACTCCACCCCGACGCCGTCCAGGTTGGCGAGGTCTCCGCTGCTCAGGTCGTCCAGCACCGTGACGCGTTCGACCTCCGGCCGGGCGGTGAACGCCCGGCATGTGTTCGCGCCGATGAAGCCGGCGCCGCCCGTGACCAGGATTCTCATCTGTTCGTCCCCTTCGAGGTATGGCGGTACCGGGGCGCGCCGCGCAGCGACCGGTAAAGGGCTTCGGTGTCCGCGACCAGGCGTTCCACTCCGAACGAGGCCGTCGTCCACCGGTGGGCCGACTCGCCCATCCGGTGTGCGAGCGCCCGGTCGGAGAGCAGCCGGACGGTGTGCGCGGCCAGTTCGCCGGCGTCGGTCGTGGCGAGCAGGCCGGTGTGCCCGTCCCGGACGACCTCGTCGACGCTCCCCACACGGGTGGAGACGACGGGGGTCGCCGCCATCCCCGCCTCGATGAGGCTCAGTGGAGTGCCCTCGTTGTCGGAGGTCAGCAGGACCACGTCGGCCGCGGCGTAGACCGTCTCCACGTCCCTCCTCCATCCCAGGAGGCGGACGGAGTCCCGTATGGGCTCGATGCCCTGCTCGACGTCCTTCCTGAGTTCGCCGCCTCCGCAGACGACGAACCGGCAGTCGGGGAGGCGCCGGAGCACCTCGCCGGCCACGGCGAGGAAGCGGTCGGGCCGTTTCACCCGGGTGAGCCGGCCCACGTACGCGACGACGGGCGTGTCCTGCGGGAGCCCCAGGGTGGCGCGGGCGGCCTCACGGGTGGGGACCGGCCCCAGCCGCACTCCCGGCGCGATCACGGTGTACTGCTCCGGGCGGCCGATCCCGGCGGCGAGCAGGTCGTCGCGGACCCGGGCTCCGACGGTCACCAGCCGGTCGGACCTGGACGCCAGGAACCGTTCCGCCTGCACGTAGAGGCGGCGCCGGGCGGGGGAGAAGTAGCCGTGCAGGAGGTGGCCGTGGAACACGTGCACCCGGGCCGAGCCGACGCGTGCCAGGCCGGCGGCGGTGCGCCCGAGGGCGCCGGCTTTGGCCGTCCGGGTGTGCACGATGTGCGGGCGGAACGCCCGCATGGCCCTAACCAGGTGGATCAGCGCGTGGTAGTCGTCGGACGGCCTGATGGACCGGCCCAGGCCCGGAACCTGGTGCACCGGCACCGCGACGTCCCGCAGCCGGAGATGGTCGCTCTCACCGCCGTCGGTGTGACCGGTGTAGAGGCGGTGGTCGAACTCCTCGGCGTTCAGCCGCTCGCACAGTCCCACGACCTGGGTGGCCGGGCCGCCGACATTCATGCGCGCGATGATTTCCATGACACGAATTCGAGCGTCCGGCTTCATGCGGGCTCCTCAGTGGTGGACCTGGGTCACCCGAAGAAGCTAGCTCGATGTTTGATCCGTTCGCCGCTCGTGTCGCGCTGGCGACGAAAAGTTTCCACATTCCCTACCTGTGCATGATCAGGGCGGTTAGCTCTTAGCCTTTCCCTGCAAAGCATGCGAAGGGCGAAAAAAGGGACATAGTTATTTATTGATTCTTTCTGGGTCTTTCTTGCGCTTCATGTGTATTGCCCTGTCCGTCCCGGCCGATCGGGCGCGGGCCCGCCGCGGAGGCCGCACCCCGGTCTTTCCGGCAGGTGGCCGGCCGATCCGACGGCCCCGCCCCCGGCGAGGGCCGGACCGGCGGCTCCGCATAAAGGAGTGGCAAGGACATTCCGTACGCGAGTGTTCCCGGTGCTCCGGACAAGGGCGGACCGCGAGGATTGCCCCCATGGTCAACGCTTCGCCGCCTCAGGGTTTCACATCCGCGCCGCGCGAATCGCTGGAAGAAGCTCGAACGAGCAGGATTCCTCCGGAAAAGCGGCGTTCTCCATGGCGTCGGACGCCGGGGCGGGTTTCGGCGTTTCTGCCGGCCGTGCTGCTGACCGCCTGCACGGTGGCCGTGCTGTGGATTTACGGAGTCTCCGTCCGGGACATCGCGTTTTTCGGGGTCTATATCGCGCTGTGTCTTGCGCTTCCCGGGGTACTGCTGCTCCGGGCGCTGTACAGAGGCCGCCGTACGGCGGCGGAGGAGATCGCCCTGGGCGTGACGCTCGGCTACGCCGTGGAGGTGCCCGCCTACATCGCCGCCCGCTCCCTGGGCGCGCCGCTGCTCGTCCTGGCGTGGCCGGTCACCACCTACGCGGTCTTCCTCGCGGTCCCCCGGCTGCGGAGACACTGGACCGGCGCGCCCCGGATCCGTACGCCGCTCTGGTGGTCGTGGTCCCTCTCGATGATCCTCGCGTCCCTGCTCGCCTGGAGCGCCCTCACCTTCTTCAAGTACGGCCTCACCTGGCCGCGGATCGGCGGATCCAACACCGACCTGCCGTTCCACCTGGCCCTCGTCGGCGAGGTGAAGCACCACATGCCGCCCACGGCGCCGATGGTCGCCGGGGAACCCCTCCTCTACCACTGGTTCGTCTACGCCCACCTCGCGGCGGCGAGCTGGGTGACCGGGACGGAGCCGCTGGTGCTGCTGTTCCGGCTGGCCATGCTGCCCATGCTGGCCGCACTCGCGGTCATCCTGGGGATGATCGGAAGGCGTGTCACGGGATCGTGGGCCGGGGCCCTGCTGACCGTCACGGGAACGTTCTTCGTGACGGCCCCCGACCTCTACCTCGGCCCGAGCGTCGGGGTGTTCACCTGGAAGGTCCAGTCGTGGACGAGCCCGTCCCAGACGTTCGGGGCGCTGCTGTTCGCCCCGGTCGTCCTTCTCCTGCTCGACCTCCTGGGGCGCCGACGGCGGGGCGCCGGCAGGTGGCTGCTGCTGGGCCTCTTCCTCGTGGCCGTCATGGGGGCCAAGGCCATATACCTTCCCCTGCTCGCCGCGGGACTGGTGGCGGCGGGCACGGTCGAGGCGATCAGGCGGCGCCGGCCGCCCTGGCCCACGCTCGCCGCGCTGGGGATGACCGCGGTGTGTTCCCTCTACGCCGGCTTCGTGCTGTTCGGTCAGGCACGGCAGGGAATGGTGGTCGACCCCTTCGCCCTGATGCGCGTCACCTGGCGCGAGCTGACCGGCCTGGGGGAGACCGCCGAGCCGGCGTGGACCTCGGTGCTGGGCGTCGCGCTCCTGTACCTGATGTGCTGGGCCGTCATCTGGTGCGGGGTCCTGGGGCTGCTGGGCAGGCGGCGCACGCTCGCCGAGCCGGGAGTGGTCCTCATGCTCGGCATGGGCGCCGCCGGGATCGGCGTGCTCTTCGTGTTCGGGCACTGCTCCATGAGCCAGGTCTACTTCCTCGGCGGGGCCTACCCCTACCTGACGGCCGTCGCCGCCTACGGACTCGTCGTGATCGGGAGACGGGCGCGGACGTCCCCCGGTCGGGTGGCCGCCGCGGTCGCCGCCGGGCTGTCGGCCGCCTGGCTGATCCGTGTTCTCTGCGGCGTCCGGGTTCCCCTGGCCTCCGGCCTGCCGTACACCGCCCTGTACCGGCCCTACCTCGCGCTGCTGGCCGCTGTCGCCCTCGCGGTGGCGGTCCTGTTCGCCATCGGACGGCGCGGAGTCCGCGTCTGGGCGTTCGTGATCTTCGCGGTCTCCGCCGCGGGCATGCCCGCCGCCTGGGGCGCCCGCGCGCTCTCCACCGCCGGCGGCGTGGAGGGCGTCGACCGGCAGGCGGGCCGCTGGGTGCCGGTCAGCGCGGTCCCGCCGGGCGCCCTGGTCGCGGGGCGGTGGCTGCGCGACCACTCGGACCCGGACGACCTGGTCGCCACCAACGCGCACTGCCGCTGGGGGTACGAGAGTCCGTGCGACAGCCGCCACTTCTGGGTGAGCGCGCTGACCGAACGGCGCGTGCTGGTCGAGGGATGGGCGTACACGACGACGAACCTGGGCCGCTGGCACCCGGGGCAGCGCTCCCAGAACCTCCCGTTCTGGGACGCCGACCGGATCCGGTCGAACGACGCGGCCTTCCGGACCCCGTCGGAGGCCGCGATCCGGTCACTGCGCGACCGCTACGGAGTGCGCTGGCTCTTCGCGGACGAGAGCGGCCTGGACCCGGGGTCCCGGATCGGGGACTTCGCGCGGCTCCGGTTCCGTTCCGGCGCCTATGCCGTCTACTCGCTGCCGGACGGCTCCGGCGCGTGACCGTCCCGGCGTCCGCGGGGGACGCGGCGGGGGACATGGACGGCGCCCGAGGCGGTGCGCCACCCCTCCGCGGCCGCGGGACGGCGTGGAACCTGACCAGGAGACCTTTGGCCCGCGGCCGCGGCCACACGGAGAGGTTGTTCGAGACATGAGAGAGCAGAGAGAAGACCCGCCCACCCGGGGCGGCGCGGTGAGCGGCGCACACGTCTGCGAGGTGATCAAAACACTCAATGTGGGCGGCGCCGAGGTCCTGCTCGTGGAGCGGCTGCTCGCCACGCCTCCCTCGGGCAGGCGCTACACCGTCGTGTGCATGACGGCGGCCACCGCGGAGCTGATCGGGCGGCTGTGGGCGGCGGGCATCCGTGTCGTCGACCTCACTTCCCGCCCCCGCCTGCTCCGCCCCGTTCACCTCATACGGGAGGTCAGACGGCTGGAGCCCGGCGTGCTCAACATCCACTCTCCCCTTCCGGCGTCGCTGCTCCGGCCGTCGTCCCGGCTGTGGAGGACCCGCCCGGTTCTGATCTCGACCGTCCACAACGTCCGGTACCGGCCCCTGACGATGGTGCTCCACCAGGCGACCGCATGGCTGGACAGCCGGACCGTGGCGGTCTCTCCGCAGGTCGCCGCGGCGCGCACCAGCGCCCGCGCGCGGAACCTGTCCATCCGCGTGCACGGCGTCCGGGTCGAGGAACAGCGCCGCCGGGCGCTGCAGGCGGAACGGACCAGGAGGGAGTGGGACGTTCCCGAGGGGGCCTTCCTCATCGTGCACGCGGCCAATCTCCGCCCGCAGAAGAACCACGCGCTGCTCGTCGAGGCCGCGGCGAAGGTGATCGCCCGGGAGCCGCGCGCGATGTTCCTGCTCGCCGGGTCCGGCCCGCTGCACGCGCCGACGGCCCGGCGCGTCGCCGAACTGGGACTGGACGGCGTGCGACTCGTGGGACACGTGGCGGAGGCCGGTCACCTGGTCGCCGCCGCCGACCTCCTCGTGCTCAGCTCCGACTACGAGGGCCTCCCGGTCGTCGTCATGGAGGCCCTCGCCGCGGGGGTGCCCGTGGTGTCCACCGCCGTCGGCGGAGTGCCCGACCTGGTGGAGCACGAGCGGAACGGCCTGCTCACCCGGCCCGGGGACCCGGACGCCCTCGCCGCGGGCATCCTGCGGGCGATGCGCCCCGAAGTCCACGCGCGTCTTCGCGAGGGCGCCCGCGACAGCGCCGGGCTCATGGACATCGGCCGGGCGGCGGAATGGTTCGACAGGCTGTACGACGAGGTCTGCTCGTGACCGCCGGCCGCGCGCCGGGACGCCGCGGCGTCCGTCGTGAGCCTTACGCGACCCTCCCGGTCCGCCACCCGAATCGCCTCGGGTCCCGGAACCGGATGTCCCCGGCCGGGACCGCGCCCAGCGAGCCGACGAATACCAGGTGATCCGTCATGGAGTACATCGTCGTCGCCGTCGTCGCGGTGACGCTCATTCTCATGGTCCACGCGAGCTTCGAGGCGCGGCTGGCAGGGAGGATCCTCTCCGTGCTGATGGCCGCCTTCGTCGTCCGGCTGGCCGTCAACGTCATGGTGACGCGGTCCGGCCTCATCGACTACGGCGGGGACAACCTCTACTACGAGGCCAAGGCCGTGGAGATCGCCGAGTACTGGAGACACTACGGGGTACAGTTCGTCGGTTCCGAGCAGGTCGGCCCCATATATTCCATCTCGGTGCCCTGCCACCTCTTCGCGATCGTCGTGTACCTGTGCGGTGGGCGGGCACCGCTGGCGTGCACGGCCGTCGTCGCGCTCATCGCCTGCGGGCTGTGCGTCGTCATGTACAGGTTCGCGCGGCTCGTCGGCGCCGACGAGCGCGCGGCGTTCCGGCTGCTCGTCATCACGGCCTTCCTCCCGGGATTCCTGCTGCACACGTCCGACACGTTCAAGGACGGTCTCAACGCGTTCCTCGTCCTGGCCTGCCTCGCCCTCGCCGCCTCGAACATGCAGCGTTTCGGCATGCGCAAGCTGTTGCTGCTCACCCCGCTGCTGTGGGCGCTCTGGCACGTGCGCCCGTACATGGTGTTCATGTGCGGCCTCCCGCTGCTCCTCGGCGTCGCCCGGATCAGGCGCGCCGTCTCCCCACGGACCCTTCTCGTCGTGGCCGCGCTCGCCGTGCCCGCCCTGGTCGCCATCCAGGGCACCGGCGAGCTTCCCGCCGCCGAGATCCTGCAGGAGCAACTGGAGCGCGGCCAGTCGGCACAGGTCCGGTCCGCCAACGCGGAGGGCGGCTCGGGGGTGGTCTTCGAAGACGGCGGCGACGCCTGGAACGCGCTCGGCCCGAAGATCGCCTACACGGTCCTGGCCCCGTTCCCCTGGATGTCCGGCAGCCCGACGCTGCAGTTCGGGAAGGTGGACACCGTGCTCTGGTACTACCTCCTCTACTGCGCGGCCGAAGGTTTCCGCCGGCTGTGGCGCCACGACCGGAGAATGCTGCTGATCATCATGCTCTTCATCATTCCGGGCACGGTCGCGTACGCGACCACCATGTCGAACATAGGTCTCATCTTCCGCCAGCGCATGCCCATCGTGATGGTCACGAGCCTGCTGTCCGCGATCGCGTGGACCAGGACGCCGTTCCGGGAGGACGATCCTCCCGCCCCGGCCGCGGACGCGGCGGCGTCCGCCGTCCCGGGTTCACGGAGATGAGCCCCGCCCCGGGCTCGTCGCGGGACGCGACGGCGCCTCCCGCGAAAGAAGCGAAGGTCGATGTCGTTCCGAGCGAAGGTCCTGTCATGGCGGTGGAAGACGCAACCGAGGTCCAGCGTGTCGTACTCGTCACCGGGCACCTGGGGCTGGGAGGCGCGGAGAAACAACTGGTCTTGCTCGCGGGGGAGCTGCACCGCAGGGGCGTCGAGACGCACGTGTTCGTCCTGTCGAAGGGCGGGCCGCGTGAGGCGGCCCTCCTCGCCGAGGGGATCGCGGTGCACCGTCTCGGCTTCTCCCGCCGCTCGCCCGGCCCGCCGGGCCTCGCCCGGAACCTGTGGGCGTTCCTCGGTCTCGTCAGGCTGCTGAGACGGCTCAGACCCGACGTCCTGCACGGGTTCCTCTACGAGGGTTACGTCCTGGGGGCCCTCGCCGCGCGGCCGGCGCGGGTTCCGGTCGTGGTCGCGGGGCGGCGCACGCAGGGCTACCTCAAGCCGCGGCACCCGGGGCGCGTCGCCCTCGAAAGAGCCGTGACGGCCATCACGGACCAGGTCGTCGCCAACGCGGTGGCCATCGCGAAGGGCACCCGGGAGGTCGAGGGCGTACCGGCCCGCAAGGTGAGCGTGATCTACAACGGGCTTCCGGCCCCGGCGTTCGATCCGGTCGAGCCGGAACACGTCGACACGGCGCTCCCCGTGGTCCTGTGCGTGGCGCGGCTCAGCGGGAACAAGGGCCACCGGTTCCTCATCGACGCCGCCGCGCTGCTCTCCCGGAGCGGCCGCCCGTGCACGTTCGTGCTCGTCGGGGACGGCGCCGAGCGCCGGCGTCTTGAGGAGCAGGCGAGCGCGCTCGGGGTGGACGTCCGGTTCCTGGGATTCCGCGCGGACACCGGGGGACTCCTGGCGCGCGCCGACGTGGTGGTCCTCCCGTCGGTCTCCGAGGGGTTGAGCAACGCGGTCATGGAGGCGATGGCCGCGGGCCGGCCGGTCGTCGCGACCGCGGTGGGCGGCACCCCCGAACTGCTGGAGAGCCGCGGCGTCCTCGTGCCGCCCGCGGATCCGGCGGCCCTGGCGGAGGGCGTCGTCCGGCTGCTCGACGACCCCGGACTCGCCGTGTCGCTGGGGAACGCGGCACGCGCCTGGGCGCGGAAGAACCTCGACATGGACGTCGTCGCCGAGGAGCACATCGGCCTGTACCGCAGGCTCCTGAGGGCCGGCCGTGGGCGGTAGCCGGACACGCGACCCCGGGCGGCCCGTCCTCCCCGCCCCGGTCATGAACGAGGACCACCTCGCGAGGGTCGTCCAGACCATGGTCAGCCAGGCGCTGCCGCTCGCCCTGGCGGCGATGGCGGGGGTCTTCCTGGCACGTGCCCTGCAGCCCGAGGGCCGGGGTGTCTACGCGACGATCACGACCACCGCCGGGATAGCGATCGCCCTGGGCCACCTCTCGGTGGGAAGGTCCCAGATGGTGCTCTGGCCGGTCCGCGAACGCCGCCGGTTCCTCGCGGGCAACGCCCTGATCCTCGGGCTGGCCCTCGGCCTCGCGGCCGGCCTGGTCGCCCTCGGGGTCGTGCTCGCCCTCATCCCCCTCCCGGCGCCGCACCTCATGATCATGGCCCTGGTCACGGTGCCGTTCGGGGTCGCGGCGGTCAACCTCAAGGGAATCCTGCTCCTGCGGTCCCAGAACGGGCTGGTCAATCGATCGGTGGTCATGGCGGCGCTCGTCCTGTACATCCCGATCCTGACGCTCGCGGTCATCGGGCAACTCAACCTTCCGATCGTGGTCGTCTGCTGGTCGGCCTCCACGGTCGTGCCCTTCGCGCTGTTCGTCCGGTCGCTCGGCCGCTCCGCCGTACGCGGGGAGGCGGCGCTCGCCCGCGAGCAGCTCTCGCTGTCCGGCCGCTACCACATAGGGCCGGTCGCCTTCCACCTGCTGCTGACCATCGACGTGCTGCTGCTGAACGCCTTCGTGTCACCGGCCGAGGTGGGCCTGTACACCACCGCGATGGCGTTCCTGTCCCTCGCGAGGATCCCGACGGACGCGATGGCACAGGTCACGCTGCCCCACCAGGCGGTCGAGGACGAACCGTCCGCCCAGGGGGCCACCCTGCGCACGATCCGCCTCAACCTGCTGCTCTCCTCGGCCGGCGTCGGCGCGCTGGCGATCGCCTCGCCGACGCTGATCCCCCTGCTGTACGGCGCCCCCTTCGCGGGGAGCGTGACGCCGCTGCTCGTCCTCGCCCCGGGGATGGTCGCGTGGTCGCTTCTCCGGCCGGTCG
This sequence comes from Streptosporangium sp. NPDC053982, assembly GCF_055585205.1. Lineage (NCBI taxonomy): Bacteria > Bacillati > Actinomycetota > Actinomycetes > Streptosporangiales > Streptosporangiaceae > Streptosporangium > Streptosporangium sp. NPDC053982. Next base: position 208,060 of record NZ_JBVJKQ010000018.1, read on the forward strand.
AGCAGTACCTGGTACGGCTGCGCCGCCCCATGGCGATGGCCTCCGTCGCCGTGGGCGCCCTCGCGGCGAACCTCGGGATGAACGCCGTGCTGATACCGCGGTACGGCGCCGCCGGGGCCGCGCTGGCCTCCAGCGTGAGCTACACCGCCATGGCGGTGATCGAGGTCCTGTGGTTCGCCCGGACGGCCGGAGCCGGTGCGCGGGACCTGCTGCCCCGGCTCTCCGACCTGCGTTCCGTGATCTCGTTGCTCTCCTGTGCCGGGCGCGGCGTCCGGACGGCGCTCGCACGGCGGCCGTGACCGGCGGCGGGCCTCACCGCCCGCCGCCCGGCCGCGCCGTGTCCAGGGCGACGTCCAGGGCGACGCGGTACCACTCCTCGACCCGGTCCGCGACCGCCGGCCAGCCCAGGCCCGCCACCGCCCGCGGCCCGCGCGCGCTCATCCGGTCGCGTTCCTCCTCGTCGTCGAGCACCGCGCCGAGGGCCGAGACCAGCCCGTCCAGCGAGCCGGATCCGAACGTGCGGTAGGCTCCGCCGTCCTGGACGACCGGGTCGAGGGACGCCTCGGACGAGAGGATCACGGGGGTGCCGAGGGCCAGCGCCTCCAGCGCCGCGGTCGGTACCCCCTCTCCCTTGCCGGGAAGGCGGCGCGAGGCGAGGACGAAGACCTGCGCCCGCCGGAGCAGCCCGTACACCTCGTCCCGGGAGAGCGGGCCGGCCAGCTCGATCGGGCCGCCCGCCTCCGAGAGCCGCGACAGCCTGCTCCGCTCCGGGCCGTCACCGGCGATGACCAGGCGGACCTCCGGCCTGGTACGGCGGACGAGGCGCACCGCCTCGATCACGAGATCGTGGTTCTTCACCGGGTCCAGGGAACCGACGCTGACCACCAGGCCCGGCTCCCGCGCCGCCGGGGGCCCGGGGCACGGCATGCCCGCGAGGTCCAGTCCGCTCGACATGGTCAGGACGCGGCGCGGGTCGGCGCCGAGCTCGACCAGGTCGCGCGCCGGCCGGGACCCCAGGGCGATGAACGCGTCGACCGTGCCCAGCGCCATGCGCGCCGCCCGGTGGTGGCGCCGGGAGAGGGCGCCGTGCACGGTGAGCATCAGCGGCACGCCGCGTCGCCGGCAGAACGGCCCCAGGACGGCCGCCTCGATGTGGTCCCCGTGCAGGTGCACCAGGTCGGCCCGACCGGCGTGCCGCAGCGCGTGCGTCACCTCCGCCGCGAACGCGAGGACGTCGGACCTCGCCGCGAGCGCCCGGGACAGCACGGTCGGCCGGAGCGGCAGCACGGCCGCCCCCTCCGGCACGGTGCTCCCGCGCCGGAAGGCGAGCGTCACCTCGTGGCCGCGACCCAGCTGTTCCCGGGTGAGGCAGTCGACGTGCCGCTCCTTGCCGCCCCGCTCGGGCGGCACCCGGTAGCTCACCCGGACTATTCTCATGCGCGCACTCCGATCCGGTCACGCGAGGCGGGCGGCGGACGGTCCGCCGGCCCTCCGCGGCGAGGGCCGGCCGCTCTCCGGCGCGGCGTCGCGGGAGCCGCCGACGCCCGCCGCGGACGGCCCCGCGGGGTCCGGGGCGGAACTCCGGCGCGCGGCCGCGGCCGCCGCGGCGGCGGCCGGGGTCTGGGTGCCGTCGAAGAGCACGTCGACCCAGTAGTTGGCGGCCTTGTAGGTGCTGGTCGGGAAGACGTTCGTCCCGCTGTAGGTGTACACGCCGTTTCCTCCGGCCGCGCCGTCGGCGAGGGCGGTGAGCCGGCCGCGCGAGTACTGCGTGGTGAAATACGGTCTCGTGACCGAGTAGTACCCCGACGTCGTGTGGTAGGAGATCACGTAGGTGGTGCTCGCGTCGATCGGGATGGGCGTGGGGAAGATCGCCTGCTGCCACCCGGACGCGGTCTCGCCGGTGAAGGTGACGCTCCCGAGCAGCTGGCCGTCGAGGGTCCACAGGCTTCCGGTGTGGAGCCCGGTGTTCTGCGGGCCCTTGTAGAACCTGATCCCCCTGATGAAGCCCGGCACCGACGCCTGGAACTTCAGGCCGAGGGCGACCGCCTTTGAATCGGGCTGGGACGGGACGGCCGGCACCGTCGTGTCGTCCCAGAGGCTGCTCGACGCGGTGAACACCACGTCGACCCACGCGTTGGTCGCTCTGTAGGTGCTGGTCGGGAAGGTGCTCACATTGCTGTAGGTGTACACGCCGTTGCCGCCGTCCGTGCCGTTCGCGAGCGCGGTGAGCAGGCCGTTCGAGTAGGCCTTGTTGAAGTAGTCCCTCGTCACCGCGTAGTTCCCCGCGGGCGCGAAGTAGGAGGCGACGTAGGTGGTGCCGGCGCGTACCGGGACGGGCGTCGGGAAGTTCACCTGCTGCCAGCCGTCCGCCGTCTCGTCGGTGAACGTCGCGGTCGCCAGGAGCGTCCCCGTGTTGGTCCAGAGGCTGCCGATGTGCGTTCCGGTGTTGGTCGGGCCCTTGTAGAACCTGATCCCCGTGATGAAGCCCTCGCTCGCCGAGCGGAACCTGACCCCGATCTCGATCCCCTTGGGGTCGTTCTTCGAGGCTTCGGCGGGCGTGGCGTCCGGCGGCCAGATGGTGCAGGGGCATCCCGCGTTGACGGTGACGTTCAGGACGGTCGGGGTCTTCTGCACGTTGCCGATGTCGTCGACCGCCCGGGACAGGATCGTCACCGGGCCGGGGGCGCCGGTCGTCCAGTCGAACCTCCAGTTCGCGCGGCCTGTCGCCTGCTGCCACGTGCTGCCGCCGTCGACCGAGACCTCGACGCCCGCCACGACGCCGCCTCCGGCGTCGACCGCCGTCCCCTGGATCGAGACGGGTGTCTGGCCCGCCACCGAGGCGCCGCTCGACGGGGAGGTGATGGCCGAGGTCGGGGGGGTGACGTCCGTCGACGGGACCGCCGGGACCAGGCCCGCCTGGAGGGACGCCGGTTGGGCCCGCATGTCGGCGAGCAGGTTGACCGTCGCCTGCTGCATCCGGATGTCCGTGGGGGTTCCGGCTCCCCGGTCGTGGTTGGCGTCCAGGCCCCACGACCACTGGATGGTCCCCGCGCCGAAGACGAGCGCGCCGCTCGTGACCCTGTAGAGCGTCAGGTGGTGGGTGGCCACTCCGGCGCCGTACGTGCCGCCGAAGTCGAGCAGGATCTTGGTGGGGTTGGCCAGCGTCGTCTCGGAGAACTTCACCGGCCCCTGCGGGGTGAACGCGTCCTCCGGTGTCTCGTTCCACTCGTACCCCAGCGTTCCGGCGGGGAACACCGCCTGCTCACCCGGCTGGAGGGTCGCGATCGACGTGTTGCGCCAGAGACGCATGGGGCCGTACTCGGCGGGGACGACTATCGAGTCGCTGACGTTGCCGTTGACCCGGTACAGGGTGCCGGTGACGGCGTTCTCCGGTCTGCCGCCGTTCGAGGGCGGGGAGAAACGGGGGTCCCGCCACGTGCCGGTCCACTGGGGGCTCGGGTCGATCTTGGCGTTGGCCAGGGTCTCCTTATAGCAGACGAGCGTGCGGAACGGCGTGCCGCTGCTGTCGATGCCGTTCTCCCACCTCGTCTTCCAGAAGATGTCGTTTCCGGTGAAGAAGGCGAGGTTGATACCCGCGTCCCGGGCGTTCTGCACGTTGTCCCGCATGTCGTTGGACCAGTACTCGGCGTGGCCCATGGCGAAGAACACCTTGTGCTCCAGCAGCTCCGCGCCCCGTGAGGCGGTGTCGATGCTGGAGGTGTAGCTCACGTCGTAGGCGTTGGCCTCAAGCCACCGGACCATCGGGTACTCGGAGTCGAAGAAGTAGGTCTCCGGCCACTTGGCGCGGGTGATGACCGGGCGGTTGTAGCTGACCTTGAAGGCGCGGCCGGCGGGACTGCCCACGTACAGGCTGTTTCCGCCGTAGGTGTTGTACGCCTGCCAGGTCGCGTCGGCGGTCTGGACCAGCAGGTCCGAGCCGCCCGAGTCGTCCCGGACGATGAATATGAGCTGGCTGACGCCGCTCACCCCGTCCTCCCTGACCATGTTGGCGAGGTAGACCCCGGAGACGGCGTCACCCGGCACCGCCCAGGAGGCGGACACGCTCCAGTTGCCGCAGTCGATCAGCCCGGTCGCCGCGTCGCTCAGGCAGGCCGGCTGCTGCTGGGGCAGCGGCACGGAGGGCCTGATCGTGGTGATCTTCCGCGCCCCCATGCCGCCGTAGTATCCGACGCGGTAGATGTCCATGCGGTAGGCGGTCGCGGGGGTGCTCACCTTGAACTGCGCGGTCTCCCCCTTGTTGACGCTCATCTGGACCGGGTAGCCCTGGATGTTGCTGCTGCCGGCCCCGGGCACGTTCCACTCGCTGTAGGGGTTGCCGGGGAGGCTGTTCTCCAGGCAGATCTCGGAGGTCGGGGGGCAGTCGGCCCTCGCCGTGCCCCGGTCGGCGCCCCGCTCGGCGCCCGGGGTGCGGGACTGCGCCCAGGCGGCCTGGGGCAGGCCGATCGCGACCGCGACGCAGACGCCGAGGACCAGTACGGCGGCCGGAACCGTCCACCGCCGTCTCGCGCCGCGTCTCTTCTCGTCGTCCCGCATGTGCAACCCCCGCTCGCGTACCTGGATGGGCCTTCACCGGTGAGGCCGGTAAGCGAAAAATAACGAGATCACCCTCTGGCCGGTATTACTGGTAGAAGCGGCGATTCCCATATTCGACGGACATCTGACGTGAAATTCCTCTGGAGCGGCGATCACCAGAAGACCCCGGTTCGTCGCGGCCCCCAGCCCGCCTTTCCGGTGATGTGAAACAACTCGGATTCATCCCGGGCTTCGCCAATATAAGGTAAATCCGAACCTGCGCTCCCGGTAAGCCGGTCCGACATTCGTGAGACTGCCGCCATGACCCGCGTATCCGTCGTGATCCCGTGTTATCGATCGGCGCAGACGCTTCCGGCACTGGTCGGCCGCCTCCTCGCCGTTCTGCCGGACGTGACCTCCGCGTTCGAGGTGGTGCTCGTCGTCGACGGCTCGCCGGACAACACGTGGGAAGCGGCCCAAGAGCTCGCCGACCGGCATGAAACGGTCCGTGCGCTGCTGCTGGCCCGGAACTACGGGCAGCACAACGCCCTCGTCGCCGGTATCCGCAGCGTCCGTTACGACGTCGTGGTGACCATGGACGACGATCTCCAGCATCCGCCGGAGGAGGTCCCCCGGCTCCTGGCGGCCCTCCGGCCCGACCTCGACCTCGTCTACGCGGTCCCGCGCTCCGGAACCCACGGACTCCTGCGCGACCTCGCCTCCAGATCCCTCAAGATCGGGCTCTCCGGGCGGTTCGGCGGGGAGAACAGCGGGGACATCTGCTCGTTCCGCGCCTTCCGCAGCTTTCTCCGGGAGGCGCTGGACGGGGTCACGGGACCGTACACCCAGATCGACATCGCGTTCTCGTGGGCGACCACGCGGATCGGGACCGTCCGGGTGAACGTGGAGCACCGGTCCGTCGGGCACTCCAACTACACCGTTCCGATGCTCGTCCGGCACGCGATCGGCGTCCTGGTCGCCTACAGCAGCATCCCCCTCCGCCTGGTCACCTACTGCGGGCTGCTGACGGGGGCGCTCGGCACCGTCCTTCTCGCGGTCTTCCTCTGGAGCTACTGGTGCGGGGACACCACGGTCAAGGGGTTCACCTCGACGGCGACCATGATCTCGCTGTTCGCCTCCGCCCAGATGGTCGCCCTCGGCGTGATCGGGGAGTACCTCGGCCGAATCCACGCGGAGCGGATGGGACGCCCGACGTACATCATCCGCGAACGATCCGAAAGTCACGGCCCCGGTCTGTCGATGACCTCCGACGCCGACGGGAGGCACCTCAGCCCACCCGGGGGCCGGCACTCACGGACGCTGGGACCCGCCCGGTGACCCCGGCGGGGACGAACGCGGTGCCCGGACGGGCCGGAGGGGTGGAGCGCATGAAACGCGTCGCGATAGTGCAGTCGAACTACATCCCGTGGAAGGGGTACTTCGATCTGATCGCCGGCGTCGACGAGTTCATCCTCCTCGACGACGTGCAGTACACCGACCGGGACTGGCGCAACCGTAACCGCATAAAGACGGCGACGGGTCCCCGGTGGCTCTCGATCCCGCTCAGGAGCGGCCCCCGCGGCCGGCTGATCAGCGAGATGACGGTCGCCGACCCGGGCTGGAACGCCGCGCACTGGCGGATTCTCGCGCAGAGCTACCGGAAGGCTCCCTGCTTCGACGAGTTCGCCCCGGTCCTGGAAAGGCTCTACCTCGAATGCGGAGGCGACCGGCTGTCCGAGGTGAACCGGCACTTCCTGGAGGGGATCTGCTCGATCCTCGGCATCGGCACCGAACTGCGCCGGTCCGCCGACTACCGCGCGGTGGGGACCAGGACCGAGCGCCTCGTCGACCTGTGCCGCAAGGCGGGCGCCACCCAGTACGTCACCGGCCCGGCCGCGCGGGCCTACCTCGACGAGGACCTCTTCCGGAGAGCGGGAATCGGCGTCCGGTGGTTCGACTACTCGGGCTACCCCGAGTACCCGCAACTCCATCCGCCGTTCGACCACCAGGTGAGCGTCCTCGACCTCATCCTCAACACCGGGCCGAAGGCCGCCGAGCACCTGAAGACCGCTCCGCCGGGCACGCCGCAGCGGGCACCGGCTCGTCCCTGAGAGGAAGGTCATGGAGATCATGTTGCGGCCGGTCCGCGAGGAGGACCTGGACGCCTTCGAGACGGAACGGGCCACCCCGGAGCTCAGGGGCGAGTTCCAGTGGTACGGGCACCGTTCCCCGCACGCGCTACGCCGGGAGTTCGCCGAGAACGGACTCCTCGGCTCCGGCTCCGGGCGCCTCACCATCGACGTCAACGGCGACCCGGCCGGCTGGGTGGTGTGGTGGATGACCAGCTGGGGGCCCGACTCCACCTGCTGGTGCTGGGCGCTGGGCATCTGCGTCTTCTCCGGCTTCCGCGGCAAGGGGGTCGGCACCCGGGCCCAGGGCGAGCTCGTGGACTACCTGTTCGCCCACACCCGGGCCGAGCGCGTCCAGGCGTTCACCGACGTCGCCAACCACGGCGAGCGGCGCGCCCTGGAGAAGGCGGGATTCGAGTGCGAGGGGATCCTGCGCCGTGCCCAGTGGCGGGACGGCCGCTGGCACGACCAGGCCCTCTACTCGGTGCTGCGCCCGGACCGGTGAGCCCGGGGGCTCCGCGTCACCGGGTGCCGCCACGCGGCGGCACCCGGTGACGCGGAGCCGGCCGGGGAGGCGTCAGCGGGGCGGGTGTCCCGCGGCCGTCCGGGGACGGTGCGCCCTCGCGATGAGGGAGACCCCGGGAAGCGACTTGACCGGCAGGTACCTCTCGGCCATGACGACGGCGCCGAGACTCATGTTGACCAGGTGCGACGTCTCAGTGACGTCGGATCCGGTGAGGCGCTTCCTGCGCCAGGCGACGACCGGTCTCAGCAGGACGTTCCAGCTCCACAGGCGGTCGATGACCAGGCCCTCCCCGGTCAGCAGGGTGTTCAGGCCCTCCCGGGTGTACCGGCGGACGTGGGAGGAGGCGACATCGTGCGCCGACCACAGGGCCATGTCACACGGAACCGTGATCAGCGCGGTCCCTCCCGGCCGGAGCACGCGCACGATCTCGCGGACGGCCTCACGGTCCTCCCTGATGTGCTCCAGCACGTCGAACGCCAGGACGAGATCGAACCGCGTGTCGGGCAGCGGCAGGTCCCGGGCGTCGGCGTGGACCGCCTGCAGACCGCGCGCGCGGGCGAGCTCCACCGCGGTCTCCGAGTAGTCCGCGGCCAGCGCGTCCCACCCGTGCCCGACGAGCACGCGGGTGTTGCCGCCCCCGGCCGCGCCGATGTCGAGCGCCCTGCCGGGCACGCCGATCCGGCGGAGCTCGCGCGCGAGGATGGCGCGTCGCTCGCGATACCACCAGTGCCGGTCCTCCACCTCGACCGTGCGGCGAATCTGAGTGGCCTCCATGACCCACACCTTTCCGGGAACCGTACAGACGACAGGTAGCCGCGGCCTTGCCAGGCGCGCCTGGGTACCCGGGGCGCGGCGGACCCGGGAGACGTGACCGGGGCATCGGGGCCGCCGGGGTGGCCCGGCGGCCGTCAGTCGGCCCTCTTCAGCGGGCGCCACCATTCCTGGTGGTCGCGGTACCACCGCACGGTCCGGGCGAGTCCCTCGTCGAAGCCGACGAGGGGCGCGTAGCCGATCTGCTCGATCTTGCCGCTGTCCAGGGCGTAGCGCCGGTCGTGCCCGAGCCTGTCCGGCACCGGCTCGACCATCTCCCAGCCCACGCCGAAGGCGGCCAGCAGGCGTTCCGTGAGCTCGCGGTTGGTCAGTTCGACGCCGCCGCCGATGTTGTAGATCTCGCCGCCCGAACCCTTGTCCAGCACGAGCTGGATGCCCCGGCAGTGGTCGTCGACGTGCAGCCATTCACGGATGTGCCGGCCGTCGCCGTACAGGGGCACCCGCCGCCCGTCGATCAGGTTGGTGACGAAGAGCGGGATGAGCTTCTCCGGGTACTGGTGGGGGCCGTAGTTGTTGCAACAGCGGGTCACCCGTACGTCGAGCCCGTAGGTCCGGTGGTAGGCGCGGCACAGCAGGTCGGCTCCCGCCTTCGAGGCCGCGTAGGGGGAGTTGGGCAGCAGGGGCTCGGACTCGGTCCAGGACCCCTCGGCGATGGACCCGTACACCTCGTCGGTGGAGACCTGGACGACCGTGCGCACGCCGGTGTCGAGCGCCGCCTGCAGGAGCCGCTGCGTGCCGTGGACGTTGGTGACCACGAAGTCCTCGGGGCCGGTTATCGAGCGGTCGACGTGCGTCTCGGCCGCGAAGTTGACGATCACGTGGTGGCCGGGCACCACGTCGGCGAGCAGCCCGACGTCGGTGATGTCCCCCCTGACGAACGTGAAGCGCGGATGCCCGGCGACCGGGTGCAGGTTCGCCGGGTTGCCCGCGTACGTGAGCTTGTCCAGCACCGTCACCTGGACGTTCTCGTAGCCGGGGTATTCGCCGGACAGCAGTGAGCGCACGTAGTGGGAGCCGATGAATCCGGCGCCGCCCGAAACGAGGATCTTCATGCCCGCACCTGGATTCTGCTGTGGTCGCCGACCATGAGCTGATGTGTGTTGGGAACCCCCCTGGCCCGGCTGACCTCGACGTTCCGGCCGATCAGGGAGTAGGTGAGCCCCGGGACGCCTCTGATGGCGGAGTCCTCCAGAACTATGCTGTACTGCACGTCGGCGTTCTCCAGCACGCACCTCGCGCCGATCGAGGTGTAGGGGCCGATGTACGAGCTGATGATCTTGCTGTCGGCCCCGACGACCGCGGGCCCCCGGATCACCGAGTTCTCCACCAGTGCCCCCGGCTCGATGAGGACGCGTCCCGATATCTCCGAGAACCCGTCCACGGTTCCCCGGACGTTCGGTTCGATCGCCTCAAGGACGATGCGGTTGCACTCCAGCATGTCCTGCAGGCGCCCGATGTCCTTCCAGTATCCGCTGACGAAGTGTGAGCGGACGCGGCCGCCGTTGTCCATGAGCCACTTGATCGCGTCCGTGATCTCCAGCTCGCCGCGGGCGGAAGGCGTGATCGCCCGGACCGCCTCGTGGACGGCGGGGGAGAAGGTGTAGACCCCCACGATCGCGAGGTCGCTGCGCGGGTGCTCCGGCTTCTCCTCCAGCCCGATGATCTCACCGTCCGGCCCGAGCTCCGCGACCCCGTAGAACTGCGGTTCGGCGACCTTGGTGAGCAGGATCTGGGCGTCGTTGCCCGACCCGCGGAAGGCATCCACCAGGCCGGCGATGCCGTCCACCAGGAAGTTGTCCCCCAGATACATCACGAACGGCTCGTCGCCGAGGAACTCCCGGGCGATCAGGACGCAGTGGGCGAGGCCCAGGGGGGCCTCCTGGGGAATGTAGGTCACGTCGAGGCCGAACCGCGAGCCGTCCCCGACCGATTCCCGGATCTCGTGAGCCGTGTCGCCGACGACGATGCCGACGCTGTGGATGCCCGCGTCCCGTATCGCTTCGAGCCCGTAGTAGAGCACCGGTTTGTTGGCGACGGGGACCAACTGCTTCGCCGAGGTATAGGTCAGCGGACGCAGCCTCGATCCCTTTCCGCCCGCCAGAACGAGCGCCTTCATGATCCTTGGGTCCTTCCGTGAGGGATTCCTGGGCGCAGGACGGTCCGCCCGTCCGGATGTCCGTGCGGTTCCGGCAGACGGCTCGACGACGCCCTGCGTTCCGTCGAAGAGCATGGGATGCGTTTCCAGGGCCGGGCCTCCCCGCCACCGGAGAAGGTCCAGGTCCGGTGGACGACGTAGCCCAGCGGCGGGCTCGCGATCAGGATCAGGCCCTGCGCCACCAGGACCGGGGCGCCGGCGAGCTCGACCAGGAGCGGGACGCCGACGACGGATGCCGCCAGGAAACCCAGCCCCACCGCGTAGAACCGCAGGTAACCGATGACCCACGAGCTTCCGGAGGCCCGGAAGACCACCAGCCTGTACCAGGGATAGACGATCAACGAGGTGGCCAGGTGGCCGGTCATGAGCAGGACCACGTAGGGAACCGCGCCGTCGGTGGCGAGCAACTCCAGGCCGAGGAGGACGTGATAGATCACGGCCGTCATCGCGCCGGCCGCCAGATATCCGGCGCGACGTCCCCCGAGCGCGGGGATCGGAGCCCGCCGTCCGGGACGCGCGGTCCCGTCGCGGGCTTGCTGACTTGCGGTTTCGACCATACGGCGGTCACTCCGAACGGTGGTCGGGAGACGGGAGCGGGATCAGCGCACCCGGTGGGCCCGGACGGCGTCGATCACGTGGGTCACGCCGGCCTCGTCCAGGCCGGCGAACAGCGGCAGCCGTACGAGACGGTCCGCGACGTCCTCGGTGACCGGGCAGCCGCCCGGCGCCACCCGCCCGTACCGCACGCCCGCGGGGGCGGTGTGCAGCGGCTGGTAGTGGAACGCCGCCTGCACGCCCCTGCCCGAAAGGTGGGCGATGAACGCCTGGCGGTCGTCCAGGTCCGGCAGCAGCAGGTAGTACAGGTGCGCGGGATGCGCACAGCCGTCCGGGACCATCGGCTGGGAGACCCCGTTCTCCGCCGCCCAGTCCGCCAGCTCCTCGTGGTACCTCCGCCACACGGCGTGCCGCCGGGACTGGATCTCCTCGAAGGACTCCAGCTGGGAGGTCAGCAGCGCGGCGAGGACGTCGGACGACAGATAGCTCGAACCGATGTCGACCCACCGGTACCTGTCCACCTGGCCGCGGAAGAACCGGCTGCGATCCGTCCCCTTCTCCCGGACGATCTCGGCCCGCGCGACGAGGCCGGCGTCGTTCAGGAGCAGCGCGCCGCCCTCCCCGCACTGGACGTTCTTCGTCTCGTGGAAGCTCTGCGCCGACATGCTCCCGAACGACCCGAGGGGTCGGCCCCGGTAGGACCCGCCCAGCCCGTGGGCGTTGTCCTCGACGAGAGCCAGGCCGTGGCGTTCCGCGAGCCCGCCGATGACCTCCATCGCGCAGCCGACACCCGCGTAGTGGACGGCCACCACGGCCCGCGTGCGGTCGGTGATCGCGGCCTCGACCAGGCGTTCGTCGAGGTTCAGGGTGTCGGGCCTGCAGTCGACGAACACCGGTACGGCCCCGCGCAGGGCGTAGGCGTTGGCCGTCGACACGAAGGTGAACGACGGCATGATCACCTCGTCGCCGGGCCGCAGGTCCAGCAGGATCGCCGACAGCTCCAGCGCGTGCGTGCAGGAGGTGGTCAGCAGCGCACGGCCTGACCCGGTCAGCTTCTCCAGGAGGCCGGCGGCCAGGCGGGTGAACGGCCCGTCTCCGGAGGTCGATCCCCCGCGCACGGCCTCCGCGAGATAGTCGAACTCGTTTTCTGAGATATACGTCCGGTTGAAGGGGACTGTCATCACTTGGGTTGGGCTCACTGCCGCAGTGAACAACAAATCGGGCCGTCGCCACACATCACACCCCATTTCCTGGGGAAGGATCACACAGGTTTTACTTTTGCCGCTCGATGCTTTCCAGGCCGCTTATACCGGTATCAGAGATATTCCATGGCTTTTGGGATTCCGCTTTCATGGGGAGCCGGGAGGCCCGGGGTGGGGGGGGGGGGGGGGGGGGGGGGGGGGGGGGGGGGGGGGGGGGGGGCGGGGGGGGGGCCCCCCCCCCGGGGGGGGGGGGGCCCCCCGGGGGGGGCCCCGGGGGGGGGGGGGTGGGGGGCGGCTGGCCCCCCGCGGGGGGCACCTCCCCCCCTGCCGTTCCGGGAGACC
>NZ_JBVJKQ010000019.1:0-212812 GCF_055585205.1 Streptosporangium sp. NPDC053982
GGTCGGGAACCTCAAGCGGTTCCTGGATGCGTGCGAACGACACACGACGGGGACCAGCGGGTACGGCGGAGGCGTTGCGCGAGGCTGCCAACAGATGTCCTTCCGAGGGCTCGCGGCGGACTGACTACACGCACGCCAGACGACCATGCATCGGAGCACCAAAAGAAGCGGGTCGTCAAAGGGCAGCGCAAAGGGGCAGTGTAGCCGAACGGCACACACCTGTCCAGTCCACTCTCGCTGCATGCTCCACGTTGGTCGCAGCATCGCCCGTCAGCGCCGAAACGTCAAGCCCGCGAGCTGACATTTCAGCCGAGGAACGGCCAAGACGCCGGGAGTTCTTCCCGTCGCGAACCACGCGTCACCATCGGCCCCAGGACGATACCCGACGACCCGCCGAGGCTAACGCTCAGTCACACGACGGCTCGAACGCTAGCCCATGCCGGGCCGACGATCGACACTACCGTGGCTCATCTACCCCGCCTGGCACCGAACTCAAACATGAATTTTGCCGACAATTGACCGACGCGCCACGCCGGTCAGGCGGGAGGAGGGGCGCCGAGCAGGGTGGACAGCTCCGCCACCAGCCAGCGCGACCCCTGCTTCACCATGCCGAACCGGGCACGGTTCTGGACGACCTGCCGCCGCGGCTCGCTCTCGCCGGGCGGGGTCCTGACCGTGCCGACGTTCGTGAACAGCAGCACGTCCACCCGGCCGGCCCGCACCGACTCCACCGCCGCGCCCGCGACCGTCACCTGCTGGACCGTGCGTTCCTGCCTGACCTGCGGAGCCAGTGACTTGGCGAGCTGACGGTAGTGCTCGGTGAGGCCGCCCGTGGTGTATCCCGCCGCCCGCGTGAAGTCCTGCTCGATCGTGCGGTAGTCGTACGAGAGCATGTCGGGGGCGGCCAGGCGGGCGGCCGCCAGCGCCTCGCGGCCGTCGGCCTCCTCCTGGCGCAGCCGGCTCAGCTCGCCGTACATGACCCAGGTCACCGCCGCGAGCACGAGCGCGACGGCGCCCAGCGCCGCGGCGACCGTCCGGGATCCGCCCCTCATGAGACCTGCTCCACCTTCGACACGAGCCAGCCTCCGGAGGCCCTGGTCAGCTGCATCCGCCACCGGTAGAACTGCTCCCGGGGGGCGCTCTCGCTCCCCTCCCCCCGGACCACCGCGTCGCCGACGACCAGCGCCTCGGCCGTGTCCCCCCGCAGCGAGACGAGCCCGGAGGCGCGCAGCGCCCCGGTCCGCAGGAGCCTGTCCCCGACCGTGGTCTCCCGCAGGGCGGCGGCGTCGCGGACGTACTCCGCCCGCGCCTGCCCCGTCGAGGTGCCGAGGACGCGTCGCATGTCGGCGTCGACGTTCTGGTATCCGACCGACATCAGGGCCACGGCGTGCTCCCCCGCCGCCCTGAGCGCCGCCTCGCGGTCGCCGGCCGCCGCCCGGGCCTCCCGCAGGCCCATGCCCGCCCACAGGGCCGCCCCTAGCAGCACCAAGGCCAGCGCGCCCAGCACGAGGCCGACGGGCCCCGGGACGCGACGCCGGGAGGCGTCCATCGGCACCGCATCCTCCCCTCCCGGCCCGCGTGACGCGAGCCGGCGGCCGTACGGCGCGGGCCACCGGGCCGGTGAGCCCCGTCGGGCGGATCATAACCCGCCCGCGGCCGGAGCCATCGGCCTTTCGGCCCCGAGGAGCACGCGGAAGACGTCTGGGGCGGAGGGGTGCGGGAGCGGAGGACGGGAGGCGCCGGAGAGGACCGGGAAGGGCCGCGGAGCGCGAGGCGGCGAGCCCAGGGAAGGTCCCGAGGCCCGAGAGACGGGCGGACCCGGGGAGAAGGGGCCGGGAAAGAGCCCGGAGACACAAAAAGAGCGGGCCACCGGCACCTGGTGGACCCGCTCTTCTCGCGGTGATACTGCTTACGTGACGGTCTTACTTGACGGTCACGGTGGCGCCGGCGCCCTCAAGGGCGGCCTTGGCCTTCTCAGCCTGCTCCTTGTTGACCTTGCCGTCGAAGACGGGCTTGGGAGCGCCGTCCACGAGGTCCTTGGCCTCCTTCAGGCCCAGGCTGGTCAGGGCGCGGATCTCCTTGATGACCTGGATCTTCTTGTCGCCGGCGGCCTCGAGGATGACGTCGAACTCGTCCTGCTCCTCGGCCTCCTCGGCGGCACCGCCGGCGCCACCGGCGGCCGGGGCGGCCGCGACGGCGACCGGGGCGGCAGCCTTGACGTCGAAGGTCTCCTCGAAGAGCTTCACGAAGTCGGACAGCTCAAGGAGGGTCATCTCCTTGAAAGCGTCGAGCAGCTCGTCGGTGGTGAGCTTCGCCATGGTTTCCTCCGTATGGATCTAAGAACTTAAGAACTGGGACCGCGGTTCGTGTGCGCTAATCCCCCGGGCCGCCTGCGCGGACCTACTCGCCCGCCTCCGCGCGCTTCGCGCGCAGGGCCTCGGCCAGCTGAGCCATGTTGGTGGGCAGCGCGCTGAAGACAGCGGCCGCGTGGCCCTGCTTGGCCTTCAGAGCACCGGCCAGCTTCGCGAGGAGAACCTCACGCGACTCAAGGTCGGCAAGCTTGCTGATCTCGTCCGGCGTCATCGACTTGCCGTCGACGACACCGCCCTTGATGACCAGGAGGGGATTGGCCTTGGCGAAGTCACGCAGACTCTTGGCAGCCTCGACCACGTCGCCCTTGACGAACGCGATCGCCGACGGGCCCGCAAGCAGGCCGTCGAGCTGGTTGATCCCGGCCTCGTTGGCCGCGATCTTGGTCAGCGTGTTCTTCACCACGGCGAACTTCGCATTCTCACCGAGAGAGACACGCAGCTCCTTGAGCTGCGCGACGGTGAGACCGCGGTACTCGGTCAGAACGGCGGCGCTCGAGCCTTCGAAGCTGCTCTTGAGCTCGGCTACGGCCGTCGCCTTCTCCGCCTTCGCCATGGGCCTCCTTCCAGATGTGCCGCCGGCAAAGGCCCGAGAAAAGAACAAGCCCCGGCGCAGGCGCACGGGGCTCACATAAGGAAGACATTTTCCCAATGGAAACTCACTACACACCTACGCGGGCCGTCCACGACGTGGATCCTTGGGTCGCCACACCATGAGGCATGACGACGACCGGCGGTCTTCGGCACGGACAGCATACGCCCTGCCGGGGCGTGCGCCAAATCGCCGTACGAACCGTGTCCGCCCCCGGCGCTCTCCCCGGTTCTCCGGGCCCTGCCGGACGTACGGCGGCGCGCCCGGATCCGCATGGCACCGCCGGGCCCGTACGGCGCGCACAGGCCCGCGGATCGACGACGCCGCCCTCGAAGCCGTACGGCCCGCGCCCCGGACCACAGGGGGCCGGGGCGCGGGCCGTACGAGAGGCCGGTCGAGCCGGGCGGGGGCGTCAGTTGCCGCCGGTGCGCCCGCGCAGCTCCTCCACCTGCTCGGCGGGGGGAGCCGCGATCTGCACGGGCTCGTTGAAGTTCTTGAAGAGCGCCGTCGCGTTGAACGTGGCGCCCTGCTCCGAGCCGCTCAGCGTGACCTTGCGGGGCAGGCTCTGAGCGTCGGCCCACAGGTCGAACTTCACGTCCTTGACCTGCGCGAGCTGGCGCTGGAGCTGCTCACGCCTGGCCGGGTCGGCCGCCTGGGCGGCCTTGTCCACCGGGAAGGTGCCGCTGTAGTGGGTGGTCTCCACGCCGCCGACCGTCTCGGTGCCCACCGCCTTGACGTCCTCGGACGTCGTGAGCATCTTGACCGTCCCGGCCAGGTCGAACTGCTGGGCCTGGGTCATGAAGTCACGGATCTTGGCCTGCTCGCCGGATTCGAGATCGGTGAGCGAGACCTTGGCCCACGGCTTGGTCGTGTCGGCGAACTGCCGCAGGGCATCCGACTTCACGTAGACCGAGTCGCCGGTGAGGACCGCGCGCACCCCGCCGGGGACGTTCTGCCCGCCGAAGGTGATCGTGTTCAGCGTGACGTCCGCGGCGAGAGCGGGCTTGCTCTGGTACCGCACGGTGCCCTGGATCTTGCCCGTCCCGTGGTCACCGCCGGTGGTCTCGGCGACCAGATCGGCGGTGTAGGAGGTGGCCTCCTCCGCCTGCCGCGCGCTCTGCAGCACCGCGTCGGCGGCGGCCAGCTTGATGTTCCCGAGGGAGGCGGCACTCGTCCCCCCGGACCCGGCGCTCTGCGCACCGCATCCCGTGACCGTGACCAGCGCGGCCGCACCCAGCGCGACTGCGGGAGCATATCGGCGCATTAATCATCACCCCTTCGTTTCCCCCTCAACTGCCCTCGACATTACGCGGCGAACCTGTCGTCCGCGTCGTCCGGAGGAACGAAGGAAACACGAAGGGCCTCAACCGAATGGCCGATTCGGCTGAGGCCCCAGGTCCGCGCGGATCCCCGCCGTAGCGGGGATCCGCGCGGGTTCGCGCGTTCGGAGAGGTGATCGCCGTCAGGCGTCGGCGTCGGCGGCCGCCACCCGCGTCACGTTCGGGTCGACGGGGATGCCGGGGCCCATGGACGTGGTGAAGGCGACCTTCTTGACGTAGCGGCCCTTGGCCGCGGACGGCTTGAGACGCAGCACCTCCTCAAGGGCGGCGGCGTAGTTCTCGACGAGCTGACGCTCGGTGAACGACACCTTGCCGATGATGAAGTGCAGGTTCGAGTGCCGGTCGACCCGGAACTCGATCTTGCCGCCCTTGATGTCGGTGACGGCCTTGCCGACGGCCGGGGTGACGGTGCCGGTCTTGGGGTTCGGCATCAGGCCACGCGGGCCGAGCACGCGGCCCAGGCGGCCGACCTTGCCCATGAGGTCGGGCGTGGCGACGACCGCGTCGAAGTCGAGGCGGCCCTTGGCGACCTCGTCGATCAGCTCGTCGGCGCCCACGATGTCGGCGCCCGCGGCGCGGGCCTCCTCGGCACGGTCACCGGTCGCGAAGACCAGGACCCGGGCGGTCTTACCGGTGCCGTGCGGGAGGTTGACGGTGCCGCGGACCATCTGGTCGGCCTTGCGGGGGTCGACGCCCAGCCGCAGCGCGACCTCGACGGTCGCGTCGAACTTGGAGACGCTCGTCTCCTTGGCCAGCTTGACCGCCTCGGCGGGGCTGTAGAGGTTCTCGCGGTCGATCTGGGCCGCTGCGTTGCGGTAACCCTTGCTGCGCTTCACTTGCTCACTCCTGGATCCGAGTGTCCGTGGTACGGGCCAGCGCCTGGCCCCTCCACTTGCTTCGAGATTGTGGTGCCGGCGCGACGTCGGCCGCGCCCGCCTCCGGGACCTCCGCGGGACCGCCGGACCTCCTCGGTCCGCGCCCGCTCACGCCCGGCTCGCCGTGGCTAGTCGGCGATCGTGATGCCCATCGACCGGGCGGTGCCGGCGATGATCTTCTCGGCCGCCTCGATGTCGTTGGCGTTGAGGTCCTGCATCTTGGTCTGGGCGATCTCGCGCAGCTGGTCGCGGGTCAGCTTGCCGACCTTGTCCTTCTGCGGGACGGCCGAGCCCTTGGCCACACCGGCGGCCTTCTTGATCAGCTCAGGCGCCGGGGGCGTCTTCGTGACGAAGGTGAAGCTGCGGTCCTCGAAGATGGTGATCTCAACGGGGATGATGTTGCCGCGCTGGGCCTCGGTGGCAGCGTTGTACTGCTTCACGAAGTCCATGATGTTGACGCCGTGCGGACCGAGGGCGGTACCGACCGGCGGGGCGGGCGTGGCCTGGCCAGCGGGAAGCTGGACCTTGACCAGTGCCGCGATCTTCTTCTTAGGAGGCATGGTTTTCTCCGGGTCCTCTTCAGGTTGACGCGGCTCCCGCGCAGAGCGTGCGGGAGCATGTCGGCGGGCCGTGCTTCGCGGACACGGCCACCGAACGACTTAGTGTATGTGAACCGGTCAGATCTTCGAGACCTGGTTGAACGACAGCTCAACCGGGGTCTCGCGGCCGAAGATCGACACCAGCACCTTGAGCTTCTGCGACTCGACGCTGATCTCGCTGACCGTCGCGGGAAGTGTCGCGAAGGGGCCGTCCATGACCGTGACGGACTCGCCGACCTCGAAGTCGACGGTCGCGGCGGCGGCCTTGGCGGTCGTCTTCTTGGTCTCCTCGGACGGCTCGGGCGCGAGCAGCTTGGCGACCTCGTCGATGCTCAAGGGGCTCGGCTTGTTGGACAGGCCGACGAAGCCGGTCACGCCGGGGGTGTTGCGCACCGCGGACCATGACTCGTCGGTGAGCTCCATCCGGACGAGGACGTAGCCGGGCAGCACCCGCTCCTTGACGAGCTGACGCTTGCCGCTCTTGACCTCGGTCACGTGATGGGTCGGCACCTCGACCTGGAAGATGTAATCCTCCATGTTGAGGGACTGCGTGCGGGTCTCGATGTTGGACTTCACGCGGTTCTCGTAGCCGGCGTAGGAGTGGATGACGTACCACTCGCCGTACTGGCCCCGCAGCTCGCGCTTGAACTCCTCGACCGGGTCGACGTCGGGAAGGACGTCTCCGTCCTCGTCGACGGCGCCGGCCGGGGCCTCCTCGGCCTCGGCGTCGGCCTCGACGTCAGACTCGGCGGGCTCGACCGGCGAGCTCGCCTCGACGTCGACGGCCTCTTCCGGCTCGCTCACCCGCTCCTCGGGGTGCTCGCCGGCCGCCTGTGAAGACTCGGACACGGTGACTCATTCTCTTTCCGTCGATGGCTATTGACTTACCGCGGTACGACGCGGTGACGAACGCGCCCGGAGGCGGATCAGGCTCCGCCGAAGATCCGCAGCACGCCCTCGGTGAGGATCGCGTCGAAACCGGCCACGATCGCGACCATGATCAGAACAAAGACCAGGACGATGACGGTGTAAGAGATGAGCTCCTTGCGCGTGGGCCAGATGACCTTGCGCAGCTCAGCGATGACCTGTCGGTAGAAAAGGGCAGGAGAAGTACGCTTGGCCTTCTTCTCACCGCTCGGCTTGTCTGCGGTTTCGCCGCGCGTGTCGATCGCCACAGTCCTCACCCGAAATCCGTCGTGTCCAACGCATGTCTGCGGCGCGCTAGACGCCCTGATGCGCGGACCGCTCCTCGCAGGGCACGAGGGACTCGAACCCCCAACCGCCGGTTTTGGAGACCGGTGCGCTACCAATTGCGCTAGTGCCCTAAGACATGAACCACCATACATCGGTTGGACCGAAGTTTGTCCGTGGCTCACGGTCTTGACCGCCGATTCACGCGGAAGGCGGTAAGACCATGCCGGAGTCTACGGGTGAATGGCCCGTACGTCGAACCGGGGGACGATCGTCCTGGTCACGCCTCCTTTCCACCCGCCGGGTCGCTCTCCGCCCCGCCCGGGGCGGAGCCGTACGATTTCGGCCCCACGAATCCGCCCGGTCCGGCGCGGGCCGCGTCCACATCATGGATGGGCGTCGGGAGGCGGGCCACGGTTCTGTAACCATGGAGCCATGACCCGTCCTCGCATCTCAGCGCGCATCTCCGCGATCTCCGAGTCCGCCACGCTCGCCGTGGACGCCAAGGCCAAGGCCATGAAGGCGGCGGGCCGCCCGGTCATCGGCTTCGGCGCGGGCGAGCCGGACTTCCCGACTCCCGGTTACATCGTCGAGGCGGCCGTCGAGGCGTGCCGGAACCCCCGGTTCCACAAGTACACCCCGGCCGGCGGCCTTCCCGAGCTGAAGCAGGCCGTCGCCGACAAGACGCTCCGCGACTCCGGCTACCGGGTCGAGGCGGCCCAGGTGCTGATCACGAACGGCGGCAAGCAGGCGGTCTACGAGGCGTTCGCCACGCTGCTCGACCCGGGCGACGAGGTCCTGGTCGTCGCGCCGTACTGGACGACCTACCCCGAGGCGATCAAGCTGGCGGGCGGCGTCCAGGTCGATGTCGTGACCGACGAGACCACGGGATACCTCGCGAGCGTCGAGCAGCTGGAGGCGGCCCGCACCGACCGGACCAAGGTCCTGCTGTTCGTCTCGCCGTCCAACCCGACCGGGGCCGTCCACAGCCCCGAGCAGGTCGAGGCGATCGGCCGGTGGGCCGCCGAGCACGACCTGTGGGTCGTCACCGACGAGATCTACGAGCACCTGACGTACGGCGACGCGAGCTTCGTGAGCATCGCCGCCGCCGTCCCCGAGCTCGGCGACAGGGTCGTCGTCCTGAACGGCGTCGCCAAGACCTACGCGATGACCGGCTGGCGGGTCGGCTGGCTGATCGGGCCCAAGGACGTCGTCAAGGCCGCGACCAACCTGCAGTCGCACGCCACCTCCAACGTCTCCAACGTGGCCCAGGCCGCCGCGCTGGCGGCCGTCTCCGGCGACCTGGCGGCCGTGGCGGAGATGCGCGAGGCGTTCGACCGCCGCCGCAGGACCATGGTCCGCATGCTGAACGACATCCCCGGTGTGGTCTGCCCGGAGCCCAAGGGCGCCTTCTACGCGTACCCGTCGGTCAAGGAGCTGCTGGGCCGGGACTTCGGCGGCCGGCGTCCGCAGACGTCCGCCGAGCTCGCCGAGCTGATCCTGGAGGAGGCCGAGGTCGCGCTCGTGCCCGGCGAGGCGTTCGGCACCCCGGGCTACTTCCGGCTGTCCTACGCGCTCGGCGACGACGACCTCGCCGAGGGCGTCAGCCGGGTCGCCAAGTTCCTCACCCAGGGGCGCTAGCGGTACGGATCCTCGGCGGGCCGGGCCCGGCCCGCGCCGCCCCCTCACCCGGGGGCGCCCGTCCAGGCGCGCCGGCCGTACGGTGGCCGGCCCCGCCGCGGGACGCCCGGCCGGCGGCCCTGCCCGGGGCGCCGGCCGTCCGGCCGCGGGGAGGCGCGCCCCGCGGCCGGGCCGGGCTCACTCGACGGAGACGCTGACCCCCTCCTCCACGACGGCGGCGGTGTCCGGGCTCAGCACGAGGACGACCTCCCCGGTGCAGTAGGGGCCGTTCCAGATGTAGGCGTAGCCGTCGCTCTGGTTGTTGACGTCGAGCGGGAAGACGTCGGAGCCGTAGCAGCCGCTGGGGTCGTAGTAGACCGCTCCGTTGACGATCAGCGCTCCCTGGGCCGCCTGGGCGGGGTGGGAGACGGTCAGCGCGAGCGCCGCGGCCGCGGCGAGGACGCCGAGTGTGGTGGTCACGCGTCTCATGGGTGCCTCCTGCGCGTGCGGGGCCGCCGTCTGCGGCCCGGCCCTCCATAACGTAAAGTAAGCATAAAGAGTCGTAGAGTAACCGCATGGTGAAACCCGTCTTCCCCTGGAGCCCCAATCGTCCCTGCTGTCTCCCGTCGCGGGCCGGCCCGACGTACGGTGCGCGGGAGCGCCGCGGGTAGGGCACCATATGGAAATGGCACGTCCCCTGCGCGCACTGCCCAAGGCCCATCTCCACCTGCACTTCACCGGCTCGATGCGGCACACCACCCTGGTGGAGCTGGCCCGCGAGCAGGGCCTGCACCTGCCGGACGCGCTGGTCAGGGACTGGCCTCCGAAGCTGCGGGCGACCGACGAGCGCGGCTGGTTCCGCTTCCAGCGGCTGTACGACATCGCCCGGTCGGTCCTCCAGCGGGAGGACGACGTCTACCGGCTGCTGCGGGAGGCCGCCGAGGACGAAGCGGCGGAGGGGTCGCGCTGGCTGGAGATCCAGGTGGACCCGTCGGGATACGCCCACCGGTTCGGCGGCCTCACCCCGACCCTGGAGCTGATGCTCGACGCCGCGCGCAAGGCCGCCGGGCACGCGGGGATCGGCGTGGCCGTCGTGGTGGCCGCCAACCGCACCCGGCACCCCCTCGACGCCAAGACGCTCGCCAGGCTCGCCTCCCGTCACATGGACCAGGGCGTGGTCGGGTTCGGCCTGTCCAACGACGAGCGCCGGGGCCGGGCCCGTGACTTCGACGGGGCGTTCCGGCTCGCCAAGCGGGCCGGGCTGCTGTCCCTGCCGCACGGCGGGGAGCTACTGGGCTCCGGCAGCGTGGCCGAGTGCGTCGACCTGCTGGGCGCCGACCGGGTCGGGCACGGTGTGCGGGCGGCCGAGTCCGAGCGGCTCATGGAGCGCCTGGCGGAGCGGGGGATCACCTGCGAGGTCTGCCCGTCCTCCAACGTCGGGCTCGGCGTGGCCGAGCGGGCCGAGGACGTGCCGCTGCGGCGGCTGTTCGACGCGGGCGTGTCGATCGCGCTGGGCGCCGACGACCCCCTGCTGTTCGGCTCGCGGCTGCTGCGCCAGTACGAGCTGGCCAGGGAGGTGTACGGCTTCACCGACGCGGAGCTCGCCGAGCTGGCCCGGCAGTCCGTCAGGGCGTCGGCGGCCCCGGAGCACGTGCGCCGGGACCTCCTCGCGGAGATCGACGACTGGCTGGCGTCCCCGGCCTGAGCCGTACGGCGGGACCCGGCGGGGCGGGGCGGAGGTCCCGGGGGCCGCGGCGGGCTCCGGGATCCGAGCGGATCCGGCCGGTCGGCGAGGCCCCGGGCCGGAGGGCTCGGCGGCCCCGACGGGCTCGATGGGTTCAGCGGGCTCAGTTGACCCGGTGGGCTCGATGGGTTCAGTGGGCTCAGCGGGTCGACCTGGCGATCTCCAGGGCCCGCCGGAGGTCCGCGACCCCCTCCAGGCGCAGGCCCGTCCGCCCCTTCTGCCAGATGAGGGTCGGGTCCGCCCGGCGGGGACGGGCGGGCGCCTCGCCGACCGCCGTGCGGGGCAGGTAGATCAGGCCGTGCGGGCCCGGGATCCACCACCCCTGCGAGGCGCCGACCGTCACCTGCTCGGGCCAGGGCGGTCCCAGTTCCTTGCGGAAGACCACCTGGAGCACCCCGTCGTACTCGTCCAGCCGGACACCCGGCCAGAGCAGCGACACCACCCGCCCGCCGTCGGCGACCCGTACGTCGGCGGGGTCCTCCAGCCCGGCGGGGACCGCGACGGGGAAGGCCGCCTGCCGCCGGGCCTCCTCCAGCGTGACCCGTCGCTCCCCCGGCAGCGGCGCGGCCACCCCGGCGGGCAGCGGCCCGGGGCCGCCGACGCGCAGCTCGATCCCGGCGAACCTCAGGACCCGGGCGACCGCCGCCTGCCCCGCCGGGGTGACCCCCAGGAGGAGGGCGGCGGCGACCGCGACCGCGACGGCCGCGCGCCGCCGGGTGACGCGCCCCGGCCCCCGGCCGTCGCCGCGCCGTGCCGGCGCGCGTCGCGCCCCACGGCGGGCGGGCGGCTCCGGGCGCGGCCCCGCGCCGGTGGGCGCCCCGGCGGGACGGCCCTCCCCGGCGGCTTCGAGCCGGGCCCGTACGGCCGCCGCCACCTCGGCCGGGGGCGGCGCGGATGTCTCCAGGACCTCTCCCAGGGCCAGGAGCGCGGCCTCGACGCCACCGACGCCACCGACGCCATCGGGGGCACCGGGGGCACCGGGCCTGGCGGCCCGGGAAAAACCGTCATCGGCCGGCACTCGGCCACCGGCTCCGGCGTCCTCGGGCGGGACGCCCCGCGGGGCGTCGTCAGGTGAGGTCACGGTCCACCTCCTCGCGCAGCCGGCGCAGGCCCCGGGAGGTCCGGGACTTGACGGTGCCGACCGGCAGCCCGAGCACCTGCGCGGTCTCGGCCTCGGACAGCTGCAGGAAGTACCGGCAGACGACGGCCTGACGTTCCCGTTCCGGAAGCGCGCGTACCAGGCCGAGGAGGCGGGTGCGCCGGTCGGTGGCGACGGCCGCGTCCTCGGAGCTCTGCGCCGCGCCCGGCGGGTCGAGCTCGGTGACCCGTGCGGTCAGCTCCGCGCGACGGCCCCGGGAACGGGTCAGGTCGTGGGTCTCGTTGGCCACGATCCGCAGCAGCCAGGGGCGGAACGGCGCGTCGCGCCGGAAACCGCCCAGGTGGCGGTACGCCTTGACGAACGCCTCCTGGACGACGTCCTCGGCCTCGTCGCCGGCCCCGAGCATCGCCGCCGTGCGGTGCGCGAGCGCGCTGTAGCGGGCGACCAGGACCTCGTAGGCCGCAAGGTCGCCGTCCAGGGAACGGGCGATCGCCTCGTCGTCGTCCGTCGGGGGGCTCCTTCGGGGGGCGCCGCCCCGGGATCGGGGCGGGCCCCAAGATTCCACCGCATCGCGGCGTCCCCGGGGAAGCCCCGGACCCGGAGAATCACCGGGACACGCGGAGTCTCCGGGTGCGGGAGGACCCCGGGTGCGGGCGAACCGGGATTCCGGCGAGCCGCTCGGAACGGACGCCGTGCCTCGAATACGGGAGAACCGGGATTCCGGCGTATGACCCGGAACGGACGCGGTGCGAACCCCCGGGCACGTGGAAGAAGCCCGCGGGCACGCGGAGGCCCTCAGGCTCGTGGTGAATCCTCAGTGGTGAACCCTCAGCCGAGGACGGCCGAGGACATGCGCCCCGCGGACGTCCATGGGCACACGCCGATCGTTCCGGAGCCTCAGCCGGGAGCGTGGAGCGCCGCGGAGCCGGGGTCGTCGTCGTACCCCTCGGCGAAGGCGGCGTCGTAGGCGTCGTCACCGAGGAGTTGCCGGGCCGTCCTCTCGGCGACCGTCCCGGGCTCGCACACGCTCTCCCGGCCGGATCCGCGCGCCCCGGACAGGCCGCGCATCCGCTTCTCGGCCCCCTGGAGGCGGGCCGTACGGCGGGCGTCGCCCTGGATCGAGGCGATCACCGCGAGCTGGCCCAGGGTCTCCGCCGCGCCCGCCGTGTCGCGCAGGCGCCACCGGGCGGCGAGCGACCGTCCGGCCGCCCGCGCCGCCTCGTCGGCCTCGCCGAGGCCGAGCCGGGCGATGGACAGCACGTGATCGCACTGGGCGCGGGCCCAGAGCTCGCCGCGGGCCTCGCACAGCCGCCCGGCCTCCTCCAGCACGGTGACCGCCCGGGCGAACTCACCGCGCCAGGTGTCCGCGATCGCCGCGACCACCAGGGCGAGCGGCTCGCCGACGGTCATCACCCCGGCACGGTGGAAATGCTCGCGGGCCCGCCGTACGGCGGGCCGTACCTCGCCGAGGGCGCCGGTGAGCAGCGCCTGGCAGGCCAGTGCCAGGCGGGCGTGCCCCGCGGCCGCGTGGTCGGACCAGTCGCGGGCGGCCGACAGCGCCGCCTCGGCCCTGCGGTGGGCGCGCTCCGAATCTCCCTGGGCGGCGGCCACGCACGCGTCGGCCCACAGGAGCCGGGGCAGGCCGGGGTCGGCCACCGGCGCGGCGGCGATCGCCCGTCCCAGGTGGCGGCGGCCCTCGTTCAGCCGGCCCAGGCAGTGCCAGACGATCCACAGGGCCCCGGCGAGCTCGGCGGACAGCGGATCGGACGGTGAGCCGAGCACGCGGCGCAGGTCGGGCAGCGAGAACCGCAGGCGGGCGGCCCACTCCTCCTGCGCCGGGCCGTACCATCCGGCTTCGGCGCGACGGGCCAGGCCGAGGTGGTGGTGGCGGTGCCGCCGGACCGTGCGGTCCTCCTCCCCGAGCCGGGCCAGGCGCTCCGCGCCGTACTCCCTGACCGGTTCCGGCTGCCGGTAGCCGCCGGGGACCGGGGTGAGCAGTCCCTTGGCCGCGAGGCCGGTCAGCAGGCCCGGCACGTCGGTGAGACGTTCGTCGCCGCACACCCACCGGGCGGACTCCGGGTCGATGGGCCCGGCGAAGACCGACAGGCGGGCCCAGAGCAGCCGTTCGGCCGGGGAGCAAGACTCGTGACTCCAGTCGATCACGGCGCGCAGCCGCTGGGGCCGGAAGAAGGACGGCTGGACGACCGCTCGGGAATCGAACCGCTCCTCCAGCCGGTCGGCGAGCCACTCCACCGGTCCCGCCGGAAGAGACGCGGTGGAAGGCGAAGCGGCCGGGCCGGTGGGAGCCGGGCCGGGAAGAGGCCGAACGTCCGGGCCGGTGGAGCGCGGAGCCGCAGGGAGGGAGCCGGTGCGGGACGAAATGGCCGGGCCGGTCGGACGTGGGTTCGCGGAGAGGGAGCCGGTGCGGGACGAAATGGCCGGGCCGGTCGGACGTGGGTTCGCGGAGAGGGAGCCGGTGCGGGACGGAGTGGCCGGGCCGGTCGGACGTGGGTTCGCGGGGAAGGAGCCGATGCGAGGCGGGGCCGCCGGGAGCTGCCCGGCGGCGAGTTCCAGGGCGAGCGGGACGCCTCCGAGCAGCCGGCAGATCCGCTCGGCGGCCCCGATCTCCGCCTCGCCCGTCACCATGCCGGGCGCCACCGCCTCGGCCCGGTCGAGGAAGACCCGGAGCGCCTCGTCGGTCGCGGCCTCGGCCGGGTACGGGTCCGGGTTCCGCCGCGCCGGGGGCCACGGGTCCGGAGTCCACGGGGCGAAGGCCCACGAGGCGGGGGGTCTCGAAGCCGGGGCCCGCGGGATCGGGGGACGGAACGGTTCCACGGGAAGCACCGCCTCGTGCGGCAGTCCGAGCGGCTGCCGGGAGGTGAGCAGGAGGCGCACGCCCGGCGCCTCGGCCCGGATGCGGGCGGCGAGCCCGCGGCAGGCGGTGGCGAGCCGGTCGCAGGAGTCGAGGACCAGCAGGAGGTGTTTGCTCGCCAGGAACTCGACGAGCAGGTCGTCCTGCGGCCGGGCCGACCGCTCGGGCATGCCCATGACGGCCGCGACGGCGTGCGGGAGCAGGCCGCCGTCGCGTTCGCCTGACAGTTCCACCAGCCAGGCGCCGTCCGGGTGGAAGTCCCGGCACTCCGCCGCGGCTCTGAGGGCGATCCGCGTCTTGCCGACGCCCGCCGCGCCGGTGAGCGTGACCGATGAGGTTTCGGCCAGGAGTTTCAGCGCTTTCGTGACCTCGGCCTGGCGTCCGACGAAACCGTTCGGTTCCGCGGGCAGGTTCCCTCGCCACCATGGATGGGGTTCCACCGGTTCGCGCTCCCTCCTGCTGAATGTGCGTCGTTCAGGCATCGCATCCCGTCAGGGTCACGGACCGGGTCTCAGGCCCCTTTCCGGTGGGGGTTTCCTTCTCCTGCGGCGCAAATCTCACCGCCGCACCGAGGCCGAACTTCCCCCCACGCGTAGGGAAATTACGGAAACATCCCTTTTGCCGGATCAGGGCGACGGCCCGCCGGATCCGATGGCCCTGAACGGGGAACCCAGGGGAGGTCGGGTTCGGGAGGGCCGGCCAAGGTCGGCGAAGGTCGACGAAGGTCGACGAAGGTCGACGAAGGTCGACGAGGCTCGGACACGGGAGAGGTCGGGCCAGGACCGAAAAGCCCCTGGTTCGAGAGGATCGGGGCCGGGAGATCAGTCCCGGGAGATCGGGACCGGGAGATCGGGACCGGCAGATCGGGACCGGCAGATCGGGACCGGAGGTCAGGCTCGGGAGGAGGCGCGTCCGGTGGGCGGGTGCACGCCGTCTCCGACCTTCCGGATCAGCGCCACGGCGGTCTCCGGGGCCGTGGCCAGTCCCCGGGCGAACGCCCGGTCGTGCGCGGCGTCCCCCGCGAGCGCCCGGGCCTTCCGCTCCGTCCGCTCCCACCCGACGGCGAAGCCTGGCGTGCCGTGGACCGGCCCGCCGTTCGCCGAGGTGCCCGAGTCCTCCCGCGCCCGCCGGGACGCCCCCAGCAGCCAGGCGGCCCGCCGCCCGTCACCGCGGCGCGCCGCCACCGCGGCGAGCTGCTCCATCGCCAGGGCGGCGCCGGTCCCGTCACCCAGGCGCCACCTGGCGTCGAGCGCCGTCCGCGCACAGGCCTCGGCCGCGTCGGCGTCCCCCCGGCCCAGTTCGGCCAGCGAGCGCACCTGCTCGCCCTCCGCGCGCGTCCACAGCTCACCGCGCACGGCGCGGCGCGCCCGCCGGTCGAGTATCGCCACCGCCCGGTCGAACGCCCCCTGCGCGCACAGGATCCGGGCGAGCGTCACCTCGGCGAGAGCGAGACCGAGGTGGTCCCGGACGTCCCGGGCGGCCCGCCCGAGCCGTTCGAACGCCGCGACCGCGAGGCGTCCGGCCTCCCCCGGGTCGCCGAGGGCGAGGGCGGCCGCCGCGGCGCACTGCAGCGCCCGCCCCGCGATGTCCGGGTCGTCCCCGGCCGTCGCGGCCTCGTACGCCTCCGCGGCTCCGGCGTGGGCGGCCGTCGCGTCGCCGGCGGTGAGGGCCGTCTGCGCCCGCGCCCACAGGGCCAGGGTCCGCGCCGGACCCGGCCGGGTGTGACGGAGCAGCGAGCGGTCGAGGTAACGGCGGCCCGGACCGGCCAGGCCGAGGCAGCACCAGGCGAACCAGAGCGCGCCGGGCAGGTCGGGGTCGTCGCCGCGTTCGAGGGCCGCCCGCAGGTTGGGCAGTTCCCTGTGGGCCCAGACGGCCCATTCCCGCTGGCGCGGGCCGTACCACTCGGCTCCGGCACGACGCGCGGCGGCGAGGTAGTGGTCGCGGTGGCGGCGGAAGAGGACGTCCTCCTCGCCCAGGCGGCGCAGCCATTCCCCGCCGTAGTCGCGGGTCATGCCGAGCATCCGGTAACGGCCTCCCCTGGTCTCCAGCAGGGATGCCTCCGCCAGCCGGGCCAGCGGCGGGTCGGCGAGCGCCTCGTCGCCGCACACCGCACGCGCGTCACCGGCGCCGAACTCTCCGGGGAACACCGACAACCGGGCCCAGAGCAGGCGCTCGATGGGGGAGCACAGTTCGTGGCTCCAGCCGACCGCGGTGCGCAGCGTCCGATGCCGCCCGAAAGGCGCGGGGCCGCCGCCGGTGAGCAGCCCGAGGCGGTCGTCCAGCCGTTCGGCGACCTGCCGGGCCGACAGCGCCCGCAGCCGCCGGGCGGCGAGTTCGATGGCGAGCGGGACGCCGTCCAGCAGCCGGCAGATCCGGGTCGCCTCCGCCTCGTCGAGGGTGATGCCGGGCACCGCCGCGCGGGCCCGCTCGGTGAGCAGCCGCACCGCGTCGGAACCGGGACCGCTCACGTCCAGGGGTCCGACCCGCAGGACCCGCTCGCCGGGCACACCGAGCGGGCGGCGGCAGGTGGCGATCACCCGGACGTGCGGGGCCCGGGCCAGGACCACGCGCAGCAGCTCCGCGCAGGCGCCGGCCAGGTGGTCGCAGGTGTCCAGGACCAGCAGCATCCGCCGGTCGGCGAGGGAGTCGGCCAGCACCTCGGCCTGGGGCCGGGCCGCCTGCTCGGGCAGGCCGAGGACCGCGGCGACCCGATGACCGACGAGTGCGCCGTTCTGCTCGGCCGACAGCTCGGCGAACCACGCCCCGCCGGGAAAGGAGCCGCCGAGCACGCCGGCCGCCCTGAGCGCGAGCCTGGTCTTGCCCACCCCGGCGGCGCCGGTGAGGGTCACCAGCGGCGACCGGGCCACCAGCGCGGCGATCTCCCCGAGCTCCTCGCGCCGCCCGACGAGGCTGCTGATCTCCGCCGGGACGTTCCCCCGGCGCGTGCGCGTCTGCCCCACCGCTTCGCACCCCCCGCGTGAGGTGGCAAGCCAACCACGGAAGCGGCGGCGGAGCCGACCCGAGCCGGCGGCGACGGTTACGGATTCTTCTCCCCCAGCGCATATTCGACGGCGAAGCCCAGGTCAAAGGCCATTCCCTCGGTGAATCGGGTGTCGAATCCTGCACCACCGAGCGCCCGGACGGCCTCCGACACGGCCCACCGGCGGATCATTGCGTCGATCGGCCGGCAGGCCGCCGGCGACTCCGGTGACTCCCGGGAGCCGCCGGGGTCGCGGACGGACCGGGCGGACCGGGCCGCTCCCAGCAGCCCGGCCGCCACGCGCCCGCCGGCGGCCTCCGTCTCCGCGTTCCCGGCCGGCACGCCCGGGTCGGCGTCCCCCGGCCGCCCGGCACCGGCGTCCGTCGCGCCCGCCGCGTCCATCGCACCCGTCGCGCTCCCGGCCGTCCCCGGCGCTTCTCCCGTCACGCCCGGCGGGGCGGTTACCGTCCAGGCGACCAGTTCGAGGCAGGCCACCGTCAGGAGCGGGTCCCCCAGCCGCCACGCGCCGGCCAGCGCCGCCCGTGCGTGGCGTGCCGCCGTACGGCCGCGGTTCCCTGTCCGCTCGATCCAGGCCAGGGCGTACTCCGTGTGGACGCGGCTCCATTCCCCGCCGGGGTCGTCGCGCGGCCGCCGGTCCCGGGCCAGGATCTCCGCGGCCTCCGCCGTACGGTCGGCGGCCAGCAGGCTCAGGGCGGCCAGCGCGTGGCAGGCCGGCGGCCCCGGGGACATCCCGCCGGCCGCCTGCCGGTCCGCGGCCCGGCGGAACAGCCCGGCGGCACGGGTGAACTCGCGACGCGCCAGGGCGATCAGCCCCTCGGCGTGGAGCGCGTGGCCTGTGGCGCGACCGTCGCGGTCCTCCGCGCGCAGCCGGTCGAGCAGCCGTCCGGCGGTCTCCGGCCGCCCCTGGCGCAGGGCCGCCCACGCCCGGGCCCACAGGACGCGGAACCGCTCCGGGCCGGGCTCGGCGTGCGCCCGGAGCGCCGCGTCCAGGCAGTGGCGGCCCTCGTCCGGCAGGTCGCAGCAGATCCACAGGAACCACAGGGAGCCGGCCAGCGCCGCACCGGCCCGCGCCCGCGCGGGATCGGCCAGGCACAGGTCGAGCGCCGCGCGGAGGTTGTGCCGCTCGGCACGCATCCGCCCGGCCCACTCGGCCTGCCCCGCGGGCCACTCCTCGGCGCAGCGTCCGGCCAGGTGAAGGTAGTGGTCACGGTGACGGCCCCCGACCTCATCGGTCTCCCCCAGCCGGAGCAGCCATTCGGCGCCGAACTCCCGGACGGTGTCCAGCATGCTCAGCCGCGTCCCGGCCGGGTGCTCCTCCCGCCGCACGAGAGACTGGTCGGCCAGCCCGGTCAGCGCGTCGAGCACCGCCCCGGCCGGGAGCGGCCCGCCCGCGCAGACCCGCTCGGCCGCCTCCAGGTCGAATCCGCCTCGGAAGACGGACAGCCGAGCCCACAGGAGTCGCTCGATCGGATCGCACAGCTCGTGACTCCGGCCCACGGCCGCGTGCATCGACCGGTGCCGTACCGGGCCGTCGCCGCGGGGCGGCCCGGTGTGGCGGTCGTCCAGGGGCCGTGCGAGCAGCGCGGGCGAGAACGCGGACGACATGGCGCTCAGCCGTACGGCGGCCAGCTCGACGGCCAGCGGGATCCGGTCGAGCCGCTCGCAGAGCGCGGCCAGCCCGTCCGGGTTCGGGTTCGGGTTCGGGCCGGAGCCTTGGCCGGAGCCGGGACCGGGAACGGGGAAGGGCGCCGGGGCGGGGCCGCCGATGGCCGCGCGGTCGCGTAGCAGGGCCACCGCGTCCTCGGTCCGCATCGGCGGGACGGGGTAGACGTGCTCGCCCGGCGGGCCCAACGGCCGGCGGGAGGTGGCGAGCACGCGCAGGCGCGGCGCGGCCTCCAGCAGGGCGACCGCCAGGCGGGCCACCGGCTCTGCCAGGTGCTCGCAGGTGTCGAGCACGAGCAGCGACCCGCGGGGGTCCAGCCGCGCGGCGAGCGCCTCCGGCCCCGGCGCGGCGAACCCGTCGGCCGGCGCGGCGGACCCGTCGCCCGGCACGAGGCCCAGAAGGGCGGCGACGGCCCGTGGTAGCTCGTACGGATCGGTCAGCGAGGACAGGTCCGCGATCCGGAAGCCGCCGGGGATCTCCGCCCCGATCAGCCCGGCCACACGGCGTGCCAGCCGGGTCTTCCCCACGCCGCCCGGCCCGGTGAGCGTGACCAGGCGGGCCCGCCGTACCAGGCGGGTCACCTGTTCCGTCTCGGCGTGACGGCCGACGAAGGTGGTTTCCGTGACTCCTCCGCTCACCGGAGGGAACGGGCTTTTCGCCTCCCTGGCCGAGGTGGACGGCGGGCAGGGCCCCTGCCCGCGCGGGACGCAGGGAACCGTACCAGGAGCACGGTCCCGCCGCCGGGCGAACCGCGGCCGGGCCGGGTGACGGGCCGGGGGGCGGGTGGTCGCGCGGGAACCCGGCCGGAGCCGCGCGCCCGGGGCGGGAGCCGCGCGGGGATCCGCACCCGGGAATGCGGAAGCCGTGCGGAGACGGGGGCCCGGGGATGTGGAAGCCGGGCAGGGGCGCGCGTCCGGGAGGTCGCGGCCCGTTCGCGAGGCCGCCCCCGGGCGACGGCCACTAGACTCTGAGGCTGTCCATGGCCGCGTGCCCCAGACCGGTGCCGCGGCTCCTGAGTGATCGAGCTGGACGGAACCTCATGTCTGGGTATGACCGCGTAGTGCAACCCGCGGCCGGCGACGAGGCCCTGGAGAACCACCTGGGTGGGGACGAGGCCAGGAACTACCGGCAGTACGAGTTCGACATGGTCGCCCCGCACGTGGGCCGGTCCATGCTGGAGATCGGTTCCGGCCTCGGGCACTTCGCCGAGCAGTTCCTGCCCCGGCTCGACCGCCTGGTGGTCAGCGACTTCGACCCCTACTGCGTGGAGCAGCTCAAGAAGCGCTTCGCCGGCCGCGACGACATCGACGTGCTGAAGTTCGGCCTGCCGACCGACATCCCGATCGGCGAGAAGGTCGACACCGTCGTGATGATGAACGTCCTGGAGCACATCGAGGAGGACGTCGAGGCGCTCCGCTCCCTGGCCGCGGTGACCGCCCCCGGCGGGCGGATCGTCATCTGGGTCCCGGGTTACATGCAGCTCTACGGAGACTTCGACCGCAAGGTCGGCCACGTCACCCGCTACACCCCCTCCACCCTGCGCAGCACGGTCTCCCGGGCGGGCCTGGACATCGACGTGCTCAAGCCGATCAACTTCCTCGGCGGCATCGCCTGGTGGGCCGCGGTCCGCCGTGGTGGCGTGGGCTACCCCGACCCCCGGCTGGTGAAGATCTACGACCGCACGGTGGTGCCCACCACCCGCTTCATCGAGCGCTTCATCCGCCCGCCCTTCGGGCAGACGGTCTTCTGCGTCGCCCGCGTGCCGCGGTAGGGACCCCTGGGGACACAGGGGTTTCCCGCAGCACCGGGAACCTTCCTGCTCCCCAGGGGTGACCTGGCCTCTCTCCGCTCTGTTACCGGGGCGTAACCTCGAAGCATCCGCGTCCGAGGAGGTCAGCATGACCGATTACGCCAAGGCACGTGAGGTGGCCGAGCAGGCCCGGGAGAAGGAGTGGACCCGGCCCAGCTTCGGCAGGCAGCTCTTCCTGGGCGACTTCCGTCTCGATCTGGTCCATCCGGCGCCGGTCCCGCCGGAGGCCGAGTCCGAGAAGGGCGAGCGGTTCCTGCACGCCCTGCGGCGTTTCCTGGAGACACGGGTGGATCCGGCGCTGATCGAGCGGACCGCCCGGATACCCGACGAGGTGATCAAGGATCTCGCGCAGCTCGGCGCGTTCGGGATCACCATCGAGGAACGGTACGGCGGGCTCGGGCTGAGCCACCTCGACTACGGCCGGGCGCTGATGCTCGCCGGGTCCTACAATCCGGCGCTCGGCACGCTGCTGTCGGCGCACCAGTCGATCGGGGTGCCCAAGCCGCTCAAGCAGTTCGGCACCGAGGAGCAGAAGCGGGCCTTCCTGCCCCGCTGCGCGAAGGGCGAGGTGTCGGCGTTCCTGCTGACCGAGCCCGACGTCGGCTCCGATCCGGCGCGGCTCGCCACCACGGCCGAGCGGGACGGCGACGACTACGTGCTGGACGGCGTGAAGCTGTGGACGACCAACGGGGTCGTCGCGAGCCTGCTGGTCGTGATGGCCCGCACCGAGCGGGGGATCTCCGCGTTCGTCGTCGAGGCCGACACCCCCGGGATCACGGTCGAGCGGCGCAACGCCTTCATGGGCCTGCGCGGCATCGAGAACGGTGTGACCAGGTTCCACCGGGTGCGCGTCCCGGCGGCCAACCTGATCGGCCGGGAGGGCCAGGGCCTGAAGATCGCGCTGACCACGCTCAACACCGGGCGGCTCTCCCTGCCCGCCGTCTGCGCCGGGATCGCCAAGTGGGCGGTCAAGATCTCCAGGGAGTGGAGCGAGGCGCGGGTGCAGTGGGGCCGGCCGATCGGCGGGCACGAGGCGGTCGCCACCAAGATCGGCTTCATCGCGGCCACGGCCTACGCCCTGGAGGCGGTGACGAACCTGTCGTGCCGGCTGGCCGACGACGCGCGCAACGACATCCGGATCGAGGCGGCGCTGGCCAAGCTGTACGCCTCGGAGATGGCCTGGCGGGTGGCCGACGAGCTGGTCCAGATCCGCGGCGGACGCGGCTACGAGACGGCCGAGTCGCTGGCCGCGCGAGGCGAGCGCGGCGTCCCGGCCGAGCAGCTGCTCCGCGACCTGCGGATCAACCGGATCTTCGAGGGTTCCACCGAGATCATGCACCTGCTGATCGCCCGCGAGGCGGTGGACGCCCACCTGTCGGCCGCCGGCGGGCTGATCGATCCGTCCCTGGACACGGCGGCGCGGCTCCGCGCCGCGGCGAAGGCGGGCGGGTTCTACGCGCGGTGGCTGCCGACGCTGGTCACGGGTCCGGGCAGCGTCCCCGGCTCCTACGCGGAGTTCGGGCCGCTGGCCGCGCACCTGCGCTACGTGGAGCGGACGAGCCGCCGGCTGGCCCGGTCCACCTTCTACGGCATGTCCCGCTGGCAGGGGAGGCTGGAGCACCGGCAGGGCTTCCTGGGCCGGATCGTGGACATCGGCGCCGAGCTGTTCGCGATCACCGCGACGTGCGTCCGGGCCCGGGAGGACGCCGCCGACCTGGGCGTCAGGGCCGTCGAGCTCGCCGACGCCTTCTGCCACCAGGCGCGGCTCCGCGCCGACGCGCTGTTCGACCGGCTGTGGGACAACAACGACTCCCGTGACGCGCGGCTGGCCGCGCGGGTGCTGGAGGACCGCTACACGTTCCTGGAGGAGGGGATCCTCGACCCCTCGATCGAGGGCCCGTGGATCGCGTCCGCCGAGCCGGGCCCGTCGTCCGCGGAGAACCTGCACCGGCCGATCCGCTGACGGCCACCGGGATCCCCGGGGACGTCGGACCGCGGAGGCCGGAGGAGATCAGAGGAGATCGGATGCCGTTCCCCGGACCGGCCCGGGGGACGGCGTCCCGGCCCCGGACCGGTCCCGGGCCGGTCCCGGGCCGGTCCCGGGCCGTCGTACCCCGGGCCGCCGCGATAAATGGATTGCACCGTACGGCGGGCCCGCCGTACGGTGGCCGTATGTGGATCAACTCCTAGAAGCGGCGTCGACCGGCGATGACCGGTCCGCCCGCGCTCAGCTCTCTGGCCCGTTCGTCCGACGCGGCGGCTGAGTCTCCGGCACGGCCTTCGGCCGCGTCTTCATGATCTTCGAGGAGTGGCACATGCGAATCCGTTTCAGCCATCGGTCCCAGGACCCCGACCGGCCCGCCGAGGACGGCGCGCCCGAGGGCTCGCCCCGCGCCTCCCTGCCCGGACGGGGGCTTCCGGACGCGCCCCGGCGCGTGTCGATGCCCCGTACGCCGGTCAGGCCCACCCGTCAGCCGCGCCGGATCCCCGGCAAGGGCGGCCGCTGACGTCCGGAAGGCGGCCCCGGCCCGGAATACCGGGCCGGGGCCGCCTTCCGCCTCGCGCGCTCCCTCGGGAGCCTCTCGCGGGTCAGACCCGCTCGATGACGGTGACGTTCGCCTGGCCGCCGCCCTCGCACATCGTCTGCAGGCCGTACCGGCCGCCGGTGCGCTCCAGCTCGTGGACCAGCTTGGTCATCAGGATCGCGCCGGTGCCGCCCAGCGGGTGACCCAGGGCGATGGCGCCGCCGTTGGGGTTGACCTTGGCCGGGTCGGCGTCCAGCTCCCTGATCCACGCCAGCGGGACCGGGGCGAACGCCTCGTTGATCTCGGTGACGTCGATGTCGCCGATGGAGAGCCCGGACCTCTGCAGGGCCTTGCGGGTCGCCGGGATCGGCGCGGTCAGCATGTAGACCGGGTCGTCGCCGGTGAGCGCCAGCGTGACGATCCTGGCCCTGGGGACCAGGCCGTGGTCGCGGATCGCCTTCTCGGAGGCGATCAGCAGCGCGCCGGAGCCGTCGGAGATCTGCGAGGAGGTCGCCGCGGTGATCCGTCCGCCCTCGCGGAGGGTCTTGAGCGACGCCATCTTCTCCAGCGTGGTGTCCGGCCGCGGCCCCTCGTCGTCCTCGACGCCGTTGATCGGGGCGATCTGGTCCCGGAAGTGGCCGTTGGCGATGGCCTTGGCCGCCCGCTGGTGGCTCTCGTAGGCGTACCGCTCCAGCTCCTCGCGTTCGAGGCCCCACTTCTCGCACATCAGCTCGGCGCCGCGGAACTGGGAGATCTCCTGCTTGCCGTACCGCTCGACCCAGCCCTCGCCGAACGGGAAGGGCATGCCCTTCTCCAGGGCGGCGGTGATCGACGAGCCCATCGGCACGACGCTCATCGACTCCACGCCGGCGGCCACCACGAGGTCCTGGGTGCCGGAGAGCACTCCCTGGGCGGCGAAGTGGACCGCCTGCTGGGAGGAGCCGCACTGGCGGTCGATGGTGACGCCCGCGACGTTTTCCGGAAGGCCCGCCGACAGCCAGGCGTTGCGCGCGATGTCCATGCTCTGCGGGCCGAACTGCATGACGCAGCCCATGATGACGTCCTCCACCGCGGCCGGGTCGACGCCGGTGCGGTCGATGAGCGCCCTGAGCGTGTGCGCGGCCAGGTCGGTGGGGTGGACGGTGGACAGCCCGCCCTTCTTCTTGCCGACCGGGGTGCGGACGGCTCCGACGATGTACGCCTCTGCCACAGTGCCTCCTGCTCATGGAACCGAGCAATGTTCGGTTACTAGCAGGTTACAGGAGAAGCCTTCCCGCTGTCGTGCTCAGGAGGGACGGTTCAGGACGATGTATCCGTCGCGGTCATAGATCTTGCGGTAGCCGTTCGCCAGGGCCTCGTCCACCCGGCGCCGTTGCGAGTCGAAGTCGCCGAACGGGTAGCTCCACCGCGCCACGTCCGCCACCACCCAGGGCGCGCCGTAGCTCTGCGGGCCCCACAGCAGTACGGTCGTCCGCGCGGTGAGCGCGGGGCCGACGTTGTTGACCGCCTCGACGACCACGCCGTCCGGGACCGCGGCGACCGCCTCGCGGGCCGCGGCGACGTGCGGCTCGCCCTCGTAGAAGGACGACTCGACGAGGTCGCCCATGGCGAACTTCGGGACGAGCGTGAGGCCGATCACGAGGATCGCGACCGCCCAGTACGGGACCGGATCCCACCGGCCCGGACGGCCCGCCGGACCGTCCGCGGACCCGTTCCCCACGGGCGTCTCCTCTGTGGGCGTGTCCTCCACGGGCGTGTCCTTCCCGGACGGATCGGTCTTCGTTCGCCCGGCATCCGCTCGCCCGGCGTCCTTTCGCCCGCTTCCGGGACGCCCGGCGGCCGTCCGCCCGGCTTCCGCCCGTTCGGCCGCCTCCTCATCGGCCCACTCCGCCTCCTGGCCGGCCCGCCTCTCCGGACGGTCGGCCCTCCTCTCCGGACGGTCGGCGAACCGGCGTCGCAGCCGGTGGACGCCGTCCGCCCCGGCGCAGAACAGGATCCCGACGACGAAGGCGTTGTACTGGAAGTCCGTCCCCCACCACTGCGGCCGGTCCGACAGGAACCGCTCCACCACGAGCGGGACCGCCACCAGGGTCAGCGGCGAGGCCAGCGCGGTCAGCAGCACCGGCCACAGCAGGAAGGCCAGGGTGTCGACCTTGACCTCGGGGCTGACCATCTGCCACAGCGCCCCCGCCGGGTCGCGCGCGACGGCCAGCACGACCTCCCCCAGGCTCGCGCCCCAGGCGCCGTAGGCCCAGTGGAACCCCGACGGGGGCGACCCGGCCATCGGCATCAGCACGCCGCGGATCATCACCAGCGCGCCCAGCGAGAAGAAGACGAACGCGGCTCCTTGGAGCCGCCGCCGGGTGAGGAAGAGGTACACCCCGAACCCCGCGACGAGCAGCCCCATGTCCTCCTTGACCAGCAGCAGGCCGAGGGCGGCCACCACGCCCCAGGCCGGGCGGCCGGCGTCGAACCGCTCGATCATGAGCGCGCTGAGCAGCGGGACGAAGGCCACCTCGTGGAAGTCGAACCCGGCGGCCTGCGCGACCGGCCACGACACCAGGTAGGCGGCCGCCACCAGGTGCGCCGGGACCGGCCCCAGACGGCGCTCGGCGTAACGATGGATCGGGATCGCGGCCAGCGCGAGCAGCACCGCCTGGGCGACCAGGAGCGTCCGCGGGTCGTCGTACAGCCAGTACAGCGGCGCCAGGACCGCGAGGATCGGCGAGAAGTGGTCGCCGAGCTGGAGGAAGTCCATGCCCAGGCCGTAGGTCATGCCGACCGACGGCGTGGCGGGCGGCCCGAAGTGCGCGTAGCCGCGCACCGCCTGGTCGAAGATGACCAGGTCGAAGATGCTCACCTTGAAGGTGGCGAACTTGACCAGGCTCAGCACCGAGTAGGCCGTCGTCGCCAGGGCCACCAGCGCGGTCAGGATCAGCCCGTGCCGCCGCCCGCGGGCGAAGTCCGCGAGGGACCCCCCGGCGGCCTTGACGGTGGCCTTCGCGTCCGCGGTCTTCGCGTCTGAGATCTTCCCGTCCACGGCCTTCGCGTCCGCGGTCTTCGCGACGGCGCCGGGCCTCGGCGCTCCGGAGGACCGGGTGAGGGCGAGCGGGTGCGGGGGCCGCCGGGCGGCCGGGGAGACGGTGCTCATTTCCGCCGCGTTCCCGTCATCGTCGCGTAGACGATGACGTTGTCCGTGTAGTGGCCGGTGGTGCGGTCATAGGTGCCACCGCAGGTGATCAGGTGGAGCTGGGCGTCACGTGACCGCCCGTACACCCGCTGGGTCGGGAACACCGATTTCTCCGCCTGTTCGAGCCCGCCCACGGTGAACATCGCGATCACGCCGTCCTTGCGGTGCACCTCGATGAGGTCGCCGTTGCGGATCTCGTCGAGGCGGCTGAAGACCGCGCTGCCGGACCGGGTGTCCTTGTGGCCCAGCATGATCGCCGGTCCCGCCTCCCCCGCGGTGGGCCCGGAGCGGTACCAGCCGACGAGGTTCGGCTTGCCGATCGGCGGCACCTCGATCGCGCCCTGCCCGTCCAGCCCGACGGACCTGATCGGCGCGCTGATGCCGAGCTTCGGGATGACCAGGCGGACCGGCGTCGAGGGCTGCATCGGGGGCGCGGGCGGCAGGGCCGGCGTGGGCGGCGGCGCGGTCGGGGCCGCCTGGAAGTAGGGGCCGGAACTCGCGTTCACCTGGCTGCGCGGCGGCAGCGCGGTGCGCCGGTCGGCCAGGCCGTACTCCTCGGGTCTGGCCAGCATGAGCAGCAGGCCCACCAGCACGGTGACCACTCCGGCGATCCCCGCCAGGATGAGCACCGACCGGAGCATCCTCCCGCCGTCGTCGGGCGGCCCGCCGTACGGCGGGCCGTACCCGTCGTGCGGCGGGTACGGCGGGCCGCCCGGTCGCCCCGGGTACGGCGGCGGCACCGGCCCGCGGGGGCGCATCGGCGGGCGGCCTGGCGGCGTCGGGAGCGTCACCGGGTCACCGGGTCAGCCCCTGGTCGCCGTGCGGCGGCGCAGCACCAGGCCGCCCACGGCGGCGCCCGCCACCATCAGCACGCCGCCGAGCATGACCATCCGGGCGTCCGGCCCCGCCTCGCCGCCGCCACCGGTGGAGGCGCCGCCGCCGGGGGTCTTCTCGATCTGCTCGTCCTCGTCCCCGGCGGTACGGGTGCTGGTGACGGTGACCACCGGGTCCGCGGTCTCGGCGCCCGTGTCGGTGGGAGTGGGAGTCGGGGTGGGGGTGGGCGTCGGGGTGGATGTCGCGGTGGGCGTGCCGGTGCCGGTGCTCGTCGCCTGGACGGTCACCAGGGCCGCGGCGGCGGCGGCCGCGGCCGGGTCGACGACGCAGTCGTACAGATCGTTCTCGGCGCCGGTCCCGGTGCCCGTGCCGGTCCCGCCCGCCGGGATGTAGAGGGTGAAGGCGCCGGGGTGGACCGCGAAGACACCGGTCGCGGTCGGCATCACCGTGAACAGCACGGTCGGGAACGACGTGATCGACCCGCCGGAGGGCACCGCCCCGGAGGTGGTCGTGGCCTCGGCCGACGGGGTCGCCACGGGGGTCGGCAGCGGTGAGCCGCTGACGACCACGTCGGCGTCGACGGCGATCCGGTCGCCCGCGCCGATCGCCGTGGGGGCGGCCAGGGCCGGCGCCGGTGAGCCGATCTTCAGGGTGATCACGGCGGCGGAGTTGGGCGTGGGCGCGGTGACCGGGCCTGCCAGCTCCACCTGGAAGGTGTGGGCGGCGCCGCCGGTCCCGCCCGCGACCGGTGTGCAGGTGTAGACGACCGGTTTCGGCGTGGCGAGCAGGGAGGCGACGGCGGGGATGGCGCCGAAGAGGACGCCCGCGCCCGCCATCGCGATCGCGGTCGTCTTGGCCGCGACGCGACGCCGCGTCCTGGACTCCAGCACGGTGCTCTCCGTTCTCTCCACGTGGCCGGTCGGCCGCCCGGGGCGGTCGTCCACGATTCCAAACCATGGTCACGGTTCGGCATAGATCCTATGAACGGCGGCCTAGAGATGCACGCAACTCCACAAAACGGGCACAAATTCCTTCCAGCCCCGTCGCGGCCACCTTCCCCTTGGCCGCGGGGAGGGCTCGGTCCCGCCGTGGCACCGGGAGGAGAGCGCACCCTCCCGGTGCCGCGTTGGACCGCTCCCACGGCTCCGCCGAGCCGCCGGGCCGTTGAACACCGGCCCCCGGGTCAGCCGCCCGACGACGCCGCCGGGCGGCCGAGCGCCGGCCGCCGGGTCAGCCGCTCCCGGCGCCGCGGGCGGCCGCTCCGGAGTCCCGCCGGCTCGCGAGGAACAGTGCCAGCAGGAGGTACGGCACGGCGGAGAGGGCGAAGATCATCCCGTGCCCGGCCACCGCCGAGGCGGCGGCGTAGACCCCGTACACCCCGAGGCAGGCCACATCCGTGGCCAGACCGGCCACCGACGTCACGGTGGCCCGCGCCGGACCCGCGATGGTGTTCTGCAGCCGCACGTCGACCAGCACGGTCGACGTCTGGAAGACGCAGAAGGCCGCGGCTATGGCGAAGAACCCGAGCGCGTTCCCGGCGGCCGCGCCCGCGCCGAGCGCCACCGCCCCCGCGGCGAGGAGCACGGCGAGCCCCCGGAGGGTCAGACGGCTCCCGGCCGCCACGAGGAAGCCGCCGGCCGCGACCCCCGCGGAGACCAGGAGCACCAGGAGCGGCACGGTCTCCGTGGCCACCCCGACGTCGGCCGCGAGGAGCGGGACGTACTCCTCCAGCGATCCCCACAGGGCCGCCACCGCGGGCACCAGCAGCAGGGCCCGCCGTACGGCCCGGTCGCCGCGCGCCTCCCGCAGTCCCGCGCGCAGCATGCCGAGGTAGGCGCGCGGCGACGACGCCTCCGTGTCCTCCCCGGGATCGCCGTCCCGGTTCTCCGTGAGGTCCCCGCCCGGACCGCCTGTCCCTCGGCGCGTACGGCGAGGGCGGCGAGGGCTGCGAGGGCGGCGTGTGCGGTGTTCGGGGAAGGCGGCCGCGACGGCGGCGCAGACGAAACAGACCAGGACGCTGGCCACGCCGACCAGCGAATAGCCGCCCGCGGCGAACAGCGGTACGGCCAGCGCGGTGGCCGCCATCACGGCGCCGGTGCCGAGCGCGCGGGCCCGGCCCATGATCCCGGCGTAGCGGCCGGCGGCGTCCTCGCGTTCCAGCTCGGTGTAGACCAGCGCCTCCAGCGATCCCGACTGCAACGCCCCCGAGGTGCCCCAGAGCACGAAGCCCACGGCGAAGGCGCCGTAGGAGGGCAGCAGGAACCACAGGGCGTAGCCGGCCCCGGCGAGCAGCGGCGCCAGGACGAGGAGCAGCCGCCGGGAGACCGTGTCGGCCCACGCCCCGGACGGGATCTCCATCACCAGGGAGGTGAGCGACCAGATGGCCAGCAGCGAGGAGATCTCGGCGGTCGACAGGCCGGTGTCGGCGAACAGCAGGGCGTAGAGCGGGTAGAGCAGGGTGAAGTCGTCGAGGAACGTGTACGCGTAAAGTGCGGCGGCCAGCCGCCGCACGCGTGCGTCCGAGGCACGCGGCAGAGTGATGCTCATGAGGTCCTTCTCACGGGGATGCTTCGCGGACGGGATGCTCGGCATCCCCGGCGGTCCGCGGCAGCGTGCCCCGCTCGGGCCTCAGGTCGTGGATCAATGTCGCCAGGTCATGCCGGGATGATATCCGCCCGTCTTCGGAGCGATCCATCCCTTTCCACCGGATCCTCGGCGGCCCGCCCGGACCGCGGGGTCCGCGCGACCCGCGGCCCGGCGGTCCCCGTCCCGGTGACCCTCATCCCCATGTCCCGCGTCATGACGGTCGCGGCGGCCACAGCGGTCCCGGCGGCCCGCGTCGCGCCGCTGCCGGCGCCGGGCGGCCCGATGGCCGCCGGGCGCGACGTCCTGGCCAGATCCAGCCCGGCGCGGGCGACCCCCGGGTCGTCGGCGAAGATCCCGTCCACCCCGAGCCGGCACAGCCGTCCCAGCCAGCCGGCCGCGTCGCCCGGCAGACTCCGGTAGCGCGGGTCCCGGCGGTCGCCCCGGCGGTACTCGGCCGGGAGCCTGCCGTTCTGCGCACGGATCGTCGACACGTGCACCAGCAGCCCCGCGGCGTGGGCGTCCGCGACGAGCGAGGTGGGCGGCAGCGACGTGCCGTGCGGCCCGCGGGGGACGACCCGCCGGGTGACCACCCCGACGCCGTCGGCGTACCGGGCGATCTCCCGCAGGCCCGCCGGGGTGACCATGTCGTCGTAGGTGCGCGGGTCCCCGGCGGCCACCAGGTCGTACGGCGCGCCGGCGTCGGCGATGAACTGGACCAGCCGCAGCCGGGTCATGGTGTGGAGTCTCCTGAGGTTGCCGGTCTCGAAGGACTGGACGAACACCGGGTCGGTCGCGTCGTCCCAGCCGTACCGGGCG
Source organism: Streptosporangium sp. NPDC053982 (assembly GCF_055585205.1). Lineage (NCBI taxonomy): Bacteria > Bacillati > Actinomycetota > Actinomycetes > Streptosporangiales > Streptosporangiaceae > Streptosporangium > Streptosporangium sp. NPDC053982. The sequence goes on from NZ_JBVJKQ010000019.1 coordinate 30,727, forward strand.
AGGGTGTCCAGCAGGGGCTCCTCCAGCGGCAGCCCGATCGAGGCGAAGTAGGAGGGGATCTTGGTTTCGATGTGCAGCCCGGCGCCGCGCCGCTGCGCGAGCCGGACGATCTCGTCCAGGGTCGGGATCCGGTCCAGCCCGTCGTAGGCGGCGCTGCCTGGACGGAGGCCGGGGCAGCGTTCCCGGGCGCGCAGGGTGCGCAGCTCGGCGAGGGTGAAGTCCTCGGTGAACCAGCCGGTCCTCGGGTGGCCGTTGATCACCTTGGTGGTCCGCCGCGCGGCGAACTCCGGGTGCCGGGCGACGTCGGTGGTCTGCGACAACTCGTTCTCGTGCCGGGCCACCAGCACGTGGTCCCTGGTCGAGACCAGGTCGCACTCGATGTAGTCGGCGCCCGTCCCGATGGCGAGGTCGTAGGCGAGGAGGGTGTGCTCGGGCCGCAGCGCGCTGGCGCCGCGGTGCGCGATGACGATCGGCTCCCCGTCCGGGCACGCGCTCCGCCCCGGTCCCGGCACTGGCGCCGGGGCGGAGACGGGTGGCCGGTCGGCCGCCGGGTGCGCGCCGTACAGGGCCGCGAGCGCGGTTCCGCCCGCGAGCACGGCCAGCAGGCCGCCGCGCGTCCTGCTCGGCATCCGGCACCCCCACTCAACGGCGGGGGACATTGATATATCCCTATATACCCGGACTGACCTGGCGAATAACGGACAGGTCGCTCCCCCGGCGGCTACACGCGCGAGAACAGGCGGTCCCGTGCGACACGGGCGACGCCCGGATCGTCGGCGAAGACCCCGTCCACCTTGAGGCCGTACAGCCGGTCCAGCCAGCCCGCCACGTCACCGGCGGCGCCCCGGTATCCCCTGACGGCGGGGTCTCCCCGGCGGTAGTCGGCGGGGAGCCTGCCGTTCTGCGCGCGGACCGTCGACACGTGCACCAGCAGCCCGGCGGCGTGGGCGTCGTCGACGAGCGAGGTCGGCGGTCCCAGCCTCCCGTCGGGGCCGCGCGGCACGATCCGCCGGGTGTTCACGCCGATGCCGTCGGCGTACCGGGCGATCTCCCGCAGGCCCTCCGGGGTGACCATGTCGTCGTAGGTGCGCGTGTCACCGGCCGCCACCAGGTCGAACGGCGCCCTTCTGCCGCCGATGAACTGGATCAGCCGCAGATGCGTCATGGTGCTGAGCTTCTTCAGGTTGCCGGTCTCGAAGGACTCGACGAACACCGGGTCGGTCGCGTCGTCCCAGCCGTACCGGCTGAAGGTGGCCAGCATCGGCTCCTCCAGCGGCAACCCGATCGAGGCGAAGTAACTCGGGAACTTGGTCTCGGCGTAGACGCCGACGCCGCGCCGCTGCGCGAGCCGGACGATCTCGTCCAGGGTCGGGATCGTCGCCCTGTCTCCGTAACCGGCGCCGCCACGCCGCCCGGGGTGCCGGTCCCGGGCACGCAGGGTGCGCAGCTCGGCGAGGGTGAAGTCCTCGGTGAACCAGCCGGTACGGCGGACACCGTTGATCACCTTGGTGGTCCGCCGCGCGGCGAACTCCGGGTGCCGGGCGACGTCGGTGGTCTGCGACAGCTCGTTCTCGTGCCGGGCCACCAGCACGTGGTCCTTGGTCGAGACCAGATCCGGCTCTATGTAGTCGGCCCCCGAGCGGACGGCGAGGTTGTAGGCGGGGAGGGTGTGCTCGGGCCGCAGCGCGCTGGCTCCGCGGTGCGCGATGACGATCGGCATCGTGCCGTGACGCCCGGTCTGGGCGGTCGCCCCGCCCTGCCGCCCGGCCAGGGCGGTCGCGCCGCCGTGGCTCCCGGCCAGGACCGCCGCGCCGCCGTCACGTCCGGTCCGGTGCACCGCGTCGCTCCTGCGTTCGGCCCGGTACGCCACCGGGCTCATGGTCCGGCCGTCCAGCGGGCCCAGGCGCGGGTCCCCGGCTGAACTCACCCGGTGCTCGCTCGTCGACCTCGTGCTGCTCTCGCCGCCCGAGTCCCGGTACTCGTCGGCGTCGGAGTCCTGGTACGTCGCGGGACGACCCACGCCCGGCCGGGTGTGGCGGCCGGCCTCCTGCGCCCGCCGTACGGCCCCCTGCCGCGGGTGCCAGCCCGTCCTCGACCTCGTGCGCCAGCCGCCCGGTGACTTGCCGTGCCTGTCGAACAGCGATCTCACGTGGTGCCGGTCGTCACCCGGCCTGCCGTGCCGTCCACCCGCGTTCTGGTGGTTCAGTGCTCCGATCGCCGCCATCGCGATGAGAAGGGCCGCCGCTCCGGCCCGGACAGTGCTCACAGCGTCACTCCCGCCGCTCGTTCTCACGGGGGGAGACTGATGTCGATCTACCCGTTCCGGCCGGACCGCTAACGGCCGGACACCTACACCACGAGCGCCGAGATCGGTGCTTACCGCCGTGCAACGCATCCGCCCCCGAGGTCGTCCGGGTCATGAAAGCGAGAAGGGACGACCATTGGATGACGCATCCGGGTTCGAGGGCTTCGTGGCGGAGCACGCGGACGCGCTGCTCCGGTACGGCTACGTTCTCACCGGAAACCCCCACGACGCCGCCGACCTGGTTCAGGAGGCGCTGGTACGGCTGCGTGGCGCCTGGCCGAGGGTCCGGCGCAAGGACGACCCGCAGGGGTACGTCCGGACAACGATGGCGCGGCTGCACATCAGCCTGTGGCGGCGGCGCAGGCGCGAACGCCTCACCGGGGAGCCGCCGGAGCGGGCCCGGCACGCGTCCTTCCCCTCCGACGAGGAACAGGGCCTCTGGCGGCGGCTCGCCGAGCTGCCGCGCAGGCAGCGCGCCGTCCTGGTGCTGCGGTACTACGAGCAGCTCTCCGACGCCGAGATCGCCGAGGTGCTCGGCATCACCACGGGAACCGTGCGCAGCCAGGCGTTCCGGGGCCTGGACAAGCTGCGCGCCGCCCTCTCCTCCGCACCGATGACCGACGGGAGCACACGATGACCCACCTCGAAGACGCATTGAGCCGTGTCCTGTCCGGAGCGGCGGACCAGGCGCCGCGGGCATCGGCCGGACTGGTGACGGCGGTCGAGACACGCCACCGCCGCCGCCGGACCCGGACGGCGGCGCTGCTGTCGGCCACGGCGGTGGTGGTCGTGGCGGTCGGCGCGGGCACCGCGGTGAGCGCCCTCCGCGGACCGGCCGCGCCGCCGCCCGCGACGGGCGGGACCGGGTCCCCCTCCCCCGGGGCGACGAAGCGCGCCGAGCCCCCGGTGGACGAGATACCGCCGCCCGTCACGAGGGTGTGGCCGAAGGCCGTGCACGACCTCCCGGCGAAGCTGCCCGACGGCCGCGCGTACGAGCCGCAGGTGCTGCTCGACGATCGCACGCTACTGGTCATGACGGGGGCCTGGGACGGGAAGCGCCAGTTCCTGTGGCGCTACGACCTGGACAGCGGCCGGCCCACCCGGGTCGCCGAGATCCCCCCGACGAAGGGCTCGGCCATCTACGCCGACGGCGTCGCCGCCGGGGGCGGGAACATCGTCTGGTGGGCGTCGTACAAGGAGCCGGGCCGACCACGGGTCGCCCGGATCTGGACGGTCCCGGTGGCCGGCGGCCGGCCCCGGCCGGTGACCGACGTCCCCCTGGGGGACGTCATGAAGGAGGGCCACATCAACGGGCTGGCCGTCGTCGGCTCGGAGGTGGTCTTCGCCTACGAGAAGGGCGGCGTCCACCGGGTGCCGCTGAACGGAGGCCGGCCGCGGCCGGTGAAGGGCGCCGGGCGGCACCATGTCCTGCGGTGGCCCTGGGTGGGCGTCCATCGCGGGAAGGTGGTCTTCCGGGAGCTGCTCGACGTCGAGACCGGCGAGCGGCGCGACGCCGTGGTCGGCCCGGGGGAGGAACAGGTCCGGTGCGGGGTCGAGCGGTGCTTCGGCGTCCTGAGGCGGGACGGCGCCCTCCCGAAGTGGTTCGTCCGCGACCGGGACGGCTCCGGGGAGCGCGAGCTGTCGCCGCGGTCCGCGTCGGGTCTCATGGAGGCGGGCCTGGAACGGTTCTTCATGTTCACCCTCAACGACCGGAAGGGACCGGCGGGGGTGGCGCTGTACGACGCGGACACCGGCAGGTCCGCCGACCTCGGCATACGCCCGGAGGAGCGCACGATCCCCGCGAGGAAGGTCCGGGGGCGGTACGTCGAGGAGGAGACCCAGATGAGCATGGCGATCCCCGACGGCGGTGACGACCGCCTGCTGACCGTCCGCCTCTCGGACAGGATGCGCATCGTGGACCTGGCCGCGATCGACTGACCAGGGTCCGGCCGGTGGGAGACGCGGCGAGGTCCGCGCCTCCCACCGGGTCCGTGCCTGTGCGTCCGGAAAGGCTTCTCCGGCACCGCTACACCAGCGGGTCGCGGCCGGGGCGAAGGCGGTCGACCAGGCCCCGCGCGTAGAAGGTCTCCCAGGGCACCGATGGGTCGGCCGTCGCGTACTCCGCGTCCAGTCTGACCAGCTCGTAGACGAGCCGGCTGCGGAGCGGCTTGATGCCCAGCGCCTCCGGCAGCTCCGAGAGGTTGACCAGCCAGTCGGCGTACCAGTACGGCCAGTCGTCGTCGACGCCGTCGGTGATCCGGTAGACCCGGTGATGCGTCTCGGCCGCCTCGTGCAGGATCCCGCGGACCTGTTCCACCCGCCCGTCCATGCGCGACACCCCCTTCGGCCCCGCCGCGGCCCTCGGCCCCGGCTCCCCGTCCGCGGCACGCGCCGCGGGCGGATACCGCCCCGTTCCCTCCAGGGTAGCGATCGGCCCTCTGACCAGCGGAGACGCCGTACGGCACCGCACGGCGCCGCCGCGCCACCACCGCCGTACGACGCCGCCGCACCGCGCCGCCACCGCCGTACGACGGCACCGCCGTACGGCGCGGACCGCGACCCGGACGCTTACGGGGGCCGTACAGGGCCCCCGCGGGGCTCGTACGGAGCCCGTCAGGTCACGAGGCTGATCCCGGGCATGGGGCAGAGCATCTTGTCCTCGGCGTCGAACTTCTTCTTGGCGCTCCAGGGGACCGTCTTGCCGGCGGGCACCTTCACCTGGGTCCGGGCGTAGTCCAGGGTCGTCGCCTTGGTGGTGGTGAAGTACACGACGATCCGGTAGGTGACCGGCTTCTTCCCCGGGTTCGCCGCCGTTCCCGCGGCGCCCCAGCCGCCCGGTACGGCCGCGCACTTCGTCTGGACGATGTTGCTGCGGACATTCGGATCGTTGTGGATCTTCTTCGGAAGCGGGTTCGCCTCGACGGGCCCCGCGACCGGTGTCGCGGCGGGCGCCGCGGCCGACGCCTTCTTCGTGGCCGCCGAGGCGTCGCCCGTGGCGGTCTCCCCCGAGGCGCATCCGGCGGCCAGCACGGCGGCCAGCATCACCAGCGCAGGGACTTTCGCCGCCGAGGGCGACGCATTTCTCGTGTTCATTGAACGACTCCCGCAGTGTCGGTTCGTCTCCGCCGATATCCGTTTTCCCGGCCGGTGCGGCGTCGCCGCCGCGATTCGGGGTGTCCGCCGGACGCACCGGGCGTCCGTGGCGTATCCGCACTTCACGCTTGAGCCTCACGCATCGGAGGGCCACCGGGATATTCGGTTCACGATTTCCATGAGGCGGTGGATGTCATATCGCTCACGATTCTATGACCGCCCTGCGGGGGCGACATTCCGCATTGTCCGCCGCTGACCCTGATTTGAGGGGATGTTATCACTCACCGATTACACATCTCCCTATATTCCTTGTATGACGGATAGGGGTGGCCTTTCAGCCACCCCTATCCTTTATCGCCATCTATCCTTTGTCGTCATCCGCTGTAGTCATCCGCCGTGCCGGTGCGACTTCCCGTGGAGACGGCGGGCGGGCATCGTACCCTGGCGGCGGTGGTGCCGCCGGTGCGGCGGATCCGCGATCCGCCCTCCGGAGCCCGGGTGGAAGAGGTGGCCGCCGTGGTGCCTGGCGCGGTCCCGGCACCGCCGCGACGCGTGACTCCGTGCGGAGCAGCCGTCCATACCACCGATGACCTTGGTCTTGTTCCGGCTCACCGAGGTGATGTCCTGGGTGTTGCGCTCGTAGCCGGCCTCCTCACCGGAGGACGACCTGTCGTGCGCCCGCGAGTGCACCAACTCGGACCGCACCCGGGGCCGGGGCCTCGGGGGGACGGTGATGACCGTCACGGTGGAGCTGTTGGAGGTGACGGCCGGGCCCGACGGCGGGGTGCCGGTGGCGACCGCCGTGTTGGTGATCGACCCGGCGGTGAGGTCCGCCGTGGTCACCCGGTAGGTGCCGGTGCAGGTCAACGACGCCCCCGGCGCCAGCGGCGTGTCCGGACAGGTGATCACCGGAGGCGTCCCGGAACCGGAGAACGCCGTGTCCGTCGCGCTCACCCTCCGCAGGGTGACGTTGCCGGTGTTGGTCACCAGGTAGGAGTACGTCACCGTCTGACCCGCCGCCGTCACCGTCGTCGGCGACGCCGACTTGGCGAGCGTCAGCGCGGCGTTCGCCGTGGCCGTCACCGTCGCGTTCGACGGTTCCGACGTCACCGCCGGGCCCTCCGGCGGGGTGCCCGAGGCGGTCGCCGTATTGGTGATCGTCCCGGCGTCGATGTCGGCCTGCGTCGTCACGTACGTGCCGGTACAGGTCGCCGACGCCCCCGGCGCCAGCGGCGTCGCCGGACAGGTGATCACCGGCGGCGTCCCCGTTCCGGAGAACGCCGTGTCCGTCGCACTCAGCCTCCGCAACGTGACGTTGCCGGTGTTGGTCACCAGGTAGGAGTACGTCACCGTCTGACCCGCCGCCGACACCGTCGTCGGCGACGCCGACTTGGCGAGCGTCAGCGACGCGGTGGGCGTGGCCGTCACCGTCGCCGTCGAGGGGTTGGAGACGGTGACCCCGCCCAGCGGCTGGGTGCCCGAGGCGGTCCCCGTGTTCGTGATCGACCCGGCGTCGATGTCGGCCTGCGTCGTCACGTACGTGCCCGTACAGGTCGCCGACGCCCCCGGCGCCAGCCTCACGTCTGGGCAGGTGATCACCGGCGGCGTCCCCGTCCCGGAGAACGCCGTGTCCGAGGCGCTCAGGTTGCGGAGCTCGACGTTGCCGGTGTTGGTCACCAGGAAGGAGTACGTCACCGTCTGGTTCGCCGCCGTCACCGTCGTCGGCGACGCCGACTTGACGAGTGCCAGCGACGACTCGACCGCCGCCGTGACCGTCGCGTTCGACGGTTCGGAGAAGACCGGCGCGCCCTCCGGCGGAACGGCCCTGGCCACCGCCGTGTTCGTGATCGTCCCGGCGTCGAGGTCGGCCTGCGTCACCGCGTAGGTGCCCGTGCAGGTCGCCGATACCGTCGGCGCCAGCCTCACGTCCGGGCAGGTGATCACCGGAGGCGTCCCCGAACCCGAGAACGCGGTGTCCTCCACGCTGATGTTCCGCAGCGTGAGGTTGCCGGTGTTGGTGACCAGGAAGGAGTACGTCACCGTCTGACCCGCCGCCGACACCGTCGTCGGCGAGGCCGACTTCAGCAGCGACACCGCCGGCATCTCGTCGTCGGGCACCACCAGGGTCGACGGCTCCGACGTCACCGGCGGGCCCGTCGGCGGGGTGCCCGTGGCGACCGCCGTGTCGGTGATCGAGCCGGCGTCGATGTCGTCCTGCGTCGTCACGTACGTGCCGGTGCAGGTCGTGGACGCTCCCGGATCCAGGGTCGTCACCGGGCAGGTGATGACCGGCGGCGTCCCCGTGCCCGTGAACACGATGTCCTCCACGCTCACGTCCGTCAGCGTCCGGTTGCCGATGTTGGTGACCAGGTAGGAGTAGGTCAGCGTCTCGTTCGCCGAGAGCACGAACGTCGGCGAGGACGACTTCAGCACCGACAGGCCGGGCAGCGACTCGGCGGTCACCGTCGCGGTCGACGGGCCGGAGGTGATCGGCTCACCCTCCGGCGGGGTGCCCGTGGCGACCGCCGTGTTCACGACCGACCCCGCGTTCAGGTCCGCCTGCGTCACCGCGTACGTCCCCGTGCAGGTCGTCGTCGCGCCCGGAGCCAGCGTCGTCACCGGACAGGTGATGACCGGCGGCGTCCCGGTGCCCGAGAACGACGTGTCCCGCGCGCTCACGTTCGTCAGCGTCCGGTTGCTGTCGTTGACGAGCGCGTAGGAGTACGTGACCGTCTGACCGGCCGCCGTCACCGTGCTCGGCGACGCCGACTTCAGCAGCGACAGACCCAGGACCGGCGGGATGGTCACCGTCGCCGTCGACGGCTCCGACACCACCCGCGGGCCCTCCGGCGGGGCGCCCGAGGCGGTCGCCGTGTTCACGATCGACCCCGCGTCCACGTCCGCCTGTGTCGTCACGTAGGTGCCGGTGCAGATCGTGGACGCGCCCGGCGCCAGCGTCGTCACCGGACACGTGATCACCGGAGGCGTCCCCGACCCCGAGAACGCCGTGTCGGTCGCGCTGACGTCCGTCAGCACCACGTTCCCGGTGTTGACGACGTCGTACGAGTAGGTGACCGTCACCCCTGCCGCCAGCACCGTGGCGGGGAAGGCCGTCTTCCGCAGCGCCAGACCGGGGCGCGACGGAATCGTCACCGTCGCGGTGGACGGGTTGGACGTCACCGCCGGACCGGTGGGCGGCGTGCCCGAGGCGACCGCCGTGTTCACGATCGACCCCGCGTTGACGTCCGCCTGCGTGGTCACGTAGGTGCCGGTGCAGGTCGTGGTCGCGCCCGGCGCCAGCGTCGTCACCGGACACGTGATCACCGGAGGCGTCCCCGACCCCGAGAACGCCGTGTCGGCAGCGTTCACGTCCGTCAGCGTCGCGTTGCCGGTGTTGGTGACCGCGTACGAGTAGCTCACCGTCACCCCGGCCGCCAGCACCGTGCTCGGGAAGGCCGTCTTCTGCAGCGACAGTCCGGGCAGCGACGCGACGGTCACCCCCGCGGTCGACGGGCCGGAGGTGATCGGCTCACCCCCCGGCGGGGTGCCCGAGGCCACCGCCGTGTTCACGATCGAACCGGCGTCGATGTCCGCCTGCGTCACCGTGTACGTACCCGTGCACGTCACGGCCGCGCCCGGCGGCAGCGTCGTCACCGGACACGTGATCACCGGAGGCGTCCCCGTGCCCGAGAACGCGATGTCCTCCGCCTTCACAGCTGTCAGCGTCCGGTTGCCGGGATTGACGATCCCGTAGAAGTACGTGACCGTCTGACCCGCCGCCGACACCGTGACCGGCGCCGCCGTCTTCAGCAGCACGATGCCCGGGGCCGACTGGACGATGACCGTCGCCGTCGACGGACCGGAGACGACCGGCGGGCCCTCCGGCGGAGTGCCCGAGGCCACCGCCGTGTTCACGATCGAACCGGCGTCGATGTCCGCCTGCGTCACCGTGTACGTACCCGTACAGGTCACGGCCGCACCCGGCGGCAGCGTCGTCACCGGGCAGGTGATCACCGGAGGCGTCCCCGTGCCCGAGAACGCGATGTCCTCCGCCTTCACACCGGTCAGCGTCCGGTTGCCGTCGTTGACGATCGCGTACGAGTAGGTGACCGTACGGCCCGCCACCCCTACCGAGGTCGGGAAGACCGTCTTCAGCAGCCTCAGGTTCGAGATCGGCGGAATGGTCACCGTGGCGGTCGACGGGCCGGACGTCACCGCCGGACCGGTGGGCGGCGTGCCCGAGGCGACCGCGGTGTTCACGATCGAACCCGCGTTCACGTCCGCCTGGGTCGTGACGTACGTGCCCGTACAGGTGGTCGTCGCCTGCGGAGCCAGGGTCGTCACCGGGCAGGTGATCACCGGAGGCGTCCCCGTGCCCGAGAACGCCGTGTCCTGTGCGCTCACGTCCGTCAGCGTCGTGTTGCCGGTGTTGGTGATCGCATACGAGTAGCTCACCGTCACCCCGGCCGCCAGCACCGTGCTCGGGAAGGCCGTCTTCTGCAGCGACAGTCCGGATCGCGACTGGGCGGTCACCGTCGCGGTCGACGGGCCGGAGGTGACCGGCTCGCCCGTCGGCGGGGTGCCGGTGGCGGTCGCGGTGTTCGTGATCGAACCGGCGTCGATGTCGGCCTGCGTCACCACGTACGTGCCCGTGCACGTCGTGGACGCCCCCGGCGCCAAGGTCGTCACCGGACACGTGATCACCGGAGGCGTCCCCGAGCCCGAGAACGACGTGTCCTCGGCGGTCACGCCCGTCAGCGTCCGGTTGCCGGTGTTGGTCACGGTGTACAGGTACGTGACCGTCTGGCCCGCCGCCGACACCGTTCCCGGGGAGGCCGACTTCGACAGCGCGATGTCCGGGGCCGACTGGACGCCGACCGTCACCGTCGACGGGTCGGAGGTGATCGGCTCGCTCTGCGGCGGGGTGCCCGTGGCGACCGCCGTGTCGGTGATCGAACCGGCGTCGATGTCGGCCTGGGTGACGATGTACGTGCCCGTGCACGTCGTGGTCGCGCCCGGCGGCAGCGTCGTCACCGGGCAGGTGATCACCGGAGGCGTCCCCGTGCCCGAGAACGCGATGTCCTCCGCCTTCACATCTGTCAGCGTCCGGTTGCTGGTGTTGACGATCTCGTACGAGTAGGTGACCGGCCGGCCCGCCTGCCCCACCGAGGTCGGGACGGCGGACTTCGACAGCTCCAGATTCAGGACCGGCGGGATGTCCACCGTCGCGGTCGACGGGTCGGACGTGACCGGCCCGCCCGTCGGCGGGGTGCCCGAGGCCAGCGCGGTGTTCACGATCGACCCCGCGTCCACGTCCGCCTGCGTCGTCACGTAGGTGCCGGTGCAGGTCGTGGACGCGCCCGGCGCCAGCGTCGTCACCGGACAGGTGATCACCGGAGGCGTCCCCGTCCCGGAGAACGCCGTGTCCTGCGTGGTCACGTCCGTCAGCGTCGTGTTCCCGGTGTTGGTGATCGCATACGAGTACGTCACCGTCAGCCCGGCGGCCAGCACCGTGCTCGGGAAGGCCGTCTTCTGCAACGACAGGCGCGCCAGCGACTCGACCGTGACCGGTGCGCTCGACGGGTCGGAGACGATCGGCGGACCCTCCGGCGGAGTGCCCGACGCCACCGCCGTGTTCACGATCGTCCCGGCGTCGATGTCGGCTTGGGTCACCACATAGGTGCCCGTGCAGGTGGTGGACGTGCCTGGAGCGAGCGTCGTGACCGGGCAGGTGATCACCGGAGGCGTCCCCGTCCCGGAGAACGCCGTGTCCTGGGCGCCCACGCTCGTCAGCGTCGTGTTGCCGGGGTTGGTGATCGCATACGAGTACGTCACCGTCTGGCCCGCCGCCGACACGATCGACGGGGCCACCGTCTTCAACAGCGCGATGTCCGGGGCCGACTCGACGCCGACCGTCACCGTCGACGGATCCGAGGTGACCGCCGGTCCCGTCGGCGGGGTACCCGCCGCCACCGCCGTGTCGGTGATCGAACCGGCGTCGATGTCCGCCTGCGTCACCGTGTAGGGACCCGTGCAGGTCGTGGACGCGCCCGGCGCCAGCGTCGTCACCGGACACGTGATCACCGGAGGCGTCCCCGTACCGGAGAACGCCGTGTCGACCGCGTTCACATCGGTCAGCGTCACGTTTCCGGTGTTGACGACCTGATACGAGTAGGTGACCGTACGGCCCGCCTGTCCCACCGAGGTCGGGAAGGCCGTCTTCAGCAGCTCGATGTGCGGGCCCGGCTGCCCGGTGACCGTCGCGGTCGACGGGTCGGACGTGATCGTGCCGCCTCCGGGCGGGGTGCCCGACGCGGTCGCCGTGTTCACGATCGAACCGGCGTCGATGTCGGCCTGGGTCACCGTGTAGGGACCCGTGCAGGTCGTGGACGCGCCCGGCGCCAGCGTCGTCACCGGGCAGGTGATCACCGGAGGCGTCCCCGTGCCCGAGAACGCGATGTCCTGGGCGGTCACACCCGTCAGCGTCCGGTTACCGGTGTTGGTCACCGCGTACGAGTACGTCACCGTTGACCCCGCCTCCGTCACGGCCGACGGGAAGGCGGTCTTCAGCAGCGCCAGTTCCGGAGCGAACGGGATGGTCAGCGTCGCCGTCGACGGGTCGGACGTCACCGGGGGACCCGTCGGCGGGGTGCCCGACGCGGTCGCCGTGTTGAGCACCGACCCCGCGTCCACGTCCGCCGGCGTCACCGTGTACGTGCCCGTGCAGGTGGTCGACGCCTGCGGCGCCAGCGTGGTCACCGGACACGTGATCACGGGTGGTGTCCCGGTGCCCGAGAACACCGTGTCCTGCGCGCCGATGCTCGTCAGCGTGGTGTTGCCGGTGTTGGTGATCGAGTAGGAGTACGTCACCGTACGGCCCGCTCCGCCGACCGTGCTCGGGGACACCGTCTTCAGCAGCGCCAGCCGCGCGATCGACTCGACGGTCACCGTCGCGGTCGACGGGTCGGAGGTGATCGGCGGACCCGACGGCGGGGTGCCCGACGCGAGCCCGGTGTTCACGATCGAGCCGGCGTCGATGTCGGCCTGCGTCACCGTGTAGGGGCCCGTGCAGGTGGTGGACGCGCCCGGGGCCAGGGTCGTCACCGGACAGGTGATCACCGGTGGCGTCCCGGTGCCGGTGAACGACGTGTCGGTCGCATTCACGCCCGTCAGCGTCCGGTTACCGGTGTTGGTGATGGTGAAGGAGTACGTCACCGTCTGACCCGCCGCCGACACCGTCCCCGGCGAGGCGGTCTTCAGCAGCTCCAGGTGCGGTGCCGACGGGATGGTCACCGTCGCCGTCGACGGATTGGAATTGATCGGCGGGCCCGTCGGCGGGGTGCCCGACGCCACCGCCGTGTTCACCACCGCTCCCGAGTCCACATCCGCCTGCGTCGTCACGTAGGTGCCCGTGCAGGTGGTGGACGCGCCCGGCGCCAAGGTCGTCACCGGACACGTGATCACCGGCGGCGTCCCCGAACCGGAGAACGCCGTGTCTGCCGCGGTCACACCCGTCAGCGTCCGGTTACCGGTGTTGGTCACCGCGAACGAGTAGGTGATCGTCCGCCCGGCGATCGTCACCGACGACGGGAACGCGGTCTTCAGCAGTGACAGGGACGGGGCGAACGGGAAGGTCAGGGTCGCCGTCGAGGGGTTGGAGTTGACCGGCGGGCCCGTCGGCGGGGTGCCCGACGCCACCGCCGTGTCGACCACCGTCCCCGCGTCCGCGTCCGCCTGCGTCGTCACGTAGGTGCCCGTGCAGGTGGTCGACGCGCCCGGCGCCAAGGTCGTCACCGGACACGTGATCACCGGCGGCGTCCCCGAACCGGAGAACGCCGTGTCGGTCGCGCCCACGCCCGTCAGCGTCCGGTTACCGGTGTTGGTGATCGCATACGAGTACGTCACCGTACGGCCCGCTCCACCGACCGTGCTCGGGGACACCGTCTTCTCCAGCGACAGGCCGGGCAGCGACTGGGCGGTCACCGTCGCGGTCGACGGGTTGGACGTCACCGGGGGCCCCGTCGGCGGGGTGCCCGACGCCACCGCGGTGTCGGTGATCGATCCCGCGTTCACATCGGCCTGCGTCACCGTGTACGTGCCCGTGCAGGTGGTCGACGCGCCCGGCGCCAGCGTCGTCACCGGACACGTGATCACCGGCGGCGTCCCCGAACCGGAGAACGCCGTGTCGGTCGCGTTCACGCCCGTCAGCTGCACGTTCCCGGTGTTGGTCACCGCGAACGAGTACGTCACCGTCTGACCCGCCGCCGACACCGTGCCCGGGGAAGCGGTCTTCAGCAGGGACAGGGACGGCGCCGACGGGATGGTCACCGTCGCCGTCGACGGATTGGAATTGATCGGCGGGCCCGTCGGCGGGGTGCCCGACGCCACCGCCGTGTTGACGATCGCCCCGGCGTTGACGTCGGTCTGTGTCGTCACGTAGGTGCCCGTGCAGGTGGTCGACGCGCCCGGCGCCAAGGTCGTCACCGGACACGTGATCACCGGCGGCGGACCCGAACCCGAGAACGCCGTGTCGGTCGCGCCCACGCCCGTCAGCGTCCGGTTACCGGTGTTGGTCACCGCGAACGAGTAGGTGATCGTCCGCCCGGCGATCGTCACCGACGACGGGAACGCGGTCTTCTGCAGTGACAGGGACGGGGCGAACGGGAAGGTCAGGGTCGCCGTCGAGGGGTTGGAGTTGACCGGTGGGCCCGTCGGCGGGGTGCCCGAGGCGACCGCCGTGTTCACCACCGTCCCCGCGTCCGCGTCCGCCTGCGTCGTCACGTAGGTGCCCGTGCAGGTGGTCGACGCGCCCGGCGCCAAGGTCGTCACCGGGCAGGTGATCACCGGGCGCGTCCCGGTGCCCGAGAACGACGTGTCGGTCGCGCCCACGCCCGTCAGCGTCCGGTTACCGGTGTTGGTGATCGCATACGAGTACGTCACCGTACGGCCCGCTCCGCCGACCGTGTTCGGGGACACCGTCTTCTGCAGCGACAGGCCGGTCAACGACTGGACGTTGACGGTCGCGGTCGACGGGTTGGAGGTGACCACCGGGCCCGTCGGCGGAGTGCCCGACGCGGTCGCCGTGTTGATGATCGAACCGGCGTCGATGTCGGCCTGCGTCACCGTGTACGTGCCCGTGCAGGTGGTCGACGCGCCCGGCGCCAGCGTCGTCACCGGACACGTGATCACCGGCGGCGCCCCCGTGCCCGAGAACGCCGTGTCCCGGGCGCTCACGCCCGTCAGCTGCACGTTCCCGGTGTTGGTCACCGCGAACGAGTACGTCACCGTCTGACCCGCCGCCGACACCGTGCCCGGGGAAGCGGTCTTCAGCAGGGACAGGGACGGCGCCGACGGGATGGTCACCGTCGCCGTCGAGGGGTCAGAGGTGATCGGCGGGCCCGTCGGCGGAGTGCCCGACGCGGTCGCCGTGTTCACGATCGCCCCGGCGTCCACATCCGCCTGCGTCGTCACGTAGGTGCCGGTGCAGGTGGTGGACGCACCCGGGGCCAGCGTCGTCACCGGACACGTGATCACCGGCGGCGGACCCGACCCCGAGAACGACGTGTCGGTCGCGCTCACGCCCGTCAGCGTCCGGTTGCCGGTGTTGGTCACCTGGTAGGAGTACGTGATCGTCCGCCCGGCGATCGTCACCGAACTCGGCGAGGCCGTCTTCAGCAGCGCGATGCTCGGCGCCGACGGGATGGTCACCGTCGCCGTCGACGGGTCGGAGGTGACCCGCGGGCCCGTCGGCGGAGTGCCCGACGCGGTCGCCGTGTTCACGATCGCCCCGGCGTCCACATCCGCCTGCGTCGTCACGTACGTCCCCGTGCAGGTGGTGGACGCACCCGGGGCCAGCGTCGTCACCGGACACGTGATCACCGGCGGCGTCCCGGTGCCCGAGAACGCCGTGTCCTGCGCGCTCACGTCCGTCAGCGTGGTGTCGCCGGTGTTGGTGACCAGGAAGGAGTAGGTGATCGTCCGCCCGGCCACCGTCACCGAGCTCGGCGAGGCCGTCTTCAGCAGCGACAGCGACGAGATCTGCACGGGGACCACCACCGAGGCGCTCGCGTCGGCCTCCCCCTGCTGGGTGGGCGTGTCGGAGCTGGCGTAGGTGACGGTCGCGGTGTCGGTGACCGTCGTGCCGGGCGAGTCGGGACCGAGCGTGACCCGGAACGTCACCGAGGTGGACTGCCCGGGGGCCAGCGTGCCGCCCGCGAAGGGCGTCGCGCCGGTTCCCAGCTGGACCTGGACCTGGTTGCCGACGAACTCGCCCTGGTCGTCGCCCACGGCGTCCGTCTTCGGCCCGGCGTTCGGGCCCGAGGCGATGACGATGGTCTCCGGATCGTAGGTGGTGTTGCCCGGGATCGGGTCGGTCAGCACCACGTTGATCGCGTTGTCGTCCCCCGTGTTGGTCGCGGTGATGGTGTACTCGATGACGGAGCCGGGTGCGGGCTCCCCGCCGCCCACGACCGTGGCGGTCTTGCTCAACCGGATGTTCGCCTGGCGGAGGTCGGTCTGCGTGAAGAACACCTGCGGCCAGTAGGCGTCTCCCACGGTGCTGAAGGTGAACTGGGCCGAGGTGTCGTTGTTCCGGAACGCCGAGGACGCGTCGACGATGTTGGAGTCGTACCCGAGCGTGTTGGTGTAGGTCGGGTTCCGGTCGGTCACCTGGTTGCCGAGCGTGGCGATGGTGGAGTTGAAGAAGTTGTTCGCCGGATGGAGGGCGTCGCTGAGCACGGTCAGCGGCCCGTTGGTGGTCTTGACGCTCAGGGAGTCGCCGACGATCGCGTTGTCACCGTCGAGGGCGACCTGCCCGAGGTTGACGTGCACCGCTCCGAGGGTCGGGGGCTGGAACCCGGACAGGGTGATCGTGGTGTCCGGAGCGCCGTTCTGCTGGAACAGGAAACCGTCGAACAGCGAGATGTTCCGCAGCGGCAGGGTCGGGTCCCGGTAGGCGACCACCAGCGTCCAGCCGCCGAACGCGCCGAGGCCGTCGGAGCCCCGGGCGGCCTGGATGTTCCCCACCGCGTAGGTTCCGGCGCCCGCCGCCGTCACCAGGGCGGTGACGTCGGCGGAGGCGCCGTAGACGATTCCGGCGGCGGTGACGTTGTCGGGGGTGTCACCGATCGTGCTGTCGGTGGTGACCGTCCGGTAGGAGGCGTCACCCGGGGCCTTGATCAGCACCTGGCCGCGCTGGGTGATGTTGGGCGCGAAGCGGTTGCCGGCCGGCAGGCCCGGCGTGTCGGTCGTGGTCTGGCTCCGCCCGCCCCAGTACAGCCGCGCGTACGCCACCTGCGCGCCAGGTGACAGTGTGAGGTCCGCGGTGCTGGAGTTGAACGTCGAGGCGTCGCTGTCCACGTCGATGAAGGTGGCGGCGACGTTGTTGTTGCCCGTGCCGTTCCGGCGGGTGACGCAGTCCGCCACCGCGGGCGGGTAGCAGGTCACGACCGCGTTGGCCGCCCGGGTGATCGCACCGCGGAAGTTGTCGCCGTAGCGCAGGGAGAAGGGAATCGGCGCCCGGCGCGCCGCCGCTCGGGCGTCGCCCTTCGCGCCGGGCTTCGCCCGCGCCCCCGCGCGCTTCCCGGCCTTCGCCTTCGCGCGCTTCCCTGCCTTCGCCTTCGCGCGCTTCCCTGCCTTCGCCTTGGCGCGGCCTCCGGCTTTCGCCCTCGCGCGGTTCTCCGCGTTCGCCTCGGCGCCGCCGTTCCTCCCGCTCGCCCCGGCCTCGGCGCCGCTCTCGGTGCCGGTCTCGGTGCCGGTCTCGGTGTTCCACGCCGTACCGGCCTTCACGTCCGGCAGCGTCGGCCCGGCCGCGGCGTCCGATGTCGTCCCGTCGCCGGTCACGGCGGTGTCCGGCGTCTTTCCGTCGCCGGCCGGCGCGGCGGCCGTACCGCCCGCGTCCTCCGCCGCCGGGGAGGCGGCGCCGGACGACCGCGCCTGCTCCCCGGCCTGCGCGGTGTCCCCGGAAGAAGCCGTCGTGCCCCGGCAGGTCCGCCCCGCGTCCCCGTCCACCGTGGAGATGGTCATCCGCCCGGCGGACGCCGGAACCGGTACGGCGTAGCTGATCGTGGCGCTGTCACCGGCGGCCAGGTCGCCCGTCCACCTGAGCCTGGGCTTGGCATAGGCCAGCTTTCCCGTGGTGGCCCGTGCGTCGACCACGGCCCGGCCGCCGGGGATCCCCGAGAGGTCCTCGGCGAAGCCCGCCCCCTTCGCGGCGACCCGGCCGACGTTGGTGACGCGCAGTGTGACGGCCGCGCGGCCGCCCTCGGCTCGCACCTCCCGCGTCAACCGCAACGCCGGCCCGGTACGGCCCGGCCCGCAGTCGATCACGAACGGCCGGACGCCTCTACCGTCCGGAGACGCGGTGGAGGAGGCGGGCACCGTCGATCCCATGCCGACCGCGCATGCCAGGAATCCCGACAGGGCACTGCCGAGGAATCCCCGGCGCGTGTGGACCCAGAACAACAGAACCGACCTCCCGCAGGCGAGACGGCGAATGACGCCGAATCATCGAACGGGGGGGACGTGCCTTCTGCCGCGCCAGAATCCTGGTCGTGACCCTGGAAGAGTAACCCATCGATAGCCGAAACATCGGTCTAACACGGCGTTGAAGGCCCCGCGTGCCATATGGCGCTCGGCAGCGCATTTCTGGCTGCAAATCGGTTTTACCGGACGCCGAAAACGGCGTTTCCCCGCGAATCATCCGTGACGCCGACTGCGTGCCGATGATTTTCTCTAGGGATAGAGAGTTTTATCAGCTTCACGCCATCTTTATCAGGCTAAAGACCGGTTTACCCCAAGATCCAGGGTCCGGAAGACGATCCGCGCGATGGCAGGCCCCCGCGTGGGGGACCCGTGAACTCCATCGGCGAGCGCGGACCGTCCGCACCCGGAACCACCGGCGCGAGGACACGGACGGCACCCGGGCGCCGGTACCCGGAGGACCCGGGTCAGCGGCGGACGACCTTGGAGAGGGTGGCGTAGACGATGATGTTGTCG
This sequence comes from Streptosporangium sp. NPDC053982, assembly GCF_055585205.1. Taxonomy (NCBI): domain Bacteria; kingdom Bacillati; phylum Actinomycetota; class Actinomycetes; order Streptosporangiales; family Streptosporangiaceae; genus Streptosporangium; species Streptosporangium sp. NPDC053982. The sequence goes on from NZ_JBVJKQ010000019.1 coordinate 49,121, forward strand.
GTGTAGTGACCGATCCTGGGGTTGTAGACGCCGCCGCAGGTGATCAGGCGCAGGGTGGCCTCGCCCGTGTTGCCGTAGACCCGCTTGGACGGGAACGCCTTCTTGCTGACCTGCTCCACACCGTCGACGGTGAACTCCACCACGGCCTTGTCCGACCGCGACACCCTGATCGTGTCGCCGCGCTTGATCTCCTTCAGGCGGCTGAACACGGCGGGACCGCTCTTGGTGTTCACGTGGCCGAGGATCACCGAGGGACCCTGCTGGCCGGGGACGGGCCCGTACCTGTACCAGCCCGCCAGCTTCGGCTTGCTCAGCGGCGGGGTCTGGACCTCCTTCTTGGCGTCCACCCCGACCTGCGTCAGGGGTGCCAGCAGCCCGATCTTCCCGACGGAGAGCTTGTTCGGCCGCACACCGGCGGCGGTCTTGAGCGGCTCCGGCGGCTGGACCACGGGCAACGGCGGCGGCGCCGTCGGGGCCGCCGCCGTCAGCGGCCCGTCCAGCCCGCCCGGCCCGACGGCCGCCGAGAGCGTCAGCGCGGGGTTCTCCTCCCCCACCGGCGGTGGCGGCGGATTCTGCGCCGCCGTGCCGGTCGCCGACTGCGACTCCGCGGCCCGGTAGTACTCCTCCTCGCCCCCCGGGGACAGGTAGGTGAGCAGCCCTACCATGATCGCCCCGACCCCGCCGAGGGACCCGGCCACGAGCAGCGCGGGCAGCAGCAGCCTCCGCGCGCTCCTGGGCGGGCGGCCCGCGCCGTACGGATCACGGGGATCGTGTCCGTAGGGTCCGGGGCCGCCGTGCGAGGGCCCTGAGTACATCCGGCGCCTCCTTACCTAGCTCCGGCCGCGGAAGTGCGCCGCGCGCCGCCGTACGAGCACCACGCCGCCCATCCCGCTGCCGGCGAGCATGGCGCCGCCGGCGCCGACCAGCATGAGGGCCGAGGTGCCGCCCTCCTGCTCGGGCGCCTCACCGGTCTGGGCGCCGCCCGTGGGAGTGATCACCACCTGCGGGGTGGTGGGGGCGGTCCTGGTCGGGGTGACGGTCGCCGTCACGGTCAGCGTCGGCTTCGGGGTCGACGTGTTGCCGTTGGCGCTGTTGCTCTGGGTCGGCGTGGGGGTGGGGGGCGGCGTGGTCTGCGGGGGGGTCGTCGTCGGCGAGCACGAGACGGTGGGGGTGGGGGTCGGCGTGATCGTCGAGGTGGGCGTCGGCGTGGGGGTGATGGTGACACACGGCGACGGGGTCGCCGAGTTCGAGTTCGTGGGGGTGTGCGAGGGAGTGGTCGGAGGGGTGCTCGGCGAGCATGTCGGGGTCGGCGTCGCCGGCGGCGTCGTCGTCGGGGCGATCGGCATCCGCTCCGTCGGCGGGTCGGTCGGCGCGGGCGTCTCCGGCGGGGTGGGGGTCCTCGCGGCCTTGTCGAAGCCCTCCGGGGACACGTTCGGATCGTCCGTGTCAGCGGGGTCGTTCTCCGTGAGGTCCGGAGTCGCGGTGGGGTCCGGAGTCGCCGTCGGCGTGCCCGTCGGGGTGACGGTGGGGGCGGGCGTCGGCGGACCGGTGGGAGCGAGCGCCGGGGGCGGGGTCGTCGGAAGGCACGTCGTCGGCGGGGTGGTGGTCGGGCCGCCCGTCGGATCAGGGGAGCCCGGCGGGGTGGTGTTCGGCGGCGGGGTGGTCGACGAGGGGTCCGAGATGACGACGTTCACCGACACCGGGTTGCTGACGAGCGTGCAGGTGGCCCGGTGCGCCTTCGGCGGGGCGGACAGCTCCTTGGTGATCACCCGGAACGCGTCGAGCTGGCCCCACTTGCCCTGCTCGTCGTTGACGACCTGGATGGTGTGCTTGCCGTAGTTCAGCCCGCGGAAGCGCCACAGGGTCAGCCCGCCCTTGCCCGCGTCGGTGGACGGGGTGCCGTCGGCCTTCTTGGAGGCGTCGATGTAGGCGGGGGTGGCGGCCTGACCGTCGATGTAGAAGCGGACCCTCCCGGCCCGATAGTCCCGCTGGGCGACGTACTCGATGCCGGTGCCGGTGAACGTGAAGGAGGCGGAGGCATCCTTCACCACGGTGCGGTGCAGGTCGCGCTGGTAGTCGTTGTGCTCGACCGGCTGGTTGTTCAGGTCCTTCCAGCCGCCCGCGGAGTACTCCACCCGGGGGTCGTCGTCGTTGACCATGGCCTCGCCCGCCGGGGGCGCGAAGTCCACCACGATGTTCCGCGGCGTGACCTTGAGCGTCCCCGCCTGGTCGGTGTGCGCGAAGTCGGAGATCGCCTCGGGGAGCTTCAGGATGTCGCCCGGCTGGAGCCTGCCGGTCTGCTCCACCGCGCCCACCGGCTTGAGGTTCCCGCTCCAGACACCCGACAGCGCCACCGTGCCGGTGGCGGTGACCGTGGCGCCGGGCTCGAAGTAGCCGGGCGAGCCGAACCTGGCGATACCGAGGTAGCCGAGCTTCCAGCCGATGTTGAGCGGCTCGCCCACGGTCAGCGTCGTCGGGACCGACACATGGGTCCGCAAACGCACCGGACCGCTCTGCGCGATGCTGTCCGTCGGATCGCCGGTGCACTGGTAGTCGACCACCAGCTCGGCGGCGTTGGCGCTCGCCTGTCCCGAGGGGAGCACGACCAGTGCCCCTCCCAGCAGACCCAGCATCGAGACCGCGACAGGCTTACTCAGCCTGGATCGCCACCGAACCACCACAACACTCCGATCGCCGGGACCGCCGACTCGGCGCCACCTCTAGCAAACCAAGGGTAGATCGTACGGTTTTCGCCCTCTTTGGCGCAGCGGGATCAGGGAATCCACAGGGGACCGTGGCGCAGTTGTGACCCGCTGTCCCCCGGGGATCACCCGGCGGGAGCGGCCCGTTCCCGCCGGTCGGGGGCCGGACGGGGGCCGCGCGGGCATCGCCGGCCGTACTGTACCGAGGCGGCAACAGAATCGTATTCTGTTGCGCGGGACCGCAGGGACCGTAGAACCACCCCGGGAGGATCCGCCGATGCAGCGAGACCTGTTCGAGGAGGAGCACCTGCTCTTCCGGGAGACCGTACGCGAGTTCCTGGCCCGCGAGGTCGTCCCGCACCACGCCCGGTGGGAGAAGGACGGCATCGTCCCCCGCGAGGTGTGGAAGAAGGCCGGCGAGGTCGGCATGTTCGGCTTCGCGGTGCCCGAGGAGTACGGCGGAGCCGGCATCACCGACTTCCGCTACAACGCCGTGATCGTCGAGGAGGTCGTCGCGGCCGGCGCGTCCGGCCTGGGTTTCTCCCTGCACAACGACGTGATGGCCCCCTACCTCCTGAACCTGACGGACGACGGGCAGAAGGCCCGCTGGCTGCCCGGCTTCGTCAGCGGCGAGCTGATCACCGCCATCGCGATGACCGAGCCCGGCGCGGGCAGCGACCTGCAGGGCGTACGGACGACCGCCGTGCGGGAGGACGACCACTACGTCGTCAACGGCTCCAAGACCTTCATCACCAACGGCATCAACGCCGACCTCGTCGTCGTGGTCGCCAGGACCGACCCGGACGCGGGCGCCCGGGGCATCTCGCTGCTCGTCGTCGAGCGGGGCATGGAGGGCTTCACCCGGGGCCGCAACCTGGAGAAGATCGGCATGCACGCCCAGGACACGGCGGAGCTGTCCTTCGACGACGTGCGGGTCCCCGCCGCCAACCTGCTGGGCGGGCAGGAGGGGCAGGGCTTCTACCAGCTCATGGCCAACCTCCCGCAGGAGCGGCTGTCGATCGCGGTGGCCGCGGTGGCCGCCGCCGAGACCGTGCTGCGGACGACCATCGAGTACTGCAGGAACCGCACGGCCTTCGGCCGCAACATCGGCGGCTTCCAGAACACCCGGTTCGTGCTGGCCGAGCTGGACACCGAGGTCGACATCGCCCGCCACTACGTGGACAGGTGCGTCCGGGCGCTCAACGCCGGGGAACTGAGCGTCGTGGACGCGGCCAAGGCCAAGTGGTGGACCACCGAGCTGCAGAACCGGGTCATCGACCGCTGCCTCCAGCTCCACGGCGGCTACGGCTACATGCTGGAGTACCCGGTCGCCAGGGCCTGGATCGACAGCCGCGTGCAGACCATCTACGGCGGCACCACCGAGATCATGAAGGAGATCATCGGCCGGTCCTTCGGCTTCTGAGCGGCCGGCGCCCCGCCGGGCCGCCGATCCCCCGGCTCCCGATCGCCCGTCCCGGCGTGCGCCGCTCCGGGCTGAACGGGCCCTCCCCGGCGCTCCGCCGGTCACTCCGGGACGATCTCCTCGATCCGCATGGCGAAGCCGTCCTTGACGGTGACCTTGGCGTAGAGGGACGTCCCCGCCTTGAGCGCCTTGCGGAGCTGGTCGGTGGTGCACCGGTGCGGGAGCGGTCCCTTCGTGCAGATGCCGCCCTGCACGTCGAGCACCTCGGTGAACGGCATGAGCTTGGCCCGCCGCGCGGCCTCGCCCTCGGGAGCCACCGTGATCGCGCCGCTTCCATCGAGCTGCACGTCCCCCACCAGGTCCTCGTCCAGACCCCGCATGCCGGAGACGCTCGGCGTCGCGGCGGGCGAGGCGGTGAGCGTGGCCGTGACGGTGGGCACGGAGGAGGTGGGCGGGGCGGTCACGGGCGGCTCCGAGGCCGTCCCGGTCGCGGCGGACGTCTCGGTCACCGTGACGGTGGGTGCCGGCGCGGCTGAGTCACCGTCACCGTCACCGTCGCCGGAGCAGGCGGTCAGGCCCGCCGCGAGACCGGCGGCGAGGACGACGGCCGTCAGGACGCGCGATGTCTTCGGGGAAGCGTTCATGAGGCGCAACGATCTCATGTGAGCGCGTCCGGCCGTTACCCGCCGCGTGATCGGCTCCGCCGACGCATACTGGTCTGCGTGGACTCCCTGAGGCGGTGGCGATGGACAGCGGGCTGATTCTGCTGATCTTCCTGGCGTTCCTGTTCGCCTGGGGTCTCAACCGGGTACGGCGGGCGCTGCGGCTCGGTCCCGTCGGCTACGCGGGCATCGTGATCGTGTTCGTCCTGGTGGCCCTCGCCCTGTGGGCGCAGACGTTCCGCTGACCGCGCCCGGACGCTCCCGGCCGGTGGCCGGCCCGGTTCTTCGACCGCGCCCGGACGCCCCCGGCGGGCGGCAGGACGGGTCCTTCCGCGCCTGGTGATCGGGCGTTTCCGGTGACCCGCCGTACCGCCGGGGCGGGCGGGCCACGTGCCGCGGATCACGCCGGCGGCCGGCTCCGCGCCGAATGGGCGGGCCCGTCGGGGGAAGTGAGCCCGTGGGAAGGGCCATCGCGGCACGCGGGAACCCGGCCGGCCGAGACACGGTGCGTCTCACCGGGCCGCTCGCGGTGGGGTGCGGGGACATGGGAGACGGCATTCGGCAGGGCGTGGCACGGCAGGCGCTGACGGCGGGGGCGGTCGTGACCGGCCTGACGCTGGGAGCCACCGGGAACTACGGCGACGCGGAACGGTCGCCGTCGGCGATCGTCCCGCCCAGCCGGGCCTTCGGCATCTGGGGGCCGATCTACGCGGGTTCGCTGGCCTACGCCGTCTACCAGGCGATGCCGCGGCGGCGTGGTGACCACGTTCTCGGCCGCCTCGCCCTGCCCGCCGCGCTGGGCTACCTCGGCGCGGGCCTGCAGAGCCGCGCGCAGGGCACCCGGGCGTTCCTGCCCCTGGTGGGCGTCACCTGGGTGTCGGCGGTGGCGGCCTACGCACTCACCGGCCGGGACACCCCCGAGGACGGTTCCCACGGGGACCACGGCGACCACAGGGACCACGGAGACCGCGAGGACCGCGAGACCCCCGAGGACCGCGGGCGGCCGGACGGGTGGCGCTGGGCGGTGCGCGAGCCGCTGGCCGGGTTCGCGGGCTGGCTCACCCTGGCGTCGGCCATCTCGGTGCTCGACGGCGCCGTCGACGGCCCCGCGGCGGCCGACCCGCAGCGCCCCTGGGCGGTCCCGGCGCTGGCCGTGACCGGGGCCGTCGCCACGGCCGTGATCGCCGCCGGTCCCCGCTCGATCTCCTACCCCGCCACGCTGGTCTGGGGCCTGGCCGGCACCGCCGTGCAGCAGCGTCGCCACACCGCGACGGCGGTGACGGCGGGCGCGCTGGCCGCCGTGGTCGCGGGGGTGGCGGCGCTGCGCAACCGCCGCCGCACCCGGTAGCGCGGGAAGGCGCCGGCACCGAACCGGGCGGGAAGGCGCCGGCATCCGGACCGGCCGGGCGGTGACGCCCGGCCGCGCCGTACACCGGACAGGCGTCACACCGGGCGGACATCGCGAGTCCGGTCGCGTGCCGTACGCCCCGGTGCGGGTTCAGCGGGAGGAGCCCTCCAGGAGGACGCGGGCGACCAGGCCGGGGTCGTCGCTCATCGGCAGGTGCCCGCATCCCCGCAGCAGCCGTACCCGCTGTCCCGACCACCGGGCCGCCCGTACGGCCTGGCGCCGGGGCAGCAGCCGGTCGTGCTCGCCCCAGGCGATGGTGATCGGCGACTTCGGCGGGGCGGGCGGCATCGTCCACAGGAACGCGTCGAGGGTGTCGTCGAACCCCGGGGCGCCGGCGATCGCCTCGGCGGCGGCCGTCACCGCCTCGGCGGACAGCCGGTCCGGGTGGGCCGTCATCAGGCCCATCGTCAGCGTCCGGCCGATCCGGTGCCCGGCGAGGAGGCGGGCGCGTCCGGCCGGCAGTTCGCGCGCCAGCGACCTGATCGCCCGGAGCACCGCGCGGGCGTAGGCCAGCTCGGTACGGTTCCAGAACCCGGCCGGGGAGAGGGCGGTGGCGGTGCGGACCACCCCGCGGGCGGCGAGCTCCAGCGCGACGTAGCCGCCCAGGGAGCTGCCCGCGACGTGCGGCTCACGCAGGCCGAGCACCGCGCAGAACGCCTCGACCGCGTCGGCGAGCGCCTCGGGGGTGTACGGCGTGCCCGGCGGCAGCGGCGGCGAGACACCGAAGCCCGGGAAGTCCACGGCGACGACGTCCCGCTCGGCGGCGAGACGGTCGAGCACCGGCAGCCATCCCTGCCAGTGGTGCCCGATTCCGTGCAGGAGGATCAGGGGCGGACCCACCCCGCGCCGTTCGAAGGCCAGTTCCATGCCCACGAGTCAAGCACCTCGCGTGGAGACCGGCCAGCCGCCCGCGCCGTACCCCGATCCCGGCGAAGGACGCGGCCGGACGCCGCCGGGAGGTTCGGCGGCGGGACGGCGCCTCGGCGGGACCTCAGCGGACCGTGACCTCGGCGGACCACTGGCCGCAGCGGGCCGGGACCTAAGCGGACCGTGACCTCGACGGATCGCGGGCCTCGGCGGACCGGGTCCTCGGCGGACCGCAGGACCCCGGTGGACCCCGGTGGACCGCGGAGCCTCAGCGGGTCTTGGTGGGGATCTCGAACCAGACGGCCTTGCCCTCCTTGGTGGGGCGTGATCCCCAGCGCCTGGCGAGCTGGTCGACGAGGTACAGGCCCCGTCCACCCTCGTCGTTCTCCCCGGCGCTGCGGATCCGGGGAAGCCGCAGGTCCTGGTCGAAGACCTCCACCCAGACCGAGTCGCGGCCCCGGCGCAGCCGGAGCGTGAACTCCTTCTCGGCGGTGACCTCGTCGTCGAAGTCGGGGCCGTCGCCCCAGGTCTCGTCGAACGACAGGGACGACAGCGAGGGGCCGTCCATCGGCAGCTCCCGCCGGGGGACGGTGGCGGTGGCGGCGTGCAGCACGACGTTGGTCACCACCTCGGAGACCAGCAGGCAGGCGAGTTCGGCGCGTTCCTCGGGGACGTTCCAGCCGGTGAACGCGTCCGACGCCATCCGGCGGGCCTCACCGACCATGATCGGCTGGGCCGGGAACGTCCGCTCCTCGACGTCGAGGTCGTCGGGGGCGGACCTGACCACGAGGATCGCCATGTCGTCGTCGATCTCGCCCGGCACCGCGAACGTCGCCACCTCGGCGAGGTGCTCCACCGACGCGCCGGCCTCCTCGGCGAGCCGCCGGCGGAGGATGTCGAAGGTCTCCTCCTCGGTAGGTGCCCGGCCGTCGGCGTCGCGCACCGGGCGGCGGTCCACGAGGCCGTCGGTGTAGAGGACGAGCGCGGCGCCCGGCGGCAGCGTCCGGGTCTCCTCCTTGTAGACCAGGTCGGCGTGCATGCCCTTGGCGCGGACGCCGAGGGGCTGGCCCACCTCCTCGATCTGAAGTTCCCGGCAGACCCCGCCGTGCAGCAGCAGCGGCGGGGCGTGGCCGGCGTTGGCGAAGGAGAGCTGCCGCGACCAGGCGTCGTAGACGAGGTACTGACAGGTGACGATGGGCGGGACGCTGACGTCGGTGCCGCTGTCGTCGCGCTCGGGGGTGGCGATGATGCGGGTCCACTCGTCGAGCTTGGCGAGGATCTCCGCGGGCGGCTTGTCGTCCTGGGCGAAGGCGCGCAGCGCGGCGCGCAGCTGGCCCATGACGGCGGCGGCCTTGGCTCCGCGGCCCTCGACGTCGCCGATGACGATGCCGACCCGGCCCGCCGACAGCGGGATGACGTCGTACCAGTCGCCGCCCACCTGGGTCTGGATGCCCTGGCCGTGGCTGGCGAGCGGGGCCGCCGGGTAGTAGCGGACCGCGATCTCCAGCCCGTCGAGCTCGGGCAGCGGCGCGGGAGGCAGCAGGTACTTCTGGAAGGACTCGGCGGTGTGCCGCTCCTCCTCGAACAGCAGCGCGTTGTCCACGGCCACGGCGACGCGGGTGGCGATGGCCCCGACGAAGTCGCGGTCGAAGGCGTCGTAGTGCGGGCTGCGCCGGTCGGTGAGGTTGGACAGCCCGAGGTACATCAGCCCGAGGGTCTCGCCGCGAACGCACAGGGGCGCCACGATGGCCGAGGTCAGGCCGATCTCGGCGGCCAGGCGGGTGTTGGCCTCGCCGGGGCTCGGGTAGTTGGTCTGCGCGAAGTCCTCGACCAGGACGGTCTCCTGACGGCGCAGCGCGATGTCGGCGTAGTGGCCCGGGGGGTAGCGGATCTCCGCCCCGAGCGGCGCCCACGTGTCCGGCGGCGGGCTCCAGCCCTGGACGTGGGTGGAGACCCTGCGGGTCAGCCGGTCGCCCTCCATCAGCTCGATGAAGCAGTGGTCGGCGAACTGCGGGACGAGCATCTCGGAGACCCGCTTGAGCGTCTCCTCGACGTAGAGGGATCCGGCGAGCCGCTCGCCGATCCGCTCCAGCAGCCCGAAGCGGTCCTTCTCCCGCTCGTTGCTGCGCATCGCCTCGCGGGCGGTGATGACGATGCCGCTGACCGATCCGGACGGGTGCCGCAGCGGTACGGCCTGCGCCCGGACGTAGATCATCGTCCCGTCGCCGCGGCGGACGTCGAACGTGCCCTCCCAGACCCCGCCCTTGAGGACGTGCTTGGCGAGCTCACCGGCGAGCGGATGGTCCTTCTCCATGACGCCGAGGGAGAAGGACTGTTCCCGGGAGGCCGCGGCCGCGGGGCGGCCGAAGAGCCTGTCGGCGAACGGGTTCCGGTAGAGGATGTTGCTGAATCTGTCGGTGACGACCACCGCCATCTCGGCGTGGTCGAGAACGGAACCGGCCGTCAGGTGGTCGGCGGTGTCCGGTGAGAGGTCCCCCCACCGCTTCATCCGGTGACCACCCCTTGAGGACGGGTGTGCGCAAAGCGAACCACGGTTGCTCCAGCTGCAGTCTCGGCCTGGGAGTGGAAGCGGAGGGGCTCCCCAGGGGGATCCAACCAAGCAGAGGGGCCCTGGTCAGCGAGTGGAGACGAAGACGTGCGCGGCGATCTCCCGCGGAAGCTCCGCAAGATTGTTCTCCGCCTCGTCGTCACCTGTCACCCGCACACCGTCGTCGCTCGCCGCGAGCGTTACCTCGCGTCCGGGTTGTATCCCAACTTGCTTGAGTTTAAGCATCACAGCCGGATCGCTTTGCACTTGTTCGCTAATTCGGCGGACGACGACGGGTATATCTCTGGGTCCGGCCAGAGCGGCCATCGACGGCAGCGACTCCCAGTCGCTCCCGGCGCCCTCGACGCCCAGCTCGTCGAGGCCGGGGATGGGGTTGCCGTGGGGGTCCTCGGTCGGGTTGTTGAGCAGGGAGACCAGGCGGGCCTCCACCGACTCCGACATGACGTGCTCCCAGCGGCACGCCTCGATGTGCACCTCCTCCCAGGGCAGCCCGATCACCTGGGTGAGCAGGCATTCGGCGAGGCGGTGCTTGCGCATGACGCGCGTCGCCAGGGTGCGGCCGAGGTCGGTCATGGCCAGGTGGCGGTCGCCCTCCACGCGGACGAGGCCGTCGCGCTCCATGCGGGCGACCGTCTGGCTGACGGTGGGGCCGCTCTGCTGCAGCCGCTCGGCGATCCGGGCCCGCAGCGGGACGATCCCCTCTTCCTCCAGCTCGAAGATGGTGCGGAGGTACATCTCCGTGGTGTCGATCAGGCCGTGTGCGGTCAAGGCTCCTCCGTCCTATCTCGATGCCTCCTCGTCCATCACGCGACGTTCCGCGAAGGGCGGTGCGGGACGGAAGAAGTCTCAGACCCCGACCCTATTGGGAGTATCGGGTCCGCGGTGGCAAAGGACGGCAACACCGGAGCGCGCCCGATGCTTCCCGGATGCCTCCCGGGTGCTTCCCGGACGCCTCCCGGACCGGTCAGACCTCGCGTGTGCCCGCACGGTAACCCCTGAACGAGGGCACCGCCAGCCCCACCGCGAGTACGGCGAGCGCGCACGCGATCCCGCCGCCCACCCAGGCCCCGGTGGCGCCGAACCACGTGGCGGTGGCCCCGGCGCGCAGGTCCCCGAGACGGGGCCCGCCGGCCACCACGACCATGAACACCCCCTGCATCCGCCCGCGCATGTCGTCGGGCGCGTGCGTCTGGAGGATCGTCTGCCGCCACACCGAGGAGACGAGGTCGGCGGCCCCGCCGAAGGCGAGCAGCGCGACCATCGCCCACAGCGCGCCCACCAGCCCGGACGCGGCGACGCTGAGCCCCCAGGCGGCGATCACGAAGGTGAGCGCCAGGCCCTGCCGCCGGACCCGGCCCACCCAGCCCGACATCAGCCCGCCGGCGACCGAGCCGATCGCCATGCTCGCCGACAGCCAGCCGAACGCGATCGGCGAGCCGCCGAACCGCTCGGCCACGATCTGGGGGAACAGCGCCCGGGGCAGGGCGAAGGCCATGGCGATGATGTCCACGACGAACGACATCATCACGATGGGGTGGCCGGAGACGTAGCGCAGGCCGTCCAGGACGGACCGGAGGCCGGGGCGGGTCACCTCGCCGAGCGGCGCCAGGCCCGGCAGCCGCAGCGTGGCGTAGAAGCCGGCGGTGAACAGCACGGCGTCGGCCAGGTAGGCGGCGGCGAGGCCGCCCCGGGCGAGCACGACCCCGGCGACCAGCGGGCCCACGACGCTGCCGACGCCTCCGGCGAGGTAGTTGAGCGTGTTGGCGGCCGGGACCATCTCCGGCGGGACGAGCCTGGGGATGATCGCGCCGCGGGTCGGGCCGGTGATGGCGAAGCCGGTGGCGTGCACGGCCGTGGTCGCCAGCAGCAGCCCGACGTTCGCGGTGCCGAGGACGGCCTGGGCCAGCAGGGCGAGCGTCGCGGCCCAGGCGATGACCGATCCGGTCAGCAGCAGCCTGCGCCGGTCCACGGCGTCGGCGACGGCGCCGCCCCACAGCCCGAAGACGATCAGGGGGATGAGGTTGGCCGGGCCGAGCATGCCGACCCAGAACGAGGAGGAGGTGATGTCGTAGATCTGGGCGCTGACCGCCACCGCGGTGAGCTGGAAACCGATGAACGACACGCCCTGCCCGGCCCAGAGCCGCCGGAAGGCCGGGACGGCGAGCGGACGGGTGTCCACCGCGAGCCGCCGCACCATGTCCCCGAACGCCACGATTCCCCCTCATCAAGGCTGATATATGCGGATATATCAGCAACGAGAGAGTAATGCGTCAGGGAGCCAGGCGTTCCACGACCCATCCGTCACCCGCGCGCCGGTACCGCAGGCGGTCGTGCATCCGGGAGACCTGGCCCTGCCAGAACTCCACCTCCACCGGCGCGACCCGGAACCCGCCCCAGAAGTCGGGCACCGGCGGATCCTCCGGCCAGCGCGCGGCCAGCTCGGCGTAGCGGGCGTCGAGCTCCTGCCGCGAGCCCACCACGGCCGACTGCCGCGACGCCCAGGCGCCGATGCGCGAACCGTAGGGGCGGGAGCGGAAGTAGGCGGCCGACTCCTCGCGCGGCAGCCGCGTCACCGTGCCCTCCACCCGCACCTGGCGGCGGATGGGGTGCCAGGGGAACAGCAGGCCGGCCCTGGGGTTCTCCCGGAGGTCGCGGCCCTTGCGGGACTCGTAGTTGGTGTAGAAGACGAACCCCCGTTCGTCGTAGCCCTTCAGCAGCACGGTGCGGGCCGTCGGCAGCCCGCCCGCCGAGCAGGTGGCGAGGATCATGGCGTTGGGTTCGGGGAGCCCGGCGTCCAGGGCCTCACCGAACCAGACGGTGAACTGCGTCACAGGATCGGGCGCGAGATCCCCCTCCGACAGAGGGTCGCCCTCGTAGGTACGGCGAAGGCCCGCGAGCGACGGCGGGCGCGAGGTGGCATCCACGGTTCGGTATTCTCCCGTGGTTGAACCAAGAGCATGCGCGCGCCCCCTACCTGGGACGATCGCGTTCCGGCGGGTCCGGGGCCACACCACTGTCCCCCACAAGGTTGAATATGACCCGCCGGTATCTCGACATCAAGGCTTTGACTTCAAGAAAGGGAGGCGGCCGAGAATGTCCGACTTCAAACCCGGGCTCGAAGGCGTCGTAGCTTTCGAGACGGAGATCGCGGAACCGGACAAAGAAGGGGGCGCCCTTCGCTACCGGGGCGTCGACATCGAAGAGCTGGTCGGCCGCGTCTCCTTCGGACACGTGTGGGGCCTGCTGGTCGACAACGAGTTCCAGCCGGGCCTGCCCCCGGCCGAGCCGTACCCCATTCCTGTCCACTCCGGTGACATCCGCGTCGACGTGCAGAGCGCGCTGGCCATGCTGGCCCCCGCGTACGGCTTCAAGCCGCTGCTCGACATCGACGACGACGAGGCGCGCGACAACCTCGCGCGCGCCAGCGTGACCGCCCTCAGCTTCGTCGCCCAGTCGTCGCGCGGCCTCGGCCAGCCGATGGTCCCGCAGAAGCGGATCGACGAGTGCGAGAGCATCGTCGAGCGGTTCATGACCCGCTGGCGGGGCGAGCCCGACCCCGCCCACGTCAAGGCCATCGACGCCTACTGGGTGTCGGCGGCCGAGCACGGCATGAACGCCTCCACCTTCACCGCCCGCGTCATCGCCTCCACCGGCGCCGACGTCTCGGCGGCGCTGAGCGGCGCCGTCGGCGCCATGTCCGGTCCGCTGCACGGCGGCGCCCCGGCGCGCGTGCTGCACATGATCGAGGGTGTCGAGCAGGTCGGCGACGCCAAGAAGTACGTGCAGTCCGAGCTCGACAAGGGCCAGCGCCTCATGGGCTTCGGCCACCGCGTCTACCGCGCCGAGGACCCCCGCGCCCGCGTGCTGCGCCGTACGGCCAAGGAGCTGAACGCGCCGCGCTACGAGGTCGCCGCCGCGCTGGAGAAGGCCGCTCTGGAGGAGCTGCACGCCCGCAAGCCCGACCGGGTGCTCGCCACCAACGTCGAGTACTGGGCCGCGGTCATCCTCGACTTCGCCGAGGTCCCCTCGCACATGTTCACCTCCATGTTCACCTGCGCCCGCACCGCGGGCTGGGCCGCCCACATCCTGGAGCAGAAGCGCACGGGCAGGCTCGTCCGCCCCAGCGCCAAGTACGTGGGTCCCGCGCAGCGTTCGATCAACGACGTCCCCGGCGCCGCCGAGGTCGTCGGCTCCGCCTGAGCCGTCGCGGCCGGCTTTCCGGACCGGGCTCCCCCGCCCGGCCCCGCCGACCCTCCCCCGCGGCCGCCGCGCGATCCCCTCGCGCGGCGGCCGTTCCGCTTGTCAGACACGAATGTCTCATCATGCGGACCTCGTACGAGTCACGCGGCATGGCTCAGTAGTCTGGCGGGGTGGCTGACATCGTGATTCCCACTGACATCAAGCCCGCCGACGGCCGCTTCGGCTGCGGGCCCTCGAAGGTGCGCCCCGAGCAGCTGTCCGCTCTGGCCGCCTCCGGATCGGCTCTGATGGGCACCTCCCATCGCCAGAAGCCGGTCAAGTCGCTCGTCGGGCGGGTGCGCGCGGGCCTCTCGGAGCTGTTCTCCCTGCCCGAGGGGTACCAGGTCGTCCTCGGCAACGGCGGCACCACCGCGTTCTGGGACATCGCCGCCTTCGGGCTCGTCCGGGACAGGTCGCAGCACCTGCACTTCGGCGAGTTCTCCTCCAAGTTCGCCGCGGTCACCGCCAGGGCCCCGTGGCTGGGCGACCCGACGGTGATCAAGTCGGACCCCGGCAGCCATCCGCAGGCCCGCGCCGAGGAGGGCGTGGACGTCTACGCCCTCACCCACAACGAGACCTCCACCGGCGTCGCCATGCCGATCCGGCGGGTCGGCGAGGACGGCTCGCTGGTCCTGGTGGACGCCACCTCCGGCGCCGGCGGCCTGCCCGTCGAGGCCGGCGAGTTCGACGTCTACTACTTCGCGCCGCAGAAGAGCTTCGCCTCCGACGGCGGCCTGTGGATCGCCCTGATGTCCCCGGCCGCGCTCGCGCGGGTCGAGGAGATCGCGGCGAGCGGCCGTTACGTGCCCGACTTCTACAGCCTGCCGACGGCGATCGACAACTCCGCCAAGGACCAGACCTACAACACCCCGGCGGTCGCCACGCTGTTCCTGCTCGCCGAGCAGATCGAGTGGATGAACGGCAACGGCGGCCTGGCCTGGACCACCGCCCGCTCGGCCGAGTCGGCCCGCCGCCTGTACACCTGGGCGGAGAAGACCTCCTACACCACCCCGTTCGCGGGTCCGGAGTTCCGCTCCAACGTGGTCGGGACCATCGACTTCGCCGACGGGGTGGACGCCGCGCAGGTGGCCAAGGTGCTGCGCGCCAACGGCATCGTCGACACCGAGCCGTACCGCAAGCTCGGCCGCAACCAGCTGCGCGTCGCGATGTTCCCGGCCATCGACCCCGACGACGTCGAGGCCCTGACCGTCTGCATCGACCACGTGGTCGAGCGTCTCTAGGTTCCGTTCCCGCGGCCCGGCCCCCGGCCGGGCCGCGACCGGGGAGGACCTCAGGAGCCGTTCGGGACCACCAGGCCGGACTCGTAGGCGAGGACCACGAGCTGGGCGCGGTCGCGGGCGCGGAGCTTGGTCATGGCGCGGTTGACGTGGGTCTTCGCGGTCATCGGGCTGATCACCATGTGACCGGCGATCTCGTCGTTCGACAGTCCCCGCGCGACCAGGGCGACGGCCTCGCGCTCGCGGTTGGTCAGTTCCCCCAGCGCCGCGGCGGCGCCGGTGCGGGGTGGCTGGGCGACGTACCGGTCGATCAGCCTGCGGGTGATCGACGGGGCGAGCAGCGCGTCGCCGCGCGCGGCGACGCGCACGGAGTGCAGGAAGTCCTCCGGCAGGACGTCCTTGACGAGGAACCCGGCCGCTCCGGCGCGCAGCGCCTCGAAGACGTGCTCGTCCAGGCCGTAGTTCGTCAGGATGACGACGTGCACCCCGGCCAGGGCCGGGTCCGCGGCGATGCGCCGGGTCGCCTCGATGCCGTCGAGGACCGGCATCCGGACGTCGACGAGCGCGATGTCGGGCAGGTGCTCCCTGGCCAGCTCCAGGCACTCGCTCCCGTCACCGGCCTCCGCCACCACCTCGATGTCGTCCTCCAGATCGAGGAGCGCGCGGAACCCGCTGCGGATGAGCGGCTGGTCGTCGGCCAGCAGGACACGGATCACGACACCCCGTCCACGGGAAGCTCGGCCTGTACGGTGAACCCGCCTCCGGCGCGCGGCTCCGCGCGCAGGCGGCCGCCGAGGGCGGTGACCCGCTCGCGCATCCCGAGCAGCCCGACGCCGGGCGCCGGGGCGTCGTCCGGCGTGGCCGCGCCGTCGTCGTCGACCCGGATGACCAGGGCGCCGGGACGGTAGTCGATGCGGACCGACGCCGTCGCGGCGGCGGCGTGCCGGGCGACGTTGGTCAGCGACTCCTGGACGATCCGGTAGGCGGTCCGGTCCACCGCGGCCGGCACGTCGTGCCGGCGTCCCCCGACCGTCAGTCTCGCGTCCAGGCCGGTCGCGCGGGCGCGCTCCACCAGTTCCGGGACGTGGCCCAGCCCGTGCGGCGGGGTCCTGGCGTCGTCGCGCAGCACCTCCAGGGTCGCGCGCAGCTCCCGGGCCGCCTCGCGGCCGGCCTCCCGGATCGCCAGCAGGGCCTCCGGCACCTCTTCGCCCCGCCTGCGGGCCACGTGGACGGCGGCCTCCGCCTGCACCTTGATGACGGAGATCTGGTGGGTGAGCGAGTCGTGCAGCTCCCGCGCGATGTGCAGCCGCTCCTCGTCGGCGCGGCGCCGCGCGGCCTCCTCCCGGGTGCGCTCGGCCTCCTCCGCCCGCCGCTCGGCCTGCCGCAGCGCCTCTCCCGCGGCGCCGGCCGCGATCAGCCAGGCGAGCTCCAGGGCTCCCCGGGCCCGCGCGAACGCCTCACCCGTGTCATGCATGCCCGAGACCAGGGCCGCCACGGGCAGCAGGCCCAGCATGGCCACGCTCGCCCCCACCGTGACGGCCCGGTGTCCCGCCCGCACGGCGGCGTACACCGCGAACAGGTACGGCACGGCGGGCACGTCGAAACCGGCCGCCTGGTAGCCCACCGCGCACAGCCCGGTGACGGCCAGGACGGGCACCGGGGCCCGGCGGCGCGCGGCCAGCGCCAGGCCGCCGGCGACCAGCAGCGCGTAGCCGAGCAGGTACGGACCCGTGGCGGGGTGCCGCCCGGACAGCCCCGTGACCAGCAGCACCGCCGCCATGCCGACGGCGATCGCCCAGTCCATGGCGTCCGCCCGCGCCCCGGACCGTCCTGTGCTCATGCGCGCACCCTAACCCGAGGCCCGCGCGGGCGACTCCTCCGTGCGGATGACCGCCCGGCTACCGCGCCCGCGGTATCCCCACGTCGGCCGCGTCAGCCTCGGCGGCCGGCTGCCGCGGCGGCGGCAGCGCGGATCGTCCGCGTCCGGCGGACGACCGGCGGCGGGTCCGGCGGGCATGATCGGCGGCATCCGATCGCAGGAGGAGCACTTCATGTCGTCCGTCCGTCACCTGCTCGCCGCCGCCGGAACCGCCCTGACCGGAGGTTCCGAGCACGCCGCGTCAGTGTCCGCGCAGGTCCTGGCCCAGCCGGTCGGCGTCGGCTACTTCACCGCCGGGCGTATCTGGGCCCTGGTCGCCATGGCACCGGCGCTGGCGGGCGTGGTCGCCGGCGTGTCGGCCCTGCGCGCCGCCGACCGTACCGGCGCCGCGCGGAAGGCCGCCGCGGCCCTGGCGTCGGGGCCGGCCGGCGTGGTCGTCGGCGGGCTGGTCGTGGTCAACTCCGAGGGCGGTCCCGGCACCGGCGGCGGGATCGTCGGGGGTTACCTGGCCCTGGCGCTGGGGGCGGCCGCCGTGATCATCGGCTGGCGGGCCCTGGCCCACTCCCGCCGCACCGCCTGACCGGCCCGGAGACCGCGCCGCGTGACCGAACCGGTCAGGTCGCGCCGCGTGACCGAGCCGGAGGCCGCGCCGCGTGACCGAGCCGGAGGCCGCGCCGCGTGACCGGGCGGGAAGCCGTGCCGTACGGCCGGCTCAGAACTCGTCGGCGCCGGTGACCTGGGCGATCGGGAAGACGTGGCGGGAGGCCGCGCAGACGGTCTCCAGGACGTGCACCGGCGTGCCGTCGTCGCCGTAGGCGGCGCGCACGATCCGCACCACCCACTCCCCCGGGTCGAGCCGGAGCGCGGCGGTCTCGGCGCCGGTGGCCGGCAGGGCGACGAGATACTCCTCGGCGTGACCGAAGCGGTGCCCGAGCGCCTCGATCCCGGCCTGCAGGGTCGGCGTGACGAAGCCGGGCGCGCAGATCGGGGTGCCGCCGAAGACGTCGAGGCGGAAGAAGCTCGTGGCGATCCGCACCGGCACGTCGTCCGCCAGCAGCAGCTTGCGGCGCGCCAGGACCTCCGTGCCGGGCTCGACGCGCAGGGCCTCGGCGATGTGCCCGGCGGCCGGTTCCGGGCCGACGTGGAGCATCTGACGACCCGGACGGACGCCCTGGGCGCCCGCCTCGGTCATGAAGAGCGACGCCGAGCCGCGCACCGCGGGCTCGGTGGGCAGCGCGCGCCTCACCAGCACGCCGCGGGACGCCGTACGGCGTCCTCCGGGGGCGTCCGCGGCGCGGTCGTCGGGTGTGGTGTCGTCCACGGATGCTCCGCTCCCCCGGGGCCGGCGTTCGTCCGGACCACTCTAGCCAGGCGCCCCGTCCGGACACCCCGGCCGGCCCCGCCGGGCGGCCGCCGTACGGTCCCCGCTCCCGTCCGGACACCCCGTCCGGGCATCCTCCGTCCGGCGCCCGCCGTATGGTCCCGGCTCCCGTGCCGCGCGCGGGGCGTCTCAGTAGGCGGGCAGGGCGCGGCGCCTGCGGCGCAGGACCCCCGCCGCCACGATCCCGCCGAGCAGCCCGAACAGGTGCCCCTGCCAGGAGATGCCCGCCTGGCCGGGCAGCACGCCCCAGATGATCGAGTAGTACGCCACCGCCACGCCGATGCCGATCACGATGTCCAGGGCGCGGCGGTCGAACAGGCCCCGGGCCAGGACGAAGCCGAAGTAGCCGAACACCAGCCCGCTCGCGCCGACCGTGACGTACGTCGGCGGGCTGGTGAACCACACGCCCAGGCCGCTGATCACGATGATGATCAGGCTGGCGGCCAGGAAGCGGCCGATGCCGCGCAGCGCGGCGAGGAAGCCGAGGATCAGCAGGGGCAGCGAGTTGGCCATCAGGTGGCCGAAGCCCGCGTGCAGGAACGGGGCCAGGAGGATGCCCGACAGTCCCTCCGGGTTCCAGGAGCGGATGCCGTAGGCGTCGAAGTCGGCGGGCAGCACGTAGTCGGCGATCTCGCTCGCCCACATGACCGCGACGAGGAGGATGTTGACCACCGCCGCGCCCGCGGCGCTCGCGGCCAGGTCACCGGCCCGGCGGCGGAACCGGGCGGTGGAGGACGGGTTGGACGGGCCGGTCGGGCGGACCCCGGTCGGGTGGTCGTTCATGCACTCTCCTGGCCGTCGGAGCCTCGCGTGGACATCACGTGCCCCCGCCCGGGTTGTCCACACCTTTACGGTATGCACTTCACGGCGGAAATGCGCTCATCTTCGGGACCCGTTTCCCGGCGGCGGAAGCGCCGGCGGGAAACGGGTCCGGGACGGCCCGAGAGCGCGCCGCCGGGAGACGGCCCGGGACGACCGGGCCGCAGGCCCCGGACGGCCCGAGCGCGCCCCGGGACGGCCCTGGCAGGAGGCCCCGGACGGCCGGGGAAGAGCCCCGGGGACCGGGAGACGGCGGGCCCCGGAACGGCCGGGAGGCGTGCGGCGCGGAGCGCTACTCGCCCCGCCACCGGGGGGCGCGCTTCTCCGCGAAGGCCGCCGCGCCCTCCATGGCGTCCTTGGAGCCGAACACCGGGTTGATGATCTCCTGCTGCCGCGCGAACATCTCCTCGGTGCTCCAGTCGGCCGACTCGACGATCACCCGCTTGGTCGCGGCCAGCGCCAGCGGGGCGTTCGCCGCGATCCGCCGGGCCAGCTCGACCGCCCTGGCCAGCGCCTCACCCGCGGGCGTGACGTGGTTGACCAGGCCGGCCTCCCGCAGCCGGGAGGCCGGGAAGTGGTCACCGGTGAGGGCGATCTCCATCGCGAGGTGGTACGGGATGCGCCGCGGCAGCCGCATGACCCCTCCGGCCCCGGCGACCAGGCCGCGCCTGGGCTCCGGCAGCCCGAACTTCGCCTCCTCGGAGGCGATGACGATGTCGCAGGCCAGCGCCAGCTCGAACCCGCCGGCCAGGGCGTAGCCCTCGACCGCGGCGATGATCGGCTTCTTCGGGGGAGCCTCCACGAGACCGCCGAACCCCCGGCCCTCCACGACCGGGAAGTCACCGGTCAGGAAGCCCTTGAGGTCCATGCCGGCGCAGAACGTGCCGCCGGCGCCGGTCAGGACGTAGGCGGCGACGTCCTTGCGTTCCTCCAGCTCGTCCAGGGCCGCGGCGACGCCCCGGGCCACCGCGCCGTTGACGGCGTTCCTGGCCTGGGGGCGGTTGATCGTGATGACGGCGACGCCGTCCTCGACGTCGACCAGAACCTCGTCAGACACCGGTCACTCCTCCCTGGGCTGGAAACTACTTGGGCTGGAAGCGGATGCCGCCGTCGAAGCGGACGACCTCGGCGTTCATGTAGTCGTTCTCGATCAGCGCGCGTACCAGGTGGGCGAACTCCGAGGGCCGGCCCATCCGCTTGGGGAAGACCACCGGCGCCACCAGCTTGGCCTTGAACTCCTCGGCGTTGCCCGAGAAGCCGTAGATGGGGGTGTCGATGATGCCGGGGCAGATCGTGTTGACGCGGACGCCGATGGCGGCCAGGTCGCGCGCGGCCGGGACCGTCATGCCGACGATGCCGCCCTTGGACGCCGAGTAGGCCACCTGGCCGGTCTGGCCCTCCAGCGCCGCCACCGAGGCGGTGTTGATCACCACGCCGCGCTGGCCGTCCTCGTCGGCGGGCTCGGTCTTGGCGATGGCCGCCGCGCCGATGCGCATGAGGTTGAAGGTGCCGATCAGGTTGACGTCGATGACCTTGCGGTAGGAGGCCAGGTCGTGCGGGGAGCCGTCGCGGTTGACCGTACGGGTGGCCCAGCCGATGCCGGCGCTGTTCACCACGACGCGCAACGGCTTGCCCGTCGCCACGGCGGCGTCCACCGCGGCCTGCACCTGCTCCTCGTCGGACACGTCGGTCTTGACGAACAGGCCGCCGAGCTCGTCGGCGATGGCCTTGCCGCGCTCCTCGTTGAGGTCGGCGATGACGACGGTGGCGCCGTGCGCGGCGAGCTCGCGGGCCGTGGCCTCGCCGAGACCGCTGGCTCCGCCCGAGATGATTGCTGCTGCTCCGTTCAGGTCCATGAGCGGACTTTAACGCGGGGACCGAATGAAGTTCTACTCAGGGTGGCCAAATCTCCCCCACGGCGCCGTCCACGTCGGGGTAGACCTTGATGCGCCGGTCGAGGCCGGTGGTGCGCAGGATCCGCGCCACCGGGGTCTGCGGCGAGGCCAGGCGGACCCCGCCGCTCTGGGCCGTGGTCAGCCGCCAGGCCTCGATCAGCACGGACAGGCCGCTGGAGTCCATGAACGACAGGTCGGTGAGGTCGAGGACGAGCCGTGGGCCGTCGAGCTTGATGGCGTCGCGGATCTCGTCCCTCAGGAAGGGAGCGGTGAACAGGTCGAGCTCTCCCTCGACGGCCACCACCACGGCGTCACCAACGGGACGGCGAGCCAACCGCAGCTTCATCACTCCTCCTCGGGACCCGTGAGGCAGCCCCCACTTTACTTCGGCATCACCGCCTGTGAGGTCCCACGACCGTGCGGATCATCCCGCTGGCTCAGGAGTTTTCCCTACAATCCATCACATATCACCGGCGCCGCCCGCACGTTCCATGCCGGCGCCGTCCGGGATCGCGAAGCCGTACGGCAGCTCCAGGCGGTGGGCGGCGAGCAGATCCGGGTCGGCGAGGAGCTCCCGCGTCGGCCCGTCGGCGACGATCACGCCCCCGGAGAGGATGAGCGAGCGCTCGCACAGCTCCAGCGCGTACGGCAGGTCGTGCGTGACCATCAGCACGGTCACGTCCAGGCTCCGCAGGATCTCGGCCAGCTCGCGGCGGGAGGCCGGGTCGAGGTTCGACGACGGCTCGTCCAGCACCAGGATCTCCGGCTCCATGGCCAGCACGGTCGCCACCGCGACCCGGCGTCGCTGGCCGAAGGACAGGTGGTGCGGCGGCCGGTCGGCGGCGTGCAGCATGCCCACGCGCTCCAGCGCGGTGACGACCCGGCGCTCCAGCTCGTCGCCCCGGACGCCCATGTTGGCCGGGCCGAAGGCGACGTCCTCGCGGACGGTCGGCATGAAGAGCTGGTCGTCGGGGTCCTGGAAGACCAGCCCGACCCGCCTGCGGATCTCCTTGAGCGAGTCTCCCCCCACCGGCAGCCCGGCCACGGTCACCGTGCCGTGGCCGGCGGTCAGGATGCCGTTGAGGTGCATCACCAGCGTGGTCTTGCCCGCGCCGTTCGGGCCGAGCAGCGCCGCCCGCTCCCCCCGCTCCAGGCGGAGGTCGACGCCGAACAGCGCCTGCGTGCCGTCCGGGTAGGCGTACGCCAGCCGGCTCACCTCCAGCGACGGCACGGCGCCCGTGCCCGTCTCCGCGCCCGCGCCCGTGCCCATGCCCGTCTCCGCGCCCGCGTCGGCGCCCGTACCCGCGCCCGTCCCAGCGCTCACGCCAGCCCCCAGACTCCCAGCAGCGCCGCGAGCGCCACGCCAGGCAACATACCGGCGGCCAGCCACTGCCGCGACGAGGCGGACGCGTCGGCGAGCACCGGCATCGACCCGGTGTAGCCGCGGCTGAGCATCGCCAGGTGCACCCGCTCGCCCCGCTCGTAGGACCGGATGAACAGCGCGCCCGCCGACCTGGCGATCACCGGGATGTGCCGGACGTCCCGCGCGGCGAACCCCCGCGACTCCCTGGCCACCCGCATGCGCCGCATCTCGGCGAGGATCACGTCCAGGTAGCGGAGCATGAACATGGCGATCTGCACCAGCAGCTGCGGCAGCCTGAGCCGCTGCGCGCCCAGCAGGATCATCCGCGGGTCGGTGGTGGCCGCGAGCAGGACGCTCGCCAGCACCCCCAGGGTGGCCTTGACCAGGATGTTCCACGCCGCCCACAGGCCGGCCACGCTGAGCGACAGCCCGAGGAACGGCGTCCGCCCGCCGGACCCGACGAACGGCAGGGCCACGGCGAACACCACGAACGGCACCTCGACCGCCATCCGCCGCAGCAGGAAGCCCGGCGGGACCCGCGCGATCACCGCCACGGCCGCCAGCAGCGCGCCGTAACAGGCGAACAGGCCGAACCACTCGCGCGGGGTGGCGACCACCACCAGCGCGAAGCACACCACCGCCGCCAGCTTGCACTGCGGCGGCAACCGGTGGACGGGTGAGTCTCCCGGCAGGTGGAGGCGGTGGTGGTGCCCGGCGCCCATCAGGCCGCCGCCCCCTCCCGCGTACGGCGCCGCACGGCGGTGAACAGCCCGCCGCCGACCGCCAGCGTCACCCCGGCACCGAGCAGGCCCGCCACCCCGACCGGGAGGCCGCCCCGCTCGCCGTAGTCGGCCAGCGGCTGGTCGCCCAGCGCGTGGTCGGTGGCGCGGCCGGCGAAGCCCTTGTCCTCGGCGACCCGCTCCAGGCCGTCGGGCGAGGCGGAGGCGTAGAAGCTGACGCCACCGGCCAGCACCGCGGTCAGCGCGATGGCGGCCGGGGCGAACCAGCCGAGACGCCGGCGCGGGGCGGTCGTCGTGTTCCCCGGGTTCCCGGGGTTCCCCGGGAACCCGGTCTCGACCTCCTGACCGCCGGGGCCGCGCAGGACCAGCGGGGCGGCCAGGCCGCGCGCGCCGTACACCAGGTCGGGGCGGACGGCCAGGACGGTGCTGACGGTGACCGCGGTGATCAGGCCCTCGCCGATGCCGATGAGCGTGTGCACGCCGCCCATGGCCGCGGCGACCGTGCCGACCGCGACGGGCGCGGTGCCGCCGAGCCAGAACAGCAGGGTGAACGCCAGCGCCGTGACGGGCACCGAGAGCAGCGCGGCGGCGAAGGAGGCGGCGACGACCGCCCCGCGGCCGCGCGCGACCCGGGTGACGAGCCGGAAGACGCCCCAGGCCACGAGGACCGAGACGATGCCCATGAGCGTGATGTTGACGCCCAGCGCGGTCAGGCCGCCGTCCGCGAAGAAGAAGCCCTGCACCAGGAGCACGACGGCTATGCACAGCACCGCCGTGTACGGTCCCACGAGGATCGCGGCGAGCGCGCCGCCGAGGAGGTGGCCGCTGGTGCCCGCCGCCACCGGGAAGTTCAGCATCTGGACGGCGAAGACGAAGGCGGCGACCAGGCCCGCCATCGGGGCCGTCCGGTCGTCGAGCTCGCGGCGGGCGCCGCGCAGCGCCACCGCCACCCCCGCCGCGGCGACGACGCCGGCCGACAGTGATACGGCCGGGGTGAAGAATCCATCGGGTACGTGCACGGCGAACCTCCCAAGTGCGGCATCGCCCCCATACTTTAGGCCATTGACTTGTAGTTGCAATTAAGTGGCATTAACGGAGCAGTCTCCGGACGAACGTCCCGGGGGTGAGGGTCCGCACCGCCGTGCTCAGCCGCCCCTTGCCCGCCGTCGCGTAGGGGCGGACGTTCCGCCGGACCAGGCCGCGCCACCAGGTGCGCGGCGGCGCGATCGCCTCCGCCGACGCCTCGATCCGGAAGAGTGCGGGCGGGCCGCCGAGATCGAGCTCCAGGTAGGCGTCCCAGGTGCCGGGCCCGAGCCGGCTCGCCGCCTGCCGTACCGCGAACGCGCCGCCCTCCCCGGCGACGACCGGCTCGCGGCGCTCCCGGCCCGAGCACCGCTCCCGCCAGACCAGGTGCCGTACGGCGCGCGCCGCCGGCCGGGCCGCGCCCACCGTGACCTCCCCGTCGATCGCCAGCCGGTGGCCGAACATCCAGCGGGTCCGCGTCAGGCGCACGTTGCCCGGGACGCTGACCACGTGGCCGCCGACGTCGACGCTGAGGTTGCCGTGCGGCCGGGTGAAGTACGGCAGCGCCACGACACCGCCCGTCACCCGGGGCGTGGGCGGGACGACCAGCCCGGCGCGGTCGGAGCCCAGCCGGGCCAGCCGGGCGACCCCCTCGCACTCGATCCGCACGTGGACGTCCCAGACGCCGGAGGACAGCGCCGCGACGTCGATCGGCCCGACGAAACCCTCGGGCCCGCCGGTGACCGGGACCACGACGTCGCGGGGCCGCTCCGGGCCCTCGTGACGCCGCCGCAGGACCAGCGCGAGGCCGCCCACCTCCGGCTCCGGGCCGTCGCCCCCGACCGGCGCGCCGAACGCCACACGGCCGGAGACGGCCAGCCGCCCCTCGGCGTCCCAGCGCAGGCCGGTGAGCTCACGCCGGATCGCGGCCGACTCGACGTGCGCCAGCCGGACGAGGCGGTCGATGTCCCGGAGCGCGGCGAGCCGGCTGCGGTCGATGGCCCGCAGCCGGTCGCGGACCCCGTCGGTCAGCCAGCGGTCGCACAGGTCGGCCACCTCGGCGGCGATCTCCTCCCGCTGGGCGGGGCCCGCCTCCAGGAACGGCCTGCCCAGACTGCCGAAGGCGTCCATCCGGAAGTGCCGCCGCAGCAGGTGGTCGCGGAGCGCCCCCGGCCGGACGTGGGAGGTCATCACCTCGATCGGCTTCCTGATCATCCGCAGCCAGGCGACCGGGTCGCGGCTGCCCGGCCGCTGCATGATGCTGCTGCCGTCGGGCCGGTCGACCAGGTGGTAGCAGTCGTAGTCGGCGACCACCGAGATCACCTCGGCGTGGCAGTAGGCGTGGGTGGTGAAGACCACGTCCTCGCCCACCAGCAGGCTCTCGTCGAAGCGGATCGCGTGGCGTTCCAGCATCTCCCGGCGGAACAGCTTGAAGCAGCTCAGGCTGTTGTAGACCGCGCTGTCGCCGAGCGGCACCCGGTCGGCGTTCTCGTGGAACATCGAGACCGGCGCGCGCCGGCCGTGCCCGACGATCTTCCCGAGGACGATGTCGGAGCCGTTGCGGTCGGCCATGGCGAGCATCCGCTCCAGCGCCTCCGGGCCGAGGTGGTCGTCGGCGTCGCAGAAGAACACGTATCTGCCGCGGGCGTGGGAGAGCCCGACGTTGCGGGGACGGCCCGCGCCGCCGGAGTGCCCCTGCCGGAGGACCCGCACCACTCCGGGATGGCACGCGGCGTAGAGGTCGAGCAGTTCGGCGCCGCCGTCGGTGGAGCCGTCGTCCACCACGACGATCTCCCGGGAGACCCGCTGGACCAGGATGGACGTCAGGCACCGGTCGAGGTAGGGACGGCAGTTGTGGACCGGCACGACGACGCTGACGTCGATGTCGCGCAGCACGTCCACGCGGGGCGGGGCCCCCGCGCGGGCCGCCCCCCGGCGCCCGGCCCTTCCCGCGGGGCCCGCTCCCGTCGTCTCCCCGGCCTCCCCGCCATGGCCGGTCCGGACTCGCTGAAGGATCGTCCCCGTCACCGCCGCGCCCCTCGTCGGTTACTTTCCGCTTTCTTGGCGTTACAGTATGCGTCGTGGAACCCTCCGCCCGTGGCGGATCCGCGGTGTTGGTCCGCCGGTCTTCGGGCCGCCGCGCCATCGGAGGCGGAGAACACCCGGTTCGTACGGTTCGCCGCCGCACCGGCGTCCGGCGGGCGGGTCCGCGGGGACCACCGTGGTGATCGTGTCAAGGACGCCGGACCGTTCCGGGCCGGGACCCGGGGCCGGCGGCCTGTATGCATTCATGATCACGACATGAGTTTGCCTTGCCGCCCCACCAGCCAATCTCCACGACATGAACGTGACACCGAACACCCACGGCATGACCGGAACACACGTCCACGACGCGACCGGGGCGCCGGACGGCGACCGGCGCCCGGAGGGCCGCCCCGCCGTCTCCGCCCGCGCGCTCGTCCTGACGGCCTGCGCGATGTCGCCCGCGCTCTGCCTCCCCCTCCCCGCCTCGGCCGCCGCGCCGGTCGCCGGTCCGGCGGCCGCCTCCGCCCCGGCCGTCGCGGTCCCGGCCGCCGGGCCGCAGGGGCCCGCCGACGGGAGCGCGCCCCTGCGCTTCCGGCTGCGGTCGACGGCGAACTCCAGCCAGGTCAACGGCGGGGCCCGGGAGTTCAGCATCGGGGTGGACGTGCAGAGCCTCAACAAGGGACCCGTGACGCTCGTCGGGATCGGCCGCAGCGGCCCGGGGCTGCGGCTGATGTCCGCCGACGACACCCCCCAGACGGTCCAGCCGAAGGAGCGGGTGAGCTACGAGCTGCGCTACCGGGTGACCGACTGCGACGCCGTGCCGCGGAAGGACTGGCCCGTCCCGGTCCGCGTCAGGCAGGGCGCGAGCCGGCGGGTCGTCGAGGTCCCGCTGGCCGGGTTCGACCGGGACGCCATGGAGGGCGGCGAGGGATCCTCGGCGACCGTCCCCTGGCAGGCGGCCATGGCCGGGGAGGTGTGCCGGATCTTCTGACGGCCTCCCGTACGGACGTCCCGACGGCGCCCGGCGTCTCCCGTACGGACGTCCCGACGGCGCCCGGCGTCTCCCGGAGACGTCGAGGGACGGCTCCGGCCGGGTAAAACGTTCCGCGGTTCGATGCGGAACGGCGTCCTCCGCCGGGCGGCCCGGAGTACCTTCGGGGTGCTCCGGGCCTTCCCGAAGCCGGCGCCGTACGGCCAGGCGGCCCCGTTCCGCGTCCCCTCCCGCCAGGGCGGAGAGGCTCCGCGTGGAGGTGATCGATGACAGTCGTCGCGGCGGTGCTGCTCGCGACCGGCCTGGCGGTCTCCGGCTGCGAGGCCGGCGGCGCCGTGGTGCCGGGAGGACTCACCGGGCCCGTGCCGCCCGGCGGTCCGGGCGGCCCCGGGGGCTCCGAGCGGCACGAGACCGTCTCCTACGACGTCGCCGGCCCGCTGACCGGCCTGAGGGTCGCGACCGCCGGGACCATCGAGGTGACGGAGACGTCCCGCCCCGGGGCCCACGTCACCGAGAGCCTGCGGTGGACGGACCGCAGGCCCGTCACCCGGCATCCCGTGCTGGACGGCACGCTGACGCTCGACTACACGTGCCCGCCGGTGTCCGACGGGATCGGCCGGACGTGCGTCGTGGACTACCGGGTGGAGATCCCGCGCGGCCTGCGGGTCAAGGCCGACAGCGGGGCCGGGCGGATCGGGCTGCACGGCCTGTCGGGCCCGGTGGAGGCGAGCTCGGGGGCCGGTGACGTCGTGGCCGACGGCCTGACGGGCCGGCAGGTGGCCGCCGCGGCCGGGGCCGGCGCCGTACGGCTGGGGTTCGCCGGCCCGCCCGACGCGGTGGACGTGCGGACCGGCACCGGCGACGGCGTGGTACGGCTGCCGCCCGGGACCTACCGGGTCGTCACCGGCACCGCCACGGGGCTCACCCGGGTCGCCGTCGCCGACGACCCGGCCTCGCCGCGGCTGGTCCGGGTCCTCACCGGCACGGGGAACATCGACGTCTCCCCCGCGTGACCCGGCTCGTCCCCGCTGCCGGCGGATGGCGCCTCAGCCTTCGGATGACCCTCCGGGGACGGTGACCGCCCTCCCGGGCCTCCCGGGCCTCCCGGGCCTCCCGGGAGCGGTGACCGCGCGGAAGGCGTCGACGAAGGTCGGATGGATGTCGAAGACGTTGTGCAGCCCCGTGGCCAGCAGCAGCCGCTCCAGGCTTCCGTGGACGCCGCTGAGCGCCAGCCGCAGCCCCTGGTCCTCGCTGCGGTGCAGCGCCAGGACCAGCTCGCTCATCCCCACCGAGTCGCAGAAGGAGACCTCCGCCAGATCCACGACCAGCGCCGGGGCGGCGGGCCGCTCCGTGGCCTCCCGCAGCCGGTCGCGCAGCACCGGCGCCGAGCCCAGGTCGAGCTCCCCGCGGGCGCGGAGGATGACCACTCCGTCACGCGTCTGGGACGAGATGGTGAGCGCCGTGGCGCTTTGCGGCTGGGACGCCATGATCATTTCCTCATATCCGTATTCCGTGATCCGCAACAGGTGACGGGCACGTCCGCCGCCGGACGCGGCGGAACACGGGGATGTCACCCTCGTGACCGGCCGGATCGCTGGACGAACGCCGAAAAAAACGGTGTTATCCGCTCGTGGACCCCCTCATCCGCACGCGATGGCCGACCGTCGCCGGCGACCGGTCCCGCTCCACACCGGATCACGCCGGAGTGGAGGCAACCACGCCTCCCTACCCGATCACCGTCCTGTCACACCGGTTCCGGGAGACGTCAGCCTTTCAGTTGTCTCCCAATGGCATCCCCAAAATCAGGAGAAAGACCCCAAAAGCACCCATAAATCCTGTTTTAGGGATGGATGTCCGGGCAGACGTGCCTCGCCCGGGGCCTCCCAGGCAGGTCCGAAGAAGGAGCCCCGATCCGCCGTGCCCGATCGCCACGACCCGCAGCAGGAATCCCCGTTCACGGCCACGCGGGAGCCGGGCACGCCGACGGCCACCGTCCCCGGGAGGGCCGCCGCCTCCGAGCTCACCCTGGGCATCGAGGAGGAGCTTCTGCTGGTCGATCCGCGGACCGGCCTGGCGCTGCCCCTCGCGGAGGAGGTGCTCGGACGCGTGACCGGCCCGGCCCGCGGCCGGATCGTGCCGGAGCTGACCCGGATGCAGATCGAGGTCAACAGCGGCGTCCACACCGGGCTGCGCGACCTCGCGGACGACCTGCTGCGGCTGCGCGGCGCCGCGGCCGAGGCCGCCGCGGGGGCCGGAGCCGCTCCGGCCGCGTGCGGCACGTGCCTGGCGGGGGACGGCGGCATGCCGCCGCTGACGGACTCCCCCCGCTACCACCGCATCCACGGGCACTACCGGGCGCTGCTGCGGGGCCAGGTGGTGTGCGGCTGCCACGTGCACGTCGGCATCCCCGACCGGGAGGAGGCCGTCCAGGTCATGAACCACGCGCGGCCCTGGCTGCCGACCCTCCTGGCTCTGTCCGCCAACTCCCCCGTCTGCGACGGCGTCGACACCGGGTACGCGAGCTGGCGGGCCACGCTGTGGTCCCGGTGGCCGAGCGTCGGGCCGCCGCCCGTCTTCGAGTCCGCCGCGCACTACGACGCCCTCGTCGAGACCCTGTGCGAGAGCGGGACCATCCTGGACCGCGGGATGCTCCACTGGCTGATCAGGCCCTCCCACCACCTGCCGACCCTGGAGTTCCGCACCGCCGACACCTGCGCCACCGTGGAGGAGGCCACGGTGCTGGCCGGGCTGGTCCGCGGGCTGGTCGCCGCCCTCCTCGCCGACGTGCGGCGCGGCGTCCCGCCGCCCCCGGTCGACCAGACGCCGCTGCTCGCCGCGTACTGGCGGGCGGCCCGCGACGGCATCGAGGGCGACGGGGTGGAGCTCCCCTCCGGCCGCCGGGCGCCTGCCTGGGAGCTGGCCGGCCGGCTGCTGGACCGCGCCCGCCCCGGCCTGGAGGAGAGCGGCGACCTCGGCCTGGTGGCGACCGGGCTGGATCGGATCCGGCGCCTCGGCTCCGGCGCGGCCCGCCAGCGCGCCGCCTACCACCGCCGCCGGCGGGTGACCGACGTGGCCGAACTGGTCGTCCGGCAGACCCTGGCCGTCCCCGGTTTCCTCACCGGCCTTCCCCCGCGGCCGCGCCCGGCCGCCGCCGACCTCCCCTTCTGACGGCGGGCGCGGGGGCGGAGGGGCCGTTCCCGGCGGCGGGGGCCGTTCACAACGGCGGGGGCCGTTCACGGCGGCGGGGGCGGAGGCCCGGTGTCACCTCGCGGCGGAGGCCGCGACGAGCGACGGATAGTCCTTCAGCTCAATGTCCGTGGCGAACCGGTCGGTCAGCTTCACCATGAGCGCGAACATGAGCCGGCGCCGGAACATCCAGTTCCGCATCCTGATCCTCCCGCGGGTCGACGGGGCGAGGAAAGCGCCGGCGTCGCCCTCCCGGGTCACCTTGGCGTAGCCGCGGAGCAGCTCCTCGTACCCGCGGAACCCCGCCCGGTGGTCGCCGCCGGCCAGCGCCAGCTCCCCGGCCAGCACGTACGCGCCCACGACGGCCAGGCCGGTGCCGAAGCCACCGAGGGTGTTGCCGTAGGCGGCGTCGCCGAGCAGCACCACCCGCCCACTGGCGTACCGGTCGATGTGGACCCGGCTGATCGAGTCGAGATAGAGCTCGCGGGCGTGCGGCAGACGAGCGAGGATCTCGGGCACCCGCCAGCCCGCGCCCCGGTAGGCGTCGACGAGGATCCGCTTCTGCGCCTCGACGTCGTAGCGGTCGTAGTCGATCGGCGGGGAGGCGAAGACGAAGAAGACGGGCGAGCTGGGGCCGCCGAGCGAGACCATCCGGCCGGGCTCGTTGTACATCCCGGTGCCGAGGCCGGCGCCGAGGTCGGCCAGCGCGTAGTGGTACCCGAGGAAGCGCACGTACTCGGACTCGGGGCCGAAGGCCAGCCGCCGCACGTTGGAGTGGATGCCGTCCGCGCCGACCACCAGGTCGAAGGTGCGCGGCGCGCCGCGCTCGAAGGTGACGTGCACGCCGTCCGCCGTCTCGGTGAGCGAGGTGATCGAGTCTCCGAAGACGTACTCGCAGCGGCCCGCCGTCCTCTCGTACAGCAGGGCCGACAGGTCGCCGCGGAGGATCTCGACGTCGCCGCCGGTGAACTCGCCGGGCAGGACCGCCAGCCGTCGTCCGGCGGCGTCGACGATGTCCTGGTCGGTGCCGCCGGTCTGACGGCGCCGCACCTCCTCCAGGACGCCCATCCGCCTCAGCACGGAGAGCTGGGCCTCGCCCTTGAAGTCGACGGCCTGCCCTCCGGGGCGCAGCGAGGGCGCCCGCTCGACGACGGTGACGGCGCAGCCGTAGCGGTTCAGCCAGTAGGCGAGTGCGGGGCCGGCGATGCTCGCGCCGGAGATGAGGACCGTGGTGTTCTTCATGCCTCCGACCTTCGCCGGGGGCGCTGACAGCCCGCGGACCACCGGCTGACACCCGCGCTCCCCGGCCGCCGCGCACTGTCAGCCGCTGTCAGCGCCGCCGCCCCGCACGTCCGCGCCCCGCGTCTCCGCGGGTTCGTCCTCGAGTCCCGCGTCTCCGTGTCCTCGCCCCGGATCCCCGCACGTCCGCGCCCCGCGTCTACACGGGGCCGCCGTCCTCGTCCGCCTCGGCGGCGAGCATCGCCCGCGCCTCGTCACGGCCCATGGCGGCCCCGCGGGCGAACGCCGCCGCGAACGCCTCCGCCCCGGCGAGGTCCCTGGCGTCCGCGGCGGTCCGCGCGACGTCGCGATCCCCCGCCACGGCCAGGCCGCGCACCGCCACCGCCGCTCCCAGCAGCAGGGCGGCCCGCTCTCCCGCCTCCCGTGCGCTCTCCCCGGTCCCAGCGCTCTCCCCGGTCCGCGTGAGGCCCGCCGTACCCGCCGCGGCGTCCCCGGTCGTGGAGCCCCCGGCGGCCGTCACCGGCTCTCCCCCGTGCCTCGGCAGTACGGCGTCCGCCCACCCTTCGGCGGCGGCGGCGAGGTCCGGCGTCAGCGGTGACCTGCGGGCCTCGGCCAGCGCCCGCCGGTGCCGGAGCCGTGCCCCGGCGACGTCGCCCTCGGCTGCGGCCAGCCGCCCGAGCGCGGTGAGCGCCCGCGCCCGCGCCCCCGCCGCCAGGGTCCCGCCCTCCGCGACGCGCAGCGCGGCGCCGGACAGCCGGCGGGCCTCGGCGAGGTCGCCCCGGTCCCACGCGATCCGGCCCAGGCCCAGGTGGACCTCGGCGGGCGCGTCCGGCCAGCCCGCCTCGCGGGCGAGCTCCGCGGCCCGCCGGTAGTCGCCGTCGGCGGCGGCGAGGTCGCCCTGGCGCACGAGCGCCTCGGCCCGGTGCGCGAGCAGGTCGGCGCTCTCCTCCAGGGCTCCGAGCTCCTCCAAGAGCCGCAGCGCCTCGTCCCACAGTTCCCGGGCCCGCGCCCACTCGCCGCGCAGCCCCGCGATCAGGGCCAGCCCGTCGAGCGCCTGGGCGGTCCCCCAGCGCTCGCCGAGTTCGCGGAACCGCGGCAGCGTCTCCGCGAACTCCCGCTCCCCCCGGGCGACCTCGCCGCCGAACACCGCCAGCAGGGCCCGGCTCAGCCGTCCCAGCGCCCGGTTCCACGGGTCGGAGCCCAGCAGCCGCTCCGCTTCGGGCCCGATCGGCTCCGACGACCCCGACGGCCCGGCGAGCATGCCCCACAGCGCCACGGTGAACGGTTGGCGCGTCGGCCGGTCCAGAGACCGCATGATCTCCCCGGCCCGCTCCCAGTGCTCCGCCGGCGCCCGCGGCACGGCGTGCGCCACGCACACGACGTACTCCTCCTCCAGCCCCCCGGGCGGACCGCCGGCCGCGTCGAGGAGTTCGGCGGCGGCCTCCCCGGCCTGGCTGCGCCGCCCGCTCAGCCACCAGTAGGCCGCCAGCGCGGCGACCAGCCGCATCGCCGTCTCCCGGTCCCCGTGTACGGCCCAGCGCAGCGAGGCCATCAGGTTGCCGTGCTCGGCCGACAACCGCTCCAGCCACTCGAGCTGCCCGGCCCGGAGCAGGTGGGGGCCGGCGCGTTCGGCGAGTCCGAGGAAGTGGCGGGCGTGGGCGGCGCGCAGACGCTCCTCCTCCCCGGCTTCGGCCAGCTTCCCGGCGCAGAACAGCAGGATCGTGCTGAGCATCCGGTAGCGGTCGCCGTCCGCCTCGACCAGCGACCGGTCCACCAGGTCGGCCAGCAGTCCGGCGGCGTCGTCCACGCCACAGACCTCCTCGACCGCCTCCAGGGACGCGCCGCCGGTGAACACGGCGAGCCGCCGGGCCAGCGCCCGCTCGTCGGGGGTGAGGAGGTCCCAGCTCCACTCCACCACCGCGCGCAGGGTCCGGTGCCGGGCCGCCGCCGTACGGTCGCCGCGCGACAGCAGCCGGAACCGGCCGTGCTCGGCCAGCCGCGTGGCGATCTCCTCGGCGGTGAACGACCGCAGCCGCGCCGCCGCCAGCTCGATGGCCAGCGGCAGGCCGTCCAGCGCCGCGCAGATCCGGACGACCGCGGCCGCGTTGCCCGGCTCCACCTCGAAGCCGGGCCGTACGGCGGCCGCCCGGTCGGCGAACAGGCGGACGGCGGGGTAGGCGGCCGCGTCCCGCGGCGGCGGGCCCGGGGGCGGGACGGCCAGCGGAGCCAGCGGCACCAGTGTCTCACCGGTGATGCCGAGGGGCTCGCGGCTGGTGGTGAGGACGCTCAGCCCCGGGCAGTCGGCCAGCAGCTCGCGGACCAGCGCGGCGGTCCCGGCGACCACGTGCTCGCAGTTGTCGAGGACGAGCAGCGTCTCCCGGCCGGCGAGCGCCGTCACCAGGCGGCCGACGGGATCGGCCGCGCGGGGTGACTGGAACCCGGCCTCGCGCAGCCCGAGCGCGCCGAGCACCGCCCGGGACACCTGGTCGTCGCCGGCGGCGGAGGTCAGGTCGGCGAAGCACGCCTCGCGCCGGTCCCTCCCCGCCGCCTCGATCGCGAGCCGGGTCTTGCCGGTGCCGCCCGGACCGGTGATCGTGACGAGCCGGGAGCCGCGCAGAGCGCCGAGCCGCTCCAGTTCCGGCTCGCGTCCCACGAAGCTGGTGAGCTGGGCCGCGAGCCGCCGCCTCGGCGGCGGCGCGGGCTCGGCGGCGCGCAGCACGGCCAGGTGGACGGCCGCCAGTTCCGGGGAGGGGTCGGCGCCGAGCTCCTCGGCGAGGGTCCGCCGGGTCTCCTCGAAGACCTCAAGCGCCTCGGCCTGCCGTCCGGCCGCGTGCAGGGCCCGCATGAGCTGGCCCCTGAGCCGTTCCCGCAGGGGGTGCGCGTCCGCCAGCCGCCGCAGCCCGGCCACCGAGGTCCCCTCGGGGAGGGCGAGCTCGGCCTCGGCGAGATCCTCCGCGGCGACGAGCCGCAGCTCCTCCAGGTGCGTCTCCCGGGCCCGGCGGAACGATCCGGGCGGCAGGTCGGCCAGGGCGGGCCCCCGCCACAGGCCGAGCGCCTCGCGCAGCGTGCCCGCCGCGGCCTCGTGGCGGCCCTCGGCCAGCAGCCGACGCCCCTCGCGGGCGAGCCGTTCGAAGCGGTGGACGTCGACGTCGCCGGGATCGGCCGCGAGGCGGTACCCGGTCCCGTGGAACTCCACGGTTCCGGCGGGCAGGCTCCGGCGCAGCCGGGACACCTGGGCCTGCAGCGCGTTCGCGGCGCCGGCCGGGGGGTCGTCGCCGTACTGGCCGTCGATCAGCTCCGTCACGCCGACCACCCGGCCGGCGTTCAGCAGCAGCATCACCAGCAGGGCGCGCGGCCGGGGACCGCCCACCGGGATCTCCTCACCGGAGGCGGACCGCACCTCCAGTGGCCCCAGAACGCCGAACCGCACGTGCCGATTGTCCCTCATATCCGGCGTGTCCCGCCGACCTGGAACCTCAGGGCTCTTCGGCCCTACGGCTCCTCCGTCGCGGACCGCGGGGCGCGGTCGCGGCGGGTGCGGAGCTTGTGCCGGTTGCCGCAGCGGTCCATCGAGCACCAGCGGCGGGCGCCGGGACGGGAGGTGTCCAGGAAGACGAGGAGGCAGCGCTCCCCGCCGCACACGCGCACCCGGGAGGCCATCGGCCCGCCGAACAGCTCGACGGCGTCCCTGGCGACCGCGGACAGGAACTGCGCGCCGGTCACCGGCGTCGCCCAGCCCAGCCGGAAGGACGGCGTGATCAGGGGTGCGGGAGGCGGGGCGGCGGCGAACTCGTTGAGCACGGCGGGCGCGCCCCGCGGATCGACGGCGGGCGCGCCCTGCGCCTCCGCCGCACCCTCCGTCCCCGTCGCGCGCTCGGCCAGGGCCTGGATCGCGGCGCGCAGCCGTTTGGCCCCGGCCAGGTCGGCCTCGCCGACCACGATCCGGTCCGGCAGGCCGAGCCTGGACCGAGGGATCCAGGCCGCCAGGTCCTCCGGCGTGTGCAACCGCTCCCACTGCGGGAGCGAGCCGGTGAGCAGGAACTCCAGGCACAGCGTCCCCGCGTCGAAGCGGAAGGTCTGACCGTCCCCGGGTGTCAGGAGGATGCCGCTTGCGTTGTTCACCCCGCCAGTCTAGCCTCTGACACCAGTTAAACCGGTGTCACCATCCGGTGCGAACGAGAGGCGGGGTCATGCGGGAGATCATCGATCTGATGGACCGGGCGTGGGAGGCCAACCGGAACGGCGACGCCGCCTTCTACGACGGCTTCCTCACCGACGAGCCGGTCAGCGTCTCACCGTGGGGCGTGGTGACCGACCGGGACGCGATCCTGAAGGGGTTCGCCGAGAACCGGAACCCCTACACCCGCACCGAACAGTCGGACCACCGGGTGATCACGCTGGGCCCCGGCAGCGCCGTGCACACCAGCAGGGTCGAGATCGACATGCTGGTGAACGGCACCGACCCGCAGACCATGACGGTCTTCGCCACCACCGCGCTGACTCGGAGCGCGGACGGGGCCTGGAGGGCGGCCCTCTTCCAGATCACCCCCGCGCCCGCCCGCTGACGCGGGTCGCCGGACCGGCCGGGCGGATCCCGCGCGGGGTGACCACGAGCCGGCCGGTGGCCACCCGACGCCGGACGGCCGCCGGACCGGGCCGGGGGCGCGGCGCCGTACGGTCGCCGGGCCGCGTCAGCCGGCCACCGCGCGCAACGCGCCGGGCGCGCGGCCGGCGAGGCGGTCGAGGGCGGCGGACGTGGCGGCGTCGGCGGGGAGGTACACGACCAGGCGCTGGCCGTCCGCGCCGGACGGTTCGAGGGTCTCGCGCACCAGCCGCAGCTCACCGGCCTCCGGGTGGACCAGCCGCTCGGCTCCCATGCTCCCGGCGACCCCGGGAGGGGCGGCCGGCGCCGCCATCCGGGCGGCGAACGGCGCGCCGGCGACGACCGTCAGCTCCTCGGCGAACCCGGCGAAGTGCGGGTCCGCCGGGAAGCACGCGGCCCGCAGGACGGCGATCTGCTCGTCGGCGAC
Source organism: Streptosporangium sp. NPDC053982 (assembly GCF_055585205.1). Lineage (NCBI taxonomy): Bacteria > Bacillati > Actinomycetota > Actinomycetes > Streptosporangiales > Streptosporangiaceae > Streptosporangium > Streptosporangium sp. NPDC053982. Next base: position 85,800 of record NZ_JBVJKQ010000019.1, read on the forward strand.
CCGATCCCAGTCCGGGTAGGCGGTCCGGGCCCGGGCGTCGGTGAACAGGTGGCGGACGACGTTGGGCGACCGGCCGTCGAGGAGCCCGATCGGGCCGGCGAGCCGCTCGTAGCCCCGGGTGAATGCCAGCACGTCCCCCAGCCGGTTGAGCACCACGGCGGGCGCGGGGTCGAGCCGGTCCAGCAGCGCCCGCACGGTGGGGCGGACCGACCGGGCCGGCGGCGCGACCCCCGGGCAGGACAGGAGACCACCGCTCATCTTGGCGGCGCGCAGGAGATGGAAACGCTCATCGGAGGAGAGGCGCAGCGCGTCGGCGAGCGCGGTGAGCACCTGCGGGGACGGATGCCGGTCGCGCCCCTGCTCCAGCCGCGTGAGGTACTCGACGCTGACCCCGGCGAGCGTGGCCAGCTCGGCCCGGCGCAGCCCGGGGGTACGCCGCCGTACCCCTTCGGGGAGCCCGACCTCGGCGGGCGTGACGGCCTCGCGGCGGGCGCGCAGGAACATGCCCAGTTCGTTGTCACTCACAGCCGGAATGTACCGTCCGCGCCGCCGATGAGGGTGGCCCCGCGAGGGCCAGTCTCACGCCGGTCTCCCTCCGCCGCGTACGGCCCGGCAGGTTGGTGGTCGTCCACCGGTGCGTCCTCGCCGACGCCCCGGAACCGCCAGCACGAGGAGACACCCCAGATGATCCGCATAGCCGTCGTCGTCGGCAGCACCCGTCCCGGACGCCGGGGCGCGGGCGTGGCCCGCTGGGTCGAGGAGGCCGCCGGACGGCACGCCGCCGCCAAGGCCGGCGAGGCGGCCGTCGAGCTGGTCGACATCGCCGAGTACGGCCTGCCCCTGCTGGACGAGCCCCTTCCGGCGATCTTCGGCGACTACCGCAACCCCCACACCGTGCGGTGGGCCGAGACGATCCGCTCGTTCGACGCGTTCGTGTTCGTCACCCCGGAGTACAACCACTCCGTCCCCGCCGCGTTGAAGAACGCGATCGACTACCTGTACGCCGAGTGGCACGACAAGGCGGCCGGGATCGTCGGGTACGGCGTCGAGGGCGGGATCCGCGCCGCGGAGCACCTGCGGCTGGTCCTGGCCGAGACGAAGGTCGCGGTCGTGGGCACCCAGGTGGCGCTGTCGATGTTCACCGACATCGTCGTCACCGATCCCGCCGACCCCGGCGTGCTCTCCCCGACGGAGCGCCAGCAGAAGGCCATGACGGCCATGCTGGACGAGGTGGTCGCGTGGTCCCGTGCCCTGCGGCCGCTGCGCGAGCCCGCCGGGACGGGGGACGGTCTCCCGCCGGTCTCCCTCAGCGCGGCGCGACCGGGCGGTTCGGCACAGTGATCTGCGACGGCCCACGACGCGGAGGAAACCGGCCATGTGGGTGATGATCCGTTACCGGATCCGGCCGGACCGGCTGGAGGAGCACCTCGAATCGTTGCGCGCCGTACAGGAGGAGATGGCGGCGCTCCGCCCGGAGGGCGTGCGCGAGGCGGTCTTCCGGCTCACCGATGAGGTGGGCTTCGTGCACCTCGTGGAGGTCGAACACGGCCCGGAGGTACTGGGCCGGCTGGAGACCTTCAGACGCTTCCGCGCGGCGCTCGACGAGCGGTGCGACGAGCCTCCGGTCATGACCGAGTTGCACCCCTCCGGCGCGTACCGCTTCCCCGGGTTCCCCGCGTCTTTCTGACCGGGCCCGTCCCGGGCGACGGGCGGGACGTCAGGCGCGGAAGAGGCGCCAGAACGCCAGTGCGACCTCCTCGGCGGGCGCCGGGGGGTCGCCCGCGACCCAGTGCGCGATCACACCGGTGAGGGCGCCGGCCAGGTAGGCGGCGTGCGTCTCCGCGGGGACGTCGCCGGGCCCTCCGGCGCGGGACCCGCCGGCGAGGCGTCCGGCCAGCTCGGCGGTGAGCCGTTCGCGCATGCGCGTGACGAACAGCGCGCTGCCCTGGGGCCCCAGCATCCGCCGGTACAGCGGGGCCGCGGCGGCCACGTGACCGAACAGGACGGTCAGCGGCTCGGGGGTCCGGTCGCGGGGCGCGTCGCGCGGGCACAGCGCGGCGGCCCGGGCCACCTGGGTCACCGCCTCCTCCATGGCGTCGGTCACGAGCGCGTCGACGTCGGGGAAGTGCAGGTAGACCGTCGCCCGGTTCACCCCGGCGCACCTGGCGACCTCCGACACCGTGATGGCGCCCACGTCCTTCTCCGCGGCCAGGGTGAGAACCGCTGTGCGCAGCCGCGCGCGGGTGCGCCGTACTCGGGGGTCGTCCGCCTTCATGCCGGGACTATACAACAGGTGTTGCATAATCGACACATGTCGTATAAGTTGCCCGTCATGCGAATCGAGATCTGGGCGGACGTGGTCTGCGGATGGGCGTACATCGGCAAGCGGCGACTGGAGGCGGCACTGGCCGGCCCGGCCTTCGACGGCGTCCCCGTCGAGGTCGTGTGGCGGCCGTTCCGGATCGATCCCACCGCGCCGGCGCGGTCCGTCCCCCTTGAGGAGGCGCTCGCCGACCCCGCGGTGGACACCGCGCTGCGCGTCTGCGCGCCCGGCCTGTCCCCGGAGGAGAGCCGGACGCGGGTCTCGGACATCGCCGCCGCGGAGGGGATCGGCCCGCGCTGGGGCGCGGCCTGGCGGGCGAGCAGCCACGACGCGCACCGCCTGCTGTTCCTCGCCCACGAGCACGGCGGCGCGGAGCTGCAGAACGCCGTGGCCGAGCGGGTGATGCGGGCCCACTTCGTCGACGGCGCCGACATCGCCGACCGCCGGACCCTCGCCGCCGTCGCGGCCGAGGCCGGCTTCGCCGACGGCGGCGCGCTGCTGGAGACCGGAGCGGGTGAGGACGAGGTGCGGGAGCTGCTCCTCATCGGCAGGGCGCGCGGCGTGACGACCTCGCCGACGATCGTCGTCGGCGACCGCGCGCTGGCCGGCGCTCAGCCGGCCGAGGTGATCCGCGACTTCGCCGCCCGGGGCGGAGACCGCCGTGAGCTGCCCGAGGAGGTGGAGCGGCTGCGCCACGCCGAGGCCCTCCTCGACCGGCGCGACCCGCTCGGGGCGCTGGTCCTGCTGCGGCCCCTGCTCGGCGCGCACGGCGACGACCGCAACGTGCTGATGCCGGCCGCCCGCGCCTACTTCGCCTCGGCGCAGCTCGGCCGGGCCCGCGCCACGCTGGAGCGGCTGGTCGCCGCCGCACCGGACGACTCCTACGCCCGGCTCCTGCTCGGCCGCACCCTGCGGCGGCAGGGCCTCGCGGAGGAGGCCGCGGCGCACCTGAACATGGCCGCCGCCATGTCCCCGGAGTACGGCTGAGCCGCGCCCGTCCCCGGCACCGGGCCCAGGACGTGACACCGGCCGCACGATGAGCGGCCGGTGTCACGGGCGGCGACCCGGGCGGCCGGTCTCTCCCCGCGACGGCCGGGAGGGACCGGACGGGCAGGGCGCCGTCCACCACCGGCCGGCTCGGACGCGCTCCTCGGCCGAAAGAGACCAGGCGGGCAGGACGCTGTCCACCATCCGGCGACTCGGACGCGCCCCTCCCACGAAGTGCCGGCTCTCAGGAGGTGCCGGCCGCGATCTCGAACGAGACGTCGAACCGCCGGAAGGAGGCGCGGCCCGCCTCTCCCGCCCCTCCCGCCTCTCCCGCCGCGAAGAGCCCGAGGACCGCGCCCACCCACACGCCCGCCACCGCGTCGAAGACCCCACCCGCGCCGATGTCCCCGCCGGCGCCCCCGCCGGCGCGGAAGACGCATCTGCCGCGGGCGTCCACCTCGACGCGGAGCTCGGCCTCCGGCCGTTCCAGCGGCACCGGCGGCGCCAGGTCCCGCTCCGCCTCCCCCTCGCCCGCCGTACGGCAGGCCAGCACCGGGCCGGCGGCGGTGAGCTCCACCCCGAGCCAGGCGTAGGCCCGGCCGAGGACCACCAGCCCGGCACGGGCGCCCGGCCCGGCGTCGAGCGTCAGCCGCGTGACGGCGGCGAACGGCCCGGCGGGCAGCCGCTGCGCCAGGACCCCACCGTGTTCGCGCAGGTCACCGGGACCGGGAAGACAGATGATCGTTAACATCCCATCGCCGGACGAACACTGTCCCGGGCGCGGGTTGACCGGCCGGTGCCACTGCGGGCCGGGTTCCGGGCCTGCGAAGTCGTCGCTGACCGGCGGGGCGGCGGGCTCGCATCCGGCGACGGGCTTGCGCCCGCCCGGCACGGGACGCCCGCCGTCGCCGACGACCGGCCAGCCGTCGGCGTCCCAGCGCAGCGGCTGCAGGTGGACGATCCGGCCGAAGGGCCCGCGGTCCTGGAAGTGCAGGAACCAGTGCGAGCCGTCGGGGGCGTCCACCCACGCGCCCTGGTGCGGGCCGTTGACGTCGGTGTCCCCCTGCCGCAGCACGATCCGGTCCTCGTACGGCCCGTTGATGTCGCGGGCGCGGAAGACCGACTGCCAGCCGTCTGCCACTCCCCCGGCGGGCGCGAAGATCCAGTAGTGACCGTCGCGCCGGTAGAGCTTGGGCCCCTCCAGCGTCCGGTAGCCGGGCAGCCGGTCGCCGTCGACGACGATCCGGCCCTCGTCCAGCAGCCGCGTGGCGTCCGGCGTCATCCGGTGCAGGGTCAGCCGGTTGTTCACCCCGGCGCGGCTGCGGGCCCAGCCGTGCACGAGGTAGGCGCCGCCGTCGTCGTCCCAGAACGGACACGGGTCGATGAGGCCGAGCCCGGCCTTGAGCAGGCGGGGTTCGCTCCACGGGCCGCGCGGATCGGCGGCGGTGAGCACGTGGACGCCGCGGTCGGGGTCACCGTAGAAGATCCAGAACCGGCCGTCGTGGTGGCGCAGCGAGGGCGCCCAGACCCGGCGGCCCGGCTCCGGCCTGGTCAGCCCGGCGAGCGTGGGCAGGGCGTGCCCGATGAGGGTCCAGCTGACCAGGTCACGCGAGTGCAGGACGGGCAGGCCGGGCACCTTGGAGAAGCTGGAGGCCGTCAGGTAGAAGTCCTCACCGACGCGGATCGCGTCGGGGTCCGACCAGTCGGCGTCGAGCACGGGGTTGCGGTAGGTGCCGTCTCCGAGGTCGGCGGTCCGGGGGCCGGTCCTTCCGGTCCGGGGGCTGGTCCTTCTGTCCGTCGGGGCGGTGGGCATGGCCGGACACTCCTTCGTGGGCTCCACGGGCGCCGGCCGCGCGCCACGCGGCCGGTCTGCTGGAAACCCTGCGGCAACGGGACTCCGGGGTCAACGGCTCGCCGCCCGCCGCACCCGCGCCACCTGCGCGAATGCCGGAATCCCGAAATTTTCCGATTCGTCGGGCTGGCCCTCGCCTCGTGCGGGGCGGGAAAGTGGTGGGCATGCCCCCCGAGGACGGGTCCGCCCCGTTGCCGAAGCTGACGGTGATCGCCCGAGAGGCCGGCGTGTCCGTCGCCACCGTATCCAAGGCGCTCAACGGCCGGTCCGACGTCTCCTCGCGCACCCGCCGTCTCATCAACGAGGTGCTGGAACGGCGGGGCCACCGGCCACGGCCCCGTCCCCGCCGGGGGACCATGGTCGACGTCGTCGTGCCGGGTATGGGCTCGCCGTACGCCATGGCCGTCCTCGGTGGCGTGGAGGACGCCGCCTGGGGGCTCGGCGTGGACCTGGTGGTCTCGGCCGTGGCGGACCGCACCAGGAACGGCCGGCCGCCACCCGCCTGGCTGGACCGGATCGGCGCCCGCGACAGCGCGGGGGTCCTCCTCGTACGCACCTCGCCGACCGCCGCGCAGCGGGCGTGGCTGGCCGACCACGGGATCCCGGCGGTGATCATCGATCCGCGGCGCGACGCCCCGCCCGGCGTCCCCGTCGTCGCCTCGGCCAACCGGGCCGCGGGCCGGGCCGCCACCGCGCACCTCATCGGACTGGGACACGAACGGATCGCGATCGTCACCGGCCGGCCGGGCGTGCCGTGCGCCGTCGAACGGCTGGACGGCTACCGCGAGGCCATGGCCACGGCCGGACTACCGGTCGATCCGGGCTGGGAGACGTGCGGTTCCTTCCAGAGCGAGCCCGCCCGGCAGGCCACCGTCGCGATGTTCGGCGCCCTGCCGGTCCCGCCGACCGCCGTCTTCGCCTGCTCCGACGCGATGGCCGTCGGGGTCTTCCAGGCCCTCGCCGAACTCGGTCTGCGCGTACCCGGCGACGTGAGCGTGATCGGTTTCGACGACTCGGTGGCGGCGGTCCACGTCACCCCCGCGCTGACCACCGTCCGCCAGCCCTGGCCCGAGCTGGGAGCCGCCGCGCTGGCCGCCCTGCTGTCGGGAGATCCGCCGGTCCGGGCGGAGCTGCCCACCGGCATCGTCGTACGGCACAGCACCGCTCCCGCCTGAGCACCCGCCCGCGGCTACGGCCGCGGCTCGCCGTACCAGCGCCAGGAGGTCAGGCGGGGGCGGCCGGGGAGTTCCCCGCGCCCGGTGGCCCACAGCAGGGTGGCCCAGGGGCCGGCGTCCCGCGGGGCGTCGGGGAACAGGCGGGCGAGCACCCGCTCGCACAGGCCGGCGGGCGGCGACCAGCCGAGCCCGAGCCCCCCGGCCACGTCGTGGATGTGCACCAGGGTCTCCACCATCCCCATCGCGGCGAAGCCCTCGGGGTCGGAGGCCCCGAAGATGTGATGGGCGCGGACCGCGGGCGGCGTCGTGCGCACCATGGCCGACAGCAGCGCACCGCTCGTCTCCAGCACCTGCGGCAGCCCTTCGGGCCCCGCCGCGCGGTCGGCGTGGATCGCGTTCCGCGGGCCACCGGGCCTGAGCCGCTCCAGGCGGAAGGGCACCTCGCGGTCGCCGGGCGGTGTGCGGAGGCCGAGCTGTACGGCGTAGGCGAAGAGGTCGTCGCTCAGGTGCTCGACGGTCTCCCAGCGGGTCCACTCCAGCGAGCCCGCCATGTCGTCCCACGCGGTCGCGGGCACGCGGCGGACGACCTCCACGGCGAGCCGTACGGCCTCGTCGACGTCGTCGGCGGTGACGGGGGATCGGGGCGGCGCGGTTTCGCGGGGCTGTGACATGCCACGGACCATACCGCCGCGCGGACCGCCGGAAAGTAACTTGCTTCGACTAAGTTAGCTTGCTAACTTAAAGGCATGGAACGCAGCCTGAGCCTGAACCTCCACGTACTCACCGCCCGGCTGGACCGGGCGGCCGACCGGATCCTGCGGGCGGAGTACAACGTCTCCTACAGCCGCTTCGTGGCGCTCACCCTCGTGGGGGAACTGGGAGCCTCGACGCAGCGGACCCTCGCCGAGTACCTCGGCGTGACCGAGCCGTCGGTGAGCCGCATGACCTCGGTCCTCGCCGCCGACGGGCTCCTCGACGTCCAGCCCGACCCCGCCGGAGGGAACCGCCGGCGGCTCAGCCTCACCGACGAGGGGAAGCGGCTGGTCACCTCCATCCAGCAGGACTTGGAGGGCAAGCTGGCCGGGATCGTCGCGCGCAGCGGCGTGCCGTACGACGAGTACGCCGAGCACACCGCGCGACTGCTGGCGACGTTCGAGGGATTGGAGAGGGAGACCGGAAAATGAGTGAGAACCTTCAGACCCCGCTCTCCAGCCTGCGCACGGCCGTCTCGGCCGACGGCACGGCGATCGGCTACCGGACCATGGGCTCCGGGCCCGACCTCATCGTGCTCGGCGGAACACTGAAGACCGCGGAGGACTACCTGCCGCTGGCCGCCCCGCTGGCCCGGTCCTTCACGGTGCACGTCGTCGACCGGCGAGGCCGCGGCGCCAGCGGCCCCCAGGGGCCCGGCTACTCCCTGGAGAAGGAGGTGGAGGACCTCATCGCCGTCCAGGCGGACACCGGGGCGCGACTGGCGTTCGGGCACAGCTACGGCGGCCTCGTCGTCCTCGAGACCGCGCGGTCGCGCTCCCTGTTCGACCGCATCGCGGTCTACGAGCCCGGGGTGGCGTGCGCCCCCGTCCCCACCGCCTGGATGGCCCCCTTCCGGGAGCGGCTGGCCGCCGGAGACCCCTACGGGGCGTTCATCCACTTCGTCCAGGGGTCGGGCGGCGCGCCGGCCTTCATGACCAAGCTGCCGCACTGGTACCTGCGGATGGTGTTCCGCGCGGCGTTCCGCGGACCGGCCTGGCAGCGGATGCGTCCTCTTCTGGAGTCCTGCGCGCGCGAGCACGAGCAGATCGCCGCCCAGTACGGCCGGCTCGCCGAATTCGCGGACGTCACCGCCCCGGTTCTGCTGCTGGTGGGCGGCCGCACCCCGCAGAGGCACCGGGAGGAGTTCGTCATGCTCCGCGACACCCTTCCCACCGCCGTGCTCGAAACCCTGGACGGCCTCAACCACATGGGCCCGTCGGAACGGAAGCCGGCCCCGGCGGTGGCCGAACGGATCCTGCCGTTCCTCCGGTGAGGCCCGGACCTCCCGCGACGACTCGGCCGAACGCCCGCGGTTCGGCTCGCCCGCATGCCGTCATCGGTGAGAGGAAGGCACGGCGAAAGCACGCCGAAGCGCTGGTAAGGACATCGATACCGGGAATATGGTCACTGATATGGCGACCAAGAAGATAACGGTGACGATTCCCGAAGAACTCCTTGATGAGATCCGCACGGATGCGGCCGAGCGGGGATTGTCGGCGTACGTCGCCGAGGCGTTGCGCTTCAAGCGTGACCGGGATCGGCTTCTGGAGGTGGTGAACTGGCTGGAGGAGGAGTACGGGCCGGTCACCGAGGACGAACGCGCAACGGCGCTGCACGAACTGGAAGACCTTGATGCCGAGCACGAGCGCCGCCGCGCCGGAGGGAAGCGGAACGCGGGAGAGGCTGCGTGAGGAAACGAAGCGGCGAGCGTGAGCAGCCGTTACGGATCTTCGTATTCGACCGCCAAGCCTTGTCTCTGGCCGTTCGGGGTGACAGAAAAATGATCGCCTGGCTCGATCTCGCGGCCCGGGGACAGGCGGAGGTGGTGACGTCTCCGATGACCGTGATCGAGGCGTACGACGGCAGGATCACCGAGCAACGCTGGGACTGGGTCCTTTCCCGGATCAACGTCGCCGACATCGGGAAGGACGAGGCTCGTCAGGCCCGCCGGCTTCTGGCGGACGCCGAACTGCACGGCCACAAGTACGCCATCGACGCGGTGCTGGCGGTCATCGCGCGACAGCAGAAGGGACAGGTGACCCTTTTCACCTCGGATATGGAAGATCTGGAGAAGCTGGTCCCCGATTCGATCGTCCTGAAAAAGGTGTGACGTTCTCCGCCTCGCCATTTCGCAGGCCCATTCGAAGGCCCCGGGTGAACACCTCGGCAGGTGTCGTGTGAAATTCATGGGTTCGTAGCGCTCTGACCCTTTGTTCTGACTCACCCCGTAAGAGATGCTGACGGTGCCCTCTCCCCCCAGCAAGGAGGACCCCGTGCCCCCCACGCACCGCTTCCGGCCGTCCTGGGCGAAGCGACTCATGGTCGTGATCGCCGCCGTCGTGTCCCTGACCGGAGTGACCACCGCCGTCCCCGCCCACGCGTCGGTCTACGCCTCCTGCACGATGACCCGCTGCGCCGACGCGCGCTCGGCCGACTCGATCTGGGCAGGAAAGGGATATCCCACCACCGCCGGCTGGTACTCCTGGTCCGACGGCAGGTACAACTACACCGGCGGGCGCTTCTACAACCGGGAGGGCCAGCTGCCCAGCGGCGCCACGTACTACGAGTACGACGTGTACTCCCGGGCGTACGGCGCCGCGCGCGACGCGTACCGGATCGTCGTCAACCGCAGCACCGGCGTGACCTGGTTCTCGCCGAACCACTACACCGACTTCTACCGCCTCTAGGCTCCGTTTCACGGATCCTCGCCGTGGCGAGGATCCGCGGACCTCTCAGAACCCCTTGGGACCTCTCATGACCTCCACCGCACGTCCGCTGCCGCCGTGGCTGACGGTGACCACCGCCCCGGCCCCGGCGGTGGTCGACGGGCGGGCCTGCCGGACCCGCGCGGCCTTCTTCGAGGAGGCGGCGCGGGCCCTGCGCCTGCCGGACCACTTCGGCCGCAACTGGGACGCCCTCACCGACTGCCTGCGGGACGTGGGAGAGGTCCGGCTGATCGTGGAGCACGCGGAGGAACTGCTGGGCGCCGAGCCGCCGGAGCAGTTCGCCGTCCTGCTCGCCGTACTGGCCGGCGCCGCCGAGGCCGGGCTCACCACGGTGCTCCACACCGACCCCGCGAAGAAGCCCCTGCTCCGCGAGCGCATCGTCGCCGCCCTCCCCTGACCCGGCCGCCGCGCTTCGAGTCCCAGGATCATTCCGCGAAGACCGTCATGTGAAACGGCCAGAGCCTACGTGGCACGTGAGCACCGGCAACGGCTTTTCCGGATGGCCGCGACAGGCCACCGCCTTCACACGCAGGGGCAGATCACCGTGGCCGATCGGGGATGGACATGATGGTCCCTGGTGGCCCAAGGTGAGGACATGGCACGGAGAGTGACGTCTTTCGGGGACCAAATCGGGGACTCGGCACGTAAATACCCCTGGCAGGAATGGGCGGATGGGAGCCCGTGGGAGATCCGGCGGGGCGAGGACTACGACGTGGCGACAGAGAACATGCGGGTCAACCTCCACATGAAGGCGAAGCAGCTGGCCTGCAAGGTGCAGACCCGCAAGATCACAGGCTCGGGCGGAGAGGGCCTGGTCTTCCAGTTCCTGCGATTCGAGGCGGAGAAGGACATGGATGAATCCGTATCGGCGGCTGACAGGGCGGCGGCTGCCGAAGCCCTGTACGAGGACTGCCGTTACATCTATGAGACCGCCCGGCAGGAAGTGACGATCCCCCGCAGCGACGGAACCCGGCAGAAGTACGCGGCGGTTCGCTTCATGCAGCAGATGAAACGAGCCCACGAGGAAGGACGGCTGATCGATGCCGTGGCGCAGACGGTCGAGAGCCGCACCCAGGGGTTCGGGCACCTTGAGGCGGCCGGTCGCGACGACCTCATGCTCGAGAGCTTCGTGCTCGACGAGGGCAGGCCGTACCACCACCTGTTCGGTGATCAGACGGTGAGGGTGGCACAGGCCCGTATGACCGAGTACTACCGTCGACACCCTCGCCGGTACGGCCCCTCGTCCTCATGACCGCCGGCCTTCGGAAGGCGTCGGCGGGTCAAGGACGGTGATTCCCCACGCGGCGCCGTTCCGTGGCTACGGTGTACAGCGGCGGCCGGGGCCGGGGGCGGGTCAGCCGGTGAAGGACTCCGGACCGAAGCGGCCCCACGCCACGAACACGGCCATGGCGAGATAGACCAGGTCGGGCACGATCGTCGCCCTCTCCCCACGGCGGAGACGCATGGTCGCCGCGCCGGCGAACAGCAACGCCACGCAGACGGCGGTCACGGGCACCATGACCGGCGCGACGCCGAGTACGGCGGGCAGGATCAGACCCGCCGCGGCCAGGATCTCGAGGGCTCCGATGCCGCGGAGAGCGCCGGGGCTGAAGTCCAGGACCCATTCCCCGGCGTGGCCCACGGAGGCGATCTTCTCCCTGGGCACGAACATCTTCGACGTGCTGACCAGCAGGACGGCGGCCAGCACGCCGGTGACGATCCACAGCGCGAGGTTCATGAGGATCTCCATACGAGGTCGTCGACGGTTTCCGTTCTCCGGTCAGAAGATGCCGGCGACCCGAACCCTGTGACAGCGTGGTCATGTGACATACGCCATCGATCCCGGGTGTCACAGAACGGCGGGGACCGGCATCTCGTGTACGGCGTGATCCGAGGGCGAACAGGCAGGAGCCGGTCATGAGCGAGTACGGCGAACACGCGGCGGACACGGCCGGACCGTCCGCCCGTGGCGACCGCGTGGACCCCGCCACGGAGGTGTTCCTCGCGCATCGCAACCTGCTGTTCACGGTCGCCTACGAGATGCTCGGCTCGGCCGCCGACGCCGAGGACGTCCTGCAGGAGACCTGGCTGCGATGGTCGGGCGTCGACCTGGACACCGTGCTGGATCAGCGTGCGTACCTGGTCAAGGTCGCCACCCGTCAGGCGCTCATGCGGCTGCGCGCGCTCGGCCGGCGCAGGGAGTCCTATGTCGGCCCCTGGCTGCCCGAGCCGCTGCTGACCACGCCCGACGTGGCCGAGGACGTCGAGCTGGCCGAGAGCGTCTCGATGGCGATGCTGCTGGTGCTGGAAACGCTTCAGCCGACCGAGCGGGCGGTGTTCGTGCTGCGCGAGGTGTTCGGCCTCGGCTACGACGAGATCGCCGAGGCCGTCGGAAAGAGCCCGGCCGCCGTACGGCAGGTCGCCCACCGGGCCCGGACGCACGTCGCCGCCCGCCGGCCGCGCGGCACCGCCTCCCCGGCCCAGACCCGCGACGTCCTGGCGGCGTTCCGGCGGGCCGTCGAGACCGGTGACCTGCAGAGCCTGCTCGACATCCTCGCGCCGGACGCCGTCCTCCTGGGCGACGGCGGCGGAGTCGTGCAGGCCGTGCCGCGGCCCGTCGTGGGGGCCGGCAAGGTGGCCCGTCTGCTGGCCGTCGGGCTGGGCAAGGCCGGCGCCGCGATATCGCTCGAACCGGTGCAGGTCAACGGTGGCCCGGCGTTGCTCGTCCGGCTCGACGGACGGATCGACACCGTCATGGCGGTCCGCGTCGACGACGGCCTCGTCACCGGGCTCTACGCCGTACGCAACCCGGAGAAGCTGTCGCGCATCGCACGGGAGACTCCGCTGAGCCGCCGGCGGTTCCCCTCGCTCTCGGTCAGGTCGGAGAGCACGTCGTAGTCCGGAGCCGACAAGCCGGAGTCGCGCCGGAGGTCGCGGACGATCTGCGCGTCCAGCAGCGGGCGCATCCCGCGGTAGCCCGTCCACGCTCGTTGCTCCCGGTCGCTCAGCCAGCGCGGCGGCGCGTCCGCACGTCCCGGCCTGGAGCGTTGGTTGACATGTAACCGATCAGCGGCCTAGCTTTTCGGTTACATGTAAACAAAAATGATCCGGTGTGACGCCTTCGGTCCCGGCAGTACGGGACACCGGGCGCTTCCCCCGGTGAAAGGCGGTCACATCATGGGTGGATCACTGTTCGGGGTGGGTCTCTCCCCCGCGGCCGGCCCGGGAACGGACCCGGTTCGCGACGCCGTGGCGGCTGAGGAACTGGGCTTCGACTTCGTCTCCACGTCCGATCACCCGTGCGGCGACTCGCCGACCCATGAGACCTGGACGATGCTGACCTGGGTCGCCGCAGCCACCTCCCGGATCCACATCGCGACCCGCGTGCTGGGCGTGCCCTACCGTCCGCCCGCGATGGTCGCCAAGATGGCCGAGACGCTGCACCGGCTGTCCGGCGGCCGCCTGATCCTCGGGCTCGGCGGCGGCCACTCCGACGACGAGTTCCGCGCCTTCGGCCTGGACGTGCCCTCACCCCGCGAGAAGGTCGACGGGATGACCGACGCCGTCCACATCCTGCGCGGCCTGTGGTCGCAGCAGCGGTTCACCTACCGGGGCGACCGCTACCACACCCAGGCCGCCGAACTGGAGCCGAAGCCGGACACCCCCATCCCCATCTGGCTCGGCACCTACGGTCCCCGGGCGCTCGCGGCCACGGGACGACTGGCCGACGGCTGGATCCCGTCGCTCGGCTTCGCCCCGCCCGAGCAGGCGACGGCCATGCGCGAGCGTGTCCTGGCCGCCGCCGCCGAGGCCGGCCGGGATCCGGCGGAGATCGCCTGCGTCTACAACGTCCCGGTGTGGATCGACGGTCCCGAGGACGACGCGGCCGTCCTCGGCGGCCCCGCGCAGGCGGTGGTCGAACGGCTGACCGGCTTCGCGAAGCTGGGGTTCACCTCGTTCAACTTCATGCCGGCCGGTCCCGAACCGCACACGCAGACCGAACGCCTCGCCCACGAGGTCCTTCCGGCACTGCGCGCCGCCCTGTCCTGACGCCCCCTGCCGACCCGGGTCCAGGGCCGGATCGACCCGGGTCGAGATCCCGGGCGACGAGCCTGGACCCGGGTACGGCGGCCCTCGCCCCAGGACCGATGACCGGCGGCCCCGCCTGCGGTGAACTGGACCAATGATCGAGTTCAGCCACGTCAGCAAGGTCTACGGAGAGGTGAGGGCACTCGACGACGTGTCCTTCACCGTCGAGGCGGGGAGCGTCACCGGGTTCCTCGGCCCCAACGGCGCCGGGAAGTCGACGGCCCTGCGCGTCCTCCTCGGCCTCTCCCGCGCCACCTCCGGCTCGGCCACCGTGCTGGGCCGGCCGTACGCCGAACTGGACAGCCCGGCCTACCAGGTCGGCGCGCTGCTCGACGCCGGCGCCCAGCACCCCGGCCGCACCGGCCGGGAGATCCTGACCCTGGGCGCGATGACCCTCGGCCTGCCGAGATCGCGGGTCGACGAGGTCCTCGACATGGTCGGGCTGAGCGCCCGCGAAGGCGGCCGGACCGTCCGGGGCTACTCGCTCGGGATGCGGCAGCGGCTCGGCATCGGCCACGCCCTCCTCGGCCGTCCTCGGGCGCTCGTCCTGGACGAGCCCGCCAACGGCCTCGATCCCCAGGGACTCCACTGGATGCGCGGGCTGCTGCGCGGACTGGCCGAGTCGGGGTGCGCGGTGCTGCTCAGCTCGCACCTGCTGCACGAGGTGGAGCGGATCGCCGACCGCATCGTGATGATCGGCCACGGCCGCGTCCTCGTCCAGGGCCCCGTCGAGGAGCTCGGCCGGGGCCGGAGCCTTGAGGAGGCCTTCCTCGAACTGACCGCGGGCACCGGCCGGCACCCGGCATGACCACCCCCGACACCCTCGCGTCCAGGAGCATCATGAGCGACACCACGACCGTCGGCCCGGACACCGCCGGCATCGACCGGACCCGGACACCGACCCCGTTCCGGCGGCTGCTGGCCGTCGAGACCCGCAAGCTCTTCGACACCCGCAGCGGAAAGATCATGACCGCGGTCATGATCGTGCTGACCGTGGGCGCCATCGCCGGACGTGGCCTCTACGCCGGCCCGCGGCTGGAGGTCCTGATCGGCACCGCCGGGCTCAGCCTCGGCACCCTGCTGCCGGTGCTCGGCATCCTCACGGTGACCGGCGAGTGGAGCCACCGCACCGCCCTGACCACCTTCACCCTCGAACCCCGGCGCGGGCGGGTGCTGGCGGCCAAGTGCCTGCCGCCGCTGATCGCCGCCGTGGCGGCCTCCGTGTTCGCGATCCTGGTCGCGGTGCCGGTGACGGCCGCCGTCTCCGCCGTCCGGCACGTCCCGGCCGACTGGGACGTCGCGCCCGTGGCGCTGCTGGGCTGGACCGCCGTGAACGTCCTCGTGGTCGCGATGGGCCTCGCCCTGGGCATGCTGCTGCTGAACGCCCCCGCCGCGATCGTGATCTGCCTGTCCGCTCCCGCGCTGTGGAGCGCGGTCGCCAGGATCGGCTCCGTCGGCGAGACCCTGGCCGGCTGGCTCGACCTGAACACCACGGCCGGCCCCCTGGTGGAGGGGCACATGACCGGCGGCGACGTCGCCCGGCTGGCCGCCTCGGTGTCCTTCTGGATCGTCGTCCCGCTGGCGGCCGGTACGGCGCGCGTGATCCGCAAGGAGATCGGCTGAGATGGGAGACGCCCGCACCCGCACGCCGCTCACCGCCGCACTGGCCGCACTGGCCGCACTGGCCGCGCTGGCCGCGACCGGCTGCGCGGCCACGAAGGTGGACACCTCCCACGTGACGTCCGACGCCGTGGTCGCCGTCGGCGAAGCACCGCTCGACGCCGCCGCGGCCAGACGCCTGGTCGGGATCGGTGAGGCCACCCATGGCAACAGGGAGTTCGCCCAGGTCCGCCTGTCGATCATCCGTACCCTGGTGCGCGAGCACGGTTTCCGCGCCATCGCCCTGGAGGCCGACTTCGGCGGCACCGCCGCCGCCGACGACTACGTCAGGGAGAACCGGGGCAGCGCGGAGGAGGCCGCCACCGCGCTCGGCTTCGACATCTACCGGACCAGGGAGACCGCGGACCTCCTCACCTGGATCCACGACCACAACGCCACCGTCTCCGACGCGGACAAGGTGCGCCTGTACGGCTTCGACATGCAGCGCTACGACCTCAACAAGAAGCGGCTGCTGAGCTACCTCGCCCAGGTGGATCCGGCGCTGGGCCGGCAGGCGGAGACGTCACTGGCCGGCCTCACCGACGCCGGCCGGGCCACGCAGGACGAGAAGAAGACGGCCGCCGCCGCCACGGCCGCCGAGCGGATCGTCGCCCAGATGAGAACCGGCCGGGAGAGGTACGTGAAGGCCTCCTCTCCGGAGGCGTTCGTCCTCGCCGAGCACCACGCCGAGACCATCCTGCGCGGCGCGCGGCTGCAGACCTCCGGCGACCGGTACGCCGCCGAACGTGACGCCTGGATGGCCGAGAACGTCACGTGGATCACCGACGTCGAGGCCGGCCAGGGGCGGAAGCAGCTCGTGCTGGCCGGTCACAACGGCCACATCGACAAGAGCGGTGCGGCGTTCTCCTACGAGTCGATGGGCCGGCGGCTGGCCGCCGCGTACGGCGGCGACTACTTCACGATCGGCACGGACTTCGGCGAGAGCACCTTCATCAGCAAGGACGAGGCCTCCGGGGAACGCAGACGATTCAGCGTGACCAACCCCTCCCCCCTGGCCAAGCTGTTCGGCCGCGAACCGCTGGGCTACGTGGACATCAGGCGGGCCTCGGCGCAGCCCGCCAACCGGAAGCTGCTCAACACGGAGATCCCGATGGGCAGCGTCGGCGACGCCTTCCAGTCGGCCTACAGCGGCGTGCTCGCGGCCTACACCGTGAAAACGGTCCCCGCCAAGGCGTACGACGCCCTGGTCTACGCACCTCACGCCTCGCCGGTCACCCCGCTGTGACCTCGGAACCGGCCGGTTCGCGGAACAGCAGGCGGCCGGGTCCGACAGCCGCTCCGGCGGGGTGTGGATGATCGCGCCGGGCGCCGGGCGAGACCGCTCCGGTGGTCCTGCGGGGACGCCCGCCCGCGGCGGGGCCTCCGTGGCGGATCTCAGTGGTTCGCCCGCTCGAAATACCCGAGGGCCGCGCCGACCGCCCTGCAGGACTCGACGTCGTCGCCGCCCGGAACGATGCGGTACGGATGCCAGACCTCTACCCGACCGGCCCCGACCCGCGCGTACAGGCAGGTGCCGTCGGCCCCTTCCCTGAGGGCGACACCGATCGTCCCGTCCCTGACGGTGATCTCCTGCGTGATCCTCCGGTCCAGGTCCAGTCGTGACACGGCCTGCCGGACCTTCGCCGGATCCGCCCGGCGGGGCAGGGTGTCCCGCAACCGTTCGATGATCCGGGCGGGAAACCTGGGCGGGCCGGGGAAACGCAGGGGCGTTCGCCGGGGGCAGTCGACGTCGTCGACGGCGACGTCGGATCGGTAGACGTCGATCTCGAAGCACCTGACGGCATCCGGCGGCGGGGTGGACGCCCCAGGACGGGCTCCGCCCGCCGCACCCGTGGCCGTGCCCACGACCCGCACCACCAGCCTCAGCGGATCGGCCCTGTTCCGCTTGTCACCGCCGATGGCCAGAAGGTCCACACCCTCTCGCCGGGAGACGAAGAACCCGAAGTCCTCCGTCTTCCAGGACATGACGTTCCCGAGCGCCTCGGCCAGGCTTTCCGCCTGTGCCCGGGCATTCTCCTCAGCGGCGTCACCGGTGGTGCCGCACCCCGACATCAGAAGGACCAGAACGACCGAGCAGAGAAAAGGGCGCACATGTCATCCGTACCCCATGACGGCACGGCGGGCCGGACGATCCCGCATCGACCGGTGAACGACCACTCTCTTCTGGTGACGCTGACCTTTCAAGCTCGGTGCCATAGGCTCTTGCGCATTCCAAATGGCGGGAGAGACGAACAGCCCGGCTCAGGCCTTTCGAAACGACGGGTCCCTGACGGCACGGCTCCCGTCATCGACTTCCTCCTGCGGGCCTGCATCGATGCCGATGAAAGAGACCTGCGGGCTTGAACCGATGCCGATGAAAGAGAACCGCGCCCCCGCGTACGCCGACCGGCGGCCCGCCGACTCCCGCTGCGCCGGACGAAATCCGGTCGATCCTGCGAGATGCGGAGAAAACCGAATTCACATGCCAACCTGCACCGCGGGGCAACCGTCTCACATTTGCCTCATACCTCACATGCCGAAGGACTCACGGTGCGCCCCCTCCCTCTCGCCCTGTTCGCCGCCGCTCTGACCTTGCCGTTCGTGTCCGTCGCACCGGCACAGGCCGCCACGCTCCCCGTGGTCCAGTTCGTGAAGATCTACTACAACTCCCCCGGGTCACCGGACAACGGGGCGAACACCAGCCTGAACGGCGAATGGGCGCAACTCAAGAACACCACCCGGAAGACGATCAACCTCAAGGGGTGGACCCTTCGCGACAAGACGTCCGCGCCGGACCACGTCTACACGTTCGACGCGTTCACCCTCGGCGCCGGGAAGACGGTCACGGTCCGGACCGGCAAGGGCAGGAACACCTCGACCGTCCGCTACTGGGGCCGGTCCGGGGGGACGTTCGCCTACATCTGGAACCAGACCTCGGACACGGGCTACGTGCGCAACCCGTCCGGAAAGCTCATCGACTCCTGCTCGTACAACAACTCCCGAGCCGCGTCGGTCAACTGCCTGTAGCCGTAAGGAACGGGCCCGCCGGCCGGCGCATCCCCTCGCGGAAGGAGCCGGGAGTCGGAATCACTTCGGGGAGACAGCCCGAATTCCAGGAGCGACGAAGTTCCCTGTTGTTCCCCACCCATCGGGTACGGCCGACAGGCTCGTCACAAGGACATTCAGCAGTAGAGCAGCTGATCGTCATCCCTCGCGCGACGTGCCAGACCGACGAGATCCTTGGTGAGCGACAGCATGTACCCGTCGTCATCATCGGTGAAGCGGGAGAACTCCTCGATGGCCGCCCACTGCTCCGCCGGCAGAGGCGAACGCACCTTCCCTGGCCGGAGGCGGACATCGAATGAGTCCTCGGCCCCCTTGTCCTCGCTGGGCGGCTTCGGGCCGCCCGGCAGTCACCGGCGTCTTCGCTCAGGCGGTCGAGGGCTCAACCTGAGGCCTCGTTTTCCCTCAAGGGCTCTTCCCCGTCGGAGAGCCCCTTCCCATTTTCAGCGTCGTGCTCTCCCGGCCAGGCGGCGAGGATCTCGATGCCGATCACCTTGCCGTCCTCGTCGAGGTCGAAGTTCACCATCGCGTCGTCCACCGTGACCGTCCTCACCGCGGCGCCCGGAGAGATCGGGCCGTGCAGATAGACGTAGGTGCCTTCGGCTTCCGGATCGTAGGTCCACATGCCGGGATGCCTCTTCAAGGCCGCCGTTCCTCCCGCTGTCAGCAGAGCGTTAGAAAGACCAAGAATGGGTGGCTCCCAAGCCGGCTCCCAGAATCGGAGTGTCGGCGGGGTTCCGGAGGACTGCGCTTCGAGGAGCATGCGCCCACGAGCTCATTCGGAGTGTCCCGTGGTTGCCGTCAAGCTAGCGTCCATGCTCCCGAATCGCCGCCTCGATCCGTAGGCCGACGCCGACGACAGCGAAGATCAGCGTTCCCATGAGAGCCTGGTCCGGCAGTTCGCCGTCATTGGCGATGAGGGGCAGGAGAGCCAGTGCCGCCCCGAGAGCGAAGGCCGCATTCCCATAGGCTCTCACGGTCTCCAAGTCGCTCTTTTTCTCGCTCGGAGGGACCTTCTCCGGCTCGTGCACAGCGAAGATCATCCCATGATGGCAGGTCACAGCGAAAGAGCGCGGAAACGCCGTCCGCAGATCTCGCCTGCCGGATCTTTCCATCGCCGTCGCCCTGCCCTCCGGGGAGCAGGCCGAGGCCAGAGACCCTCACCGAAGGCAATAGACGGCATGGGATGGATCGGGCAGGCTTGATCGAAATGATCGGATGCTGAAACCAGGGCCGGGTGAACGAGTTGAGAGAGCTGTTCGTATGGCTGTGGGGAGTGCTTTCGTGGTTGTTCTCAATGGTGGTGCTGTTCTTGGTGATCTACGTGGCGATAAGGCTGGCGCTCACGCATG
The DNA here is from genome assembly GCF_055585205.1 of Streptosporangium sp. NPDC053982. NCBI lineage: Bacteria > Bacillati > Actinomycetota > Actinomycetes > Streptosporangiales > Streptosporangiaceae > Streptosporangium > Streptosporangium sp. NPDC053982. The sequence goes on from NZ_JBVJKQ010000019.1 coordinate 105,779, forward strand.
ATCGCCGAGGACAGCTTTCACGTCAGCGCGATGCGGCGGACGCGGAGTCGCGGGAGCGTGTGGCGGCGGAGAGAGCAGCGCAGAAGCGGGAGGCGGAGGAGCGAGCGGCTCGACGACGTGAGGCGGGAGAAGGCGATGACGCGTAGCGGCGGTGGGCCGGTGGCCGGCAGGTCAGCCGGGTACGGCGGGCGCGCGGTACGACTGCGGCTCGGGCCGCCGCCTTTTCTCTCGCCGCCCATGACCTGACAGAGCCAGGATCCACAGCCGGCACTGCGGTACTCGTACTATCAGCCGGTCTCGCCGTAGCGGCTACATGTCTACTGGCATTCCCGCTGAATGAGTCTCAGAAATCTTCTTGATCGCTGTCAAAGACGCTGGCCGGCTTCTTTGAGAGCGGCATCCAGACGGCACACAACGCCTAGCGGTTCCAAGCGGACGAGTCCTGGACCGAGCACGGTCCGATCTTCCGGACCGCGTTCGGCAACCCCTCGGCCCCGGGCACCTTCACGCACCTGTTCGCCAGGCCGACGCGCAAGGCCGGCCTGGGGCATTGGCACCCGCACAAGCTGTGGCATCCGGGCGCCTCGCTCATGCTCGCCCAGGGCACTCCCCTGCACGTCGCCGCCGAGATCCTCGGGCACGCGAGCATCTCGATCACCAAGGACGTCTACGGCCATCTCGTGGAAGGCGAGAAGCGCGCGGCGACGGCGATCTCCGGGGCTCTGCTGGGCGGACAAAGACCGGTGGCTCCCAAAGACGCCGAGAACACCGGCTGAGCACCGGATACAGGAAGGCCCCTGACGGCATATCGCCTGTTCAGGGGCCTTTCTCTTTGCGAGCCGACGAGGGGAATCGAACCCCTGACCTTCTGTTTACAAGACAGATGCTCTGCCGATTGAGCTACGTCGGCATGGTCGCCTCCTGAGTTTAGTCGGCTCCCGGCCTGGACGTCACCAACCTGACGGCCCGGACGCCGTCGACCTGAAGGCGCGGACGTCGCCGGGCCGACCACCCGGACGTCACCGGCCCGGGGACCTGGGAACCTGGAGATCACCGCTCCGGAGGAACAACGAAGCGACGAGGGAGATGAGCGCATCACCGGGTTCCCGGATGCGGCTCCGAGCGCGGGGGCGCGGCCTGCTCCGACTTGGCCAGGAACGGTGAGCGGCCGAGGATGAAGATCCCGGCCACCATCGCGATCAGACCGATGACCTCTCCCGCCAGCGCCCCGGACGTGACCCGCACCTGCTCGGAGAAGATCACGATGCCCAGCACGATCCCGACGATCGGCTCGGTGGCGGTGGCGGCGGGCAGCGAGATCCGGAGCGGCGCGGCGTCGAAGGCGCTCTGGCCGAGCAGCAGGCCGACCAGGGCGACGCCGACCAGGACGTACGGCTGCCAGCTCGCGGCGAACACGTCCGCGCCCTCCCGCAGCCTGAGCAGAGAACCGCGGGTCAGCACGTCCTGCACGCCGTACAGCATTCCGGCGGCGCCCGCCAGCAGGGACGCCTCCACCTGCAGGGGGCGGCGGAGCCCGACGGCGACGAGGACGGCGGCGATCGCGACCACGAGGAGCAGTGCGAGCCAGCGCGCGGAGTCCGGGCCGGGTGAGCTGCCTCCCTGTGGCTGCCCGAAGACCAGGAAGAGCGCCACCCCTCCGCTGACCAGCGCCGCGCCCAGCCATTCCATCCGGCTCAGGTGCTCCTGGTAGACCACGTGGGCGGCGGCCAGGGCGAACAGGAGGCTCGTCGCCAGGAGTGGTCCCACCTTGGTCAGGTCGGCCTGGTACAGCGCCACCGCGGTGACGACCTGGCCGGCGAACATCAGGCCGATCCCGGTCAGCCAGAGGCGGGAGCGGATGAGGTGCATCAGCAGACGCGGGTGGAGGATCTCCCCCAGCGGCTCACGGTACGCGGCGTGCTGCTGGGCGACGAACCCGAGGCCGAGCAGGCACGCCGAGACGAGAGCGATCAAGAAGATCAACTTCTGTCCTCCGGGGCTCGGCCCGCCGCCGGCCGGGCGGGCGCCGCGAGAGAGCGTCTCCTCTCCCGGACCCCGCGGGTCCGCCGGAGGCGGCGCTCCCACCTCTCTGGGAGATCTCCCGCCCGGCGGGCCGTACGGCTTCCGCGGGCGGTCGCCGTCGGACGGGTTTCCCGCCCCCTACCTACCCGGGACGCCGAATCCCTACCTGACCAGGGAAGACTCCTTCAGGGAGCCGCCGACCGGCCGCGCCGTACCCGGCCGGTCGGCCGTGCGGCACCACCCCGCGCCCGGCCGGCCGCGCCGCGTCCGGTCGGCCGTACGGCATGGCCGCGCGTCCGGCGCCTGGACACGGTCGCACGCCGGATCCGGAGGCCCGCCTCCGTACCCGGAGGCACGAAGGCGCGGAGGCGGAGGGCCGGTGCGTCAGCGCTTGCGGTGGCGGGAGACCTCGTAGAGGGCGATGCCCGCGGCGACGCCCGCGTTGAGGGACTCGGCCGCGGCGTTCATCGGGATGCGGACCACCAGGTCGCACGCCTCGCGGACCAGGCGGGACAGGCCCTTGCCCTCCGAGCCGACGACCACGACCAGCGGGCCGTCGAGGAGGTTGGCGTCGGCGAGCTCGACGGTGCCCTCGCCGTCCAGGCCGACGACGAAGAGCCCGGCCTCGCGGTACTCGCGCAGCGCGGCGGTCAGGTTGGCCGCCCGGGCGACCTTCAGGGTGGCCAGCGTGCCCGCGGAGGTCTTCCAGGCTCCGCCCGTCACCCCGGCCGAGCGGCGGGAGGGGACGAGAAGGCCGTGGGCGCCGAACGCGGTGGCCGAGCGGGCGATGGCGCCGAGGTTGCGCGGGTCGGTGACGCCGTCGAGCGCCACGATCAGCGGCACCTCGGCGGCGTCCTGGGCGATGGCGACCAGGTCGTCGGGGTGTGCGTAGTCGTAGGGCGGGATCTGCAGGGCCAGGCCCTGGTGGATCCCGCCCTCGGTGAGGCGGTCGAGCTTCTCCCTGCCGACCTCGAGCATCGCGATGCCGCGGCCGGCGGCGATCCGCATCGACTCCTTGACCCGGTCGTCGTTGTCGATGCGCGTGGCGACGTAGAGGGTGCTGGCGGGCACCCCGGCCCGCAGCGCCTCCACGACGGGGTTGCGCCCGCCGATGTACTCGGGGGCGTCGTCGCCGCGCTTGGCACGGGCCGGGGTGCGCGAGGAGGAGGACCTGCCGGTCCGATCCTCGCGCTCGATCCGCTCCGTGCGCGCCTTGTCCTTGAACCAGTGCCGCATGTGCGCCGGCGGGGTCGCCCCCTTGCCCTCGAGGCCACGGCGGACGTTGCCGCCCGTGCCCTTGGTCGGACTCTTCTTCTTCGCGGGCCGCCCGGACCCTCTACCCCCACCAGCCATGCTGTATAGGGTACGGCCTGCTTTTACCGGGACAGTTCCCAGCGGGGGCCCTGGGGGGTGTCCTCCACGGTGATACCGGCCTGGGAGAGCTGGTCGCGAATGCCGTCGGCCGCCGAGAAGTCCTTGCGGGCACGGGCCGCCTGGCGCTGTTCCAGGGCCACACCGACCAGCGCGTCGACGACGGCGCGCAGCCCGGTGTCGCCTCCGGAGGAGCGCCACTGCTCGGAGCGCGGGTCGAGACCGAAGACGTCGAGCATGTTCTGCGTCTCGGCGAGAAGCCTGGCGACCTGCTCCTTGTTGCCCTGGGCCAGCGCCACGTTGCCCTCGCGGACCACCTCGTGGACGACCGCGAGCGCCTGGGAGGTGTTCAGGTCGTCGTTGAGGGCGTCCACGAACGACTCGGGCAGCGGCGCGTGCGCGTCGACGTCGTGGATGACCTCGGCGGCACGGGTGACGAAGCCCTCGATGCGCTGGTAGGCCGCGGCGGCCTCGAACAGCGCCTCCTCGGAGTACTCGATCGCGGAGCGGTAGTGCGGGGCGGCGAGGTAGTAGCGCAGCTCGACCGGGCGGATCTTCTTGGTCACCTCGGGCACCAGCAGGGAGTTGCCGAGCGACTTGCTCATCTTCTCCGCGCCGATCTTGAGCATGCCGTTGTGCATCCAGTAGCGGGCGAAGCCGTCCCCGGCCGCCTGCGACTGCGTCAGCTCGTTCTCGTGGTGCGGGAAGACCAGGTCGACGCCGCCGCCGTGGATGTCGAAGGTCGGCCCGAGGTACTTGGTGGCCATGGCCGAGCACTCCAGGTGCCAGCCGGGGCGGCCGCGGCCCCACGGGGCCGGCCAGCTCGGCTCGCCGGGCTTCTCGCCCTTCCACAGCGCGAAGTCGCGGGGGTCGCGCTTGGCGGTGTCGGTGTCGGTGTCCGCCGCAGCGCGGAGGTTCTCGAGTTTCTGGTTGGACAGCGAGCCGTACCGGTCGGCGTAGGAGACCACGTCGAAATAGACGTCGCCGCCGGAGGCGTAGGCGTGGCCGCGCTCGATCAGCCGCTCCATGAGCTCGACCATCTCGGGCACGTGGCCGGTGGCCCGCGGCTCGACGGTCGGCGGCAGGCAGCCGAGGATCTGGTAGGCCCAGGTGAAGGCGCGCTGGTTGCGCTCGGCGACGACGAACCACGGCACGCCCTCGGCCGCCGCGACTCGGATGATCTTGTCGTCGATGTCGGTGACGTTCCGGCAGAAGGTGACGTCATAGCCCGACCGGGTCATCCAGCGGCGGAGCACGTCGAAGTTGACTCCGGAGCGGATGTGCCCGATGTGGGGAGGAGCCTGCACGGTGGCGCCACACAGGTAGATCGACGCCCGGCCGGGTTCGACCGGAACGAATTCGCGGACCGTACGTACGCTGGTGTCGTATAGGTGCAGGGTGCTCACGAAGGAAAGGCTAACGCCTCACCTCACCTCACAGGCCGGGTTACGCGACGTTGACGTCGCTCAGGCGAGTCTTTTGCGACCATTGACGGCCAATGGCATCAATGCCCATTTACGCGTGCTTCGTGATGAGCGCCCCGCCGATGACACGACCGCGCCCAGTCTCCCCTGCTTCCCTGCCGGTCCCGGCCGCCCGGCCTGCCTGTCTCCCGGCCGGCCGGCCTGCCTCCTGGTCTCCCTGCCGGCCGTGCCACCCTGCCTGCCGGTCGGCATGGTCGCCGCCGGGCCGACCGGGGTACGGCGGGCCCGCCGTACCGGACGTCCGCGCCGGTCGATCACACGGTTTGCCGGACCGATCATTCCGTGCCCGATTCTGTAGGCTCGAAGGGCCATGGACGTGAAACCCCCCGCGGCGGCGGACCCTGTCTCCCGCCCGTCTGCGCCCCTGCCCGCACCCGCCCGGCCGAGCAGGGCGGCGGCCGCGTTACGACGCGTCGGAATCGCCCTCGCCGGCCTCTGCGTGGCCGCCCTCACCGCCGCCGCGTGCGTGCTCTCCTTCAAGGATCTGCGCGCCCTCGCCGTGACCGGCGAGGCGGATCCCGGGCTGGCCTACCTCTATCCCGCGGCCTTCGACGCGCTGCTCGTCATCGCGATGACCACCGTGCTGCTGCTGCGGAAAGGCCGCTGGCCGGCCCGCCTGCAGGCGGGCCTGGTTCTGGCGCTGCTGCTCGTCGCCGCGGCCGCCGCCGAGGTGACCACGGCCGTGCGGGCCTCGCTGGACGTACGGCAGGCGGCCGTCGGGGTGGCCGTCTCGCCGTGGGTGATGGTGCTGCTGGCACTGTGGCTCTGGTTCCTGCTAATCAAGCACGGCGCCGGCCGGCGGGCCGCCGCCTCCGGCCCGGGTACGGCGAGCCGGGACGGCCACGGCGGGGACGCGGGAGGCGCCGGGGCCGCCGGGAACGTGGCCGGGCGGCGGGACCGCGGTGACATCGTGCCGTTCCCGGACGCCGCCTCGGACTCCGGCGCGGGCGGGTCCTCCGCGATCGCAGGCAGGCCTTCCGCGGACACCGATTCCGGTTCCGCCTCGCGCGGCTCCTCCCCCGTCGCGGGCACGCCCTCCCCGGACTCCGCCCCGGACTCCGTCGCGGATGCTCCCTCCGCCGTCGCGAGGACGTCTTCACCGGGCGCCGTCCCATACGCCGCCCCGACCGGCAACGCGACCGGCGCAACCGACACGAAGGACGGCGCGGCCGACGGCGATCGTCCGCGGCCCGCCCGCCCCGTGGAGCGGGCCCCGCACACACCTCCGGGGGAACCGGTCCACCACGCTCCGGTGGAGACCCCGCTGGATCCGCAGGCCGCCCCGCCGCTGGAGTCGGCGCCGCACCACGACCTTCCACCCGCGGTTCCGCTGGTCGGCCCCACCCCGGCTCCGGTGACCCCCGAGGTCGACGAGCTGCCGCCCATCGACGCCCCGGACCCGGACCCCGCCCCGGACGGGGACGCGGACCCGGACCCCGCCCCGGCGCCGCCCACGGCCCCCGAAGCGCCCACCGGCTCCGGACCCTCCGCCGGCTCCGAGCCCTCCGGTTCCGAGGACCGTACCGGCTCCGGTTCCGCGGTCCCACCGGCCGCCGGGCCGGCCGCGGTCCCCGCGCCCGGCAGGCCGGTGCGCTGGGGGGATCTGCTCCGGCCCTCGAAGGGGGACGTGCTGGTCCATCCGCTCCGCCCTGCCGTACCGGAGACCGTGGCCGAAGAGCAGGAGGCCGACGAGCGAGGGGCCGACACCCAGCCGATGCTCGCGATCTCCGACGAGAACGAGGACGGGGACGGGAGCGGGAGCGGGGACGAGGGGCGGGACCCGGCGGGGAGGCCCGGCGCGCCGGGCCTCGTTCCGGATCCCGATCCGGCACACGGCGCCGAGACCGCCGACCCCGATGAGGAGCCCGCGGACGGCGGCACGGCCGCGGCCCCGCCGCCCTCGGGGCGCATGCGGAGCACTCCCACCCCGCCGGACGAGTGAGGTCCTGACCGGCCGTCCCCGCGCCGCCGGACGATGGAAGCCGCACCATAGGAGCCGCACCGCGGGAGCCGTACCACTCGATGGGATCCGGAGCCGCCGCGTGTGGGCGTACCGACGCGGGTGGGCGCCCGTACCGGCGCGTGACGGGAACCGGGGACGCCGGGGCATGCGGTGGGGCCGGAGCACCGGGTGGAGAGAACAGGGTGGAGAGAACGGGGCGGCCGTAGGGCCCGGATGTCACCGCATGAGAAGAGGGCGGTGGCCGCGTAACGACGCGGCCGCCGCCCTCTTCTCCGATGCCGGACCGGCCCGCAGCTATTCGCTCACACTCGGTGAGCGGCGCCCCGCTGCGGGCCGGCGCCCTGCTCACCTCCGCGCCCGTCCCCGGATGGACCAGGGCCAGCCATTTCATGAAATGTCTAGAAATGGGGGAAACGGTGGTGACCCACTCTCCTGGGGCATGCCGAGCGGGTCACCCGCGAGGGCGGCGACATCGTGCGGGCCGCTGCCCTCACCTCCGGGCGGGAGGGCGTTCGTCCGGGTCACGGCGAGACCACCGGGGTCGGGTGCCCCGCCGTACCGGTTGTTCTCCGACCGCCCCCGGGTCCTGTTCCGTGGATCCCCCCGAAGCAGACGGGACGATCCGCGGGACAGGGCCCGGCGGCGGCTCGCTTCGCGGGCCGTCGGGCCGGTGACTCACACCCTGGAGTGCGGCCGCTTCAGAGCGGCGACCAGGCCGACACCGACGGCGGCGAGGACGACCTGCATGACGAGCTCGATCCAGTCGATTCCGTCCGTGGTGGCCACGCCGAGGGACTGGGCGATCGCGGTGCCGATGAGCGCGGCGACGATGCCGACGGCGATGGTCAGGAACCAGCCGATCGGCTGCCGGCCGGGAAGCACGAGACGACCGAGGGCGCCGACGACGGCACCGATGACGATGGCCCCGAGGATGGACGCGATGGTCATATGAACCTCCTCAATGGGATGAGATCTTCACCTCACGGGAGGTTGGCTACCCTCCGGGCCGGAGTTATGCGTGACGGCTGGGAATTCGAGGTCACAGAGTTTTCTTCTGTCGCAGCTGGGCCACGGCCAGCACCCCGATGACCGCGAGGGCGAGCTGGATGATGTGCTCCCACCAGTTGATCCCCGGCGTCCGGGCGAGCCCGAGGGCGGCCGCGATGGCGGTGCCGATGAGCGCGGCGACGATGCCGACGATGACCGTCAAGCCGACGGAGATGTTCTGCCTGCCTGGAAGGATGAGGCGCGCCAGCGCCCCGATGACGGCACCGATGATGATCGCGGCGATGATGGATCCGATCATGTCCGGCTCTCCCCCCGGTACGGAACATGTCATCAGGGGATTACCCAGGACGTTCACCGGTCACTCAGGAAAGGTGGTGGCCCGCACCGCGCCAGTTGACGGGCCACCGCCCCGGATGTCTCGGCGGGCATTCCGCGCCGCCCGCCGGAACGCTTTCGCGTTCGTACAGAAGACGTCCGTCTCCCCGCTCGGGTTCACCCGCCGGGGGAGATCCTCCCTACGAGGGAGCCCGGTTCATCACGATCGCGGTCGCGACGGCCGCCACGCCCTCGCCGCGCCCGGTGAGCCCCAGACCGTCGGTCGTGGTGGCGCTGACGCTCACCGGCGCGCCCACGGCGGCGGAGAGCACCCTCTCCGCCTCGGCCCGGCGCGGCGCGAGCTTGGGCCGGTTGCCGACCACCTGGACGGCCACGTTGCCGATCTCGAAGCCGGCCGCGCGCACCGTACGGGCCGCCTCACCCAGCAGGGTGACACCGGAAGCGCCCGCCCAGCGGGGATCGGCGGTGCCGAACAGCCCGCCGAGGTCGCCCAGGCCCGCCGCGGACAACAGGGCGTCACAGGCGGCGTGGGCCGCCGCGTCGCCGTCGGAGTGCCCGGCGAGGCCGGTCTCGCCGGGCCAGTGGAGCCCCGCGAGGTGCAGTTCGCGGCCGGATGCGAACGGGTGGACGTCGACTCCGACGCCCACCCGTGGAAATATCGTGTTCAGGAGTTGAGAACCTCGTCCAGAAGTGCCTCGGCCTTGTCCTCATTGGTCTTCTCCGCGAGCGCGAGCTCGCTGACCAGGATCTGCCGGGCCTTGGCCAGCATACGCTTCTCTCCCGCGGAGAGCCCGCGCTCCTTGTCTCGTCGCCACAGGTCGCGAACGACCTCGGCCACCTTGTTGACGTCACCGGACGCCAGCTTCTCCAAGTTGGCCTTGTAGCGGCGGGACCAGTTCGTGGGCTCTTCGGTGTGAGGCATGCGAAGCACGTCGAAAACGCGCTCAAGACCCTCTTGCCCGACGACATCGCGAACACCGACGAGTTCGGCGTTGTCTGCCGGCACCTGGACGGTAAGGTCGCCCTTGTCGACCTTGAGAACCAGGTAGGACCTTTCCTCACCCTTGATGGTCCGGGTCGTGATTGCTTCGATCCGAGCAGCCCCGTGGTGGGGGTAGACGACAGTGTCGCCGACCTGGAAAGTCATGTGACAAGTACCCCTTCCGCTGTACTCAAGAGTACCACGTATCCACAGCCTCCCGGAACAGTGAAATCACCATAACTGCAGGTCAAAGCGGCGTCTTATGGCTTGACAAACGCCCGCCCCTGTGAATCGCCAGGCTGAAAAGCGGTCCCGGCCTGCATTCGGCGTCCTTCCCCGAGCGGGCGGGCCGCCGGAAAACCCGGTATTGGACACGGATAGGGTTGGCCCTGTTCTGCATCCAGTGTGACAAGGAGACCCCGTACCGTGACCCGCAACAGCCGTCGCTGGGCGACCGTCGCCGCCGCGTTCCTCGCCGCCGCCCCCGTCCTGGCCGGCTGCGGTACCGGAATGGACGCCAACACCAGCAGGCCCTACCACGCGACCGAGGCCGTCACCGTCCGGCAGAACGGCATCGACGTCTCCCAGGCGTTCTTCCTCGGCCCCGAGCCCGGCTCGCAGATCGCGGCCGGCGGGGCGACCCCCCTGTACATGTCGCTGGTCAACAGCGCGCAGGCCCCCGACCAGCTCGTCGGCGTCGGCGTCGACCCGGCCGTGGGCACCGCGAAGATCCCCTCGCCGGTCGAGCTCAAGCCGGGCCAGGGAGTGCGGATCGGCACGCCCACGCCCACCATCGTGGTGGACGGTCTGAAGCAGCCCCTGCGCGGCGGGGAGAGCATCAAGATCCAGCTCCAGTTCGCCAACGCCGGCATCATCCCGGTGACGGTTCCGGTCATCACCCGCAGCCGCGAGTTCGCCACCCTGGCGCCGGCGTCGGGCGGGGGCCAGGGCGCCACGCCGTCGGCGAGCCCCTCGGCGAGCCCCACGGAGGGCGCGACGGCGTCGCCGTCCCCCAGCCCCTCGACCACCGAGTGACCGGCGGCCCGCACGCCGGAGCCGGCGGAGCGGGCCCCGACCGGCATGCGAAAGGGCGGACGGGGGATCACCCCGCCCGCCCCTCTCCCGTTCTCCACGTCCTCCTCACGGCCCCGCCGCGGCCGTGGGCGGGGCCGGGGACGGACCCCGGCCGTACGCGGGGACGGAGCCCGCGGGCGGCGTCAGCTCTCCACGGGGTCGAACTTGTAGCCCAGCCCGCGGACGGTGAGGATGCAACGCGGGTTGGAGGGGTCGGCCTCGACCTTGGCGCGCAGCCGCTTGACGTGCACGTCCAGGGTCTTGGTGTCGCCCACGTAGTCGGCGCCCCAGACCCGGTCGATGAGCTGGCCCCGGGTGAGCACCCGGCCGGCGTTGCGCAGCAGCACCTCCAGCAGCTCGAACTCCTTCAGCGGGAGCTGGACCTGGTCCCCGCGGACGGCGACGACGTGCCGGTCGACGTCCATCCGGACCGGGCCGGCGGCGAGCACGGCCGACTCCGGCTCCTCGGCGTCGCCCTGGCGGCGCAGCACCGCGCGGATGCGGGCCACCAGTTCCCGCGAGGAGAACGGCTTGGTCACGTAGTCGTCGGCGCCCAGCTCCAGCCCCACGACCTTGTCGATCTCGCTGTCCTTGGCGGTGAGCATGATCACCGGGACGTTGGAGCGCTGGCGCAGCGAGCGGCAGACCTCGGTCCCCGGCAGGCCGGGCAGCATCAGGTCGAGCAGCACCAGGTCGGCGCCGTTGCGGTCGTAGGCGTCCAGCGCCTCGGGGCCGGTGGCCGCTACCGCGACCTCGAAGCCCTCCTTGCGCAGCATGTAGGACAGGGCGTCGGAGAAGGACTCCTCGTCCTCGACGACAAGCACGCGAGTCACTGCGCGGCCTCCAGGGGGATCGGGGTGGTACGGGGTACGGCCACCGCCGTCCCGCCGAAGGCGGGCAGGCGGAGGGTGAAGGTGGAGCCGGAGCCTTCCTTGCTCCACACCGTCACCGCGCCGTTGTGGGCGGCGGCGACGTGCTTGACGATGGCCAGGCCGAGGCCGGTGCCGCCGGTGGCGCGTGAGCGGGCGGCGTCGACGCGGAAGAACCGCTCGAAGATCCGCTCCTGGGCGCTCTCCGGGATGCCGATCCCCTGGTCGCTCACGCTGATCTCGACCGACTCGTGGTGCGGGCCGACGGCCCGCGCGCTGACCACGACCCGGGTCTGCTCGGGACTGTAGGCGACCGCGTTGTCGATGAGGTTGCGCAGCGCGGTGACGAGGAGCTCGTCGTCACCCCAGATCCGCAGGCCCTCGACGCCGCCGGTGACCAGGCTGATGTTCTTGGCCGCGGCGGTGGTGTTGCAGCGGTCGACGGCCTCGTGCACGGCGTCGTCGACCGGGACGGGCCCCGGGGTGGGGATGGGTTCGGCCCCCTGGATGCGGGAGAGCGTGATGAGGTCCTGGACGAGGTAGTTCAGGCGTGCGGCCTCGTGCTGCATCCGCCCGGCGAAGCGGGTGACCGCCTCGGGGTCGTCGGCGGCGTCCTGGATGGTCTCGGCCAGCAGTGACAGAGCGCCCACCGGCGTCTTGAGCTCGTGGCTCACGTTGGCGACGAAGTCGCGGCGCACCGCCTCGACCCGGCGGTGCTCGGTCTGGTCCTCGGCGAGCACGAGCACCTGGCCGTAGGAGCCCAGCGGGGCGACCCGGACCGCGAACGACGTGGAGTCCTGGCCGAACTTGTGCCCGGCGACCTCGATCTCGCTCTCCCGGATCTCGCCGTCCCGGCGGACCCGCCTGGCCATCGCGAGGAGTTCGGCCACCACCAGGTGGTCGCCCTTGACGAGACCGAACGCCCGCGCGGCCGAGCTGGCCCGGAGCACCCGGTCGTCCCTGTCGAGCACGACCGCCGAGGACGGCAGTACGGCCAGCACGGAGGCGACGCCCGGCGGCAGCGCGCCGGGCGCGACGTCGTCCACCGGCGTCAGCACGACACGACGGCTTTCGACGTTGTGCCGGACGACCATCACGGCCAGCGCCCCGACGACGAAGCCGGCCAGCGCGGCCAGGCTCGCCAGCAGCTCACCCATAGGGTCCTCCTGTAGGCTTCACGGTCCCGATGGTAGGCGGGCGTTTTCCTCTTCAGGCAGCTCAGAGCGGCACTACAACGGCCTTTCCCACAATGTTCACTTTACGGTCGGGGTTCGTTCACCGTCGCCCGCGTACGTTGAGGGCCATGCGCGACCTCTACCACGAAGAACTCGACGCCCTCACCGACCGGCTGATCGAGATGACCCGCCTGGTGCGATCCGGGATCTCCCGGGCCACCACCGCACTGCTGGACTCCGACCTCCAGCTCGCGGAGAGCGTCATCTCCCAGGACGAGGAGGTCGACCGGCTCTTCACGGAGATGGAGGCGTCGATCTTCGACCTGATGGCCCGGCAGCAGCCGGTGGCCGTCGACCTCCGCATCATCATCGCCGCCCTGCGGATGGGCACCGACCTGGAGCGGATGGGCGACCTCGCCGAGCACGTGGCCAAGGTCGTACGGCTGCGCCACCCGGAGTCGGCGATCCCGCCGGAGCTGCGCGCCACCATCCTGGAGATGGGCCAGGTCGCCGAGCGCCTGGTCACCAAGACCGGCAGCTGCATCGCCTCGCGCGACGTGGAGTCCGCCATGGAGATGCACGGCGACGACGACGCCATGGACCGGCTGCACCGCAGGCTGTTCAAGACCCTGCTGGCGGACGACTGGAAGCACGGCGTCGAGCCGGCCATCGACGTGACGCTGATCGGCCGCTACTACGAGCGCTACGCCGACCACGCGGTCCGCGTCGCCAACGACGTGGTCTACCTGGTGACCGGCTCCCGTCCGCAGGACGGCGTTCTGTAGGCGCCCTGCGGCGGAACTCGGGATCGGGGCCCGGAGCCCGTCACCACGGGAGCCGGGGCACGGGATCGGGGAGATCGAGGAAGATCGGGGGAAGGGGAAGGGCCCGCCGTCGCGGCGGGCCCTTCCCCTTCGTTCTCTCCTCGCGTGTTCCCGCGGCCCGGGCTACCTGCCCTGGTTGGCCACGGCCTCGATGGCGGAGGCGGCGGCCTCCGGGTCGAGGTACTCGCCGCCCTTGGTCACCGGGTGGAAGTCGTCGTCCAGCTCGTAGCGGAGCGGGATGCCGGTGGGGATGTTGAGCCCGGCGATCTCGTCGTCGCCGATCCGGTCGAGGTGCTTGACCAGCGCCCGCAGCGAATTGCCGTGCGCGACGACCAGGACGGTACGGCCGGCCGCCAGGTCGGGAACGATCCGGTCGTACCAGTAGGGCAGCATCCGCTCGACGACGTCCTTGAGGCACTCGGTCCGCGGCAGCAGCTCACCCGGCAGCAGGGCGTAGCGCGGGTCGCCGGCCTGCGAGAACTCGTCGTCGTCGGCGATCGGGGGCGGCGGGACGTCGTAGGAGCGGCGCCAGAGCATGAACTGCTCGTCGCCGAACTCGGCCCGGGTCTGCGCCTTGTCCTTGCCCTGGAGCGCGCCGTAGTGACGCTCGTTGAGCCGCCAGGAGCGGTTGACCGGGAGCCAGAGCAGGTCGGCGGCGCCCAGCGCGAGGTTCGCGGTCTGGATCGCCCGGGTCAGCACCGAGGTGTGGACCACATCGGGCCGCACCCCGGCCTCCAGCAGCAGCCGCCCGCCGCGCCGTGCCTCCTCCTCGCCCTTCTCCGACAGCCCGGCGTCCACCCATCCGGTGAACAGCCCCTTGGCGTTCCATTCGCTTTCGCCATGCCGCAGCAGCACCAAAGTCGCCATGCGGCCAAGCCTAGAGCGTGCCCGCACCCCGGCACGGAGCGGCCACCGCATCGGAACCCTCCTCACCACCGGAGCCCGTCGGCCGCCGGGCCCTCCCCGTCACCGGGACCCGCCAGCCGCTCGACCTCCTCGTAGGAGGGCGCCTCGGCCACCGGGTGGCCGCCCGCGGCGACGGCCAGCGCCGTACCGGTGACCGCGCCCAGCGCCGCGCGGAACAGCAGCGAGCCGAAGCTGATCCGCCGCACCCCCGCCTCCGCCAGCCGGGACGGCGGCACCCCCGGCTGGACGAGCACGTTCAGCGGCACCCCGGCCGCCGTGGCGAGCGCCTCCAGGTCCCGTCCGGCGGTCGCACCCGGGACGAACACCCCGTCGGCTCCGGAGTCGGCGTAGATCCGCGCCCGCCGTACGGCCTCGGTGAGGGCGCCGGGCATGCCCAGCCAGAACGGGTCGGTGCGGGCGTTGACGAACAGGTCCGGCGCGCTGTCCTTGATCGCTCTGATCAGCCTCCCCTGCTCGGCGGGACCGGCCAGCCGGGCGCCGCGGCCGTCCTCGACGTTGACGCCCGCGATCCCCATGGCGGCCAGGTTCCCGGCCAGTTCGGCGACCTCGGCGGGCGAGCCGCCGAAGCCGTCCTCGATGTCCACCGTGACCGGGACGTCCAGGTGCGCGATCCGGCGGGCCAGCGCCAGCGTCTCGGCGCGGGTCGCGCCCGCGGCGTCCGGCTTGCCCGCCGCGGCCGCCACTCCGAGGCTGGTGGTCCCCACGGCCGCGAACCCGGCCGCCGCCAGCACCGCGGCCGAGGCGTGGTCCCAGGCGTTGGGAAGCACCAGCGGCTCGGGGCCGTGGTGCAGCGCCCTGAAGCGCTCGAACACCGTCTCCGCCGTCATCGCCGTACCGCCTCGACCACGCCGGCCGCCAGTGCCAGCGCGATCCGTTCGGCGGGGCAGGGCCGCGGTCCGGCGCCGAAGGTCAGGTGCCGCGGGGAGCGGCCGGGCCGGAAGCGGTCCGGATCGTCGAACACGCGCGGGTCCCGGTTGGCCGCGGCCACGTCCAGCAGAACCGTCGTCCCGGCCAGGACTCCCCCGGCGGCCCGCCGTACGGCGACGCGGCGCAGCATCCGCACGGGCGGGTCGTGGCGCAGCGTCTCGGTCAGCAGGCTCTCCACCGGGCAGAGGCCGGCGCCGGCCTCCGGCGTACTCCCGTCGGGATCGGCGGTTCCCTGCGCTTTCCGAGCGGCTCCGCCCGCTCCCGGCGTGTTCCGGGTGGGTCCATCCGCCGCCAGGGCGTTCCGGACGAGACCCGCGGTGGCCGCGCACGCCTGGGCGAGCAGCCCGGCCAGTACGGCGAGCCGCTCCGGCTCAGGGTCGCCGAGCAGCCGTGACAGCTCGGCCAGGCCCGCGTCGGCCGCGTCGTCGTCCGCAGGGGTGGACGGGGCGGCCTGGACAGGTGAGGTGGGCGGGGTCGCGGGGGGCGGATAGGCGGGGGCGAGCGCCGCGACCGCCCGCGCCGCCCGCGCGCCGTCCTCGGCCCGAACGCCCAGCGCGACGGCCAGCACCTCCACCGGCACCAGTTCCGGGCTGGAATGCCCCGCCGTACGGCGGAACGCCTCGGCGCGCAGCGTCCGCTCGTCCAGTCCGTCGAGCACGCGCACCGCCGCGGCCCGGCGGGCGGCGTGCACGGGGCCGTCGGCGAAACGGCCGACCGCGCCGCGCAACCAGGCGACGGTCAGCGAGAAGGGCGGTCGCGGCACCTCGGGCACGGTCAGGGCGGGGTCGGCCAGGAGCGCCCGCACCTCGTCGTAGCGGCTCACGACGATCGGCTGGGCCGGCCGGGCCGTGCTGTTCGGCTGAGAGGTCATGACCCGCACGCTAGGCGCGGAACCCTTCGGCGCCGGCCGAAACGTCCGGCGGGGGATCAGTCGCCGGGTTCGGCGAACCGGGCGAACGCCCTGAGGTTGGCCAGCGACTCGCCGCGCTTGGCGCGCCACTCCCACTCGCGCCGGATCGAGGAGGCGAAGCCCAGCTCCAGCGCCCGGTCGAAGCCCTCGTCGGAGTAGGTCAGCACGCAGCCCAGCAGCCGGTCGATCTCCTCCTCGGAGACCGCGCCGAGCGGCGCCCGGCCGACGAGGTAGACGTCGCCGACGGGGTCGAGGGCGAAGTGCACGCCGTACATGGAGCCGTTCTTGGTCAGCAGCCAGCGGTAGAACTCGATGTGGTTCTCGTCCGGCTGGCGGCAGAAGAACGCCTCGACGTGCAACGCCTGGTCACCGACGATCAACCACGTCATGGTGGCGAGCTTGTGCTGGCCGGGGAGCTTGACCAGGAACGCCCCCGGCCGGGGTTCCTCGTAGGAGACCTCTGCGCCTTTCAGCGCCGCCTCGATCACTTCGCGCATGCGTCCACCCTACGAGCCGCCCGCGCGGAGGGACGCGGAGCGGGGGACGGCGGGCGGGACGGGGAACCCGGAGAGGCGTGCCCCGCCGTACGGCGGAGGGACGACGGGCGGGACGGGGAGCCCCGGAGAGGCGTGCCCCGCCGTACGGCGTACGGGCGGCGGGGCGCGGGATCAGCAGGAGACGGCGATCGGGACCCGGTGCAGGTGCGCCATCGCCCCGGCGTAGACCTCCGAGAGGCGGGCGGCGGTGGCCGACCACCCGAAGGCCGCCGCGTGGTTCACCGCGCCCGCCGACAGCGCGTCACGCCAGGCGGGCCGGTCCACGAACCGGGTGAGCACCCGTCCCCAGTCGTACGGGTCGTGGCCGTCGACGAGCACGCCGGAGACGCCGTCGCGCACGGCGGTGCGCAGGCCGCCCACGGAGGCCGCGGCGACCGGGGTGCCGCAGGCCTGCGACTCCAGGGCGACCAGGCCGAACGACTCGTTGTGCGAGGGGACGGCGGTGACGTCGGCCGCGCGGTACCAGTCGGCCAGCTCGGGCTGGGGCGCTGGCGGGACGATCCTGACGACGTCCTCGATGTCCAGGGAGGCGGCCAGGTCGGACAGGTACGAGGGACGGCTCCGGCCGTTGCCGCTGAGGCCGCCGACGCAGGCGACGACGAGTTTCTCCCGGAGCGAGGGGCGCTCGGCGAGCATCCGGGCCGCGGCGCGCAGCAGCACGTCGGGGGCCTTGAGCGGCTGCACCCGGCCCACGAACAGCAGCACGTGGGCGTCGCGGGGCAGGCCGAGCCTGCGGCGGGCCGCCCTGCGGGATCCCGGCCGGAAGACGCCGAGGTTCACCCCGGGGTTGACGACGGCGACGCGGCCGGAGGCGGCGCCGTACAGGTCGACGAGCTCGCGGGCCTCGGTCGGGGTGTTGGCCACCAGGCGGTCGGCGACCTGGACGACCTGCTCCTCGCCCAGCACCCGCCCGGTCGGCTCGGGCTTGTCGTCCTCGGCCAGCAGGAGGTTCTTCACCTTGGCCATGGTGTGCATGGTGTGCACCAGCGGCACGCCCCAGCGCTCCTTGGCCAGCCAGCCCACCTGGCCCGACAGCCAGTAGTGGGAGTGGATCAGGTCGTAGCGTCCCGGGTCGTACATCGCCTCGGTGCGCAGCACGCCCGACAGGAACGCGCAGAGCTGGCCGGGCAGGTCGCCCTTGTCGAGCTCCTCGTACGGTCCCGCGGTGATGTGACGGACGGAGACGCCCGGGACGATCTCGGCGACCGGGGGAAGTTCACGAGCCGTCTGCCTGGTGAAGATCTCGACCTCGATCCCGAGATCGGCCAGGCGCTTGGCCACCTCCACGATGTAGACGTTCATGCCGCCGGCGTCCCCGGTCCCCGGCTGGTCCAGGGGGGACGTGTGCATGCTGATCGTCGCGATCCGGCTGACCCGCCGTCGCCTCACGGACACCACCTCCGAAAACGCTTTAACCACTCAATACTTCGCAACATTCCCAGCATCCGGACTCCCCGGGGGTACCGGTGAACCGCCCTGGCAGGATGGGACGCCATGAGGAAGACAGCGGTCGTCACGGGTGCAAGCAGCGGGATCGGCGCGGCCACGGCGCGCCGGCTGGCCGCGGAGGGATTCGACGTGGTGGCGGGCGCGCGCCGCCGCGACCGTCTCGACGAGCTGGCGGCCGAGGTGCCCGGGATCCGCCCGGTGACGCTGGACGTGACCTCCCAGGAGTCGGTGGACGGACTCGCCGCCTCGCTCGACCGCTGCGACGTCCTGGTGAACAACGCGGGCGGCGCGATCGGCCTCGAACCGGTGGCCGGCGCCGACCTGGCCGACTGGCAGCGGATGTACGACGTCAACGTGCTCGGCTCGCTCCGGATGACCCGGGCGCTGCTGCCCCGCCTGATCGCCTCGGGCGACGGCGTGCTGCTGATGCTCACCTCGGTGGCCGGGCTGGTCTCCTACGAGGGCGGCGGCGGTTACGTCGCGGCCAAGCACGCCCAGAGCTCGATGACCGAGGTGCTGCGGCTGGAGCTGTGCGGCGAGCCGGTCCGGGTCGTCGAGGTGGCCCCGGGGATGGTGCACACCGAGGAGTTCTCGCTGAACCGCTTCCGGGGCGACTCCTCCGCCGCCGACCGCGTCTACGAGGGCGTCCCCGGCCCCCTGTCGGCCGACGACGTCGCCGACGCCATCGCCTGGTGCGTCACCCGCCCCGCCCACGTGAACGTCGACCGGCTGGTCATCCGGCCCCGCGCCCAGGCCGCCCAGCACAAGGTCCACCGCGTCTGACGATGGCGAAACCGGTCGGGGAGATCACCAGGGGGACCACGGGCCACAACCGGCTGCGGCGGGTGGACCGGTGGATCACCGCCGCCTGCGGCCGGCTCCTGCGGTCGGCGGACCGCCCGCTGGTGGTCGACCTCGGCTACGGGGCCTCGCACGTCACGACCCTGGAGCTGTTCGGGCGGCTGCGCGCGGTCTGCCCGTCGGTCGAGGTCGTCGGGGTGGAGATCGACCCGGCCCGGGTGGCGGCGGCCAGGCCGTACGAGCGGCCGGGGCTGTCCTTCGCGCTCGGCGGCTTCGAGCTGCCGGTGGGCAGGCCGCCGCTGCTGGTGCGGGCCTTCAACGTGCTGCGGCAGTACGGCGAGGCCGAGGCGTGGGACCACTGGGCGCTGCTGCGGAGCCGGATCGCGCCGGGCGGGATGATCGTCGAGGGCACCTGCTCCGAGGTGGGGCACCGCGCGACCTGGGTGGGGCTCGACGGGAACGGGCCGCGGACGCTGACCTTCGCGGCCCGGTTCGACGCCTTCGACCGCCCCTCCGACCTCGCCGAGCGGCTGCCCAAGACGTTGATCCACCGCAACGTCCCCGGTGAGCCCGTCCACGCCTTCCTGCGCGACTTCGACCGGGCCTGGGCGGTCAACGCCGCGCTCGGCGCCCACGGCGCGCGCCAGCGCTGGATCGCCGCCGCCCGGACGCTCGCCGCGTCCTGGCCGGTGGCCGAGCGCCCGCCGCTCGGGGGCGAGGGCCGCTGGCGGCTCGGTGAGCTGACCCTCGACTGGGCGGCGGTCGCCCCCCGGAACCCGTGACCGGGGCAGTGACCGGGGCCGGGGCAGTGACCGGGACCGGGACCGGGAACCCTGACGGGAAGGCCATTTCCGCGTGACCCGAGGTGACTCGACAACCCGTAGTACTACCCCTCGTGGTGCGGGAGCTAGGCTTGTTCCCGTGAAGGGTCTGGGCGAGCTGGAACGCAGCATCATGGACATCATCTGGGCGCAGTCATCTCCGGTGACGGCGCGCGAGGTCGGGCGTCTCATCGCCGACCGCGACCTCGCGCCCACCACCGTGATGACCGTCCTCGACCGACTGACCCGCAAGGGCTTCCTCGTGCGCACCCGTTCCGGGCGCGCCTGGCGCTACGAACCGGCGGAGAGCCGCGACGCGTACGTCGCGGAGCTTATGCTTGAGGCGTTGGACATGACCGGAGACCGGTCCGCCGCGCTCACCAGGTTCGCCCAGGCCGTTTCCGGCAGCGAGGCGGAGATCCTGCTCAGAGCCCTTTCGGAGCTGGAGGACGAGTGATAACCGCTGCAGCCCTGGCGATACTCGCCGTGGTCTGCGCGGTCGGAGCCTGGCGGTTCACCCACGCGCGGTGGACCTACCGCGCCCCCCATGTGGCCATCGTCCTGTGGCAGGCGCTCGGAGTGACCTGGGGCCTGGCGGGGACGGGCGCCCTGCTGGCCTACGCCCTGGAGCCCTACCGGCAGGGAGTGCTGCACGGCCTCCTCTCCTTCGTCCGCTCGGCCTTCGACGGCGGCTACGACGCCCCCGGCCCCTACGACGTGCCGAGGATCCTCGCCCTCATCACGGGGCTGACCGCGCTGGCCGTGCTGGTCGTCGTGCTGCTCACCGCGGCCTCCCAGACGCTCCGCGCCCGGCGCCGCCACCGCGTCCTGCTGGCGCTCGTCTCCCATGACGATCCCGGCGTCCCGGGGGTGCGGGTCCTCGACCATCCCGGCGCCACCGCCTACTGCGTGCCCGGCCTGCGTTCCCAGGTCGTCGTCAGCGCCGGCACCCTGAAGCTGCTGTCCCCCGACGAGCTGACCGCGGTGCTCGCCCACGAGAGCGCGCACGTCCGTGAGCGCCACGACCTGGTGCTGCTGCCGTTCGCCGCCCTGCACCGGGCGCTGCCCTGGTCCCGGCTGGTCAGGCGGATACAGAGCGAGGTCGGGCTGCTGGTGGAGATGGCCGCCGACGACGCCGCCCGCCGCTACTGCTCTCCCCGCCGCCTGGCCACGGCCCTGCTGCGCTTCGGCACGGCCGGCAGCGTCCCGGCCCCGCAGGGCACGCTCGGCGCGGCGGGCACCTGCGACGCGGTGATGGCCCGGGTGCAGCGCCTGGTCACCCCGGCTCCGGACCTGCCCCGGCGGATCCGCTATGCCATCGTCGTCTTCTCGGTCACGCTGACCTCCTCGGCCCCGCTGCTCTGGCTGCTCCCGCACTAGACCGCACCGGCCCCGTTTGCTGGTGTTAGCCATCGTGTTTGCATTTGCAAGCAGTGTGATGCACACTGGAGGCATGGCATTACCGAAGGTCGGTTCGATCGGCGAGTACATCCGGGAGCAGCGCACGCAGGCGAAGATCTCTCTGCGCCAGCTGGCCGCCTCGGCCGGGGTCTCCAACCCCTACCTCAGCCAGATCGAGCGGGGCCTGCGCAAGCCCAGCGCGGAGATCCTCAACCAGATCGCCAAGGGCCTGCAGATCTCCTCCCAGGCACTTTACGTTCAGGCCGGCCTCATCGAGGACCGTGTGCCCGACAGTGACGTGCTGACCGCCATAAGAGCCGATCACAGCATCACCGAGCGGCAACGCCAGGTGCTGATCGACATCTACGAGTCGTTTCGCAAGGAGAACCGGGCGGAGGCGCCGGCCGAGGGAGCGCGTGCCGAGCGGGACGCGCACCCGGCGGCGGAGTCTCCGGGGGGCGCCGCGGACTCCTCGCCCGACGGCACGCCCTCGCCGGAGGACCGCGTGACCACTCCCTCTCCGGGAGGTCCCGCGACCGTCCCCTCACCGGGGGACCGCCCGGCCACGCCGGAGGACGGCGGGTCTCCGAAGGCGGCGGCGAAACCCAGGACATCGAACCGGAAAACCAGGAGGACCGATCAATGACGTTCACCACCGAGGTCAAGAAGCTGGCTGACTCCAAGCCGTTCTACGCCGTGGCGGGCGCGGGCGACTTCGCGGTCGAGAAGCTCCGCGAGCTCCCCGACCAGCTGCAGCGGCTCCAGGGTCGCCGCGAGGAGATCCGCGAGGCCGCCAAGGACCTGCCCGACCGGGCCAGGACGTTCGCCGGCAAGGCCGAGGTCTACGCCAAGGACTTCCCGGAGAAGGCCCGCGTCTACGCCGACCAGTTCACCAGCATGGCGACCGGCCTCTACGAGGAGTTCGCCACCCGGGGCCGCAAGGTCGTCTCCCGGACGACCGGCGAGGCCGCGCTGGAGCTGGAGGAGGTCTCCGAGGCCGCCGAGCCGGCGATCGCCGCGTCGGCCACCAACGCCTCGCCCAGGAAGACCACCCGCACCACCAAGCCGAACAACGCCGCGCGCTCCTGACGCCGGCACCGCGCCCGCCCCGCGTCCCCGCCCGCTCCTCGCGGCGGGGACGCGGGGCGGGCGCCTCTGTCCATGCGCCTCTGTCCATCTCTGTTCGCGTGCCGCACGCGCGTTCCGGCGGCACTAGTCTGAGATGCAGCGGCAAGGCGAGCGTTTAGGAGAGGCGATGTTTCAGATCCACGGCGTGCTGGACCTGATCTTCTGGGTGCTTTCCATCGCCGCGTTCGCCATGTCGGCCTGGGCCCTCTTCCACGCCGTACGGACGTCGGCGCGAGCGTTCGCGGTCGCCGGCAAGAAGAGCAAGAAGTTCTGGCTGATCGTGCTGGGCCTGGCCGCCCTCTTCTCGTTCGCCTCGGCGGTGGGCTACTTCGGGATCGGCCTCGGCCAGCTCAACATCTTCGCCATCGCCGCGGTGATCGCGGCCGGCATCTACCTCGCGGACGTGAAGCCCGCCGTCGGCGAGGTCGGCCGGGGCGGCAACTCGGGCCCCTACGGCCCCTGGTGACCCGGGCGCGCGCCGCCGGGCTCGCCGGCGACGCGGCCGGGGCCCCGCGACCCCCGGCCGTCCGGCCGTGCGCCCGCGTCGCCGGCCCCGCCGGCACGACCCGGACCCGCGGCCCCTGGTGATCCCTGTCCCCAACCCCTGACGGCTCTTGGCCGTAACCCCCTTGTCCGGCGGGTGACGTGCCCGGTAGACATTCCGGATGATGTTCGCCGACAAACCCACCCTGCCCGGGGACCGCGTGACGCTCCGCCCCGTCGGGCCCGAGCACGTCGAGGGGCTGTGGGAGCTGGTCAACGATCCGGAGACCCGCCGGCTGACCGGCTCGCACGCGACGCCCAACCACGAGGCGACGAAGCGCTGGTACGCCACCCGCGGTGAGCACGGCGACCGGCTGGACCTGGCGATCTGCGCCAACGACCAGGACGGCGCCTATGTCGGGGAGGTCGTCCTCAACGACCTCGACACCGACAACCTCTCCTGCAACCTGCGCATCGCCCTGATCGGGCCCAAGGTGTTCGGCAGGGGGTATGGCGGCGAGGCGATCCGGCTGGTGCTCGGCCACGCCTTCACCACCACGCCGCTTCACAGGATCCACCTGGAGGTCTTCGCCTTCAACGAGCGGGCCCTGCACGTGTACAAGAAAGCCGGGTTCGTCCAGGAGGGCGTGCACCGCGACGCCCTGCGCTGGGACGGGGGTTGGCATGACTCGATCGCCATGGCGGTACTCGCCCCTGACTGGCGAGTCAGGGAAGATTGACATACATGTAGTGATTTTTTGGAAACATCTTTTGACACTTCCGAAACAATGCTACGTTCACTGGGAGCGCTCCCACCTGTGCGGAACCTTGGTGTGGAGGAAGTTATGTCAGATCTACCCACACTTGCCCAGGTCGCGGCTGAAGCGGGGGTCTCCCCCGCCACGGCGTCCCGGGTACTCACCGGATCGGTGCGGGTCAGCACGTCGACCCGCAGGCAGGTGCACGACGCGATCTCACGTCTCGGTTACGTACGGCACCGCGCCCCCCGGGGCGGAGCCGGACGCCGGTGCGACCACATGGTGGCCGTGGTGCTCTGCGAACCGGTGCATCGTCTGTTCACCGAGCCGTTCTACGCCAGACTGATCACCGCGGCGGAGGAGGTGCTCACCCGCCACGGCGTCCCCCTCGCGATGATGACGGCCACCGCCGCCACCTCGACCATCGCCACCCCACCGCTGGTCTCGGGCGGCGTCGACGGCGTCCTCCTCATCGGCGCGAGGGAGCGGCACCCGCTCGCGGTCACCCTGGCGGCCTCCGGAGTACCGGTGCGGTGCCTGGGCAAGCCGCCGGAGGGCATCGAACTCCCGCACGTCGACATGGACAACCGCGATGGCGGACGGCAGGCCGCCGAGCACCTGCTGCTCGGCGGACGCAAGTCCATCGCCGTCATCGCGGGCCCGCCCGGCCTTCCGGCGGCGCGGGACCGGCTCGACGGCTTCCTGCAGACACTCGCCCTCGCCGGGATGACCGGGGTGCCGGTGGCCTACGGCGACTTCAGCCACAACTCGGGCGTGCACGGCACACAGTGGCTGCTGCGCCGGATGCCGAACGTGGACGCGGTGTTCGCGGCCTCCGACGTGATGGCCGCCGCGGCCGTCCAGACGCTCCGGCGGGCCGGACGAAGGGTGCCGGACGACGTGGCCGTGATCGGCTTCGACGACGCCCCCATCGCCCGGCGGACCTCTCCCCCGCTGACCACCGTGCGTCAACCCGTGGAGGAGTTCGCCGCCCTGGCCGCCCGCCTGCTGCTGCTGGCCATGTCGTCGCCGTCCACGGCCGGCGGCGCGGGCAACAACCCGGTCCTGCCCACCGAGCTGGTGGTCCGTGAGTCCGCCTGAGCCCGTCGGACTCCGGGCGGGAGACGTCCTCGCCCGCCGCTACGACCTGGTGGAGCCGATCGCGGCCGGTGGCATGAGCGTCATCTGGCGTGCCTTCGACCGGTCCCTGCAGCGGCAGGTGGCGGTCAAGGTGCTGGACGGCGAGATCGGCTCCGACCGGGGAGACCGGGAGCTGATCCGCCGGGAGGCCCGCGCCACCGCGCGTCTCATCCACCCGGACGCGATCGAGGTGTACGACTACGGCGAGACGGTCACCACCCGGGGCCGTCTCGCCGCCTACGTGGTCATGCGCCTGCTGGAGGGCCGGCCGCTGGCCGACCGGATCGCCGAGGGGCCGCTGCCGTGGCGGGAGGCGGCGGCCATCGCCGCCCGGCTGGCCGCCGTGCTGGCCACCGCCCATGCCCGCGGCATCGTCCACCGCGATGTGACCGCCGAGAACGTGCTGCTGACCGCGGACGGCGCCAAGCTGCTCGACTTCGGCATCGCCGCGTTCATCGGCGAGGACGACGACGACCACACCTCCGACTACGGCACCCCTCCCTACGTCGCGCCGGAGCGGCTGACCGGCACGACGGCCGACCCGGCCGGCGACGTGTACGCGCTCGGCGTGCTGCTGTTCGAGATGCTCACCGGCGGCCCGCCGTACCCGGAGCGGACCTGGGAGGAGATCGAGAACGCGAGACGGGAGGGACCCCCGCCGGAGGTCCAGGCGCCGGGCCTGCCGCCCGAGGTCGCCGCGCTCTGCCGGAGCTGCCTGTCGGCCGATCCGGCGAAGCGGCCGAAGGCGCGCGAGGTGGCCGACCGGCTCGCCCGGCTGCCGTCCACGATCCGTACGACGGCGCGGACCGTGATCGTGCGATGGACGCTGGTGGCGGCCGCGGTGCTGCTGGCGGCGGGCGCGCTGACGTGGCACCAGATGTTCGGCCCGGGAAGCCAGCGGCACGGACCGGGCACGGCGCTCGGCCCCGCCACCCGGCCCGCCCCGTCCGCGACCCCGCGTCTCGGCGCCTCTCCCACCCCGGGCCGGGCCCGTTCCCCCGACCCCTCCTCCCCTGTCTCTCCAGACCGGTCCGCGGGCTCCCCTGACCAGCCCGCGGACCTTTCCACGCCGTCCGCGGACCCCCCTGACCGGTCCGCGGACGGCGGGGACGGACCCGTCGGCTCCCCCGAGCGATCCTCGGGGGAGCCGCAGCATGCGGACCGGAAGACCCACGCGCGGCGGTCGCCGCCGGACCGCGGGTCGCTGGAGACCGCCCCCGTGGCGGAGGTGTCGCGACTGCCGGACCTGGAAGGGAGCGTGCGCGGCTTCAACGCGCTGCTCGCCGAGGGGGAGAGCAGGGGCGGCATACGTCCGGATGTGGCGCTGGACCTGCGCCAGGTGCTGGACAACGTCGTCTGCTGCTCCGGTGAGCTCACCGCGGTCCGGGAGAAGATCGACACCCGGTACCGGGAGGGCGCCCTGTCGGACGAGTTCCGTGACGCGCTGAAGGCCCAGCTCCGGTACGTGGCACTGGCGCTGGTCGGCTGACCGGCCGGCCGCGTCCCGCCGGTGACCGCCCGGGGCGCGGCTCCGGCCCGTGACGTCCGGCGCGGGCGCCACCACCGGCCGCGTCCCGCCGTACCGGGGGCGCGGACCGGTGCCGCGGGCATCGGGACCGGTCCGCACCGCGTCCCGCGGGGCGCGGCCGGTGAAACTTTCACGGAACCGGAGGGAAGGCGGGAGCCGTACGGGGCCGGGACGGCGCAGGTCACACGGTCCGCGGGGGAGACGGAGCCGGTGGCGGGCGGTTGACGCGCGTCCGCCGGGCGTCCAAGCATGACGACGCGACCGGCCGCACCCTCCACCCTCCCTCGCGGGGATCCCCCCGCGGGCAGATCCGTCCTCGACTCCTCGAAGGGCACCCGATGAGAGTCCTGCGTGTTCGCAGGTGGATGGCGGCGCTGGCGGCGCTCGTCGTCACCTCGGCGCTGGCGGTCGCGTTCGTCTCCTCCCCCGCAGGCGCGGCGGGCGGCACCGGCACCGGCTACCTGCACACCTCCGGCAACAAGATCGTCGACAGTACGGGGGCGACCGTCCGGCTGACCGGCATCAACTGGTTCGGCATGGAGACCGACAACAGGACCTTCCACGGCCTGTGGTCGAGCAACCCGTGGCGGAGCCAGATCGACAAGATGGCCTCGCTCGGCTACAACACCCTGCGCGTGCCGTTCTCCAACGACGCGCTCAAGGCCGGTGCGACGGCCACCGGCATCAACGACTTCGTCAACCCCGACCTGGTCGGGAACAGCCCGCTGCAGATCCTCGACAAGGTCATCGCCTACGCGGGCGGCAAGGGCATGCGGGTCATCCTCGACCGGCACCGCCCGACCTCCGCCGGACAGTCGGCCCTGTGGTACGTCTCCGCGACGCCGGAGAGCACGTGGATCGACGACTGGAAGACGCTCGCCCGGCGCTACGCGGGCAACACCACGGTGATCGGCGCCGACCTGCACAACGAGCCCCACGCCGAGGGCACCAATCCGGCGGCCACCGGGTCCTGCTGGGGCTGCGGCGACCCCGCGCGCGACTGGCGGCTGGCCGCCGAGCGGGCGGGCAACGCGGTCCTGTCGGTCAACCCCGACTGGCTGATCTTCGTCGAGGGCGTGAGCTGCCCGAGCGGCGGCATGTCCAACATCTGGGACAACGACCCGAGCAACGACGAGGACTGCGGCTGGTGGGGCGGCAACCTGTCCAAGGCAGGGCAGTTCCCGGTACGGCTCAGCGTGCCGAACCGGCTGGTCTACTCGCCGCACGAGTACGCCACGTCCGTCTACCACCAGGCGTGGTTCGACGACCCGTCCTACCCGGCGAACATGCCCGCGATCTGGGACAGGTACTGGGGCTACCTCTACAAGCAGAACATCGCGCCGATCATGATGGGCGAGTTCGGCACCACCCTGCAGTCCCCGATCGACAAGGTCTGGCTCCAGGAGCTGATGAAGTACACCGGGACCGGGGTGAACGGCATGTCGTTCACCTACTGGTCGTGGAACCCCAACTCCGGTGACACCGGGGGCATCCTCAAGGACGACTGGACCACGGTCGACCAGGCCAAGCAGTCCATCCTCCAGCCGTACCTGATCCCGCCGTCGGGCGGGAACGGCGGGACCCCGGGGCCCTCCCCGTCCGGCGACCCCACCGCCACCCCCACGGGGAACCCGTCCTCGTGCACCTCGTCGTACAAGCTCGTCAACTCCTGGCAGGGCGGCTTCCAGGGCGAGCTGACCATCAAGAACTCCGGCGGTTCGGCGCTGAACGGCTGGAAGGCCACCTGGACGATGCCCTCGGGCGTGACGCTCGCCAGCGCGTGGAACGCCGTCGTCACGGCCTCCGGCACGACCTGGACGGCGCAGGGCCCCGACTGGGCGCGGAACCTGGGCGCCGGGCAGTCGGTCACCGTCGGCTTCACCGCCAACGGCACGGCGGGCCAGCCGTCCGGCGTCACCTGCTCCGGTTCCTGATCCCTTCCCGGAGACGCCGGGCCCCGGGGCGGCTTCCCGGGGCCCGGCGTCCCGTCCTTCCCCGGCGACCGGGCCCCCGCGGGCCGGCTGTGTCCCGGGGAGCCGGACGCCCGACCCTCCGGCCTCCCCGGCTCCCCCGGCTCTCCGGCCTCCCCCGTCTCTCCGGCTCCCGGGCCCCGGTTCCCTCGGCCTCGACTCTCCGTCCCCTGGTTTCCCCGGCCTCTCCGGCCTTCTCGGCCCTCGGCCCGCGCGCTCCTTCCGAGCCCGCGGGCCGGCTCCGTCCCGGAGGAACGGGCCCCCGTCGGCCGTCTCGGGCGCATGAAAGTTTCACCCGGCGGGAAATTCCCCGCAGGGATCTCAGCAGCCTGACGGCCCGCGGCGTGAAACACGGGTGTAACCCGGAATCCATCCCATTGACATCCGGACACCCAGCCTCAAAAAATCCCTTTTGGGAGCGCTCCCACCCCCCTTTCCCCCGGCTCCAACCGGTGCGTGACCGCAACCAGCGGTTTTGCGCCGACCCACCCCCTGGAGGACCTTCCCGATGCCTCAATCCCCGCGTAGAACGGGAGCGCTCCCACGCTTCCGGAGACGGATCGCCGGACTGGCGCTGCTCAGCGTGGCGGCCGGGATGACCACCGCGCTGGCCGCCGCGCCCGCGCAGGCGGCCGTCGCCTGTGAGGTCACCTACACCACCAACGACTGGCAGGGCGGCTTCACCGCCAGTATAACGATCAAGAACCTCGGTGACGCACTGAACGGCTGGACTCTCGGGTTCGCCTTCCCGAACGCCGCGCAGAAGATCCAGCAGGGCTGGAGCGCCACCTGGTCGCAGAGCGGCCAGAACGTCACCGCGAAGAACCTCGACTGGAACGGCGGCCTCGCCACCGGAGCCTCGACCAACATCGGCTTCAACGGCACCTGGTCCGGGTCCAACCCCAAGCCGACCAGCTTCTCGATCAACGGCGCCACCTGCGGCGGTTCCGGCCCCGTCAACCAGGCGCCCACCGCGAAGGTCACCAAGCCGGTCGCGGGCGCCAGCTTCACCGCGCCCGCCACGGTGGACATCACCGCCGACGCGGCCGACTCCGACGGCACGGTCTCCAAGGTCGAGTTCTACAACGGCAACACCCTGCTGGGCACCGACACGACCGCGCCGTACTCCTACAGCTGGACCGGCGTGGCGGCGGGCGACTACTCGATCACCGCGAAGGCGACCGACGACAAGGGCGCCTCCGGCACCTCCGATCCCGTGGGGATCAGCGTGCGGGCCGACAGCGCCCCCGCGGTCGTCCTGAGCCCGGCGACCCTCGCCGTCCCCGAGGGCGGCAGCGCGAACCTGTCGGTCAAGCTCTCCAAGGCCCCGGCCTCGAACGTCACCGTGACGACCACCAGGACCAGCGGCGACACCGACCTGACGGTCGCCTCCGGCGGGACGCTCACCTTCACCCCGGCCAACTGGAACACCGCCCAGACGGTGAAGATCGCCGCAGCCGAGGACGCCGACAAGACCTCCGGCACCGCCGAGTTCACCTCGACCGCCGCCGGCCACACCTCGGCCAAGGCGACCGTCACCGAGGTGGACAACGACACCGCCGGCGGCGACAACGAGTACATCCAGCGCTTCACCACGATGTACAACAAGCTCAAGGACCCGGCCAACGGCTACTTCTCGCCGGAGGGCGTGCCGTACCACTCGGTGGAGACCTTCATGGTCGAGGCGCCCGACCACGGGCACGAGACCACCTCCGAGGCCTACAGCTACTACCTGTGGCTGGAGGCCGCCTACGGCAGGGTGACCGGCGACTGGACCAAGTTCAACGCCGCCTGGGCCTCGATGGAGAAGTACATCATCCCCGCCACCGCGGACCAGCCGACCAACTCCTTCTACAACCCGTCCAAGCCCGCCACCTACGCCGGCGAGTGGGACGACATCAAGCAGTACCCGTCCAAGCTGGACGGCGGTGTGAGCGTCGGCGTCGACCCGCTCGCGAACGAGCTGAAGAGCGCCTACGGCACCAGCGACATCTACGGCATGCACTGGCTGCTGGACGTCGACAACACCTACGGCTTCGGCCGCTGCGGTGACGGCACCACCAAGCCCGCCTACATCAACACCTACCAGCGCGGCCCGGAGGAGTCGGTCTTCGAGACCATCCCGCAGCCGTCCTGCGACACCTTCAAGCACGGCGGCAAGAACGGCTTCCTCGACCTGTTCACCGGGGACAGCAGCTACGCCAAGCAGTGGAAGTACACCAACGCCCCCGACGCCGACGCCCGCGCCGTCCAGGTCGCCTACTGGGCGCACACCTGGGCCAAGGAGCAGGGCAAGGAGTCGCAGGTCGCCGGCTCGGTCACCAAGGCCGCGAAGATGGGTGACTACCTGCGCTACGCGATGTACGACAAGTACTTCAAGAAGCAGGGCTGCACCAGCACCTCCTGCGCGGCCGGCACCGGCAAGGACAGCTCCGCGTACCTGCTGAGCTGGTACTACGCCTGGGGCGGCGCGCTCGACACCTCCGCCGGCTGGGCCTGGCGGATCGGCTCCAGCCACAACCACTCCGGCTACCAGAACCCGATGGCCGCCTGGGCCCTGTCCAGCGTGGACGCCCTCAAGCCCAAGGGCGCGACCGCCGTACAGGACTGGACCACCAGCACCAAGCGGCAGATGGAGTTCTACCGCTGGCTGCAGTCGACCGAGGGCGCGATCGCCGGTGGCGCCACCAACAGCTGGCAGGGCCACTACGCCGCCCCGCCGTCGACCCTGCCGACCTTCTACGGCATGGCCTACGACTGGCAGCCGGTCTACCACGACCCGCCGTCCAACCAGTGGTTCGGCTTCCAGGCCTGGTCCATGGAGCGCGTCGCGGAGCTGTACTACGCGACCGGCAACGCCGACGCCAAGCTCGTCCTGGACAAGTGGGTCAAGTGGGCGACCGACAACACCACGATCAACGCCGACGGGACCTACCAGATCCCCTCGACCCTGGTGTGGACCGGCCAGCCGGAGACCTGGGACCCGAACAACCCGCGTGACAACACCAAGCTGCACGTCAGCATCCGCGACTACACCTCGGACGTCGGCGTGGCCGGCTCCTACGCCAAGGTGCTGATGTACTACGCGGCCAAGGCGGGCGACACCAAGGCCCAGGGCATCGCCAAGGCGCTGCTCGACGGCATGTGGAAGAACGACCAGGACGCCAAGGGCGTCTCCACCCCGGAGACCAAGGCCGACTACAGCCGCCTCAACGACCCGGTCTACGTCCCGGCCGGCTGGACCGGCAAGATGCCGAACGGCGACGTGATCGACTCCAACTCCACCTTCATGTCGATCCGGTCCTTCTACAAGAACGACCCGAGCTGGCCGAAGGTGGACGCCTTCCTGAAGGGCACCGGTCCCGCGCCGACCTTCAACTACCACCGGTTCTGGGCCCAGGTCGACGTGGCCGTCGCCCTGGCGGAGTACGGCCGGCTCTTCGGCTGACCTCCCTGAGGGAGCGGGCCGGCGCCCCGGCCGGCCCGCTCCCCGCCCCGACGGAGTACGGCCGGCTCCCGGCCGGCCGTACTCCCCATAGACCTCGGGGCGTGACGGCACCCCTGACCTGCTGTCACGCCCCGAGCACCATCCATCGGCGGACACGCCGCACCCTTCCCCCGCTCCCCCGCCCGGCCGTGTCCCACCCGACACCGGCCCGCCGTACCCCCGGCGCCGGCCGGCCCGCGGCCCCGTCTCATCCGCAAGCACCGTCTCGTCTCCCGAGAGGCACCCCCCGATGAGGAAACACCTGGCGGCACTCGGCCTGGCGGCCGTGGTCGCCGCCCCGCTGCCCGCCGTGGTCCAGGCGGCGCCGGCGAGCGCCGCCCCGGCGTTCGCCTACGGCGACGCCCTGCAGAAGTCCATCTGGTTCTACGAGGCCCAGCAGTCCGGCAAGCTGCCGAGCTGGAACCGCGTCGGCTGGCGCGGCGACTCGGCCCTCAACGACGGCAAGGACGCCGGGCTCGACCTGACCGGCGGCTGGTACGACGCCGGCGACCACGTCAAGTTCGGCCTGCCCATGGCGGCCAGCACGACGATGCTGGCCTGGGGGGCGGTGGAGTACCGCGACGCCTACGACTCCTCCGGGCAGCTCACCCACCTGCTGAACAACCTGAAGTTCGTCAACGACTACTTCATCAAGGCCCACCCGTCGCCGAACGTGCTCTACGGGCAGGTCGGCAACGGCGGCAAGGACCACGCCTGGTGGGGTCCGGCCGAGGCGATGCAGATGGAGCGACCCGCCTACAAGATCGACGCCTCCTGCGGCGGATCCGACCTCGCCGGGGAGACCGCGGCCGCGATGGCCGCCTCCTCGATGGTCTTCCGCCCGACGAACCCGTCCTACGCCGACACGCTGCTGACGCACGCCAAGCAGCTGTACACCTTCGCCGACACCGTGCGGAAGAAGTACAGCGACTGCATCTCCGACGCCCAGGGCTACTACAACTCCTGGAGCGGCTACAACGACGAGCTGGTCTGGGGCGCCATCTGGCTGTACCGGGCCACCAAGGACGCCTCCTACCTCGCCAAGGCCGAGTCCTACTACGACAACCTCGGCACCGAGCCGCAGTCCACAACGAAGTCGTACAAGTGGACGATCGCCTGGGACGACAAGTCGTACGGCGCCTACGTGCTGCTGAACAAGCTGACCGGCAAGCAGCGCTACCTCGACGACGCCAACCGCTGGCTCGACTACTGGACGGTCGGCGTCAACGGCCAGCGGGTGAAGTACTCGCCGGGCGGCCAGGCCGTACTCGACCGGTGGGGGTCGCTGCGCTACGCCGCCAACACCTCGTTCGCGGCGCTGGTCCACGCCGACACGATCACCGACCCGACCCGCAAGGCGCGCTACCACGACTTCGCCAAGCGCCAGATCGACTACGCGCTCGGCGACAACCCGCGCAACTCCTCCTACGTGATCGGTTTCGGCAACAACCCGCCGAAGAACCCGCACCACCGCACCGCGCACGGCTCGTGGACCGACCAGATGACCAACCCGGTCGAGACCCGCCACACCCTGTACGGCGCGCTCGTCGGCGGCCCGCCCGACCCCGACGACGCCTACAGCGACAAGCGCGACGACTACGTGATGAACGAGGTCGCCACCGACTACAACGCCGGCTTCACCAGCGCGCTCGCCCGCCTGTACTCCGAGTACGGCGGAGCCCCGTCGGCCGGCTTCCCCAAGGCCGAGACGCCCGACGGCCCGGAGATGTTCGTGGAGGCCGGGGTGAACGCCTCCGGCACGACGTTCACCGAGATCAAGGCCATCGTCAGGAACCAGTCCGCCTGGCCGGCCCGCGTCCTGGACAACGGCTCGTTCCGCTACTACTTCACCCTCGACGGCGACACCACCGCGAGCCAGGTCACGGTCACCTCGGCCTACAACCAGTGCAAGGCGCCCACCGGGCCGACCCTGCTGTCGGGGAAGACCTACTACGTCACCGTGGACTGCTCGGGCACCTCGATCGCCCCGGCGGGCCAGTCGCAGCACCGGCGCGAGGTGCAGTTCCGCATCGCCAGCACCGGCACGTGGGACCCGTCCAACGACTGGTCGTACAAGAACATCCCGACCACCCCGGGCGCGACGCCGGTCCGCACGTCGAACATCACCCTGTACGCGGGGACGGCCAAGGTGTGGGGCGACCCGCCCGGTGACGAGCCGCCGCCGGTGCCGGACACGACCGCGCCGACCGCGCCCGGCAAGCCCGCCGTCTCCGCCGTCACCTCCTCCGGAGCGGCGCTGACCTGGACCGCCGCGACCGACAACGTCGGCGTCACCGGCTACGACGTCTACTCCGGCACCACCAAACTCGGCTCGGCCACGACCACCACCCTCACCCTCACCGGCCTGACCCCGAGCACCGCCTACACCGTCCACGTCATCGCCCGCGACGCCGCCGGGAACGCCTCCCCCGCGTCCGCCACCACGTCGTTCACCACGTCCCCCGCCCCCGCGGAGGACAAGGACGCGCCGACCGCGCCCGGCAAGCCGTCGGTGTCGTCCGTCACCTCCTCCGGAGCGGCGCTGACCTGGACCGCCGCGACCGACAACGTCGGCGTCACCGGCTACGACGTCTACTCCGGCACCACCAAACTCGGCTCGGCCACGACCACCACCCTCACCCTCACCGGCCTGACCCCGAGCACCGCCTACACCGTCCACGTCATCGCCCGCGACGCCGCCGGAAACGTCTCCCCCGCGTCCGCCACCACGTCGTTCACCACGACGGCGCCCCCGGCCGGCGGCTGCACCGCCGCCTACAAGATCACCAGCTCCTGGGGCGGCGGCTTCCAGGCCGACGTGACGGTCAAGAACGAGGGCGCCTCGGCCATCAGCGGCTGGACCCTGAACTGGAAGTTCGCGAACGGCCAGACGATCACCCAGCTCTGGAACGGCTCCCACACCCAGAGCGGGGCGGACGTGACCGTCAGGAACATCTCCTGGAACGGCAACCTGGCGCCCGGCGCCACGGCCGCCTTCGGGTTCACCGGGACCCAGAACGGCACCAACGCGGTCCCCGCGGTCACCTGCACCGCGAACTGACCCCGTGAGCCCGCCGCGCGGTGAGTCCTTCCCGCACCGCGCGGCGGATCCACCCCTGACCGCCGTGCCCCGGTTCTCCCACTCTCGCCGCGGGCGCGGCCCCGGGCCCCCGGCCGGACGTGACGGACCCCTCCGTCCGGCCGGGCCCCTCTCCCCCGGCCCCTACGACACCCCCACCCTCGCACGACCTCCGGGTCATCCCGGAAGAGGCAGGTATGAGAATACGACTCGCATTCCTCGTCGCGCTCCTGGCATCGTTCTTCGTCTGGGCGCCCCCCGCCGCCCACGCCGCCACCGGGCTCCACGTGAGCGGCACCAAGATCCTTGAGGGGAACGGCACCCCGTTCGTCATGCGCGGCACCAGCCACGCGCACACCTGGTACCCGGCCCAGACCGGCTCCTTCGCCGGCATCAAGTCCC
Organism: Streptosporangium sp. NPDC053982; assembly: GCF_055585205.1. NCBI lineage: Bacteria > Bacillati > Actinomycetota > Actinomycetes > Streptosporangiales > Streptosporangiaceae > Streptosporangium > Streptosporangium sp. NPDC053982. Next base: position 140,655 of record NZ_JBVJKQ010000019.1, read on the forward strand.
ACGGCGCAAACACCGTCCGCGTGGTGCTGAGCGGCGGGCGCTGGACCCCCAACGCCGCCTCCGACGTGGCCAATGTCGTCTCGCTGTGCAAGCAGAACAAGCTGATCTGCGTGCTGGAGAACCACGACACCACCGGGTACGGCGAGCAGAGCGGCGCCTACACCCTCGACCAGGCCGTCGACTACTGGGTCAGTGTGAAGAGCGCGGTCACCGGCCAGGAGGACTACGTCGTCATCAACATCGGCAACGAGCCGTTCGGCAACACCGCCACCACCCCCGGCTGGACCCAGGCGACCTCCGCCGCGGTCAAGCGGATGCGGGATGCCGGGTTCCAGCACCTGCTCATGGTCGACGCCCCCAACTGGGGCCAGGACTGGAGCTTCACCATGCGCGACAACGCGGCGACCGTGTTCGCCGCCGACCCGCAGCGCAACACCGTCTTCTCCGTCCACATGTACGGCGTGTTCGACACCGCCTCCGAGGTCACCGACTACATGCAGCGCTTCCAGACGGCGAACCTGCCGTTGGTGATCGGTGAGTTCGGGTTCAACCACTCCGACGGCAACCCCGACGAGGACACGATCATGGCCCAGGCGCAGTCCCGGGGCCTCGGCTACCTCGGCTGGTCCTGGAGCGGCAACGGCGGCGGCGTCGAGTATCTCGACCAGGTCAACAACTTCAACTCCGCCAGCCTGACGAGCTGGGGCCAGCGCCTCTTCAACGGGGCCGACGGCATCGCGTCGACCTCCCGCGAGGCCACGATCTACGGCGGCCCGAACCCCGACCCCGACACCCAGAAGCCCGGCAAGCCCGGCAAGCCCGCGGTCTCCGGGATCACCTCCTCCGGCGCCACGCTGACCTGGACCGCCGCGACCGACAACGTCGGCGTCACCGGCTACGACGTCTACTCCGGCACCACGAAGCTCGGCTCGGCCACGACCACCACCCTCACCCTCACGGGTCTCTCCCCGAGCACCGCCTACACCGTCCACGTCGTCGCCCGCGACGCCGCCGGGAACGTCTCCGACGCCTCCGACAGCGCCTCGTTCACCACCCTGGCCGGGCAGGCGAGCGGCTGCACGCCCTCCTACAAGCTGGTCAACTCCTGGCAGGGCGGCTTCCAGGCCGAGATCACCCTCAAGTGCACGAGCGCCGTCACCTCCTGGAAGACCAGCCTGACCTACCCCTCCGGGGTCGGCGTCACCCAGGTCTGGAACGCCACGATGACCGCCGCCGGGTCCACCTACGCCTTCGCCAACGTCGGCTACAACGGCTCGGTCCCCACCGGCGGGTCGGTCACCTTCGGCTACATCGGCTCCTGGAACGGCACCGGCACCCCGCCCGCGCCCACCTTCCCCTGAAGGCTCTCAAACCCTTGAAGGTCCCTGACGGCCCCTCAAGGTCCCTGACGGCCCCCGGCGGTCCCTGACCACCGCCGACGGGCTCCCTCCGGTGAGGGGGTACGGCCCCGGCCGTACCCCCTCACCTCACGCCGATTCTGAAAGTTTCGGCGGCGTGCCACAAGTTTCCGATCCGTGGGTCCCGGACCCGTCTCCCCCCAGGAAGGAACACCCATGTCACGAACGCGCAGGGCGATCACAGCCGGAGCGATCGCCCTCCTGCCGATCGCCCCGGCCCTCGTCGCGGCCGTCGTCACGGCGTCCCCCGCCCACGCCTCACAGCCGCTGCGCGCGCACGCCGAGGCGCGCGGCAGGTTCATCGGCACGGCGGTGGCCACCGGCCAGCTGGCGAACGAGCCGTCCTACCGGACCATCGCGGCCACCGAGTTCAACCAGATCACGGCCGAGAACGCCATGAAGTGGGAGTCCACCGAGCCGAACCCGAACCAGTTCACCTTCTCCGGCGCGGACGCCGTCGTCGCCTTCGCCGAGCAGAACGGCCAGCAGGTGCACGGGCACACCCTGGTCTGGCACAGCCAGACACCGAGCTGGGTGGAGAACCTCGACGCCACCGGCATGCGCTCGGCGATGAACAACCACATCGCCAAGGTCGTCGGACGCTACGCCGACAACCCCGTCGTCAAGTCCTGGGACGTCGTGAACGAGGCGTTCAACGAGGACGGGACGATGCGCGACTCGTTCTGGTACCGGAAGCTCGGCAGCGGCTACATCGCCGACGCCTTCCGCGCCGCCCGCGCCGCCGACCCCGACGCCAAGCTGTGCATCAACGACTACAACGTCGAAGGCGTCAACTCCAAGAGCACCGGAATGTACAACCTGGTCAAGACACTGCGCGGGCAGGGCGTCCCGATCGACTGCGTCGGCTTCCAGGGCCACCTCTCCCTGCAGTACGGCTTCCCCGGCCAGGTCAAGGAGAACGTCCAGCGCTTCGCCGACCTCGGGGTCGACGTCCGGTTCACCGAGATCGACATCCGGATGAAGACCCCCCGCGACTCGTCCAAGGACGCCCAGCAGGCCACCTACTACCGCAACATCATGGACGCCTGCCTCGCGGTGAGCCGGTGCGTGGGGGTCACGATCTGGGGCTTCACCGACAAGTACTCCTGGGTGCCCGATACCTTCCCGGGGGAGGGCGCGGCCCTGCCGTACGACGAGAACTACGGCAGGAAGCCCGCCTACACCGCGATCCACGACGCGCTGGCCGCCGGCGGTCCCGACCCCTCCGACACCACGCCGCCGACCGCGCCGGGCACGCCGTCGGTGTCGTCCGTCACCTCCTCCGGAGCGGCGCTGACCTGGACCGCCGCGACCGACAACGTCGGCGTCACCGGCTACGACGTCTACTCCGGAACCACCAAACTCGGCTCGGCCACCGGAACCACCCTCACCCTCACGGGTCTCTCCCCGAGCACCGCCTACACCGTCCACGTCGTCGCCCGCGACGCCGCGGGCAACACCTCCCCGGCGTCCGGAACGGTGGGCTTCACCACCCTGGCCGGCCAGGCGAGCGGCTGCACGCCCTCCTACAAGCTGGTCAACTCCTGGCAGGGCGGCTTCCAGGGCGAGATCACGATCAGGTGCACGAGCGCCGTCACCTCCTGGAAGACCACGCTGACCTACCCCTCCGGGGTCGGCGTCACCCAGGTCTGGAGCGCCAGGATGACCGCCGCCGGGTCCGCCTACACCTTCGCCAACGCCGACTGGAACGGCACGATCCCCGCCGGAGGCTCCACGACCTTCGGCTACATCGGCTCCTGGAACGGCACCGGCACCCCGCCCGTGCCCACCTTCTCCTGATGTCCCCCCGCTGAGCCCCGGCGCGGCCGCCACCGCCTCCCGCGGAGACGACCGCGCCGGGCGCGTTCTTCCGGCCTCAGCCCAGGACCGGGTGGTTGCTCCGGAACACCCCGCGCGGGTCGCGGGCCCGCTTGACGTCGCGGAGCCGGGCCAGGACGTCGTCCGGGAAGGCCGCCGCCGCCCGCTCCCCGCTCCCGAGATAGGTGAACGGCTTGCGCCCGCTGACGTACCGCCCGAGACGGGCCACGATGGCCTCCCGCCGGTCCGCCACCGCGGGCGCCAGCCCGGGATCCGGCACGACACCGATCAGGCCGAGGATGTACGGCTCGGCGAGGTGGCCGCAGGCGCCGCCGCCCTCGGCCGGGCGGGCCAGCGCCCCGCCCAGGTGGCGGAGCTGCACGACGGACAGCGGGGCGGTGGGCTCGGCCAGCAGCGCCCCGGCCACCGTGTCGTCCAGGGCGGTCAGCAGTTCCCCCCGGGAGAGGGTGGGCGACGGGGCGGTGGGCTCGGCGCAGACGCCGCCCAGCTCGGCCACCGGGAGCGTCCCCCGGCCGTCCATGATCGAACCGTCGATCTTGTCGAGGCGGCGCAGCAGCGCCTGGGCCTCATCCGCCTCACCCAGGAACGTGGTGTCCACGGTCACCACCGACCGGCCCCGCAGGAACTCCGGGAGCTCCGGGAGCGGCGGGAGGTTCAGCAGCTGGAACCACACGGTCAGTTCCTCGGGGGCGTCCCCGGTGATCTCCCGGAAGGCGGCCAGCACCTCGGGGGCCCGCTCGGCCGGCCACATGACGCGCCCGCCGTACAGGGCGGGCGCCGGGTGCAGGTCGAACTCGATGGCGGTGACCAGCGCGAAGTCCCCGCCGCCGCCGCGCAGCGCCCAGAACAGCTCGGCGTCGGAGTCGGCGGTCACGGTGCCCCGGCGGCCCTCGGCGTCGACGACCTCGAAGGCGCGGACGCCGTCGGCGGCGAAGCCGTACCTGCGGCTGAACCAGCTCAGGCCGCCGCCGAGGGTGTAGGCCACCACGTTGGGCGCGGGTGAGCTGCCCGCCAGACCGGTCAGGCCGTACGGGCTCGTCGCCGCCAGCACCTCGCCCCACGCCACGCCCGCCCCGACCCGGGCGGTGCGCCGCTCCGGCCGCACCTCCACGCCGCCGAGCCGCCGGGTACGCAGCAGGATCACCCCGTCCGTGTCACCGGACGCGCCGTGACCGCTCGGCTGGGCGGCCACCGACAGTCCCGCCCGGTGGGCGTGGGCGGCCAGCGCGGCCACATCGTCGGCGTCCTCCGCCTCCACCACGGCCCTGACCCGCTGGTCCACCGAGAGGTTCCACGCCTTCCCGGCCTGTTCGAACCCCTCGTCCCCGGCGACCAGCACCCGTCCTCTGATCGTGCGTCGCAGGTCGTCCCCGAATGTCATGATCTCTCCTCTTCTTTCGCGCCGCCCATCCTCACGGCGGCGACTTGCGGAGGAGCTGGGATCGGTTTGCACGCGGCTTGCGTCCTGGCCCGGCGGACCGGCCGCCCCCGCCCTCCGGACCCGCGGGTCCGGAGGGGCCAGGAGCCCAAGGGTCCGGGGTCCGGGGTCCGGGGTCCGGGGCCGGAGGATGGGGAGCGCGGCGGTCCGGCGTGTGCGGGGACGTCAGTAGACGTCCCGGCCGATCCCGTGCTCGCGAAGCGCGGCGACGAGCCAGTGGGCGAGGCGGACGTGGCCCTCGCGGGTGGGGTGGACCCCGTCGGGCAGCAGCGCGTCATCGCCCCAGCGCCGGTCGATCGGGTCCAGGAAGGGCGCCCGCTCCCCCGCGGCGACGGCCGCGACGGCGTCGCGCACCCCGTAGGCCCACGGGGGCGCCGGGGTCATCCAGATGGGGCCGACCACGGCGATCCTGGTGCCCGGCCAGCGGGCCCGGACCGTCTCCAGCAGGGCCCTGGCCGCCTGACCGGCCTGGTCACGGAAGGCCCCTCGATCGTTGTGCCCGCCGGAGACGATCAGCAGGTCGGGGGCCGGCCGCCAGGAGAGCTCCAGGACGAAGGAGTCGAAGAACGTGCGCCCCACCCTGCCGGGGTTGACGTAGCCCGTCCCGGGCGCCCCGGCGGTGACGAGCTGCCAGCCCAGCTCGCGGGCCGTCTCGGCGGCGTAGGTCTGCCACGGCTTCACCGGTCCGGAGCCGGCGGTGAAGCTGTCGCCGAGGATCATGACCAGCGGGGCCGCCGCCCGGCCGGGCCCGGGGCCGTCCCCCGGCCCCCTCTGTGTCCTCAGCGTTCCCGGTGTCCCCGGCGGTCCGACGGCCCGGTTTTCCCCGAGCGCACATCCCGAAATAAGACAGTAAATCCCGACAAGTAGGGCGAGTATCCATGCTCGGGGTCGTCCAGGCACGGGCCCGCGCATGCCACCTCGGGGGTCTCAGGGCTGCCGACAGGGGTGCCGGCACGGACGCCGGCGGGAGTGCCGGTCCTGCGGGCGCGGCGGCTCGCGCTGCCCGGCGGGACCGTCATGAGCAGACCGGAATCCTAACCGGGGCCGGGAGCGCCGGTCCGCTGATCGGGGAATTCCCCGGCGCGGGCCCGGCCGCCGGGGCACCGGGCCGCCGGGCTCCGAGCCGCGGATGCCCGGGGGGACGATCTCCGGAGGGAGACCGCCTCCCGAGTCCCTTCCGTTCACCCACGCCTCACCTGATCTGCCGCTAGGGGTAGATTTTTGAAATATTGCAGGTTGGGCCTTGCCCAAGGGATCCTAAATAGGCAATATCTGGCATTACGGGCCCCCTATCCCAGCCTCGTGTCGTGGTCACCGCCACCCCGTAGTACCGGTAGGGCGGCCCGTCCAACTCCGCCCCGCCGGCGACGCGCCCGTCCGGTCCGCCCGCGCCGCTCCCCAGCCCGGCCCGCCGTACGCCCCGCGTTCCGGAGGCCGGTTCAGCCGCGGCGGCCTCCCCCGAAGGGGCTCTCGACCCTTCCCTCGGTCACCAGGCGTTCCATCATCCGCCGCATGGTGTCGGAGTCGTTCAGGTGCGGGAACGGCTCCCCCTCGGGGACGTCGACCTCCAGGAACCGGCACAGCGGCTCCCAGCCCTCGCGGACGTCGAAGACCAGCAGCCGGTCGGCGGGCAGGCTCTCCCGCACCGCGTCCACGTGGCGGTGGAACGCCGCCACGGCGATCTCCTCGCTCGGCAGTCCCTCCCCGAAACCCCAGCGCTCGCCGAAGACGGATCCCCCGATCATGTCCAGGACCGGGCGGAGCCTGGCCATCCCCTCGAACACGGCGACGGCCCTCTCCGGCATGCCCGGCGGCAGTTCCCTGCCGGGTCCGTTGGCGAGCAGGTTGCCCATGCTGTCGTACCAGCGGTGGGGGTCGCGCACGGTCAGGACGACCTTGGCGTCCGGATACGCCTCCGCCTGCTCGCGCCAGAAGAAGCTGGCCGGCCAGTCCTGGGTCGACCGATAGCCCTCGAACACCCGCTCCCAGTCCATCGGCTCGCCGGAGGCGGCGGGCAGCCACCGGTCGACGTGGTCCGGGTTCGAGAGGATCTCGAACATGTGGTAGCAGGGGCCGAACCCCAGCCGTTCCAGAGCGGCCTTCGTGGAACTGGTCCCGGTGCGCGGGAACCCCGCGCCGATCACCTTCAGCATGCCGTCCCTCGCATTCGACGATCTCCGTACTCGTCCCCCGGCGGCATGCCCGCCGCGTCGTCCGCCCACACCCGCCGGGTCCGCTCTGTCCCGGAACGGCCACCGCGCCGTACGGGGCCGTCGTCGAGCATCCGGTACGGCCGTCGCGCCGTACGAAGCCGTACAAAACGGTCGCCGCCTCAGGGAGGCACCGTACGGCATGGCCGCCCCACCGGCCGAGTACGGCGAAGCCCCGCCCGGCCGGGTGGAAACGCAGTAATGTCCCGCCATGCGCTCCTCATACGGATTCATCGGCGCCGTTTCCCTGACGTCGTCCGCCGCCCTCCTCACCGCGGGGATGACCGGCGCTCCCGCGACGGCGGCCGTGGATCGCGTCGCCTCCGGCGGAGCGCCCGCCGCCGCGGCACGCCTCGCCCCGGGCGACCCCGCAGGCCGGGTCCCCGTCCCCGCCGAGGCGCGCGCCGTGAACACCTCCCGCCCGACCCGGGTCGTGGGCAGGGGGACCCCGGCGAGCTGCACCTCCGAGGCCGTGGTCCGGGCGGTCGCCGCGGGCGGGATCATCACGTTCTCCTGCGGCCCGAAACCGGTGACGATCAGGATGAAGGCGACCGCGAAGGTGGTCAACACCAGCGCCCAGGTCGTCCTCGACGGCGGCGGAAAGGTCACCCTCAGCGGCGAGGGAAGACGGCGGATCCTCTACATGAACACCTGCGACAGGGCCCAGAAGTGGACCACGTCGCACTGCCAGGACCAGGAGACGCCCCGGCTGACCGTCCAGAACCTGACGTTCGCCGACGGCGACGCCACCGGGCAGCGGACCGACGGCGGAGGCGGCGGCGCGGTGTTCGTGCGCGGCGGCCGGTTCAAGGTCGTCGGCTCCTCCTTCGTCCGCAACCGCTGCGACACCACGGGACCCGACCTCGGCGGCGCGGCCATCAGGGTGCTCGACCAGTCGCGCGACCTGCCGGTCTACGTCGTCGGCAGCACCTTCACCGGCGGCGTGTGCTCCAACGGCGGCGCGCTGAGCAGCATCGGCGTCTCCTGGGTCGTCCTCAACAGCGTCATGAGCGGCAACCGGGCGGTCGGGAGAGGCGCCAACCCCGCGCGCGGCGGCACGCCCGGCGGCGGCAGCGGCGGAGCGATCTACAACGACGGCGACCGGTTCACCACCCGGATCGCGGGCTCGGTCATCCGGGACAACGCCGCCAACGAGGGCGGCGGGGCCGTGTTCTTCGTCAGCAACGACCGCACCGGCACCCTGACCGTCGAGCGGTCCACCCTGCGGGGCAACCGCAGCGCCCGGTTCGAGACCGAGGGCTACCCGGGTGTCTTCTTCCTCGGGTCGGGAAAGCCCCGGGTGGTCTCCTCCACGCTCGCCCGGTGAGGAACGATGAGGAACGGGGACGGTCCCGGAGGGGGCCGGCGATCGGTCAGCTGACCTGCGAGGCGGGGACGACCCAGGTGTTGCAGTAGCCGATCTTGGCGTACCGCCAGCCCTGGTGGATCCAGGCGGCGAAATGCTCGCCGCTGCCGTGGTCGCGCAGGCCCGCGCCGTTCTGGTCGTCGCCGCGGCCGTACTCCGACTCCAGCACCTCCTGCCAGCGTGAGCCGGTGATGGCGAGCGGGGTGCGGACGCTGCGGGCGAATACCCCGGCCAGGCACTGCGCCTGGAGCTCCGACCGGCGGCTGTAGGCGTTCTGGGCGGCCTTGGACCGGTTGGAGACCTCCCACCACCAGGCGCCGCCGATGCCCGCCATGGACTGCACGTGATGGCCGTACTCGTGGGCGAGGACCGTCAGGTAGGGCACGTGGTTCCCGGCCGGGTTCTGCCGGCCTGTCTGCTCGATCACGTGGCTCAGGCCGATGTACATGCCCCGGTTGGAGGGGCAGTAGTAGGCGGCGGCGTTCGGGGCGGGGTAGGTGCCGCAGGGGCCGCGGCCCGGACGGGACCAGTAGACCCGGCGGGGAGCCTGGAACACCGCCCCGGCCTGCGAGAACTTCCCCTCCCACGCCCGGTCCAGGCACGCGGTGACGGCGTTGAGGTAGGCGAGCATGTCCTGCGACCGGACCGAGGGGCGCGGGGCGCGGCAGGACGTGGGGAGCATCACGCCGGTGCCGTACAGGGGGTTGCGCTTGAGGCGGGCGGCGGTGTCGGCCCGCCGCATGGTGCGCAGGTCCACGACCGGGCGGCGGGCCGCGACCGGCGCGACGCGGGAGCCGGAGGCGGAGCCGAGGTTCAGCCGCTGCGGGGGCCGGAAGCTGGGCGGGGCGACCTCGGCGCCCTCGACCCGCTCGGGGACGGGGCTCTCGGTCGCCACGGGGCCCGACCCGGGGGCGGCCGGGGCCTCGGCGTCGTCCCCGCCCGCCAGACCGGCGACGACCACGACCGCGGTGAAGGCCGTGGCGAGGAGCCCGAGAACGCCGAAGGCCAGGGGGCTCGACCCGCGCGACCGCATGTGACCGCCTTCCCGACGAATGATCTCCGTCCGGCAATCTAGCGGATATCCCTATATAGACGTTTAAGGACTGAAAAATTGGTTATGGCCTGGCCGCCACGGATGGGCGGTTCTCGATAGGCTCCCGAGCCATGGCGGGATCTCTGATGCACCGAGCGGCGAGGGGCCTGGCCGTTGCCGCCACCCTCGCACTCACCCTGGGCGCCTCTCCGGCCCTCGCGACGGACACGGCGGGCGCGGCGGACCCGGCCCTCGCGACGGACGTGGCAGGCGCGGCGACCGTACCGGCCGGACGGACCGCGGAGGCCGGGCGGGCAGCCCGGGCCGGACAGACCGGGCGGGCCGCGGTGACCGCGCCGCTCGCCGCACCCGGACGCGCCGCGCGGGGGACACTGAACGAGCGGAGCGCGCGCGACGGGAAGGTGACGAAGGACGCCGTCGAGCTCCAGCTGCGGCCGGACGGCGTCCTGCACGTCAAGGAGACCCTGGAGTTCCAGGGGACCGGACCGACCCGCAAGCTGGTCACCCGGACCCGCTACGACGACGGCCACGACCGGATCTACCAGATCACCGGCCTGCGGGGCGGCACCCTGCAGGGCGACTCCCTCACCGTCACCGGCCGGAGCCCCGCCACGCTGGAGTACGACGTCAAGGGCGCGGTGACCCCGCTGGGCGACGCCCAGGAGCTGCGCTGGTACGCCGTGGGCGGCTGGCCGGTCCCGGTGGACCTGGCCACGGTGAAGGTGACCGGGCCCGCCCAGTTGCAGAGCCTGTCCTGCTTCGCGGGCGTGCTGACCTCCGCGATCGGCTGCACCGCCGCCTCCCCCGACCACACCGGGACCACCGCGGACTTCGAGCAGCAGGAGCTCGGGGCGAACGAGGTGCTGACCGTCGTCGTCGGCTACCCGGCGGGCGCCACCAAGGGCGCGCCGATCCTGGAGCGCCGCTTCGAGCTGTCCAACGCCTTCACGCTGGACGCCGTCACCGGCGGCGCGCTGGCGGGCCTGCTGGTCCTGCTGCTCGGCGGCATCGGCCTGCTCTACTGGACGCGGGGCCGCGACGCCCGCGTGGTCGGCCACGAGGCCGGCGCGCTCGACGCGGTGCAGAACGGCCACTTCGCCCCGCCGGACGGCGTGCGCCCCGGCCAGATCGGCACGCTCGTGGACGAGCAGGCCGACGTGGTCGACGTGACCGCCACCATCGTGGACCTGGCCGTCCGCGGCTACCTCCGCATCGACGAGCAGCCGCGCCAGACCTACGACGCCCCCGACTGGACGCTCGTGCGGCTGCCGGGCGCCCAGGTCGGCTCTCTCATGCCGTACGAGCGGGCGCTCTACGACGCGATCTTCGACGGCCGCGACGCGGTGCCGCTCTCCCAGCTCAAGGGAACGTTCGCGGCGAACCTCGGCAAGGTCCGCGACGCGCTCTACCGGGACGTGGTCACCCAGGGCTGGTTCGCGCGCCGCCCCGACACCGTCCGCACCCGCTGGACGACCGTCGGCGTGGTGCTCACCTTCGCCGGTGTGCTCGCCACCGTCGCGCTCGCCTGGTTCACCACGTACGGCGTGCTCGGCCTGGCCCTGATCATCGCGGGCGCGGCGCTGGCCGTGGGCGGGCAGTACATGCCGGCCAAGACCGCCAGGGGGTCCGCGGCCCTGGCCCACACCCTCGGCTTCCGGGAGTACCTCGCCCGGGGCGAGCTCGGCTCCGAGGTGCCCCCGGCGCAGCGGGTGGAGCTGTTCTCCCGCTACCTGCCGTACGCGGTGATCTTCGACAGCGTGGACCGCTGGGCCCGCGTGGTCTCCTCGGTCACCGGCAACGGGCAGCAGGCCGACAACCTGTACTGGTATCACGGCCCCGCCGAGTGGGACCTGTCGAAGTTCGCCGACTCGATGCGGACGTTCACCACGACGACGTCGGGTGCGATCTCCGCGACCCGGCAGCTCCGCTCCCTGTAGGCCGTTCCCGGGCGGCACCTCTCCCGGGCCATGCCTCTCCCGGAGCGTGCCGGGCGGACCGTGGACGGCCTCCCGTCAGGAGGACCGTGGGCGGCTCCTCGCCAAGAAAGGACAAATCGGGCGTGCGCCTCGCGGGCGGGGGAAGGACCACGGTCCCCCGCCCGTCTCACCGGCGATGGGAGGAGCCGCCATGAGGATCACCGCCCGACCGCACCAGCTTCCGGCCCGCGTCGCCGCCGGGCTCGTCATCCTGGAGTCCGGGCTGTCCATGGCCGCCGCGAACGACGAGCGCGCCCGGCAGACCCACGGCATGGCCGCCGGAACCTACCCGTTCCTCAAGGACCTGGACCCGCAGGAGTTCACCCGCTGGCTCGCCAGGTCGGAGATCGCCCTCGGCGCGGCGCTCCTGCTCCCCGTGGTGCCGTCGGCGTTGGCCGGCGCCGCCCTCGCGGCCTTCGCCGGCGGACTGATGGGCCTGTACCTGCGGACCCCGGGCCTGCGGCGGCAGGGCAGCCTGCGCCCCACCCCCGAGGGGCTCGGCATCGTCAAGGATGTCTGGCTGCTGGGCATCGGGACCAGCCTGGTGGCCGAGGAACTCCGCGAGAGCTGACCGCCCCGGCGGCGCGTGACCACCGGGGCGGCCTGATCGCGAGCGGTCAGGGACGGCGCAGGCGGATCTCCTGATCGCGAGCGGTCAGGGGCGGCGCACCCGGACCTCGCCGACCGGACGGCCGCCGCCGTACAGCACCCCGGCCGCCAGCTCGTCGAGGTCGTCACCGGAGAAGCCCAGCGCGCGCAGCGCCTCGACCGTTACGGGCGTCCGCGCCCGCTGGCCGCCGTCCTCGATCTTGACGGTTCCGGCGCGCCCGTCGCCGAAGGCGAACGCGTCGAACGCCTCGGCGCCCGCCTTGAGCATCAGGCCGGGCACCGCGCGCATCAGCCGGGCCTCGGGCCGCCGGGTGCCGGACGTCCACTCGGGGTGGGCGCGGAAGGCGTCGGCGACACGGCGCTCGGGGGTTCCGGGCTCGGCCAGCACGAACGCGCGGAACGCCCGGGTCACGCCCACCATCGAGACGAAGAACAGCGGGGCGCCGCAGCCGTCCACGCCGGTGGCGGCGACGCGCTCGCCGGTCAGCTCCTCGACCACCTCGCGGATGGCCCGCTGCAGCGGGTGCGCCGGGTCGAGGTAGGTCTCCACGGGCCAGCCGTTGGCGACGCAGGTGGCGAGCATCGCCGAGTGCTTGCCGGAGCAGTTCATGTGAACGCGGGACGGCCCGCCGCCCGACCGCAGCAGCTCGTCGCGGGCGGCGTCGTCCGCGGGCAGGTCCTCCGGGCAGCGCAGCGCGCTCTCGTCCAGGCCGGCCCCGGAGAGGATCTTCCTGGCCCCCTCCACGTGGAACGGCTCCCCGGAGTGGCTGGCGCAGGCCAGCGCGAGCAGCTCGCCCTCCAGGGCGAGGCCGTGGCGCACCATGGCCAGCGCCTGGAGCGGCTTCATCGACGAGCGCGGCGACACCAGGGCGTCGACCGCGCCGTGCACCCTCACCGGGGACCCGCCGGCCTCGACGGCCAGCATCCGCGCCCGGTGGGTGGACTCCACGAACCCCGAACGGACGACTTCGACAACCAACGACTCAGCAGACACCTTTGTCTCCTTTCGCGTGGATTCTAGGGTCACCGGATGCGCGAGATGATGGGGGGATGCGTGCGGTGGTGCAGCGGGTGAGTTCCGCTTCTGTGACGGTGGACGGCGTGACGGCCGGGGCGATCGACGAGCCCGGCCTCCTGGTGCTGGTGGGGGTGACGCACACCGACACCCCGGCCGAGGCCGCGAGGCTCGCCGCCAAGCTGTGGGGCCTGCGGATCCTGTCCGGCGAGAAGTCCTGCTCCGACGTGGGCGCGCCGCTGCTCGTGGTCAGCCAGTTCACCCTGTACGGCGACGCCCGCAAGGGCCGCCGCCCCACGTGGCAGGCCGCCGCGCCCGGCCCGGTGGCCGAGCCGCTGGTGGAGGCGGTGTGCGCCGAGCTGCGCGCGCTGGGCGCCCGGGTGGAGACCGGGGTGTTCGGCGCCGACATGAAGGTCACCCTGGTCAACGACGGGCCCATCACCCTGGTGCTGGACATCTGACCGGCGGCCCCGGGCGGTCGCACCCCCTGTCCGCCATGCCTTATCCATCAGATTTTACCCATGAATCGTGGATAGCGTCAGTTTAGGGTTGCTTTTGGGGGATTCCGTCAGCAATCCTGGGTCGCATGCAACCCGGCGTCCCCGTCGACGAACTCGACCGCGCGATCGTCGCGGCCCTCCAGCTGAACGGGCGGGCCCCCTGGAGCCTCGTCGCCCGCCTCGTCGGCGCGAGCGAGTCCACCGTGGTCCGCCGCGCCGCCGTCCTCGGCGAGAGCGGCATGCTCCGCGTCATCGGCGTGGTGGACGTGCTGCGCTGCGGTCTCGGCGTGCCGGTCCTCACCCGGTTCCGCTGCCGGCCCGGCGCCACCTACGACGTCGCCGGCGCGATCGCGGCCCGCCCCGAGGCGAGGTTCGTGGCGGTGGTGTCCGGCGCCGCCGACTGCGTCGCCGAGTTCGTCGTGCCCGACCACGCCGCGCTCGGCCGCGTGCTGGTCGCCGACGTGCCCGGCGGCGACCGGGTCATCGAGAGCGAGACGCACGCGGTCATCCGGACCTTCGTCTCCAACCACGACTGGAACCCCGGCGTCCTCACCCCGGAGGCCGCCGCCGAGCTGCGGGACGCGGCCGAGCTCCCCTTCGAGGACCGGTTCCGGGACGGCCCCCCGGAACGGCTCGACGAGCTGGAGCAGGCGATCGTCCAGGCCCTCGGCCGGGACGGGCGGATGCCGTACAAGGCCCTCGCCGCGGCCGTCGGCAGCAGCGAGTCGACGGCGAAGCGGCGGGTCGAGTCGCTCGTCCGGCGGGGCTGCCTGCGGTTCCGCACGCTCGCCGAACCCGAGGTGCTCGGCTACGCCGTGGAGTTCATGCTCTGGCTGGAGGTCGAGCCCGGCCGGCTGGAGACCGCGGGCCAGCAGCTCGCCGCGCACCCCCTGACCCGCTACCTGTCGGCGACCACGGGGCGCTTCAACCTCGCCGCCCAGGTGGCGCTGCGCCACTACGGCGACCTGTTCCGCTACATGACCGACGACGTCGGCTCGCTGCCCGGCCTGCGGGCCGCCGACGTCACCCTCCAGCTCACCACCTTCAAGCGGGCCTGGGTCCCCACCCCCGCCGCCCGACCGGACCGGAAGGAACCGTGACCGCCATGACCGCCTGTGTCCCCGACCCCACCGAAGCCCCCGGGCAGCAGCCCTGGCAGTGGTCCGAGCAGACCTGGCGCGGCCACGTCGACCGGGTGCGCGCCGGGCGTGGTCTCACCCCCGGCTCCTGGCCCGGCGGCGCCCGGGTCGCCGTCGCGCTCTCCTTCGACTCCGACCACGAGACGATCCCGCTGCGCGAGGGCGAGACCCGGCCCGGCAAGCTCTCCCAGGGGGAGTACGGCGCCCGCGCGGGCACGCCCCGCGTCCTGCGCCTGCTGGACCGTCACGGCATCCCGGCGTCGTTCTTCATGCCGGCGGTGTCCGCGCTGCTGCACCCCGGCGAGGTGCGCGACTACGTCGCCGCCGGCCACGAGGTCGCCATGCACGGCTGGATCCACGAGCGCAACATGCTGCTCGACCCGGCCGACGAGCGGGAGCTCGCCTTCCGTGCCGCCGACACGCTGGAGCGACTCAGCGGCACCCGTCCGGTCGGCATCCGCACCCCCTCCTGGGACTTCTCCGACCACACCCTCGCCATCACCCGGGAGCTCGGCCTGGTCTACGACTCCTCGCTGATGGCCGACGACGAGCCGTACGAGCTGCTGGCCGACGGCGAGCCGACCGGCGTCGTGGAGATCCCGGTCGAGTGGATCAGGGACGACGCGCCGTACCTGATGATGGAGCGCTACGGCGGACTCCGGCCGTACACTCCGCCGCGGGACGTCGCCGGCATCTGGCGCGACGAGTTCGACGCCGCCTACGCCGAGGGCGGGCTGTTCCAGCTCACCATGCACCCGCACATCATCGGGCACCGCTCCCGGATGGCGGCGCTCTCCGAGCTGCTCGACCACATCGCCGGGCACGACGGCGTCTGGTACGCCACCCACGCCGACGTCGCCCGGTACGTCCTGCGGGAGTCCCCCGTGGACCCCGCCCCCGCCCGCCGGCCGGAGCCCACGTGACGAGCCCCGCCCCCGCCCGCCGTACGGCCGGCCCGAACGGCCCGGACGACCCGAACGGCCCGGACGACCCGAACGGCCCGGACGGCCCGGACGGCCGAGAGCGCACCGAAGGAACCACCATGAGCGTCGAGACACCCACCGGAGCGCCCGCCACGCGCCTCACCCCGGCACAGCGCAGGGCGATCGTCGCGGGCGCGATCGGCAACACCGTCGAGTGGGTCGACTGGGCCATCTACACCACCTTCGCGTCGGTGTTCTCCCGCCAGTTCTTCCCCTCCGGCGACCCCACCGTGAGCCTGCTGTCCACCCTGGCGGTCTTCGCCGTGGGCTTCCTCATGCGCCCCATCGGCGGCGCGATCCTCGGCGTGTACGGTGACCGGCACGGCCGCAAGAAGGGCATGACGCTGACCATCACGCTGATGGCGGCGGCGTCCTTCGTGATCGCGATCTGCCCCGGCTACGAGGTCATCGGCATCGCCGCGCCGATCGTCCTGGTGCTCGCCCGCCTGGTCCAGGGCTTCTCCGCCGGCGGCGAGTTCGGCACCTCGTCGGCCTTCCTCATCGAGTCGGCCGCGAGCGGGCGGCGCGCGTTCGCCGGGTCCTGGCAGCAGGTCTCGGTCGGCGGCGGCGTGCTGATCGCCTCGGCGCTCGGCACCGTCCTCACCTCCTTCCTCGACGAGGCCGCGCTGGGGAGCTGGGGCTGGCGCATCGCCTTCGCCATCGGCGGCCTGCTCGGCCTGATCGGCCTGTGGCTGCGCGTCTCGGTCCCCGAGACCGAGGCGTTCTCCAAGGCCGAGGCGTCCGGCCGGACCCGCGCCAACCCGCTCACCGCGATGTTCCGGGAGCACCCGCGGGCCGCGCTCCGCGTCATCGGCGTGACCATCGCCGGAACCCTGCTCTACTACATCTGGGTCAGCTACATGCCGACCTACGCCCACGTCGACACCGGCATCCCGCTGAACCAGGCCCTGCTCGCCAACACCATCGCGGTGGTCGTCTTCCTGGTCCTGCTGCCGTTCGGCGGCCTGCTCTCCGACCGGATCGGCCGCAAGCCCACGATGACCGCCTTCGCGCTGGGCTTCCTCGTCATCGCCTGGCCCGCCTTCCACTTCCTCGACGGCGGCTTCGGGGCCCTGCTCGTCATCGAGATCGTCGGCATGGTCTTCCTGGTCGGCTACTCCGCCAACTGCGCCGTCGTCATGGCCGAGCAGTTCCCCGCCGAGGTCCGCACCACCGGCATCGGCCTGCCGTACGCCCTGTCCGTCGCGGTCTTCGGGGGCACCGCCCCGTACGTCACCACCTGGCTCAGCTCGAACGGCTACCGCGAGCAGGTGTGGCTCTACGTGGTCGCCGCGGCCCTCATCGGCGTGATCGTCTACACCACCATGCCCGAGACCAGGGGAAAGGAGCTGACCTGATGACCGGGCCACGTCACGCGCCCGCCACCGCGGCGACCACCGGGACCGCCGAGGCCGCCGGGACTGCCGAGGCCGGAGCGACCACCGGGGCCGCGGGAGTCTCCCCGGGCGCGCCGTACACGATCGTCGGCGGCGGGGCCATCGGCGGGAGCGTCGCCTTCCACCTCGCCCGGGGAGGGCACGACGTGCTGCTCGTCGACGCCGACCCCGCGCACGTCGCCGCGGTCCGCCGCGACGGGCTGGTGCTCCGGGGGGCGGCGGGCGACGAGACCACGCGGGTCCGCGCCGCGACCCCCGAGGAGGTGGACGGCCCGCTGCGGCACGTCCTGCTGTGCGTCAAGGCCCAGGCCACCGGAGGCGCGGCCGGCTGGATCGCGCCCCGGCTCGCCCCCGGCGGCTTCGTCGTCTCGGTGCAGAACGGGCTCAACGAGCGGCTCATCGCCGAGCACGTCGGAGCGGACCGCGTCGTGGGCGCGTTCGTCAACCTCTTCGCCGACGTGGTGGAGCCGGGCGTCATCCGTGACGGCGGACCCGGCGCCTTCGTGGTCGGCGAACTGTCGGGCGAGTCGAGCCCCCGGGTCGACCGGGTCGTCTCCGACCTCGCCGGGCTGGGCGCCAAGGCCACCGGGAACATCAACGGCTACCTGTGGTCCAAGCTGGGCTTCGGGATCATGCTGACCGCGACCGCGCTGGCCGACGCGCCGATGGCCGGCCTGATCGACCGGCACCGCCCGTTGATGTACGCCCTGGTGGCCGAGGTGTTCGCGGTCGCCGCGCGGCTGGGCCACCGGCTGGAGCCGTTCGACGCGTTCGATCCCGGGGCGTACCTGCCCGGTGCACCGGAGGACGCCCGCGAGGCGGCGACCGACCGGCTCACCGCCTGGCTGCGCACCCAGCCCAAGGACCGCAGCGGAATCTGGCGCGACATCGCCGTACGGCGCCGCCCCGTCGAGGTGCACGACCACTACGGGGCCGTCTTCGCCGAGGCGGACGCGGCCGGGGTCGCCACCCCGCTGACCCGCGGCGTGCTCGCCCGCCTCGCCGACGTCGAGGCCGGGCGCGTCCCGATGAGCGAGGACCACCTGCGCGACCTGGAGGCCACCCGATGAATGCGGGAGGCTTCACGGACATGAGCGGAGCGGGAGACGCGGACGCGGAGGGCGTGAGCGACGTGCGGGACACGAAGGACACGGGGAGCGCGGGGAACACGGGAAGCGCGGGGAGCGCGGGAGGCGCGGGGAGCGCGGGAGGCGCGGGGAGCACGACGGACGCGCGGGCGCTGCACGCCTGGATCTCCCGGCACCGCGCCGACCTGCTCGCCGACCTGTCGGAGTACGTCTCGCTGGAGACCCCCAGCAACGACAGGGCGCTGCTCGACACCGGCCTCGCGTGGCTCGACGGTTACCTGGCCGAACGGCTGGGCGCCCCCGTGGCCACCCGGCGCGCCGACGGCGGCCCGTACGGCGACATCCGGGTGAACGACTACCCGGGCCGGGGGACCGCGCCGATCCTGCTGCTCGCCCACTACGACACGGTGTGGCCGGCCGGCACCCTCGCCGCCTGGCCGTTCACCGTCGAGGGGGACCGGGCGAGCGGCCCCGGCGTCTTCGACATGAAGGCGGGGCTGGTCCAGCTCGTCTGGGCGCTGCGCGCGCTGGACGCCGCCGGGCTTCCCCGGCCGCCGCTGCGGCTGCTGCTCAACGGCGACGAGGAGATCGGCAGCCCCGCCTCCCGGCCGCTGATCGAGGAGGCGGCCGGCGACGCCGCCGCGGCGCTGGTGTTCGAGGCGAGCGTGGACGGGGCGCTGAAGACCGAACGCAAGGGCGTCGGCATCTTCCGCCTGGAGTTCACCGGGGTCGAGGCGCACGCCGGCCTCGAACCGGCCAAGGGCGCCAGTGCGATCGACGAGCTGGCGCGGGCCGTACGGCTGCTGCACGACCTCACCGATCTCGACGCCGGGACGACCGTCAACGTCGGCGTCGTCTCGGGCGGAACGGGCTCCAACGTCGTCGCCGGGGCGGCCCGCGCCGAGGTGGACGTCCGCGTCGCCAGCCAGGGTGAGGCGGCCCGGGTGGACGCCGCCCTCGCCGCCCTGCGCCCGCACGACCCCCGCGCCTCGATCGAGATCACCGGCGGGTGGAACCGCCCTGTCATGGAGCGGAGCGAGGGCACCGCCCGGCTGTTCGGGCAGGCCCGGGATGTGGCCGCCCGGCTCGGCCTCGACCTGGGCGAGCGGTCGGTCGGCGGGGCCAGCGACGGAAACTTCGCCGCCGCGCTCGGCCTGCCGGTCCTCGACGGGCTCGGCGCGGTCGGCGCCGGCGCGCACGCCCGGCACGAGCACATCAGCGTGGACGGCATGGTGGAGCGCGCCGCCCTGACCGCCGCGCTTCTGCACACCCTGGCCTTCTGACCTGCGGCGGCCGTCTTCCGGCGGCCGGAACCTTTCCGGTGACCTGGGCCTTTCCGGTGACCTGGGCCTTTCCGGTGACCTGGGCCTTTCCGGTGACCTGGGCCTTTCCGGTGACCTGGGCCGGCGAGCGGTCCGGCCCCTTCGCCGAGGGCCGGGCCGCTCGCCTCTCAGGGCCCGCCGCCGGAGGGCGGGGTCGTGTCAGCGGATGCGGCGGCGCAGGGAGGGGTCGATGGTGACGTTGCGGCCGGCGTCCGGCGGCACGACGACCTCCTGAGCCGCGGCCACCCCCCCGGCCTGGAGCGTGGCGTCCACCGGCACGGTCCGCTTGACCACGGCCAGCGCGACCGGACCGAGCTCGTGGTGCCGGGCGGCGCTGCCGACGAAGCCGACCTCCGCGCCGTCGCAGGTCACCGGGTCACCGTGCCGGGGCAGGGTGTCCACGCTGCCGTCCAGGTGCAGGAAGACCAGGCGGCGCGGCGGGTGGCCGAGGTTGTGCACCCGGGCCACGGTCTCCTGGCCCCGGTAGCAGCCCTTGCTCAGGTGCAGCGCCGGGCCGATCCATCCCACCTCGTGCGGGATCGTCTTGTGGTCGGTCTCGAAGCCCAGGCGGGGGCGGTGCCCCTCGATCCGCAGCGCCTCGTAGGCCCACAACCCGGCCAGGGCCATGCCGCCCAGCCGGTCGGCCAGCAGCGCCCGCGGCAGCAGCACGTCGCCCCCGATGACGACGGACCCCTCGGGCGGGGCGACCGGCGTCCCCTCGGCGACGGAGACGACCGCGTGGTCACCGGTCACGTCGGCGATCTCGACCCGGAGCATGAACCGCATCTTCTCCAGGAACGCGACCAGCCCGGCCGACGTGCCCGGCTCGACGTGCGCCCACACGGCCTCGCCGTCGTCGACGAGCGTCAGGTGGTGCTCCACGCGGCCCTGGGCGTCCAGGAACAGCGTCTGGGTCGGCACGCCGGGCGCCAGGCCGTCGAGCTTCTGCGACGTCAGGTCGTTGAGCCAGCTCAGCCGGTCGGGCCCGGAGATCCGTACGACCTCCCGGTTGCTCCGGTCGACCATCGCCTCGCCCGCGAGGAACGCGCGCTGCTCGGCGAACGGGTCGCCGTAGTGTCCGGCGACGTCGGCGTCGGGGGCCTCGGCCGCGACCGCGCCGGGAGTGTCCAGCAGAGGGCTTCGCATGGTCCCAAGCCTACGAGCCCTCAGCGGCACTTACGGCAACGCCCGAACACCGTCAGGTGGTGGACGTTGACCGCGAACCCCAGCTCCTCGTCGAACCTGGTCACGAGGTCGCGCACCAGCTCGGGCTCGACCTCGTCGATCTCACCGCACTCGTGGCAGACCAGGTGCACGTGGTCGGCGTCGGCGGCCAGGTGGTAGGTCGGGGCGCCGTGCCCGAGGTGGGTGTGGGTGACCAGGCCGAGCTGTTCGAGCAGTTCGAGGGTGCGGTAGACGGTCGAGATGTTCACCCCGCGCGCGGTCTCCCGCACCTTGGCGCAGATCTCCTCGGGGGTGGCGTGCCCGGCGGCCTTGACGGCCTCCAGCACCAGCTGGCGCTGGGGGGTGACCCGGTAACCGTGCGCCCGTAGTTGCTCGTGCCACGACGTCTCGGACATGCCCAGAGTCTAGGAGCAACCCCGGCGGACCGGGGCCGCACACTCCCGGAGAGGAGACGGCGACCCAGGTCGGGATGGGCGGCGGCCGGAACGGTCGCCGGAGCGGGGAAGCGGCCCGGGATCCGCCGGAACCGCTCCGGCGTGCCGGCCTTCTCGCGCGACCGGGGGGCCGCCTGGTTAGTTAGGTGAGGCTATGTTAACTTTTACGGCAAGTAGCGGAGCCGTGGCCGGGCTCTCCTCCGACGACTCTGAGGAGCATGCTGTGCTCGCCGTCATGAACATCGCCGCGCGCGATCCGGGCCCCGCAGGCGGATCGCCTGCCACGCCGTAACGCCATTTCGCGCTCATCACCCTCGGAGTTGGAGCAACAGTGTTCGCCAGCTATCTCATCGGCCTGCGTGAAGGGCTCGAGGCGACGCTCGTCGTCTCGGTCCTGGTCGCCTTCCTGGTCAAGAGCGACCGCAGGGACAAGCTTCCGCACGTCTGGGTCGGTGTGCTCACCGCCGTGGCTCTTTCGGTCGGCTTCGGAGCGGTCCTGACCTTCACCGCCGCGCAGCTCGGTTTCCAGCAGCGGGAGCTGTTCGAGGCGATCACCTCGCTGCTCGCCGTCGTGTTCGTCACCTGGATGATCTTCTGGATGAGACGGGCCGCCCGCGCCCTGTCCGGCGAACTACGCGGCAAGCTCTCCGAAGCGCTGGCGCTGGGCTCCCTGGCCGTCGTCATCATGGCGTTCCTGGCCGTGGCGCGTGAAGGGCTGGAGACGGCGCTGCTGTTCTTCGCCTCCGTGCAGGGCGCCACCGCCTCCTCCCAGCCGCTGATCGGCATCGCCCTCGGCCTGCTCACCGCGGTCGCGCTCGGCTACGGCCTGTACAGGTCCGCGGTGCGCGTCAACCTCACCCGCTTCTTCACCTGGACGGGCCTCCTGCTCATCCTGGTGGCGGGCGGAATCTTCAAGTACGGCGTGCACGATCTGCAGGAGGCCGGCGTCCTGCCCGGCCTGAACACCTACGCCTTCGACATCAGCGCCGTCCTGCCCGCCGACTCGTGGTACGGCGCGCTGCTGTCGGGAATGCTCAACATCACCCCGCAGCCCAGCGTCCTGGAGACCATCGCCTGGGCCGCCTACGTGATCCCCTCCCTCTATTTCTTCCTGCGTCCTTCACGCACGCAGCTCGCTCCCGCGCACGCGGCCTGAACAGGAGCATCATGTCCGCCATCATCCGTCTCGCCGTCGGCGCCCTGGCTCTGGCCTCGCTGACCGCCTGTGCGGCCGAGACCCCTGCCACCGGCGGCCCCGGCGCGGCGGCCAAGCCCGCGAAGGTCACGGTCGCCGCCAGCGACACCGAGTGCAAGGTCGCCGTCTCCGAGGTCGCCGCCGGCGCCAGCACGTTCTCCATCACCAACGGCGGCAGCAAGGTCACCGAGTTCTACGTCTACGCACCGGGCGACCGGGTGATGGCCGAGGTGGAGAACATCGTGCCGGGCCTGACCCGTGAGTTGATCGCCGAGTTGCCGGCGGGCAGCTACGAGACGGTGTGCAAGCCCGGCATGACCGGCAAGGGCATCCGCAACCCGCTGAAGGTCACCGGCGAGCACAAGCCGCTGAACGCGGACGCCAAGCTCGCCGAGGCGACCGCCGGCTACAAGCGGTACGTCAAGAGCCAGAGCGACACGCTGCTGGTCAAGACGCAGGAGTTCGTGGACGCGGTGAAGGCCGGCCGGATCGACGAGGCCAAGGAGCTGTTCCCGGTGGCGCGCACCTACTGGGAGCGCATCGAGCCGGTCGCGGAGATCTTCGGCGACCTCGACCCGGCCATCGACGCCCGCGAGGCGGACCTGGCCGAGGGTGAGGAGTGGACCGGCTTCCACAAGATCGAGAAGGATCTGTGGGTCACCAAGGACATCAGCAAGGACGGCCCGGTCGCCGACAAGCTGATCGCCGACGTCAAGACCATCGTGGAGAAGGCCAACGCCGCGGAGCTGACCCCGCTCAACCTGGCCAACGGCGCCAAGGAACTGCTCGACGAGGTCGCCACAGGCAAGATCACCGGTGAGGAGGACATCTGGTCGCACACCGACCTGTGGGACTTCGCCGCCAACCTGGCCGGTTCCGAGGCGGCGGTGCAGTCACTGCGTCCCGTTCTGGAGGAGCGCTCCCCCGACCTGGTCAAGATCCTGGACGAGAAGTTCGCCGCCGCCGAGGCCGAACTGGGCAAGCACCAGAAGGGCAACGGCTGGAGGCTGCACAACGAGCTGTCCAAGGAGGAGCTGAAGAGCCTGTCGGATGTGATCAACGCGCTGGCCGAGCCGATCAGCAAGATCGCGCCTGTCGTGGCCGGGTAGGGGCTCTGCCATGAACCAGCGCATGAGCCGGAGAGCGGTGCTGGGCCTGGGCGCGGCCGGCGTGGCGGCGGCGGGGACCACCGCCGTCGCCACCCGCTCGCTCAGGACCGACCCACCGGTCGCACATGTCTCATCCGCCTCCGACCCGTTCCCCTTCTACGGCGAGCACCAGGCGGGCATCGTCACTCCGGCCCAGGACCGGCTGCACTTCGTGGCCTTCGACGTCACCACCGACAAGAAGTCCGAACTCGTCGACCTGCTGCAGGAGTGGACGGCCGCCGCCGCCCGCCTCACCCAGGGCAAGGAGGCCGGGGCGTTCGGCGCCGTCGGGGGACCGGCCGAGGGCGCGCCCGACGACACCGGCGAGGCGCTCGGCCTGCCCGCCTCCGGACTCACGCTGACGGTCGGCTTCGGCTCCACGCTGTTCGACGACCGCTTCGGGCTGGCCGACCGCCGGCCCGCCGCCCTGGCCGACCTGCCGAGGTTCCCCGGTGAGCATCTGATCCCCGAGATCTCCGGCGGCGACATCTGCGTGCAGGCCTGCGCGCACGATCCCCAGGTCGCGGTGCACGCCATCCGGAACCTGGCGCGCATCGGGTTCGGGCGGGTGTCGGTGCGCTGGTCCCAGCTCGGCTTCGGCCGTACCTCCTCCACCTCGCGCGCCCAGGCCACCCCGCGCAACCTGATGGGGTTCAAGGACGGCACCAACAACATGAAGCTGGAGGACACCGCGCTGGTGCGCGACCAGCTCTGGGCCACCGCGACGGACGGGCCCGGCTGGATGGCGGGCGGCAGCTATCTGGTCACCCGCAAGATCCGCATGATGATCGAGACCTGGGACCGCGCCCCCCTGCGGGAGCAGGAGGACATCTTCGGCCGCGACAAGGGCGAGGGCGCACCGGTCGGCAGGAAGCAGGAGTTCGACCCGGTGGACCTCACCGCGATGAAACCCGACGCGCACGTACGGCTCGCCCACCCCTCGGCGCACGGCAACGCGCATCTGCTGAGACGCGGTTACAACTACGTCGACGGCTCCGACGGGCTGGGGCGGCTGGACGCCGGGCTGTTCTTCATCGCCTACCAGCGCGACCCGCGCAAGCAGTTCGTGCCGATCCAGACGAGTCTCGCCAAGGCCGACTCGCTCAACGAGTACATCAAGCACGTCTCCAGCGGCCTGTTCGCCTGCCCGCCCGGAGTCCGGGACGCCGGCGACTACTGGGGCCGGGAGCTGTTCGGGTAGCCGGGCGGGACGGGTGGAAAAACGTTTGCCTTGAGCTGACCCGGCCGCATAGCTTTGGGGCACGCAGAAAGGAGGTGGTCCAGACAATGGTTGACAGTTCTAGGGCTAGCGAGGTGGCTGTCCGCTAGGACGCCGCGACTCCGGACTCTGTCCGGACGTCTCGCGACGTTCGGCGAATCCATGGCAATCACCGGAACCCCGGGCCGCCGGAGGGCGGGACACGAAGATCCCGTCTTTGGTCCATCCGGCCCCGCCGCGAGCGGCGGGAGCAGGCCCGGGGTTCTTTTCTTTTCCTGCCCTCCGGCGCGAAGCCGGTCCTATCCTGCCTCCGGCACGAAGTCGGCCACCTTCTTGAGCTCGGCGGAGATGTGCGACTGGAGCGGCTGCCCCTCGGCCGCCATGTCGTAGGCCCACATCAGGTTGCCGTTGACCAGGCCGTACAGGCGGTGGCCCGCGGTGTACTCCTTGGCGGTGGCGGTACGGGCGACCACGTCGGTCCGCAGCTCGATCTTGTGGAAGACGACCTCGCCGACGTAGATCTCCACGATCCCGGTGGGGTGCGTCAGGCACACCTCCAGCTGGCGGTCGGGAAGCTGCCGCCAGTAGCCGGTCTCGGTGGCCAGCTCGCGGACCCGCTCGCCCGCGTCGTTCAGGAGCCAGGTGCGGCTGGTGTAGGTCAGGAACGGCTTGCCGTTGTGACCGAAGACGATCTCCTGCCCGAAGTTGAAGCTCTCGATCGTCGGATATCCGCCCACTCCGGCGCCCTCCCACCGGCCCAGGAGGAAGGCGATCGGCTCAAGGCCGGGATGCAGCTCGGGAACGTCCATGCACACGAGCCTAAGGCCGTCCCCACACGGCTCGCGCCCCCGGTTCCCCCCGCGCCGGGCCGCGCGTCGAGACCGCCCCGGTACGGCCCGTGCCCGCGGTTCCCGCCCGCATTAGGCTGCCTACCATGGCACGTTCACTGGTGATAAAGGTGACCGCCGGCGCGGACGCCCCCGAGCGCTGCAACCAGGCGTTCACGGTGGCCGCGGCGGCGCTGGCGAGCGGGGTCCCCGTCTCGCTGTGGCTGACCGGCGAGGCGTCGTGGTTCGCCCTGCCCGGCCGGGCCAAGGAGTTCGCGCTGCCGCACGCGGCGCAGCTCGGCGACCTGCTCGACGCCGTTCTCGCCGGGGGCCGGGTGACGCTGTGCACCCAATGCGCGGCCCGGCGGGACATGACGGCGGACGACCTGATCGACGGCGTGCGCATCGCGGGCGCCCCCACCTTCGTCGAGGAGGTCCTCGCCGAGGGTGTCCAGGCGCTGGTCTACTAGCGGGCCGCCCAGGAGGACGGGCACCGGAGGCGGCCGATGCCCGTCCCGAGGGAGGATCGTCAGGCCTGCTGGGGCAGGACCGCGGTCAGCCGCTCCTGGCGGAGCCGGTCGTACCACGAGTCGTCGATCGGCGGGAGCTGCGCGCCGACCGCCCAGGTGAGCAGGAGGTCGGCCAGGCCCGGGTTGCGGGCGAGCGCCGGGCCGTGGAGGTAGGTGCCGACGGCCTTCCCGGCGTAGCAGCCCTCGGTGCCGTCGCCGTTGCCGACGCCGACCGCCGTGCGCGCCAGCGGGCGGACGCCCGGTCCCAGCCGGGTGACGCCCATGTGGTTCTCGAAGCCGGTGAGCATCGGGATGCCGAGCGCGGGGTCGGCCTCCCCGGCCAGCTCGCCGACCGCCCGGCCGGTGCCCCGGCCGCTGGCGATGTCGAGCAGGCCGATGCCCTGGACCGGCTGCCCCTCCTCGCCGCCGAACGTGCTGCCCATGATCTGGTAGCCCGCGCAGACCGCCAGCAGGGCCGCGCCGCGCGCCATGGCCCGGTGCAGGCCGCCGTCGCGGCGCAGCCGTTCGGCCGCCAGGATCTGCGGCCGGTCCTCGCCGCCGCCGATGAGGTAGATGTCGCCGCTGTCCGGCACCGGGTCCGCCGAGCGGACGTGGATGGTCTGGACCGGGATGCCGCGGCGCTGGGCACGCTGTTCCAGGACCAGGACGTTGCCCTGGTCGCCGTAGGTGCTCAGCAGGTCTGGGTAGATCCAGACGAGCCGCAGGACGCTGTCAGACTGCACGGTCGAACTCCGCTCGGATCTGCTGGAAGGCGGTGTAGTTGGCGATCACGTCGACCTTGCCCGGCGGCTGCGCGGCGAGCGCCTGCTCGAAGGACGCCACGAGCTGGAACGGCACGTTCGCCACGTCCAGCCGGAGCGCGAGGTCGAGCATCCGCTCCCCGGTCACGAAGACCGGCCTGCCGCGCAGGACGCGGTAGTCGACGTCCCACAGCCAGGAGGTGTCGCGGCCGTCGGGCCCCTGGGCGTTCACCGAGAGGATGACCGGCAGCGAGCGGTCGAGCACGTCGAACGCCTCCAGCCACCCGGCGGGGTTCTTGGCCAGCAGCAGCCGGGCGCGGCGGCCGTCGCGCTCCACCGTGGTGTAGCGGCCGGCGACGGACCTGACCTCGCGCAGCCGGGGCAGCGCCGCCTGGACCGGCAGGCCGAACGCCTCGGCGACGGCCAGGGCGATCGCGGCGTTCGCCCGGTTGGCACGGCCGGGAAGCTGGAGGTCCAGGACCCAGCGCTGCCCGCGCGGGTCGATCACCGCGTCGTCGTCGAGGAACCAGGAGGGCTGGGGCCGCCGGAAGGAGCACTCACGACAGGCCCAGTCGTCCTCGGCCGGGCGCGGGACCATCGCCAGGGGGGCCGCGCCGGCGACGTGGCCGCCCGGCGGGGTGTAGTCGACGCCCTTGCGGTCGAGCGGGCCGCCGCACTCGGGGCAGCACCAGGAGTCCTCCTTCCAGGGCTGTCCCGCCGCCACCCAGGTCACCCGGGCGGCGGTGGATGCTCCCCAGGCGACCAGCGGGTCGTCGGCGTTGGCGATCACGTGGGTGTTCTTGCCGGCCAGGGCCCGCCGCCACTTCTGGGCGAGCAGCCAGATCTCGCCCGCCCGGTCCATCTGGTCGCGGCTGAGGTTCATCAGGGCGATCACACCCGCGCCGGTGGCGTCGATCACCGCGGGGAGGTACTTCTCGTCGACCTCCAGCACGCCGTACGGAGCGTCCTTGGCCGACGCCAGCGCCGACACGTGCCCGGCGGGCATGTTGGCGCCGAAGGCGTTGGTGGCGACGTCGCCGAGCTCCTGGAGGGCGGAGGTGATCAGGCGGGTCGTGGTGGTCTTGCCGTTGGTCGCACTCACCAGGGCGAGCCTGCGGTCCCGGGCGAGCTGGCTCAGCAGGCCGGGCTCCAGCGCCAGGCCGATCCGGCCACCGATCACCGAGCCGTCGCCGCGGCCGGTGGCCCTGGACAGGGTCGCGGCCGTCCGTCCGAGAGCGCTCGCGAGCTGAGCCCGCAGCGGAAGCTGTGTCATCGCCTCTCCTCGCCAAGCGGCCCCGTCGCGGGAGGACTCGGCATCCGGGGCTGGTCCGCCGAATCGTTCATGCCGCGATCCTAGCCGGGGTTCGGCATGGTCACGGTCCGGCAACGCCCGCGAAAGGGCCGATCACGAAGGTCGCACCGTCCGTCCCGTTCGTACGGCACGTCCGGTTCGCCTCCTCCCGGCCGGGACTCGATCCGGACCGCCCGAACCACCTGAGCCACCCGGACCGCCCGGACGCCCGGGCCGCCGGACCCTTCGGGCCCCCGGACGCGCCTCGTCCGCAGGCCCCGTACGGCGCGCGGCGGTCAGTCGGTGAAGGCGAGCTCGACGTCCTCCGGCGCGGCGGCGTCGAACGGCAGCACGAACCGGCGCGGCCACGACAGCACGGTCTCCAGCCACCCCGCGCCCATCGTCTGGGCGACGTGCCGGAGCCGGTCGGCGGGATCGACGCCGATCGTCACCGTCTGCATGTCCCGCTCCACGCTCTCGCGCTCGTCGTCGCCGAGGATGACCCGCCAGGCCAGCGCCCGGTTGCGGTCGGCCTCCATGGACAGCGGGTGGTGGCGCAGCGCCCTGGCCCGGTGCCCGAGCAGCTCGGCGCCGCCCGGCGGAGGCGTGACCAGTGGGTAGTCCAGGGCCGGGGCGGGCGAGCGCGGGTCGGGCGCGGGCCGGTCGTGCGGGAACAGCCGGTCCACCTCGTGCAGCCAGCGGACCTGCGGGATGACCCACTCGGGGCCGGGCCGCTCCGTGCCCTCCCGTTCCGGGCCGAGCAGCCGGGTCGCGGTGGCGGCCACCCGCTCGGTCAGCCTCGCCGGGTCGGCGACGGTCCGCAGCGACCACGCCCTGGGGGCCACGGCGCGCTCCACCGCCGTGGCCAGCAGGCACTCGCGGCGCCGCAGCGGCAGCTCCGCCCACAGGTCCGCGAGGGCCCGCGGCACCCCCGGCAGCGGCCGGTCGGCGCAGAAGGCCAGCACCAGCGTGTCGGCCCAGATGCGCAACCATGCCCACTCGGGGGCGTCGGCGAGCAGGTCGGCCTCGCGCAGCTCCACGAGCGTGCAGGCCCGGCCGGTCCGGCACTCCTGGCCGCAGGCCGCCGAGCGGCGGCCGTTGATCGGCGGCGTGTGACCCAGGACTCCGGGGACGGCCCGCTCGCGCTCCTCCCCCAGCGGAACCCTGATCCGCAGCGGCCGGTCCATCCCGTCGGCGAAGACCGCCGCGACCCCCGGCTGGAGGGAGACGACCTGCCGCGACTGCTCCTCGCTGAGGTTCATCGCGGCCCCGACGAGCTGCCGGTCGTCCTCGGCCGGCAGGCGGTGCACCACCTTCAGCGCGGTGTTCTTCACCACGTCGGAGACCAGCTTGGTGGGGATCTGCTCGGCCACCACGATGCCCTCGCCGTACGCGCGGATCTCGGCGAGCATGCCGGCCAGCAGCTCGACGGCGTGGGTGCTGGCCCGCCCGGCGCCGCGGTCGCGCAGCAGCCGGTGCGCCTCCTCGATCACGATGACGTGCCGCAGGCCGCTGCTCCGCTCGGTCCTGGCCCGCATCCGCAGGTGCTCCACGATCCGGATGATCAGCGTGCCCATCAGGAACGCCTTGTCCTCGTCGTTGGCGACGTCCTCGATGGCCAGCACCACGTTGCGCCGGAGCAGGTCGCCGATGTCGGCGGGATGGCCGCCCTCGAAGAACCGGCCCGCCGAGCCGACCCGCAGCGACCGCAGCCGCAGCGAGATGAAACCCTCGACGTCGGCCTGCACCTCCCGGCCGTAGCCGATCTCCTGGATGACGTCCATGGCGTGCTGCTGGAGCTGCGCGAGGGTCGGCACGGCCGGCCGTACGGCGGCGCCGGGCGCGGCCCAGCCGGTCACCACGTCCCAGCCGTTGGCCTCGTAGACGCGCTGCAGGGCCAGCGACATGATCTGCGGGAACGGCTCCTCGGCGTCGAAGGCCGCCATGAACAGCGCCCGCACCATGTCGATGTGCGCCTGGACCGGATAACCCGGCTCGGGCGCGAGCGGGTTGACGCTGAACGGCACCGCCTCGGGGGCCGACGGGTTGATCACCGTCACCGGGGCGAGGTGCTCGACCCGGCCGCCCATCGCGGCGTACTCCGACTTCGCGGGCTCGATCGCCAGCCACGGGATGCCCGCGCCGGTGAGCTGCTCCAGCAGGTGCCGTACGGTCTGCGACTTGCCGGAACCGGTGGCTCCGGTGACGAAGGCGTGCCGGTTGAGGGTGGCGAGCGGCACCCGGAACGAGCCGACCGCGCGGTTCTGGCCGTCCAGGATCGCCCCCAGCTCGACGGTCCCGGCCCCGGGGGCGACCTCCGCCTCGCTGGTGACGTCGAAGAAGCCCGCGTCGAGCACCCGGACCCCCGGCACCTCCCGGCGCGGCAGCCCGGCGAGCGCGGCCAGCGCCCCCGCGGTCGCGGCGAACGGCGCGGCGCTGCCGTCGGCCGGGTCCTGGAGGGTCACCGACAAAGCCTCGGCGAAGCCGTACACCGGGCCGGAAAGGGCGCTGCGCAGCCGGTAGGGGTGGTGGCTCATCTCGGCCGAGCCGACCAGGACCGGCGCGATCTGCCGCAGCTCCTCGGGCCCCGCGGCCCCGGCCAGCACCCGCACGCTCCACAGCCCGGCCTCGCGGAAGGCGTCCAGCTCCTGCATGCGCCGCTCGGCGCGCTCGGCGTCGTAGCGGGAGCGCTCGGAGGCGTCGCCGTACTGGCGCAGCACGTTGAGCTGGGTGCGCAGGTGCGCCACCTCGGCGTCCAGCAGGTCGGTCCGCTCGGCCACCACCAGCCAGGCGAACGGCCGCGACATGAGCGTGACCAGCGTGGACTCGAACAGGGTGGGCCGCCTGACCTCGTCGGCGTCCGGCTCGCGGCGCCCGCCGAGCGGCGGGGCCTGCCGGCCGGGGCAGGCGGTCCAGGCGAGGTCGGCCAGGTCGCGCAGCCACTCGTCGCCGATCCGCACGCCCCTGGCCCCGGCGGGGAACAGCAGCGGCTCCGAGCCGGCCGGGACCGGGTCGGCCTCGGCCGTCCTGTCGGCCGACCGGCGCGGCGGACGCGGCGGGGTCAGCGGCCCGGCGTTGGTGACGAGCTCCAGCGGGGCGCCGGAGCCGCGCGACAGCCAGCCGACCACGAACGGCCGGTCGCGCTGGGCGGCCGACAGCACGGCCGGCAGGACCGTGACGAAGTCCCACTCCGCCGACGAGCTGCGGGAGGGCGCGGTGATCGCCTGGATCCGGTACCAGGGGCCGGTCAGGCCGCCGGCGGGAAGGGACACGCTTGGCTGCATCTGTTGGTCTCCACCCGGGGGACCCGGCTCTACGCCGGGGTGTTGACGCGTCACGGGCGGTCCCGCCGTACCGGCCGGTGCGGGCCGGGAGTCGGACCACCCCGGCCACCAGCGTCGAACCTCCACGGGGGAGGACACCCGCTCACTGACCATCCCCTTACCCGAAAAGAACGCTTCGTTGACGCGCACGCGGGCCGGGCCGGGCCGGTCACCGGCGGACGCTCCGGACGGGCAGGGCCGGCCACCGGCGCGTACGCGGGCGCCGGACCGTTCGTCAGCGCGTACGCAGGCCGCGCCGGACCGGTCATCAGCGCGTACGCCAGTCGAGGCGGGCCGGCGGGGGGCCCAGGTTGGGCGGCGCGTCCACGAACGGCCCCGGCTCGGGAGGCTCCGGCTCCTCCTCCTTGCGGCCCCGCTCCAGCACGGCCTCCTTGATCTCCTCGAACTCCCCCAGCGTCGTCTTGGGGAAGGTGAGGATCGCGGGGTTGGCGTCGGCGAGACGGACCCGGCGGCCCTGGGCGGTGGCGTCGGTCACTATCACCGAGGTGGTGGGGAGCTGCTGCAGCTCGTGCGGCTCGACGAGGAACTCCCTGGAGCGGTGCAGCACCCGTTCGGTCTCGCCCATCGCCTCGGTCGCGCGGCGGCCCCACTCGGTGGAGGAGGTGATGTCCTCCTTCAGGTCGGGACGGCCGGCGTCGCGGTCGTCGCCGTCGTCGGTGTGACCGATGGTGGAGACGTATCCGCCGTCCATCCCGGCCCCGGCGGCGCTGATCGTCTCGGTGAGCTGGGCCAGCTCCAGGCGGTGCTCGGTGCCGACGTGCTCGCTGGCGACCCGGGCGTCCTCCGCGTTGCCCAGCCGCATGAACGTCACCGCCGCGTGCCCCCGGCCGAGCCGCTCCCGCACGGTCGGGGTGAGCGACCGGTAGGTGAGCACCAGCCCGGTCCTGGACGTCTCGCAGGCGTCCATCAGCCGGTCCAGGACGTCGCCGCGGAGCTTGTCCGCGCCCGCGACGACGATCGTGTGGTACCAGGGCCGCTCGGAGGCGGGCGACTGGCGCAGGATGTGGGTGAGGGCCGTCGCCACGTACGTCCCGAGGACCCGGTTTCCGAACACGCCCGCCTGCCGGTCCATCGACACCACCCGCAGCCGCGCGGGCGGCAGCCGTACGGCCTCGGAGCCGAGCGTCTCCAGCTTGCGCAGCTGCGACTCCAGCGCCCAGGCCCGCTCGATGACCACCCGGTCGCTGACGCCCCGGCCGAACAGCGTGCCGATGCGCTCCAGCTGGGTGGCGGTGATCAGGCCGAGCCTGAGGTCCTCGCGGGGGTCGCCGACCTGGGCCAGCGCCCGCAGCGCGGCGGTGACCTGGTTGATCGTGGCGTTCTCGCCGAGGACCTCCAGGACCCGCTCCAGGATCGCGTTGTCGAACGACAGGTCGCGGGTGGTGCGGTGCTCCTCGCTGACGCTCACCACGTGCGCCAGCACGTCGGCGAACGCCTCGGGCGCGAGCGTCGCGCCGAGGTCGAGCCGGGGCAGGTCCACCGGCAGCACCCACACCAACGGGTCGTCGCCGCCGCGGCGGGCCAGCTCGATCAGGTCCTTGGCGATCGCGCCCTCCGACAGGTCGAGGACCGTCAGGTGGCCTCCGCTGTAGAGACGGGTCGCGCCGAGCAGGGTGATCAGCGCCGACCAGCCGGTCAGCGTGCCCCCGGCGACGTCGATCCGGTCGAGCTCGTCCGGCACGGTCACGGCGTACCAGGTGAGCTGGCGGTCGTGGCGCTCCTTCTTCTCGGCCCACTCGCGGTATCGGGCGGCGTGCTCCTCCTGGGCGCGGTACAGGCTCCTGTCGCGTTCCCGGCGCAGCCGGTCGCCGGCCTCCTCGTGCTCGCGGATGCGGTGGCGGACCGCCCTGCCGCCCTGGTGGATGGAGTAGCTGCAGAACACCGCCACCCCGCAGGTCGCGACCAGCCCGGCGACCGCGAACGACCAGCTCAGCAGGTGGCTGACGCCGAGGACGAGGATGAGCGCGGCGAGCACGCCCATGAACGCGCGGAAGGTCCGCATCGGCCGGTTCAGCAGGTCCTCGTTGAGCCGCTCCCGGCGCGCCCACTCGGGGTCGATCTTCGGCGCCTCGGCCGCGACGGTCTCGTCGGCGGGAGAGGGACGTCTGGGCGCGGGCCCCGGGTCGGGGTGGAGCAGGGCATACTGCCAGCCCAGGTAGATCCGGTCCGCCTGGAGCTGCGCGTGCTCGGGATGCACGTCCGCCACGGAACCTCCGCCATAGGGCCCTCGCCGCCTCGGTGACAGCGTAGGAGCTGGATCTCCGTTCCGAGCGGCGTTCTCACCAATCTGCTGTATTTTCCGTTGGTTATCCAGTGCTCGTGGGACTTGCGAGGCGAATGACATGAAGATCAGCGGTTACGATCCTGTGCCATGACGTCTCCCCCCGGCGCGGCGGCCCGAAGGCGCCGCCCGGTCGCGGTGCCGATCGCCGTGCTCGTCGCGGCCGCCGGCCTGGGGATCACCGCGGCCCTCGGCGGGCTCGGCGAGGCCCCCGACGACCCGCCCAGACGTCTGGGCCCCGGCGCCGTCCTCGACCAGGGGGAGTTCACCACGAGGTTCGTGGAGTCCCGCACCACCGTCCGGCCCGGCCGGTACGGCGGGCCGGACAAGCGCTACCTGGAGGTCGTGTTCCGGGTGACCAACAAGGGGGACGAGACCACCGGCGTGGGAGCGCCGGGGCAGGGCGGGAAACCCGGCTACCTCTTCGCCGGGTCCCTGCTGAGGATGACCCCGGAGCTCGGAGGCGACTTCGGCCCCGACGTGTTCGTCGAGGGTGACGGCGTGCCCGGCAGGCAGCTGCACCCGGGGATGGAGTCCACCGTCGTGGTCCGGTACGAGCTGCCGGAAGGACGGCGCGCGCCCGAGCGGGTGCTGCTCGACGTCGGCGCCTTCGAGCACCCCGAGGGGTTCACCCAGGACATCGGCTGGCTTCTGGTGAAGAAGGACGACGACGGGCCCCCGGCCGTCGCCGCACAGGTCACCCTGCCGGTCCGGAAGGCGGCCGGGTGATGACCGCACCGGCGCCCGGACACGGCGGAGCGGGCGGGTTCGGCGGCCCCGGACCCGGCGATCCCCACGGCCCCGGACCCGCCGTCCCCGGGCCCGCCGTCCCCGGAGGGCCTGGCGGAGCGGACGGGTTCGGCGGGGCGTCGACGTCTCAGGGGCCCTCTGGGCGCTCCGGCGCGCGGGCCCGGCGCAGCGGCTCCGCGACCCCGGGCCGGTGGCGCAGGCTGGGCGGTCTGCTCGCCGGGGCGGTCCTCGCCGTGGCGGCGGTCGCCGCCCAGTCGTTCGCCTTCTCCCGCGACGACTACAGCGGCCCCCTCACCTGGACCGGTGGTCCCGGGGAGACGGTCACCGCCTCCCGGATCTCGGTGCGGGTGGAGGGGGTCCACGCCGCCAGGGCGATCGAGACCGGCGCCTCCCCCGGCACGTCGTCCAGCACGTCGTCCGGCTCCTCGTCGTCCGGCTCCTCGTCCGGCGCGAAGCAGCGGGCGACCACCAAGGGGATCTTCCTCGTCGTCGACCTGGCCGCGACGTCCGTCCGCGTCCCGCAGCGGATCGCCCCGCCGGCCCTCCTGACGGAGAGCGGGCGCCGGTACTCCGCCACCGACAAGGTGAACGGCGACCTGACCATCACGAGCCCCTTCATCCAGTGGGGCTGGTGGACCAGGAGGGCCGCGGTCTTCGAGGTCCCGCCCGCCGAACTGGCCGGGGCCAGGATCGTGGTGCACCCGCAGGAGGGGAACGGGGCGCTGGTCGAGCCCTCCGCCCCCGAGGTGGAGATCGACCTCGGGCTGGACGAGGCCGCCGCGGCGCGTCTGGTCTCCACGGCGAAGGACGTCCACACGCCGGCGGGCAAGCCGTGACGGCGCCTCCCGGCGGCCGGAGCCCCGGCGACTGGTTCACCCCGCGCCCCCAGGACGCCCCTCCCTCCGGCCCCGGGCCCGTGAAGCCCATGGCTCCTCCTCACGGTCCCCGGCCCGCGGCGGCTCCCCACCCGGGAGCGACCCCCGGGCCCGGCGCCGGCGGGGCGCCCTGGCTGTCCGGTGGGCGCCGGGCCTTCCCCGACCGCCAGGTCTGGCCCCCCGTCGTCCCGGACGAGCCTCAGGGCGCCTCCACGCAGCCGTTCCCCGCGGTCAGGTCGGCCCCGTTGCCCCGGTCCGTGCCGCCCCCCGGCCCGCTGGAGGTCCCCGGAACCGCGGCTGAGGCCCCCGCGGACCTCCCCGGGTCCCCGGCGCCCGCCCGGCGTCCGGCCCGCACCGCGCTCCGGGTCACCGCGGCGGTCCTGGCACTGGCCGTGGCCGTGGCCGTCCCGACGTGGAACGGGTACCTGACCTACAAGGACGCACGTCCGGACGACCAGGTCCACACGTTCGCGGCCGGCCGGACCGCCACGTTCCGGCACGTCTCCTGGCAGGTGGCCGTGACGGAGTCGGACGGCCTGCCCGGCGACCGCCCGCTGGAGCCGGACCGGCGGTGGCTGAGGATCAGAGTCACCCGGACCGCCCTGGACCCCGAGGGCGTGATCCGGCGCGGCACCCCCGACATCGAGGTGCGCCACCCCGACGGCCGGTCGTGGGCGGCGCAGATCGCCAAGGACGACGTGCCCCTTGAGGCCGCCGAGCACCGGATCGGCACGCCGTACCACTACGACGTGCTCAGCCTGGTGCCCAGGGCGCTCGCCCGCGAGGTGTCCGTGTGCGTGCGCCCGAGCGCCGTCCGGACGATCGAGAACGAGTCCTTCGAGGACTCGATGAAGCGCGCCGCGCGGGAGAACGAGCTGAACGACAACGTCCTCTGTTTCAGGCGCTGACGTCCTCGCCCGTCCCCCGTCGGCGACCGGCGTGGACCGGCCGGCGGCCGGCGGTCTCCCGGCCGCCGGAGGACCTCAGTCGCCGACGGTCCGGCCGCTCTCCCTGGCGCGGGTGGCGGCGATGTCGAACGTCGCCGCCAGCAGGCAGACCGTCAGCGTGTCGACGACGAGGTCGCGCAGGACCGACGCGGCGGACCCCCACGCCACCCAGCTGAAGGGCTCCGGATTGCCGATCAGCATCTTGACGCCCTGGGTCGTGTAGTCGGCTCCCACCCGGACGAGCACGTAGCACAGGCAGAACATGCCGAACAGAGCGGCGCCCCCTCGGGCGGCGAGCCGGAAGGCGTTCACCGGCGGCACCCAGCGCTCCTGGAACCCGGTCGTCATCCGCGTCGCGACGGACCGGGTGAGAGAGTGGGTCCGCTCCATCCGGTCGGCCACGGCGTCCAGCCGGGTCCCCCGCACGACCGACCTCGTGTCCTCGGCGAACGCGCCGTAGACGAGCGCCGCGACCGTCAGCCAGGTCAGCGGCTCGATCAGCGCGTCCACGACGTACGGCCAGACCTCCCCGATCCACGCCGCGGCCTCCTTCCAGCCCGGGACGCTCTCCTCCAGCCGCTTGACCTGGTCGCCGAGCGCGTCGACGACCACCCGGTGGGACACCCAGTCGGACCGGGCCTCGACGAAGGCGAGCACCGCGTTGATGCCGTAGAAGGCGAACGCCAGCTCGAAGAAGGTGGTCAGCACGCCGCTGCCCTTCACCCTGCCCTGCGCGTGCCACCAGCCGAAGAGTCCCCTGAGCAGGTAGGCGACCACGGCGATGACGATGGAGAGCCGGACGTCGAGGCCGATGAGGCCGGTCCCGGTGGTGGACTCCTCACCGATGAGCGGCCGGAGCAGCAGGTCCTCACCCGCGTTGCGGGTGCGGTCGAGGGCGACGAACTCCCTGGCGTCCTCGGCGTGGAAACTCCAGGCCAGGTAGATGGTGGCGAAGACCAGCGTGGCCCGGTTGAGCGCGCCGAACAGGCTCTCGTCCGCCTCGTCGCCGGTCCGCCGTACCCGGATCTCCCGGAGCGCGCCGCGCACCGAGTGCAGCATGCCCACCATGACCACGAGCTCGTTCAGCACGATCAACGTGAAGATCAGCATCGTGACGACGAGGCGCACCTGCCGGTGGTCGCCGTGGGAGACCTCGGTGCCCGCCCACATCAGGCCGGCGCGGATCGCCCTCCCCGCCGAGAACCACAGCACCAGCGACACTGCGCGGGACCCGAAGATCCGCAACATGTGGAGGGGGAGCGAGTACGCCGTGGGCGCGGCCGGGGCCCGGACGGCGGCCCGCGACGGCGGCGGAGCTGACGTCTGGGACATGACAGGCGTTCCGGGCACCTGACGAATCGTAGCGATCGGCGGCGGCCGGCGCGCCGGCCGTACCGGATCCGCGGGCCCGCCACCGGAGCCCGGATCCGGCCGCGCGCCGGAGCCGGAGTCCGAATCCGGCGCGCGCCGGAGCCGGAGTCCGCCGGGCGTTCGTTCCCGTCGGGAGACGCGGAAGGGCCGGCGCCCCCTGTGGGGACGCCGGCCCTCAGAGCCGTGAGGCGGACCGGACGGGCCGGCCGCCGGGACGGGCCCGGGTCCGGGCGGTCAGACCGCCACGCTGAGCTGGGTCACCTCGCCCAGGCGGGCCTGGGCGGGGACGTCCTTGGTGACGCCGCCGCCCGCGATGATGCGGACGGTCCAGTCACCGGGAGCGGCGAAGAAGCGGAAGACGCCCTCCTCGGACACCACGACCTCGCCGGTGAACTCGCCGGAGTGGTCCAGCAGGCGCGCGTAAGCGGTGCCGGCGCCGGAGACCACCCCCTGGATGACGGCCTGGGTCGAGAGGTCGATCCCGGCCGGAAGAGCAACAGTCTGCTCCGGAGCAGCGCATCCGTCAGTCATTATCGGGCCTCTCCCAGTTCGATCGGCACGCCCACGAGCGAGCCGTACTCGGTCCACGAACCGTCGTAGTTCTTGACGTCGGCCTGGTCGAGCAGCTCGTGCAGCACGAACCACGTGTGGGCCGAACGCTCTCCGATGCGGCAGTACGCGATGGTGTTCTTGCCGAAGTCGACGCCGGCGGCCTCGTAGAGGGCCTTCAGCTCCTCGTCGGACTTGAAGGTGCCGTCGTCGTTTGCCGCCTTCGACCACGGGATGTTGCGCGCGGTCGGCACGTGGCCGGCGCGCTGCGCCTGCTCCTGCGGAAGGTGGGCGGGGGCGAGCAGCTTGCCGGTGAACTCGTCGGGCGAGCGCACGTCGACCAGGTTGAGCTTGCCGATCGCGGCGACGACGTCGTCACGGAAGGCGCGGATCGAGCTGTCCTGCTCCTGGGCGCGGTACTGGGTCGCCGGACGCTCCCGGACGTCCCTGACCAGCTCGCGCGACTCCAGCTCCCACTTCTTGCGGCCGCCGTCGAGGAGCTTGACGTCCCCGTGGCCGTAGAGCTTGAAGTACCAGTAGGCGTAGGACGCGAACCAGTTGTTGTTGCCGCCGTAGAGGACGACGGTGTCGTCGTTGGAGATCCCCCGGGCGGACAGCAGGGCCTCGAAGCCCTCGCGGTCGACGAAGTCGCGGCGGACCGGGTCCTGGAGGTCGGTCCTCCAGTCGATCCGCACGGCGCCCCGGATGTGACCCTTCTCGTAAGCGCTGGTGTCCTCGTCGACCTCGACGAGGACGACACCGGGCGTGTCGAGGTTGGCCTCGACCCAGTCTGCGTCCACCAGTGCGGCGGAACGGCTCATGGCAATCCTCCGGAATTATCTTGCGGGCAGTGATCGGCGGATGATCAAAAACATCTCGCAGCCGAGGCAGAAGCCGAAGGCGGCGTTGAGAAAGGCGGCGAAGAGGGCCGCGGCGGTGGCGCCGAGGGCCAGCGGCGTGATTCCTGTGATGTATCCGACCAGGGCCGCCAGGGCGAAGACGAGGCCGACCCCCTGCGCGAAGCGCGGCGGGGCGGCGTCCTCCAGCTCACTGGGTGGGCTCTTCACTATCCCTTTGAAGACCATCCCGTACGGCGACGCTCCGAACAGGCCCAGCCCGAAGACCACGGTCTGGACGGCGAGCAACCACGTGCTCCCCGTGACCAGGACGATCGCGAGAACGACGGTCGTCACGGACGCGGAGAAACGGAGTGCTCTGGGATCGGCGTGCATCGCTCGATGCTCCCCAAGGGTGTGCGGATCGGCGCGGCGCGAAGCCGCTTGAGATCGCCCTCAGGAAACGCGACAGAGCGCGGTGGTCACGCGGCAGAAGTCGACCGGGCGCCGCTTCGTCAGCAGCTCTGTCGTCAGGATCATACGAACGACATTACCCCGACGTCCCGCCCTCTGTCACATCCCCGTCCAATTCGTGAGACATCCTTGTTCGGCACACGGGCGGCCCGTGGCTCGGGGGCCCGCGGCCGGGAGGGCGCCGAACCGCAGGTCAGCGGCCCGGAAGCCGCGGTCCGGAGAGCCCGGAACCGCAGGTCCGAGGCTCGGGGACCCGCGGCCCGGAGAGCCCCGAGCCCCGGACACAGGCTCGGGAGACCCGCGGTTCAGTCGCCGACGGCGAGTCCCAGCGCCCCGA
This sequence comes from Streptosporangium sp. NPDC053982, assembly GCF_055585205.1. NCBI lineage: Bacteria > Bacillati > Actinomycetota > Actinomycetes > Streptosporangiales > Streptosporangiaceae > Streptosporangium > Streptosporangium sp. NPDC053982. The sequence goes on from NZ_JBVJKQ010000019.1 coordinate 180,342, forward strand.
TGACGTCGGCCTTCCTGGGCTGGCCGGAGGCGCGTCTCACCACGCGGCCCGACCCGTCGAGGACCAGCACGGTGGGCGTGCGCAGGATGTTCAGCGTACGGACGAGGTCGAGCCGCGCCTCGGCGTCGATCTCCACGTGCGCCACGCCGGGCACCATCCCGGCGACCTCGGCGAGGATCCGGCGGGTCGCCCGGCAGGGCTGGCAGAAGGCACTGGAGAACTGCACGAGGGTCGCCCGCTCCCCCAGCTCCGCCGCGAGCTGCCTGGACGTCAGGCGTTCCATCCCGCCTCTCCCCCTGCCTCCCACGTCGCGCGGCGTCGCGCGCCGCCGCAGCGCCACCCCGGTCAGTGTCGCCAGGGCGAGCGTGACGAGCAGCACCGCCAGTCCGGTCACGGAGCCGACAACGCGCCGCCGCCGACGGTCATTCCCGCCCTGCCGGACGGCGTCCCGGGCGGCGTCCCGGGCGGCGTCCCGGATGGTGTCCCGGCGGAGGACGACCGGGCACGGAGGGACGCGCGCGGACGGCGCCCCGGCAGGACGACGTCCCGGACGGGCGCCGCCGGGAAGCGGATGCGGCGGCCGTCAGCGGGGGGTGAGGCGGATCAGCACCCTGCCGCCGGCGACGATCTCGAACCTCTCGACGTCCTCGGGCCGGAGCGTCGTGGTCCCGGTGACCTCGCTCCCGGCGGAGACGCCGGGGTCGGCGTGGACGGCCCGGCTGACGGTCCACTCGGCGGCCGTCCGGCGGACGCCGTCCGTGCCGACCGTCACCAGGCGGCAGCGGGTACCGCCGGGCACCCCGGTCAGCGTGACCGTGACCGTGCTCGGCGCTCCGCCCCGCTCCGCGCCGGCCGACGCGCCCGATCCCGCGCTCGGCCCGGCGCTCGGCTCCGCGCCCGCCGTCACCGTGACCGTGGCGCGGGCGGCACCGCCGCGACCTGCGAACTCGCGGCCCTGAGGGGCCTCCAGCAGGATCCTGACCTCGTCATCGGGGCTCCCGGACGGCGCGGAGCTCCGGGAGGCCGCGGAGCGATCCGGGGCGGCCTTCCTGTCCCGGAAGAAACCGTTGGTCTCCGAGGTCTCCGGCCGGGACCGCGAGACCGCCGGAGCCGCGGCCGGATGGTCCGCGGCGGGCTGCCCGGCGGCCGTCCACACCGCCCCGCCGATCCCGGCGACCACGATCGAGGCCGCCACGGCCAGCAGCGCCCGGGACGTCCTGCGCTTCCTGGCCCGCTCGTCGTGCAGCCGCTCGCTGAGCAGCCGGTCGAGCACCGCCCGGGGCGGGCTGACCGCCTGCGCCACGTCCTCCTCGGCGACCCTGCCGAGCAGGGTCGCCACCCCGCCCAGTTCCTCGGCCTCCGTACGGCAGGCGGCACACTCGGCGAGGTGCGCCTCCACGAGCACTCGTTCCTCGGGCTCCAGCACGCCCAGCGCGTAGACGCCGAGCGACATCCGGACCTCGTCACACGTCATCATCATGGCGCGAGCCCCCGCTCCTCCAGCGCCAGCTTCAGCGCCCGAAGCGCGTAGTACGTGCGCGACTTCACCGTTCCGGCCGGCACGCCCAGCGTCTCGGCCGCCTCCTTGACCGACTTCCCCCGGTAGTAGACCTCGGCCAGCACCTCGCGGTGCTCGGGCCGCAGAGTGGCCACCGCCTCGGCGACGGCCCATGACTCGACGGCCCGCTCCAGCTCGTCGTCGGCGGGCAGTACGGCGAGCGCCTCGTCCCCCGTCTCCGGGGGACGCGCCTTGCGCGCCCGATGCTGGTCGACGACGAGGTTGCGGGCCACCGTGAACAGCCACGCCCGGATGGGACGGTCGCTGAGCGCGTCGGGGTGCCGCCAGGCCCGCAGAAGCGTTTCCTGCACGACATCCTCCGCTCTCCCCGGATCACCCGTCAGCCGCAGGACGTAGCCGTAGAGTGGCCCGCCGTGTTCGTCGAAGAGCGCCCTGACGAGCTGCTCGTCGGCGGTTCCGGCTCGGCTCACACCACCATGACGTACGGCGGGGCGGATCGGTTCGGACACCTCTCCAGTCGACCACGGAGAACGGCCGGCTCCGGACACGCCGGCCCGTCCCGCACGACGGTCCCCCCACGGCGACCCCGGGCGGCGGACTCATGGAGAGGGCGGCGGCCTCTCGGAAAGGGACCGGGCACGCCGGCCGAGGCGGACCGGGCAGGGGCGGAGCGTGGCGGGGCCGGGCGGGTCAGCCCTGCAGGGGGACGCCCGTCGCCTCGCCGGAGATCCGCAGTCCCTCCGGGACGACGTTCACGCCGGTCACCTTGAGGTTGAACGGCAGGTTCCTGAGCGGGATCCGGTAGGAGATCGCCTTCTCGGCGTTCGGCACCGGGATGCCGCCGGCCAGGGTGACCTTCTCCGGGACGATCCGCAGCCCGTCCCCCTCGACCGCGATCTTCATCCGGGCCTCCGCGGCCACCTTCCGGCCCAGGACGGTCAGCTCGCCGTCCACCTTGAGGGCGTCGCCGTCCACCGCGACCTTGAACCCCTGCGGGGCCCTGCGGTTCAGCGTGTCCAGCGAGACGACCGCGGTACCGGCGACCCGGTCGGCGCGGACCTTCGCCTTGCCGCCCTCGGTCACCAGGTCCCGGAGCGGGGCGGTGACCCCGTAGAGGGTGAAGTCGACGCCCGCCAGCCGGATGCCGGAGACCTCCAGGGCACCGGTGGCGACCCGGACCTCGTCGTACCGCCCGGAGATCGCCTGGGTCAGGAAGGGGATGCCTCTGATGTCCACCTCGGGCGGGGAGGAGAGGTCGTACTGGGCGGTCGCCCGGGTGGCGATCTCCCGTTCCACCCCGGCGGCCGCGACCCGGTCGAGGATGCCCGCGAGGACGAGCAGCACAATCAGAAAAGCGATCAGCTTACGCATCCGACTCCCTGTCCGTACCGGGTCAGGCCCGAACGCCACGGCGGCGCTCCCGGGTAATTTCCCGGGAAACGCCCCATCATTACCAGGTCTATGGCGTTTTTGGCTTCTTGTCCCCAGAGCGGAGTCCCTCACCCCCGAAGTGGAGCCCGTCGCCCACGGGACGGAGCCCGCCGTCCCCGGGGCGGAGCCCGCCGTCCCTGGGACGAAGCTTCCTGTCTCCGGGGCGGAGTTCCTCGCCCCCGGGAGGGAGCCCGGTCGTCACCCCCCGGCGAAGGGCGGGAGCACCTCCACCGTCGCCCCCTCGGGAAGCACGACGGCCTCGTGCGCCCGCAACCCCACCGGGGCCCCGTCCACCAGGAACGACGACCTCCCGACGACCCGGGCCAGCGGCTCGCGGCCCGCTGTGACATCCGCCACGAGACCGGCCAGGGTCTCCGCCTCGAAGGGCTCCTCGGCGACGCCTGCCGCGTCCTTCGCGGCGGCCCAGTAGCGGATCACACCTTTCGCCATCTTCTGACCAACTCCTTCGGAAAACGCGTGGTGACGGCGTCGTCACGGGTAACCCACCGGTGTAACCGGTGTTCATCAGGTGGACGCTCGCTGGATCCTTCGACCCCGTGGGCTATCCTCACCTACTACGGGACCTGGGCGACGTAGCCCCCGGGTCCTTTACGTGTTTGTACGGCTTTTCGCCGCACGACGCGGAAGGAGGCACTGTGAGCAATCTGCTGCTGCTCACCAACGCCCTCGAGCCCTCTGCGGAGGTGCTCCCGGCGTTGGGGCTGCTGCTGCATCCGGTCCGGGTCGCCCCAGCGGAGGCGTCCGCCCTGATCGACGCGCCACCCGCGGACGCCGTGCTGCTCGACGCGCGCCGCGACCTCGTCCATGCCAAGAGCCTGAGCCGGCTGCTGCGGACCACCGGCATCACCTGCCCGCTCCTCGTGATCGTCACCGAGGGCGGGCTCGCGGCGATGACCGCCGAGTGGGGCGCCGACGACGTCGTCCTCAACACCGCCGGCCCCGCCGAGGTCGAGGCCCGGCTCCGGCTGGCCGTCGGCCGGCTGAACCAGGCGGCCGCCGAGGAGGTCCCCGACGAGATCCGCAACGGCGACCTGACGATCGACGAGGCCACCTACACCGCCCGGCTCCGCGGCCGCGCGCTCGACCTGACCTTCAAGGAGTTCGAGCTCCTGAAGTACCTCGCCCAGCACCCCGGGCGGGTCTTCACCCGCGCCCAGCTCTTGCAGGAGGTCTGGGGTTACGACTACTTCGGCGGCACCCGGACCGTCGACGTCCACGTCCGGCGGCTGCGCGCCAAGCTCGGCGCCGAGTACGAGGCGCTGATCGGCACCGTGCGCAACGTCGGGTACCGCTTCGTCCCCGAGCGGGGCGAGGAGACCGGCGACAGGCGCGAGCCCGCCCGCAAGTGAACGGCCGCCCCCCGCGCGTGGCGGGAGGCGGCCGATCGGGCTCGGCGCCGGGTCAGGGCGCGACGGTGATGTGGTCCGGGACCGGCGGCGCGATCGTCCCCGCCGCGGTCAGGTAGTCGGTGAAGGCGTCGATGTCGAGCGGGCCGCTCCACAGGTCGGTGCCCGCCGTGAAGCCCTGGAACGTGTCGCCGCCGCCGACGAGGAAGTTGTTGGCGGCGACCCGGATCGTCTGGGCGTCGGTCACGGCGACGCCGTCGATCTTCATGTCGGAGACCTTCGAACCCCACGGCGCGCTCGCGCTGTAGGTGTAGGTGAAGTTCGACGACGGCTGCAGGATCTTGGTGAACGGCTGGGCGTTGGGCCCGCCGGTGAACTGCTGCTCCAGGACGGTCTTGAGCTGGGCGCCGGTGAGCGTGACGACCTGCATGAGGTTGTTGAACGGCTGCACCGTGAAGGCCTCGCCGTACGTCACGACCCCGTCGCCCTCGCCGGCGGGAGAGCCCGCGTAGGTGAGCGGGGCGCGCACGCCGCCCGGGTTCATCAGCGCGATCTGCGCGTTGCCGCCGGTCTTCGTCGCGGCGAGCTGGCCGTCGGCGATGAGGTTGCCCAGGGGCGACTCCCCGGACGGGGCGGCGGTGTTGGTGATGTCCGCGGTGATCTTACCGATCGGCCTGTCGGCGATCTGCTTGACGCGGTCCTTCCACGTCCGGACGAACGTGGCGGTGTCCTCGTCCGGATCCACGGTCCGGGTGACGACCTGGTTGTCGGCCGCGACCGTGGAGCGCACGACGTCACGGGTGCGGACGTCCACCTGGAAGTCCACCTTGGTGATCACCCGGCCGAACGAGCCGCCCTGGCTGAACAGCCGCTTGCCGCCCGCCGGGTCGGTCACCTGGCACAGGTACGCCTGGTGCGAGTGGCCGGTGAGGACCATGTCGATCTGGGGGTCCACCTGGGTGGCGATGCGGGTGCCCGCGCCCGGCTCGGCGCTGCACGAGTCGGGCGACTTGCCCGCGGCGACCTGGTCGCCCTCGTGCACCAGCACGACCTGCGCCTTGACGCCGACCAGCGAGAGGAGCCTGGAGGCGACGTTGGCGGCCTTGACCTCGTCGATGAACCGCAGGTCCTTGATGCCCTCGGAGGTGACGATGCCGGGGGTGCTCTGGGTGACCAGGCCGATGAAGCCGATCGGCACGCCGTTCATCCAGCGGACGGCGACCGGGGGCAGGGCCGGGATGCCGTAGTCCTTCAGCAGCGAGCGCAGCGAGGCCGGGTTCCCGGCGCCGAAGGCGGCGAGCGCCTGCTTCTCGGCGGTCCCGGTGGGCTGCTTGAACAGGACGTTGGCGCCGAGGTAGTCGTAGCGCGCGCCCTTCCACTGCCCGGCGGGCGAGCAGCCGTCCACCGGGTGGCAGCCACCGTACATGATGCGCCGCAGCTCGCCGTACCCCTCGTCGAACTCGTGGTTGCCGACGGCGGAGGCGGTGACGCCGAGCCTGCCGAGGAACTCCACCGAGGGCTCGTCGTGGTAGGCGGCGGAGATCAGGGGGCTGGCGCCGATCAGGTCGCCCTGGGCGACCTTCAGCGTGTTCTTGTCGGTCAGCTGCGCCATGTGGGTGGCGATGTAGGCGGCGCCGCCGGCCTCGACGGTGGCGCCCGTCTCGTCGACCATGCGGCCGGACGACCCGGTCGGGGGCTCCAGGTTGCCGTGGAAGTCGTTGAGCGCGAGCAGGCGGACCGGCACCGTCCTGGCGGACCGGTCGACCGCCTGGACCGGCCCCGCCGCGAGGGCGAGACCGCTGCCGGCGAGGGCACCGGCGAGGGCCAGCCGCTTGAGGGAGCGAGACATCATGACCCCAGACCCTAAAGCGGCAATCTATGTAAACAATGTCCAGGAGGTAACGATTCACCCTGCCCGGAAGGGGTGATTCCGCCGATCCGGCCGCCCCCCGCGTTCCGGGCTCCGCCTAGAGTCCAGAGCATGAACGTGCGTGTGGAACAGCGAGGAAGGCTCGGCGAGGCGGAGGTGGCCGCCGTCCTGGAGATGGTCGCGGCCGCCACGGAGGCCGACGGGGTCGGGCCGCTCAACGAACACGTGATGCTCCATCTCCGCTACGGCGGAGACGAGCGGGCGGGAGCAGTGCTCCTCTACGACGGGGACGTCCTCGCGGGCTACGCCCACGTCGACCCGACCGACCCGGTCGAGGGGCCGAGCGGGGAGCTGGTGGTCCATCCGGCGTTCCGGCGGCGCGGCCACGGACGGCGCCTGCTCGCGGCCGTGCTGGAGCTGACCGGGGGACGACTTCGCCTGTGGGCGCACGGCGGGCACCCGGGGGCCGAGGCGCTGGCCACGTCGGCGGGGTTCGGCAGGGTCAGGTCGCTGTGGCAGATGCGCCGCCCGCTGGCCGAGCCCCTGCCCCCCTTCCGGCTGCCCGAGGGCGTACGGCTGCGCACGTTCGAGCCCGGCTCCCCGGACGAGGAGGCGTGGGTCGCTCTCAACGCCAAGGCGTTCGCCCACCACCCCGAGCAGGGGTCGTGGACGCTCGACGACCTGCGGCGGCGCGAGCGGGAGCCGTGGTTCGACCCTGCGGGCTTCTTCCTCGCAGAACGGGCGGCCGAGGAGCCGCCGGGCCGGGAGCCCGGCGCGCCGTACGACGGGCCGGGTGGCGGGCCTTACGGCGGGCCGGGTGGCGGGCCTTACGGCGGGCCGGGCAGTGGACCGGGCGGTGAGCCGTACGGCGGGACGGCCGAGGGGCCGGGCGGCGGACGTGCCGGGGGCGGGCGGCTGGTCGGCTTCCACTGGACCAAGGTGCACGGCGACGGCGACCACGCGCACGACCCGATCGGGGAGGTGTACGTGGTCGGTGTGGATCCGGACGAGCAGGGCGGCGGGCTGGGCAGGGCGCTCACCCTGGCGGGCCTCGCCCACCTGCGTTCCCGGGGCCTTTCCCAGGTCATGCTGTACGCCGACGAGAGCAACGTCGCCGCGGTCCGCCTCTACGAGAAGCTGGGCTTCTCCCGGTGGGACGTCGACGTCATGTACCGCAGGTAGGGCGCCGCTCACCGCTCACCACTGGAGACGGCGGAGACTGCGGAGACGGCGAAGCGCCGGCCGGGAGGTCCCCGACCGGCGCTCCGCTGACCGCCCGGTTCGCTACTCGACCATCCAGTGGACCGCGAAGTAGCACACCGCGGCGACGGCCGCGGCGGCGGGGATCGTGAGGATCCAGCCCATCACGATGTTGCCCGCGACGCCCCACCGCACCGCGGACAGGCGCTTGGTGGCGCCCACGCCCATGATCGCGCTGGTGATCGTGTGCGTGGTGGAGATGGGCGCCCCGAAGCCGATGGCCGCGGTGTAGAGGACGGAGGCCGCGGCGGCCTCGGCGGCGAAGCCCTGCGGGGGCGTGAGCGCGATGATCCGGCGGCCGAGCGTCCGCATGATCCGCCAGCCGCCGGCGTAGGTGCCCAGCGAGATGGCGGTCGCCGCGGAGAGGATCACCCACTGGGGGATCGCGTCACCCTCGTGCTGGAACCCGCCGACGACGAGCGCCAGGAAGATCACTCCCATGGTCTTCTGCGCGTCCTGGAGGCCGTGGCCCAGGGCCATGGCCGCGGCCGAGACCGTCTGGGCGTGCCGGAAGCCCCGGTTCGTCTTCGCCGGCTGGGAGCGGCGGAAGCCCCAGAGGATGGCGATCATGACGATCGCCGCCAGGGTGAAGCCGACCAGCGGGGACAGGATCATCGGGATGACGACCTTCTCGACCACGCCGTTCCAGTGGACGACGCTCGACGAGGCCAGAGCCGAGCCGACGAGTCCGCCGATCAGTGCGTGGCTGCTCGACGAGGGCAGGCCGAAGTACCAGGTGATGAGGTTCCAGGTGATCGCCCCGACCAGCGCGGACACCACGATCACCAGGCCGTGGACCCCCTTGGGGGCCTCGATGATGCCCTTGCCGACCGTCGCCGCCACCTGTGTGCCCAGGTGGGCGCCCAGGAAGTTCATGGCGGCGGCCATGAACAGGGCGGCCCGGGGCGTCAGCGCGCGGGTCGAAACCGAGGTCGCGATCGCGTTCGCGGCGTCATGGAAGCCGTTGGTGTAGTCGAACGCCAGCGCCACGGCGACCACGCCGATGACGAGTACGAGCGTGAGGTCCACTTAACTTTCCTTGACCGCGATCGACTCGATCGTGTTCGCCACGTGCTCGAAGGCGTCGGCGGCCATCTCCAGCTGGTCGATGACCTCCTTCATCTTGAGGACGGTCAGCGCGTCGTACTCCCCGCCGAACAGCTTGGCGAGCAGGCGCCGGTAGACCTGGTCGGCCTGGTTCTCCAGACGGTTGATCTCGATCCAGTACTCGTTGAGGTTCCGCATCGAGCGCAGCCGCGGCATGGCCTCCGCGGTCAGCTCGGCGGCGCGCTCCAGGACCTCCACCTGACGGACGACCTCCTTGGGGAGGTGGTCGATCTGGTACAGGCCGATGAGGTCGGCGGCGGCCTCCATGTAGTCCATCACGTCGTCGAGGTTCGACGCGAGACGGTAGATGTCCTCGCGGTCGAAGGGCGTGATGAAGCTCTCGTTGAGCCGGTTCATGATCGCGTGAGTACGCTCGTCACCGGCGTGCTCACAGGCACGCATCTTCTCGGCCAGGGCGTCCCTGTCCGATCCGTCGCTGATGATCTCGACCAGTAGCCGGGACGCTGTGACGAGGTTGTTCGCCGAGTCGGCGAACAAGTCGTAGTAGCTGTCCTCACTAGGCGTGAGACGCAGGCGCACGTCGTTCTCCAGATGTGCGGGGATGGTCCGCAGAGAAGGGTACGGGTTACCAGCGGAAATCCGAACTTCACCCAGTAGACGCCTACTCTTCCAACTGCCGCTGCCCGGTGTATACCTGGCGGCACCCTTCGGGAGGAAGCCTTGGGCTCATCTTTCCGATGACCGTTTTGCTGGTTTTGGGCCATATTACGCTGAGCTGGGGCCGACAAGAAGGGTCGCCAGCTGCCGCTTGATCCACATGCCGCGCTTTCTTCTCCCCGCACGCACCCATCGCCGCACCTCAGGCCCGCATGGGCCTTCCCACCTGCGAGGACGCGACCCCGGCCACTCGGGGGTTTCGGACGGGGGCCGTGATTTCGGTCACGCCACCCCCCGAATACCCCGTTCCCCATCAGCCCGAGCAGATCTCATTGGTCCCGTGTTCATCTGATATTCACTTTGCGTTCACTTTCCAGAGGCTTCGCCGTACCGCTGCCGTACGCGGACCGTCCGGCCCGACCGGCGGCTCGGGCCCGGCCGGCGGATCGGTGGCTCTGCGCGGGACGGCGGGCGGTCCGGGCCGGCGGCCGGTCCGGTTCGAGGGTGGACGGGCAGGCTCGGGCCCAGTCCGGTCCGGGGCGGCGGACGACCCCGGTCCGGGTCGCTCAGATCACGGTCCGGTGGAAGTTCAGGTAGGAACGGCTCGGCGTCGGCCCCCGCTGGCCCTGGTAACGCGAGCCGTACCGCTCCGAGCCGTACGGATGCGCGGCGGGCGAGCTGAGCCGGAACATGCACAGCTGACCGATCTTCATCCCCGGCCAGAGCTTGATCGGAAGCGTCGCGACGTTGGAGAGCTCCAGGGTCACGTGGCCGCTGAAGCCGGGGTCGATGAAGCCCGCCGTGGAATGGGTGAGCAGGCCGAGCCTGCCCAGCGAGCTCTTGCCCTCCAGCCGCGAGGCGATGTCGTCCGGGAGGCTGACGACCTCGTAGGTGCTGGCGAGGACGAACTCCCCCGGGTGCAGGACGAACGGCTCGTCGCCGTCCGGCTCGATCAGCCGGGTGAGACCGGGCTGCTCGACCGCGGGGTCGATGTGCGGGTACCGGTGGTTCTCGAAGACCCTGAAGTAACGGTCCAGGCGCACGTCGACGCTGGACGGCTGGATCATCTCGGTGTCGAAAGGATCGAGCTTGACCCTGCCGGCCTCGATCTCCGCGGCGATGTCACGATCGGAAAGCAGCACGTGGGCAACCTACCAACGCCGCACCCCGGGCACGCCGGGAACCTCCGCCCGGCGCCCCCGGCCGCCGCTCCGTGATCCTCGTGCGAGGGTTCGTGCGAGAGTCCGCGTGAGGACTCATGCGACGACCCGTGCGACGGCCCATGTGACGGCCGGAAAACTCCTCCGGGGACGGATGAGAGCGCTCCGAGTTTCCGCTACAGTGGTGGACGCGGCACACCGCTGCGGGTGTAGTTCAATGGCAGAACATCAGCTTCCCAAGCTGACAGCGCGGGTTCGATTCCCGTCACCCGCTCCACCCGAAAGGCCCAGGTCAGGACAGACATCCAGACCCGGGCCTTGATCATCTTCAGGGCGCTTTGATCCTCATGTGCCATTGGCTCTCGCCCGAGGCGGCACATGGAGCCCTGCCTTCCGCCGGTCGGCCACCTCAGAGTTCGATCGGGTAGCTTGCCGATCTCCGTTCACGAGATCCTTACTCGTATGAGCGAGCACTGCTGTGAGGCGATGACTCGTCGGGTGACGTGGCGCTGCGAAGACCACGAGGATCCGTTCGAATGCCCGGACGCCCTCGTGAGGTTCAACGCTGACTTCCAGGAGTACGGTCTGATCATCCATGACGGCGGGACCTCGGTCATCGGCATCGCCTTCTGTCCGTGGTGCGGGAGCCGCCTGCCCGATTCCCAGCGTGATCGATGGTTCGAGGAGTTGGAGCAGCGTGGAATCGACCCGTGGAGGGACGAGATCCCCTCCGAGTACGAGGACGGGCGTTGGCTTCACATGTGACCCGGCCAGGGATGCCCTCAACTCCGGATATCTCGATCATCCCGCAGGTACCAACGTTTCAGTGGTCCCAACCGCTTCATCTTCATCGCCGTCATCGCGTGCGACGATCGGCTGTGGAGCGGCCCCGGCAGGCAGGAGAGACGGGGGAAAGACGCGCGGACAGGGGGTGGGCCGCGCGACCGTGCTCTACTGTCCGCCGGGGAGCTAGGGGACACGGCGAGGAAGGGGTAACGCCCTTCCGGCCCCCTCCAGCCGGCGGACTCGCCGCCTCGCCGTGCCCGTCTCAGCGACCGACGTAGTCGGCCAGGACCTGTGCGGCGCCCTGAAGGTCGCTCACCGGGTGACGCTTCTCCGCGGACCGCCAGGAGTAGTAGGCCCCGCCGTACCCGACGAACACCCACACCGGAAGACCGGCACCGCCGGGACGGTGGACCATCAAGGCGCTGTCGTCGTCACGCAGCTCGGCATGGATGCCGTGCTTCAGCAGCTCATCGCGCAACCGGGTGAGCGCGAACGCCTCACGCTGCTGACGCTGGTGCTCAGTGAAGGCCGCGGCGGCCTGCATGATCGGATTCATCTGGCGTTCCCTTCGACCCGGCCGCTTGCGAGGCAGTCGAGACATTCCTGTTCTCCGTACGTCTCGTGGTCATCGCTGCTCTCGCCGAGGAGAAGTGCACGGCGCGAGCTGCGCAGTTTGGTTCCACGTCCCCGGCACACAGGGAACGGGCGTGTCGCGCTGTTCTCGTCTGGCCTGGTCACCGTCGCCATCTCCTCGATTTGATCCGCGCTCCCTGCGGCGGAAGGCGGGTTGACGTACCGTGATTGCTTGACGGCAAGTCCACAGGCGAATCGCGATCACTAGGACCCCGAAAGACCCCCCTTCTTCCCCCTCTTGAGCCCCCAGCCAGGAGGAAGACCCGAGATGCCCGACAACATCCCGAACATCCAACTCCGGGCCTGGCGCAACGAGCACCGACTCACCCGCGCCGACATGGCCGACCGGATCAACGCCACCCCGACCGGCATCGCCGAGCGCCTGGCATGCGACGAGGAACGGATCAGACGATGGGAGGCCGGCGAGGTCTCCTGGCCGCACACCTCCTACCGGCGCGCCCTCATCCAATTGACCGGCCTGCAACCCGAGGCCCTGGGGTTCCGCCAGAACCGGCGCGGCCAAAGCCGCCTGAGCGAGGCGACGACCATCATGCCGATAGACGCGCTCCGCGCCGAGGCCGACCTGTACGGGACCATGGAACTCGCCCAGCAGCTCCAGGCATCCGACGTCGGAACCGGCACGCTCGAAGCGCTCGCCGAGGCTGTCGATCTACTGTGCCGGGCTTACCCGGTCGTTCCCGCCGCCACATTGCGCGACCGGACCCAGAAGCGCCTCGCACAGATCACCCGCTTGCTGTCCGGCCGGATCACCCTCGACCAGCACCGCGAACTCCTGGTCATCACCGGATGGCTGACCGCGCTCCTGGGGTGTGTGCATTACGACCTGGGCGAGCGAGAGGAGGCCGAAACCGCCCGCCGTACCGCCTATGAGATGGGCCGCCAGGTCGGGCACGGTGAGCTCATGGGATGGGCCTACGAAATGTCCGCGTGGTTCGCCCTTGTAGAAGGCCGCTATGAGGACGTGGTCATCGCCGCCCGCATGGGCCAGGCCGCCGCCGGCCAGTCCAGCGCCATGGTGCAACTCATCTTGCAGGAGGCCCGTGGCCTGGCCCGCATCGGCGACCGGCGTGAAGCCGATAAGGCCCTCACCCGAGGCGCCGACATCCTCGCCAAGCTCCCATTGCCGAGCAACCCCGACCATCACTTTGTGTTCGACCACGCCAAGTGGGTCTTCTACGCCGCCACCGCGTACACCTGGCTGGAGGACAACGACCGGGCCGAGGAACACGCGCTGGAGACGATCCAGATGCACACCCGCCCGGACGGCACGTCGAATGCACCTATGCGCGTCGCCGACGCACACATAGATCTCGGCATTGTCCAGGCCCGACGTGGTGACCTCGACGCCGCCGTCGAACAGGGCATGGCTGCCTTCGACATCGAGCGCAAATCCCTCACCGACCTCGTCAACCGGGCTGGAGATCTAGACCGTGTCCTACGCCAGAGATACCGCCGTGAAGCTCTCGCCAAAGATTTCCATGAGCGCTACATAGGCGCTCGTCATGCTCTTGCCATGCGCAAACCAGAAGCACTTGATTAAGGGAAACTAAATTTCTCTAATAAGAGAATATGTCGGAAATTCCATTCACCTCCAAAGCGGCTTGAGTTGGGAGGAATCTCATGCAGCTATCATAGATTTCCATCAACCTAGCCTCCAGCATGCGGGTTTTTAAAGTTTCCCACAAATTGATGAGGTGACTTACATCTGCTGCCGCATAGCGCAATTGAGCATCGCTCAGATTCGTCGCGGTCCAGTCACTTACCTGCTCTGTTTTATCTAAATCTATACTTAGATATCTCCACAATAGACTCTTTAAACTATGCTTTCCTCTTGGAATTCCTGGACACAGTAGCCGCGAAGCAACTTTAGTGCACACTATAGACTGCGCGCGCACATTCCAGTGATATTTCAAGAATCTAAGATCGAACGGCGCATGGTGAAATATTTTTGTCACATTAGGATCCTCCAGCAGAGAAATTAGACGCTGTGGAGGATTATTTTCATTAACAATTACAACGATAGCCCCTGTTGACGGCGAGTAGAGTTGACAGGTGCCGATCTTTTCCGCCCTCCAGTCAAGTCCACTAGTTTCTATGTCACAAGCAACCAGACCGGAGAGTCGCAGCTTTTTAGCAATACTTTCCGAGATATCGCCATTAGCGGATAGTATGTCTGCCATCACGTACGCGCCTCCTTATGTGGCGAGGGTACTTTGGTCGTGTATTCCCTTGAATTCGTCAAGCACAAACTGATATAGCGATCCTCCAGCTCGACAAACAAACGTAGGGACCTGAGCCCGCTTGCGTGCATGAGAATACAGAATAAATATCGCCGTCTTGTCGAATCTGTAGCAACTAAAGACCGCATCTCCTTTGCGGTAGTAAATTTCTACAGCGGCACCTCCATCAACTTTTAGAGCTCCAAAGTCCCGCTTCGCCTCCTTGATTGCACTAACCAGGTCCGAGGGGCTCATAGAAAATCGATCAGCTAGATGCTTGATCGCTTCTGCATCCTCTGGATCTGGCAAATAAACCCGGATACGGGCGTCCGGTCGAGAAGCAACGGCCTTAAGCCGGGGCAGCTGAGCGTTTCTCCACGTCCTGCCATACGCAACAAATATGTCTAGCTTCCGCACGCCCTGAAATAGATTCTCCCAATCGGGATCTTCAACATAATTAGTGCCAACATGAGTAAGTCCTGAAGCTTCTACCTCGGCTGCCGTTCGCGCCGTCTCTAGAATCTCACGACTAAATGATCTGCGTCCCCACAGATCCCAAATCACAGCGAGCGCCACCGAAACAATGAATGCCGAGCCGAGATTGTTCAGAAGTGCTTTAATTCCATCAGGAAATACATTGAGGCCGCTTATGTAGAGCATGATCAGCCCGACGGCGGCCACGCTGGCCGCTACTAAGATGGTGCGAGCTGTCGTTAGCTCCTTGTATGGCCTGTCCTCTCGCGCGCGTGATCCTTTAATGACGGCCTCCGTCTCCATAGCTAGGACGTTACGTGGGAGCACCGACATTTTCGCTCTTGAGACTCTCTGGTCAGGCGTTTTGCCACCTACGTTGCCGAATTGTGCTCATAGATATCAAGGCGGCGGCACGGCGCGCCGCCGCACGGCCCGCCGCCCGGACGCCGCCCGAGCGTGCGGCGTGGGCGCCGGTCTCGGCCGGCGGCGGGACCGCGGGCCGCCCGCCGCACCGCACACTCGCCGTACCCACCCCTTCGCCGCCGTCTTGGGGCCGCACCGCCGCCGCCCCAAGGCGGATTACGTTCGCTTATCACCACGGTGAATCTCAGCCATGCAGGCCCCAGTGGTCCAGGCCCGTATAGATGAACGCGGTCCGGCACACGGGAGCAGACATGCACTCTGCCTCTCCTCTGTAGACGGCCACCAGTGAATCCGGTCCCCTCCACCAGGTGTCCGCCAGCCCTGCGACCTCCCGCACCGGCTCATGACCTTCGAGTCGGATCGCTTCGACCTCGTCAGCCGTAACCTTCACGATCTTCTTGGCGTACGTGGCCGCGTGATAGGCCAGGGCCACCGATTCCACCCAGCCCTCGACCGTCGCGTGTAGCGGCACCCAACGATCGCCCTGGACACCGAACTCACCACCAGGGCCGATCATGAAGGAATAGGGAACCGCCGTCCGCGGTGCACCGGCCTCGAACCACCAACCCTCAGCCGGTGAACCTTCTGGGATATCCGGGCACAGGGTCCAAGGACCACCGTCGTAATGCGGAGCCGGAGGAAGCACAAGCCCACCCCAGCGAGCCGCATACTCCGCGACCCGATCGATCTCCGGTTTCGGGATGCCCGACGAGAGCCAGCCGTCCCGGTACTGATCAACCTTTAGGGAGTCCACCCGCAGGCCATGAGCCTGGATGAAGTCGCGTGCCCTACGAGTGAGCCCCGGAGGGACATCAGCGAGGTAGAGATCCACTCGGCGACATTACAACGCCTCCGGCGGGGGCGCTCCGGCTCCGGGATGACCACCGAAGGCTTGCTCATCATCCCCGGCCCGTCAGTGGCTGAGGTAGGGGGCCTGCTCATCCCGTCTGCCATCGACCCGGGACAAGCCGAGCGGGGCAGGGCCTGAGGGTCAAGGTCGTTCGTCCAGTGGGGCGCTCCACCTTGACCCTCAGGCCCTGCCCCGCTTCCCCTACGGGCGGGCCGACGGCAGACGGGATGATCAGGCGGACGGGGTGTGCGCGCCGCGCAGGCAAGACCAAGGCGCGAGTCATGCACTTCCCAAGCTGACAGCGCGGGTTCGATTCCCGTCACCCGCTCCAAGCTCGAAGGCCCAGGTCAAGGACAGATTTCCCTACCCTAGCTTTGATCGTTTCTACGGGCTTCCTTCACTCCGGGCCACCCACCGCGCAAGACAATCCGGACTCATCCTGGAGAGGGGGACCACGGTGGCAGCGAGGCGTGACTTGGCAGGGAGACATCCGGGGTCGGCGAGGGCAGTGAAATATCCGGCGGTGGCATAGCCGGGGACTGGTTTACCCCGTACGGCACCGGCAGCCCACTCGACGCGTCCAGCACGATCCGGTCGCCGAGTGGCTTGGCCAGTGTGACCTCGGTGGCCCCGACCAATCCCACAGCAGTGCAGACACCGTCGGACGTCTCAATATCGAGATCGACCATCACCAGGTCGTCCGCCTCGAAGCTTCGCACGCCGTGCAGCTCGTCACAGCTGCCAGACATGTATTCGAGCCGGACGGCCGTCCCTTCCCCCGGCTGGTAGCCGTTGACCTCGGCCGCTCCGAGAGCGGGGGGAGGGCTGGAGCGTGCCGTCGGAGCAATCGCAACCCGGCTGAACGTGCCTGGTACGTCCCGCACGCTGAACTGCCACGCCGGGACGATGGCCGGACCCCGGCTGGTCTGGATCTGGACCTCGCCCAGGCGCGCCCCAATGACCGTGAGCAGCCCGCACTCGCCTGGAGCGCACTTCTGGTGCAGGTTAGGCACACTCATCTGCTCGTACGCCGCCGAAGCCCGCAGCAGCGGCAATGTCATTGCCGTCCCGTCAAGCCACCGGATCTCACCGTGGGAGGGAGCGCTGCCTGGCAGATCCGCGTGAAGTTCCCATTTCCCGGCGACGAAGGCCAACTTGCTGCGATCGGTGAACCGGACATCCTTACCCAAGACCGTGAGTGTCTCCTGGGGGACGAACCCGCGCACCCACTCCTCGGACAGCCCTGTAGTCCGCCACCGCTCCGCGACCACGGCCGCGTGCTCGTCAGCGTCCGGCGAACTTGGGGGCGACCAAGGCGGTCCCCTGGCCGCATCCGGCCAGCACAATCGCGCCGGCCACCAGTACGAGCTGAGAAGCCCTCACGCCTTCTACGACGCACCTCGCCTCCAACTGGTTCACCGTTGCCGTACAGAAGCGAGGGAGGGGGCGACCACGGTCACCCACGACCGGCCCCCACGCCTTGGGTAGGTGTGTACTGACGCCGTGCCCGTTGCGTGCCCGTCAGGAGGGGCGCCGAAAGGGAATCACGGGGACTCACGGGCAAGGCGAAATCGTCTCTAACCTGGAGTACAGCAGCTCATGAGGCTCCACGCCGCAGTCTTGCAAACTGTAGGTCAGGGGGTCGATTCTCCTCCTACGGGTGGTTACTGCATTTCGCCGGCCACGCCCCTCGACCTTGCCCAGGCACCACCAAGGTCCCCCGGAGGCGGCGAACCCACTCTGCGGGAACAGGGCGGCCGGGTCAGATCCGGTTCTGATCCGATGCCGGGTCACCGAGCCATCGGTCGAACCACGCGCGGGTACGCCGGAGCACGTCGATCTGGTGGTTGCGTTCCCTGAAGGAGTGTCCCTCTCGCGGGTAGACGACGAACTCGTGCTCGACGCCGAAGTGACGCAGCGCGCGGTGGAAGAACGTCGCCTGGCTGAGCGGCACGTTCGTGTCGTTCTCGCCGTGCCGGATCAGCACCGGGGTGCGGATCTTCGAGGCGAACGAGATCGGACTGAGCCGGTCGTGCGGGTGCGGGCCGGACCCCTCCCAGCCGGCACTGCCGCCGAGCCCCGCATCCAAGGTTGCCTGTTCGCCGGTCGCGACGAGCATTCCCCAGTCGCTGATGCCGGAGCCCATCAGCGCGGCCTTGAACCGGTCGGTCTGCCCGATCGCCCAGGCGGCCATGAATCCGCCGTGGCTCCCTCCGCCGATTCCGAGCCGGTCCGGATCCGCGACTCCGTCGGCGATCAGCAGGTCGATCCCGCTGACGATGTCGGTCCATTCCTCCAGACCGACCCGGCCCGCGACCACCGCCGCGAACTCATGGCCGTGTCCCCAACCGCCTCGCGGGTTGGGCAGGAAGACCGCGTATCCCGCGGTCGCGAGCCACTGCCCCGAGGGGAACCAGGCGAGATTGAACTCGTCGGTGTACCGGTCGTCGGGACCGCCGT
Source organism: Streptosporangium sp. NPDC053982 (assembly GCF_055585205.1). Taxonomy (NCBI): domain Bacteria; kingdom Bacillati; phylum Actinomycetota; class Actinomycetes; order Streptosporangiales; family Streptosporangiaceae; genus Streptosporangium; species Streptosporangium sp. NPDC053982. The sequence goes on from NZ_JBVJKQ010000019.1 coordinate 198,540, forward strand.
GCACCAGGGTGACGAGCGGGAACGGGCCGTCCTGCCGGCTCCTGCCCGCCGGCAGGATCAGGAGCCCGTCGAGGTCGAGGCCGTCGGACGCCTTGTAGGAGAGCCGTTCCTGGGTTCCCCACCTGATCTGGCGCAGTTCCGGTCTGGTGTCGCTGAGCCGGATGAGCCGACCGCCGGGAGGTCCGGCGTGAACGTTCATGGGCTCGTAGGCCGTGCTCGCCCGAGCGGCGACCACCTCACCCGAGCGGCTCACCGTGAGCGAATCGACACGGCCGTCTCGCGTGGACATCCGCACGAAGCGCTGCGCCTCAGGGTCGAGCCGGTAGATCGCGGTGTCGAGCCCGTCGGCGAACAGCGCCAGCGGCGGGCCGTCCGCGACCTGCGCGAGGTCGGTCGGGCAGACGGTCATGCCCGCGGTCAGGTTGCGCTGCTCGCCCGCGGTATCGGCCGCGGGTACGGTGACGTCGAGAACGGCCAGGCCTCCGACCGGGCTGGGCGGGGTCACCGCCAGGTAGGCCACATGCCAGACGTCGTGGAGGCTCCACCAGGTCGGCGAGCACGCCTGCCACTCGATCCGGCCGAGATCGTGGACCGCACCGGTGACAGGATCGACCACGTGCAACCCGGCGGTGGAAGCGCTGGAATCGAGCTCAGGGCAGGCCCAGCTGATGACCGCCAACGGGCCGCCGTCCGGCCGCTGGACCACCTCGACGACGTGCCTGTCGCCGAGTCGCTCCACCACCCGGAGCTCTCCAGTGCCGAGATCGAGCAGCCGCAACCGGCCGTAGGGCACCCGCTCTCCCCACACCTTCGCGTCGTCGCGCTCGGCCTTCCTGCGCTCGTCCTCCTCGGTCGGCTCGTCCGCGGCGACCACGGCCACCACATGGGGATCGGCGAGCGGGAGATGATCGGAGATCCCGCCCTTCCAAGCGGTCAGGGCCTCGGCCTCCCCGCCGTCGAGCGATATCCGGTGCAACTGGGGGACGCCCCGCTTCATCCGGTCCGAGACGAAGAAGAGCGACGCCGAATCCGGCGCCCACCGCGGGACGGAGTCCTTCGCCGTCCCCGCGGTCAGCTTCCTGGGGGGTGAGCTCCCGTCGGCGGCGGCGACCCAGAGGGCGCCGGTCGGATGCTCCTCCCGCATTCCGATCGGGGTGACCGCATAGGCGACCCAGCGGCCGTCCGGGGAGACCACCGGATACAGGGGAACGGCGCTGTCCACGATCAGCTCAGCAGTCAACTCCGGTGCGCTTTCACTCATGCAGCGTGCCCTTCCATTCCTGCCATAGCGGGGTATGGATCATGTCAGTTCTCATGTGAACTAGCGAGAAATGAATTCTCGTGCCACGGTCGTGCCAGACAAGGCAGTCAATGAGGGGTACTTACGGGGACTCGCGGATAGTGTCGTATGCCTCCTGGCCTGCACATCCGCAAGTCAAGCGACGATGGCCCGAAGCCTTCCAAACTGGTGGTCATGCATGGAGCAGGATGTGCTGATCAAGTACGTCGCAGCAGACATCGAAGCCACTGTGCCGGGGGCATTCGACCTCTCTGGACTGCGGGCAGTAGTAGATGTCCGAGCAGCCGCAAGCAGAGAACTCGGGTAGGGGATCGGGAAAGCTGTTCATGATCGTATACATGTGCCGAGGATCCCATGTTGCGAGGTAGAGCCAGGGTGACCGCCGGGCCATTAGCGGGCCATTAACCAGGGTGACGAGGGGTCAACCACGGTCACTCACGACCGGCTCGAAGCCCAGGCCGGCAGCCCTACCAGTCGTACTCGATGTACTTCCCAAGCTGACAGCGCGGGTTCGATTCCCGTCACCCGCTCCACCCTCAAAGGCCCAGGTGAGGACAGACTCCCGCCCTGGGCCTTGATTGTTTCAGAGATGGTTCCAGCACCTTTGAGGTCGAATGCCGATCCGGTGAGATCAGCTCGCCTCCCGCAGCGGCTGGAACCGGACGCTCAGCCGCATCTCCAGAGCCTCCGCCAGCCGCTCCAGCATCGGGATGGTGGGCATCGTCCCCCCGCTTCGAACCGCGCCACCGCCGGCTGCTTCAGCCCTGTGCGTTCGGCCAGCTCCGCCTGGGTCAGCCCGAGCTGCTCACGCCGCAGCCGCACCGCCTCACCCAGCTCGAAGCGGATCCTGGCCGCCTCGTATGCCGCTCCTGCACCGGGGCGGCTCATGATCTCGGCCTTCTTGTCCGCCCACGCTCTGCGTTCCCCCATGCCGCTCACTCCTCATCTGCGGTGTGGGCCTCAGCGATACACCGCCGCATGGCCCGCCACGCACGCTCGATCTCGACGGACTCCCGCATCCGCTGCTTGCGGAACACCGTCAGCATGACGATCCGCCTTCCCGGAGCGATCCAGTACGTGATCCGTACCGCCTCCCGGTGCAGGTGGAACCGCAGCTCTCGTAGCTTGCCGCGGAGTTGCCGGGTGTATGGCTCGTCGAGCAGGACACCACGCTCGGCCAGCAGATCGACGTAGAACACCGCCGTCTCCTGATCCTCCTGATCAAGCGCGTCGAACCACTCATCGACCGCCGTTCCCTCACCGACCTCGTCAACCGCGCTGGGGACCTGGAGCGCATCATCCGGCAGCGCCACCGCCGCGAAGCTCTCACCAAGGAATTCCACGAGCGATATGTCACCGTCCGCAGAGTCCTTACGGCACACCGCCCTGAACTACTCGAATGGCGATATCGCAAGGTCTTACGACACCCGTTAGGAAGACTTCGACGAAAGCACCAGGAACGGCCCTGCGACGGCACATCCGATCGCAGGGATCATCAGTGCGAATGTCAGATCAGGCGACCAATCCATCACCCACTGGCCCAGCAGCACGAGAAAGACGAAGATCCCCACGAGCAGCACTCCCCACCCATAGAGGCGAGGCTTGTAAAAATCACGTTTTCGGATTGGAATCAGCGGGGGAAGCCGATTGGTCGTCACGGAATAGATGCCCATTACGGCGTTCAGACACCCTGCCGAAAACACAACGCCCTGAATCACTGAGAGGATCATTCAGGTCAGCTCCTCCGTCATATGGGGCAGACTCTCCCCGTAGGTACAGCTTGCCGAATCGTTCTTGTGGGTATCAAATGGCGGCGCCGTACCCGGCCCGCTTCCGTCCACCGGGCGGGCGTGCGGCGTGAGCGCCGGTCCCGGCCGGCGGCGCCCAGGGCCGTCCACCGCCCCGCACACCCGCCGTACCCAACGCAGACACCGACCCCCGCGGCGCACCGCCACATCAGGGCGAGACTTTCCTGGCTCCTACCCGACCGCCTCGCCCTGCGAGGAGTGACGCGCAACCAGTTCGCCGATCGGCCCCGTATGCCAATCAGAGGCGTATACGCCTACCTGAATCCGTCGATCGGCACCGATCGTGTGCACCTTCGGGGGAACCGCCTTCCGCTTACGGCCCTTCACATCCACCGGCTCCACGGCGCCGACGCTGAAGGTCATCACGTCGACCGAATACAGACCTCCGATGCGTTCGGACTGCACACCAACGAAGTCCGCCCAGTTCACCGCGACCCTGAAGGTATCTCTCTGAGAGATCATTCCCTCTTCGGTGACCGTCAGGCTCCGGCGCCGCACCTTCATCACGATGAAGAGCAGATACAGCACACTCACGGACAGGGCGACCCCTGCCGTCAGATTCGCGGGCAGGCCGAGGGCGATGGCCAGGGCCCAATAGACGACGGCGAGCACGATGGCACCGACTCCACCGGAGAAAAAGGCGAGCGACCAACGTGGACGGTAGATGATCTGCATGTGCAAAACGTACCGGTCCAGCCGCAATCATCACCCCTTCAACCTCATGGCCCCTGCCGGACGCTCCGACTCCGGAATGATCGCCAAGGGCGTGCTCGTCGCGGCCGGTCTGTGAGCAGCTGAGGTAGGAGCCTGATCGTCCTGTCTGCCATGGGTACATGGAAGGCGGCCCATGAGCTCACGTCCCGCTGCGTGGCGTGGCCGGAATGATCACTCTTGAGAGTGAGGGCGGCGGGCGGACGGATCCAGATAATGGGCGGATGTTCACAGCGGGCCGGACTCACAGGGTGGTTGACGGGGCGCTTACGGCGGGCGTGGTCCTGGCCACGGTGATGCCGCTTCTCCTGCCCGCCCCCGCGCCGTGGTGGATCATCGGGCTGGGGTTGCTGGCGTCGGCGCCGGTGGGGTGGCGCAGGCGGGCGCCGATGGCGGTGGCGGTGGTGGTCGGGGCGGCGATGTCGGTGCTGGTGATGTGGGAGAAGCCGTTGCTGCCCTTCGGGCCGCTGCTCGCCGTCTACACGATCGCCGACCTGAGTCCCACGTGGAAGAGGTTGGCGGCCATTCCGGGGATCGTGGTGGCCGTGGGGACCTCGTTGGTGCTGCCGGGGGAGAACGACGAGACCTTCCGGCTGGTGGGGACCGCCTTCGTGGCCGCCTACGCACTGGGCACCAGTGTCAGGGCGAGCCGCTCGCGAGCCACCGAGCTCACCGAGCGGGCGCGGCGGCAGGAGCAGGAGCACATCGCAGCGGCGGCCGAGGAACGCACTCGGATCGCGCGCGACATGCATGACATCATCACCCACTCCGTCGGGCTTATGGTGGTCCAGGCCGAAGCCGGGCCGGTGGTGGCACGCAACGACCCGGACAGGGCCGAAGCGGTTTTCGATGCGATCGCCGACAGGGGAAGAGGTGCGCTGGCCGAACTCCGGGAGGTGCTCACCACGCTGCGGACCCCCGGCGGAGGCAGCGGACCGGTGGGCGGCCATGCCGACGAGCGCCTGAGCGAGTTGCTGTTCCAGCCACGTCTGGCCAACCTCCCCGCGCTGCTCGGCCGCAGCGGTCTGGATGTGGTGAGCACGATCGCCGGTCCCCCGCGCCCGGTCCCCGAGAGCGTCGAGGCCGCCGTCTACCGGATCGTTCAGGAGGCGCTCACCAATGTGCGCAAGCACTCCGGTACGCGTGCCGTACACGTCGCTCTGACCTGGGGGGAGCGCCTGACGGTGGAGATCACCGACGACGGGCGGGGGCCGGGCGAGCGCGGCGGGTACGGGCTGACCGGGATGCGGGAACGGGCGGCGGCATGCGGCGGGACGCTCAGGGCCGGGCCGGGGCGGGCCGGGGGGTTCACGGTGAGAGCCGAATTTCCGCTTGAATAGGCCGCATGTTGCGGGTGCTCATCGCCGACGACCAGGACCTCTTCCGTGCGGCGTTCGGGCTGATCCTGGGGGCGCAGCCGGACATGGAGGTGGTCGGTGAGGCCGCCGACGGTGAGGAGGCGATCGCCGCGGCCAGGCGGCTCCGGCCGGACGTGGTCCTGATGGACGTGCGCATGCCGGGTAAGAACGGCATCGAGGCGACCGGGGAGATCTGTGCCACCACCGCCGCCAAGGTGCTCGTGCTGACCATGTTCGATCTCGACGAGTACGTCTACGACGCGGTCCGGGCGGGAGCGAGCGGTTTCCTGCTGAAGGACATCCGGCGTGACGAGCTGGCTCACGCCGTCCGTACCGTCGCCTCGGGTGAGGCCCTGCTGGCCCCGGCGGCGACCAGGAGGCTGCTCGAGGACCTGGTGCGCAGACCCGCCCACGGCGTCGTCCCCCGGCTGGCGGCAAGGCTGGACGCACTGACCGAACGCGAGCGCGAGACGCTGAGGCTGGTCGCGCACGGTCTGTCGAACGCGGAGATCGCCGCCGCGCTCGTGGTCACCGAGCACACGGTCAAGACACACGTCAGCCGCATGCTCACCAAACTGGACCTGCGGGGCCGGGTCCAGGCCGTGGTGCTCGCCTACGAGTCCGGGCTGGTGGTCGCCGGCAGGAGTGACAACGGAGATCACACCCGCGGATGACGCGCCCGCGGGGTGGGGAAAAGCACGATCGTCGGCATGCAACGCATCCTCCTCACCCTCGCCTCCGCCGTCCTGACGCACTTCGGCACCGGTCTCCATCCCGTCTGGTGGGTCACCTGGCTCGCGCCGCTCCCCGTCCTGTTCCTGGCTCGCCGGGCGGGCAGAGGTACGGCCTTCGCCGCCGGGACGCTGGTCTGGCTCATCAGCCAGGCGCAGATGTGGCCGTACTTCACCGGACCCCTTGAGATGCCACCCGTACTGGCCGCCGCCTTCATCGCCGTCCCCGCGATCTGTTACGGCCTGGGCGTGCTGCTCTTCCGCACGCTGATCGTGCGCGGCAGGCCGCTCCTGGCGGCTTCGGCCGTACCGGCCGTCTGGGTCACCACCGAATACGTCATGAACCTCGCCGCACCGCACGGCGCCTGGTGGAACCTGGCGTACACGCAGGCCGACTGCCTGCCCGTCCTGCAGACCGCCTCGGTCACCGGGGTCTGGGGCATCACCTTCCTCCTGCTGTTCGTGCCCGCCTCCATCGCGGTCCTGCGGCCACGCGCCGCGGTGGTCTCGGGTGTACTGGTCGCGTTCACGCTCACCCACGGTTTCGTGCGGCTCGCGACGCCTGCCGACACCGGAGGACGGAAGGTCGCGCTGATCGCGACGGACGACTCCCAGGATCTCGTCCGCCGGTACGGCGAGGCCGTGGACGCCGCGGTGGCCCGCGGCGCGGAGATCGTGGTGCTGCCCGAGAAGGTCTTCAAGACCGCCGACCTGCCGTTCGCCAGACCAGGCGCGGAGGTGATCGCGGGGATCGCCATGGCGACCAACAGCGCGGTGAGCTACCCCTCCGGCGTGCGCTACGACAAGCACCACATGATCCCCGGAGTGGAGCTCGGGTTCCGGCCCGGCACCGGCCTGGCCTTCCTCGACGGCGACCGGCTCGGCCTCATCATCTGTAAGGACCTGGACTTCCCCGGCCTGGTCAGGGAGTACGGCAAGGCCGGCGTCGCCGCCCTGCTCGCGCCGTCCTGGGACTTCGACGAGGACGCGTGGCTGCACAGCCGCATGGCGGTGGTGCGCGGCGTGGAGAACGGCCTGGCGGTGGCCCGCGCCGCACGCGGGGGACTGCTCACGGTCAGCGACGACCGCGGCCGGATCGTGACCGAGCGCCGCACCGGCATGACGGGCATGACCACGGTCACGGCCACCCTGCCTCAGGAGGGCACGGCCACCCTCTACACCGCCCTGGGGGACTGGGCCGCATGGGTCGCGGCGGGGTTGCTGCTGCTCGCGCTCGGCGCGTCGGCCCGCCTGCCCCGCTCTCCCCGAACTGTTGCCCCTTCGGGGCTGGACGAGGCGGACGATGGAAGAGCGGAATTCAAGCTGATCGGATAGGCGTCTTCCAGCTCGTGCCGATCGGCGGGGAGCAGAGCCTCCACCATTGCCGGTGCCGTACCCGAGGCGTCCTGGACCGTGCCGTAGACGGCCGGCAGCAGGGGTCATGCCGTCGCCCCGATGCGCTCGGCGCAGTATCGGGATGCCTATGAGGCTTCGTCGGTTGCGGCACGCTCCGTCGAGCCGGACGCCACTTGGCCGGCCTCCTTGGTGGCCGCCTTCCGGCGTTTGTGCTCAGTGAGGACCACGCTCAAGCCTCTGATCCAGCCCGCGATCACCGTATAACCGATGACGCTCTGCCAATCGAAGACCGTACTCAGGGGCCAGAGATCGCTGTTACAGAGCCACAGCAGGAGGAGGCTTGCCAGAAAACCTCCGGCGGCGCCTTGCCCGAGACCACGAAGACCCACTCGCCACAAGGGAGCCTGCTCATCTCGCATGCTCGACCTCTTTTGTCTCCCAGGGAACCCCGGCTCCGTAGTGATCACGCTACCCGAGCCAGGGCCGTACGTGACCGGGGAAACCGAAGCATCCTGGACCGGTGCCACCTTCATGTGATCCTTGTGAGAGTCGGGGGCGATCGACGGTCCATGGCTTCCCCGGTCCACCGGGCATCAGGACGACGGAGGCGCAGACGCTTCGCGTTCCTGTCAGGGGAGCGATCAGTGGTGTGCATGCGGGGCGTCGATTGCACTTGATGGCTGTGGCATCCGGTGCTGCGGCTCTCGCTCAGCTACGCAGGGCCGTAACCGCTTCGACGAGCTCCGCGCGCTCCAAAGCGTCGAGAACGTCATAGACGGTCTGTGGCGGCAGCCGCACCGTACTGGTCATGATTCGTCAGGGCGCGACCTGCTTCCCATGGCCCTGCGGTGAGCGGTTCGCCGCTGGGCGGTCTACAGCAGTCGTCGTTGCATGACGTCGGCGATGACCGTGGTCACGACCGTGTCGACGGCTCCGATCTCCGGCGGGGCGTCCTCTCTGCCGGCGAAGAGCAGATGCCCGGCCCCGATCAGTGAGAGCGCGAGCGCGTCGACGTCGGCGTCGGCTGCGATACGGCCCATCTCGCACTCGTCGTTGAGATAGGAAGCGAGCATGGCCGTGGCTTCCGCCAGGACCGGGATGCCATGGGCCGGCCTGGCTCGGCGCAGCCGTACGCGCAGTTCGTCCCGGAAGATGACGAGGCTGACGATCGCCACCGCGACGGGGTCGAACAGGTCTATCAGCGCGCCGGTGAGGTTACCGGCGACGGTGCCGGTTCCGGCGGATTCGCGGAGGGCAGCGGCCTGACCATCGATCCGGGCGATGCGGTCCTGCACGAGTTCGGTGAGGAAGGCGTCGAAGTCGGGGAAGTGCCGGTGCAGGACGCCCTTGGCGACGCCCGCCTCGATGGTGACCGCGCGGCTGGTCAGCGCGTTCGGCCCGTCCTGGAGCAGGACGCGCTCGGCGGCGTCGAACAGCTGCCGGCGCGCGTCGCGGATGTGCACCCCGGTCGGCACCGCACATCCCTCCTTACGCTCCCCGCGAAAGGCTACCCGATTGTCAGGTGGGCACACGCCCACTATGGTGGGCGCATGCCCACTAAACCGCAGGAACAATCACCCCCTTCCGGGAACGAACCTCACAAGGCCCGGCGGATGGCGGAGTCGTTCGGGGTGGACACCGAACGCTACGACCGGGCCCGGCCCCGTTATCCCGACGCCCTGGTGGAGCGGATCATCGCCGTCGCCCCCGGTCCCGACGTCCTCGACGTCGGCTGCGGCACCGGCATCGAGGCCAGACAGTTCCAGGCGGCCGGCTGCACGGTGCTGGGCGTCGATCCGGACGCGCGGATGGCCGAGTTCGCGCGGCGCAGCGGGATCGAGGTCGAGGTGGCGACGTTCGAGGCATGGGATCCGGCCGGCCGATCGTTCGACGCGGTCATCGCGGGCCAGTCCTGGCACTGGGTGGACCCGGTCGCGGGCGCGGTCAAGGCGGCCCGGGTGCTGCGGCCCGGTGGCCTGCTGGCGGTGTTCGCGCACGCCTTCGCCCCTCCCCCCGCCGTCGCGGAGGCCTTCGCCACGGCCTACCGGCGAGTGGTGCCCGACTCGCCGTTCAACGGCCGGCCGCCGAGGCAGGCAGCTGACGTCTACCAGACGATGATGGCCACGTTCTCCGACGGAATCCGGGAGACGGACAGCGGGTTCGGCGACCCGGAGCAGTGGCGGTTCGACTGGGAGCAGCCCTACACCCGCGATGAATGGCTGGACCTGCTGCCCACGACCGGTGGCCTCACCCGGCTTCCGGCGGACAGACTGGCCGAGGTGCTGGCAGCCGTCGGGACCGCCGTCGACGCGATCGGGGGCCGTTTCACGATGGCCTACACCACGCTGGCGGTCGCCGCGGTGAAGACCGGCGCCGTCTGACCCACCGCCCGCACGGGACAGGGCAGGCGTGCCCGGGACGACCTCGCCGGCGACACCGTCCAGAGCGCGTGGCGACGGCTGAGATCACGAGCCTGAGCGCCGTTCCGTCAGCGTGCCGGCGGACAGGGTGACGGGGGACCGGCCGCGGTCACTCACGGCCGGCCGAACATACCGGTGAGTGCTCAGGTGCGCTTCCACGGGCCGGTGATGGCCAGGACGTGGCCGGGCGAGTAGATGTTGGCGAACAGGATCGAGCCGTCGCCGTTGAAGGTGGGGCCGGAGAGCTCGCTCTCGCTGGCCTCGTGGCGGGCCAGCAGGTAGGGGACGCCGTCCCGGGTCACCCCCACCAGATGGTTGTAGCCCTCGCCGTCCTCCGCCAGGATCAGCCCGCCGTGCGGTGACAGCGTGATGTTGTCGGGCCCGTCGTAGCCGGTCGCGGGGTCGGGGTTGACGCCGAAGATGGTCTTGAGGGTGGCCGTGCCGGTGCGGGGGTCGTAGAACCACACCTGGCCGTCGTGCTCGCGGGCGCTGCCGTCGGAGGCGCGGGCGAAGCTGGAGACGAAGTACGCGCCGCCCTCGCCCCAGTAGGCGCCCTCCAGCTTGTGGGCGCGGGTCACCTGGCCGTTGGTCAGCTGACGGCGGATCGAGGTGGTGCGGGCGTCGCGGTCGGGCACGTCCACCCAGCGCACCTGGTAGGTGGTGCCCGGCCGGGTGGCCTCCGACAGGTCGTTGACGTGCCTGCGGCCCTCGTAGCAGCTCATCACCTGCAGCTGCCCCGCGGTGTCGCCCCCCGGGGACAGGGCCAGCGCGCGCAGGGCTCCCTTGCCGCCGCGGAAGCGCTGCGGGGGGAGCCAGCGGTAGTACAGGCCGTTGGGGCTGTCGGCGTCCTCGGTGAGGTAGATGGCGTAGGTGAGCGGGTCCACCGCGACGGCCTCGTGCGCGTAGCGGCCGAGGAACTTCAGCGGAACGGGGTCCAGGTTGGCCTCCTGGTCGAGGGCGTGCACCTCGAAGACGTAGCCGTGGTCCTTCTGAAGCGGCCCGGTCGCCAGGTACTCCGCCTCCTCGCAGCTCAGCCAGGAGTTCCACGGGGTGCGGCCGCCCGCGCAGTTGTTGAGCGTGCCGGCGAGGCTGACGTACTCCCTGACGCGCTCGCCTCCGGCGGTGAGTTCGATGGTGGTGGTGCCGCCGCGCGCGCCGGGGTCGTAGGTGAGGCGGGGCAGCGTGGGCACGGCATAGGGCTCTTCGAAGACGATCTCGTGATTGCACACCAGCGCCCCGCCGTCGCGCCTGGCGAACCAGGCCATGCCGTCGGGGTCGCTCGGAGTGGGCTCGCCGCTGTCCAGCCGCGTCACGCCCGCCTCGGCGACGATCCTGTACGAGAACCCGGAAGGCAGGCTGAACAGCCCGGCCGGATCGGGGACCAGCGGGCCGTACCCCTGGAGGGTGCGGGTGGCGGCCCGGGCGGTGCCGGTCTCCGCGATGGCCTCGATGCTTCCTGCGAGAGCGATTCCCAGACCTCCTGCGGCGCTGCGGCCGAGGAACGAACGACGGGACACCGGTGCTGACATGGGGATCGCCTCCAGTAGCGAGAGGTATTACCGAACGGCGAGTCATCACCGCCGCGCTCGCTACATGTTTCGCACATAAACAATGAATGAATCTAGAATGAACATGGAATAAACCTATTTTCTGGGGGTGGCTGATAGGGGCCCCTACCGAACGGTCGCCGTATGCCGCCGGACAGCGTGACGGGGGCCGCCACGGCTGTCCGCGCCCGGCCGGACACCCAGCTCAACGCCTTATGAGGCGTGATTCACGCGCTTTCCAGGCCGTCGGCGCGGGTTCGGTTCCCGTCACCCGCTCCGGGCACGTGAGACCGGGCCGGAAACATATCCCCTATCCGGGCATCGATCGTCTCCACGGCCCTCACCCGCCCGCCGGATCGACCGCCCATGAGGAGTCGCGAAGCTGCCCGAGGCACCGCTCCGGCCCGTGTGATCAGGTCGCGGCCAGCGGTGCGCCGATCTGGATGTCGAAGTACGCCACCAGGTCGTCTCCCTCGACGGCGCCCCGGCTCGCATCGATGATCACGACCGTTCCGGCCACGATGCCGGTGAAGCCTGTGCCGGATCGCCGGGACCGTTCGATGCGCTCCGTGACGGGACGGCGGACCGCCTCGGTGAGGAAGGTGAGGCCGTGCGGGAACTCCTCGGCGATCGGGTGCCGTTGCCGCCCCGACTCGATCAGGCTGCCGATGCCGAACCGGGCCGTGATGATCTGGTCACCGCGGAGGGTGACATGGAAGTAGCCGTTCGACCGGAGGCGGTTGCAGCTCTGCTGGGGTGGATAGAAGCAGTCGTAACCACCGGCCAGAAGATCATCGACAGCGGAGCTCATCGTGGTCGCGTAGTGCTCGGAGCCGAACGGCCAGCGCCGTACGGAGGCGTCCCGGGCGGTGACGACCAGTCCGCTGTGCCCGTCGTAGCCGTAGTCCGCGTGCGCGTCCCGCCACCGCGTCCGGGAGATGCCGTCACTCGGCCGCGTCATACGGGTCTCGAGGTCGAAGTCGTCGATCTCCTGCCGCACACGGTCACCGGCGCCGGGCCAGACCGCGGTCAGCGCCGGCGCGGCGGCCGCGGCGACCTGGTCGTCCTCGCGGCCGGCGGGGGCGGGCGGGAACCACGCCCAGGCGAGCCGGTCGTCACGGTCGAGCAGGAACTGCGCCACCTGCTGCTGGACCGTGTCCGCCTCGTCGCGGCGGCCGATCCGGCACCACAGGGCACGGCCGTCCGCATTGGCCCGGACCTGCGCACAGAACCAACCGGCCTCCCGCAGTGGCCGGGTGAGAGCCCCTGACGCGCCGCCGGCCGGGACCGGTTCGGCCCGCGAGCTCTCATCCGCCGCGGCGTGCTCGTAGACCCCGGCGGGCGGCAGCGCCGGCGGCCCCTCCGATCGGGTGCAGCCCGTCAGCGTGAGCGGACCGAGGCACATGAGCATGAGGACGGCGGCGAGCATCCGGCGGAGCGGCCGGTGCCGGAATACGGGCGCGGAGGACGGGCGGGACACGGGGTTCATCGAAGCCGTCACCTCCCGAGTCGGCAACTCCGGCCACCAGGCGCGGCCGGCACGTCCTGGTCGTCACCGGGCCCGCCCGCCCGATCGGGACCGTGCCCCGAGACGGTATCTCCCGTTTGGTGTGCGGCATCGTTCGCAGGCCCGGCCGCCCGATCGGGACCGTGCCCCGGGAGGTGAAACTTTCAGGGTGGCCCGCCCGGAGCGTTGCGACCACTCCCAGGAAAGGGACGGTGAACCCCACGTGGAGAGGCGAGGAGCCCGGGGCGGGACTTGACGCGGCCCGGCGGTGTCGGGTTTGCTCCGCCTCACCACCACCCAGAGAACACCACCGAGAGAAGAGAGTCAGTCGGCGAGATAATGTTAACGCTAACATCAATGGTCGTCCTCAAACACCGGGTCGAGGTCGTCATTCGCGGCCGGGTACGGCGACGCCACGGGCGGGATTCCGTACCGCCACTTCCGCCGAACATTCACGGGAATATCGGCCGGAATGCGGCTCTCTGCATTCGGAACGCTCGCGACGGCCTTTCCGGTCGACCGCGGCTGAGCATTCCGGGAAACACCGGTGCTGGTGACAGGGGCACGGGGATCTCCTCCCGCCGCGCCCATGGCGGTTCACCCGGGCGCGACTGAGACCGGCTCGTGAGGGCGCCGGGATTTTCATATGAGCGTTGACGGCTTCTCATCGCGGAAAACACCCCAGGAGTGCGCATGAAAATCCCTCGTTTCCGGCTCTGGCTCGCCGCCGGGGTCACCACCGTGGTCGGCGTGGCCGGTACGGTCGGCGCGGTGAACGCACCGGCGGCCAACGCCGCAGCCGGATGCCGCGTGGACTACACGGTGACCAACCAGTGGCCGGGCGGCTTCGGCGCGAGCGTGAACATCACCAACCTCGGTGACCCGATCAACGGCTGGAAGCTGACTTGGTCGTTCTCCGCCGGGCAGACCATCACCCAGCTGTGGAGCGGCTCCCACACCCAGTCCGGCTCCCAGGTCACCGTGTCCAACGTGGACTACAACGGCAGCCTCCCCACCGGGGGCAGCACGAACTTCGGGTTCAACGGCGCCTCCACCGGCAGCAACCCGGCGCCGACGAGCTTCGCCCTCAACGGCGTGACCTGCACCGGCGGCGTGACCTCTTCGCCCAGTCCTTCCACCAGCCCCTCCACCGGCCCGTCACCGACGGTCACGCCGACGTCCACTCCGACGTCGCCCGGTACGTGCAACCTCCCCACGAGCTACCGCTGGACCTCGACGGGCCCGCTGGCGAACCCGAAGTCGGGCTGGGTGTCGCTCAAGGACTTCACCAACGTCGTCTACAACGGCAAGCACCTGGTCTACGCCACCACCCACGACACCGGCAGCAGCTGGGGCTCGATGAACTTCGCCCCGTTCACCAACTGGTCGGACATGGCCTCGGCCACCCAGACCAAGATGAACTTCTCCACCGTCGCCCCGACCCTGTTCTACTTCGCGCCCAAGAACATCTGGGTCCTGGCCTACCAGTGGGGCGGCACCGCCTTCTCCTACCGCACCTCCACCGACCCGGCCAA